>JAETQD010000017.1 GCA_021770825.1 Clostridium sp. | reverse complement strand
TGAACATGGATCATCTTTCCAAACTGGAGGATGACCTGCTGTCTGATATCATAGCCGGTTAACTGCCAGCTGCTGAACGGCAGGAATTAAATTTGCGAAAAACTATTGACACTATCAAGGAGCTGCGCCGGTAGTTATGATCCTGACGGTATTCGTCTGGCTGTGCGCTGTGATGCTCCACATTTCCGCGTTTATCTTCGGACTGGCCGGAACCGTGGTAGGGCTGCTGGGGCTTGTGGTGCTGGTTACTTACTCCGTTCAGAATGGGATCATCCTGTTGGTGATCGCATTTCTTATCAGTCCCCTTGGACTTCCCATGCTGGCGGTTCGGATGTTGGGACTAATACAGGATGCCAATTACGCGTTGCAAGATTTCATAAAAGCATAATGACAGTGAGGCCAGCCTGAAATGGCTGGCCTTTTCCATGCAATCAGGAAAGAAGGTTTATACAATGGCAACTACTCGTCTGATACCTATGCACAAAATCAAGAATCAGTCGATTGCCTATACTGTCCATGAACGGATAGACTACGCAATCAATCCGGCTAAGACTCTGGGCGGTGAGCTGGTGATGGTCTATGGATGCGATTCGACCACCGCTGCTAATGAGATGCTTTTGACAAAACGGGCCTATGCTGATTATACCGGCAGAGAGATTCCGAAAAGTGATGTGCTGCTGTATCAAATCCGGCAGTCTTTCAAGCCTGGTGAGATCACACCGGAGCAGGCCCAGCAGATCGGTTATGAGCTGGCAATGAGCTGGACAAAAGGCAAGCATCAGTTTATCGTTGCCACACATATCGACCATGCCCATATCCATACACATATTATTTACAATTCCACACGGATGGATGCGCGGCATAAGTACCGCAATTTCCTCGGTTCCAGCTTTGCCCTGCGGCGGGCCAGTGACCGGCTGTGTCTGGAAAACGGCCTTTCTGTTGTTGAGAATCCCAAGCCCAGCCGGACGCACTATGGCAAGTGGCTGGGCGATAAAAAGAAGCTGTCCTTTCAGGATAAGCTCCGTCTGGCGATTGATGCGGCCCTGGCTGAAAAGCCGAAAGACTACGATGCCTTTCTAAAACTGATGAAAGAGGCCGGGTATGAGTATAAGGGCGGAAAACAGCCCGGCTTCCGTGGGCCTGGACAAAAGAAGTTTACCCGCCTCCGTTCCCTGAAGGACGGATATTCCCAAGGCGATATTCTCTCTATTATCGTTGGGGAAAAGGAACTGTCTCCGGCCCGGAAAGAGGCAAAGAAGATTCAGGCTCAGCGCGTCAATCTGTTGGTGGACATCCAGGCCAAACTTGTCGAGGGCAAAGGAGCCGGTTATGCGCGGTGGGCGCAGAGCTTCAATCTGAAGCAGATGGCCTCTACGCTGAATTTCCTGACAGAGCGGAAGCTGCTGGACTATGGGACGCTCTGCAAGAAAACCGATGAAGTGACAGCGAGGTTCCATGAGCTGTCCGATCAGATTAAGGCATCGGAGGCGCGTATGGCAGAGATTGCTGTTATGCAAAAGCATATCATCAACTATGCCAAGACCCGTGAGATCTATGTAGCCTATCGGAAAGCCGGTTACTCCAAAAAGTTTCTGGCGGAGCATGAAGCTGATATTCTGTTGCATAAGGCTGCGAAGAAAGCATTTGATGAGATGGGCATCAAGAAGCTGCCTAATGTCAAGAGCCTCCAGGCTGAATATGCCAAGTTGCTGGCAGAGAAGAAAGCGCTCTATCCTGAATACTCCAGCATAAGGCAGGAAATGCGGGATTTGCAAATGGCAAGAGCCAATGTTGCCCGATTGATGGGTTATGATGAAAAAGAGAAAGAGCAGGAAGAAAAGCAGAAGAAAGAGACAGAACAGACCTCAAGGGATTCTCGCTAAGAAGGAATGGTTGAGGACTTTCGCCGCAGTAGTAGGCATTGTGGGAATGTTGTATAACTGGTCGGTATATGAAACTGTGGGAAATACTGTTTGCAGGGTGTGGGAAAGTTAAAAACTTTTCCATGCTCTGTGAATGGTGTTTTCCATCGGTGAAATGACCTGTTATGCACATTTCTATGATGCAGTTTTCAGCGGGCCTTATGCCCGCGTCAAAGCGTTTCGCAGAAACGCGTAGCCAGCTCCGGTACGGAGCTGTTTCGGGGGATTGGGGGCCACCCACCAACAAGCAATTTTGCGGAGCAAAATCGCAGAGTGTGTACCACTCTGCATTGCTTGCCAGTTTTGTTTTTGTCATCTGAGCACTTTTCCGTATGACTTGCTTCTCTTCGGATATTCGCATATAATGGAAAATATAAATTATATCTTAACGGAGAAATGGCATGGAAGGGATCAAGGGTTATATTTCCATACGGGAAGCCTCCTGCCGCTGGGGCGTATCGGAGCGGCGAGTCAATCAATACTGCGCTGAAGGGCGTATTCCCAGCGCAACTCGTTTCGGGAGATCATGGGCAATTCCAGAGGATGCAAAGAAACCATCTGATCCGCGTAAAGCGGATACAAATAAAATGAGCCGGAGGTGAGCATCATGCCAAAGCCAAAATGGAATTTGAATACGATTTACATATCTGAGCGATTGCAGGAAAGTCTGCGGCCCATCTCTCGCTGTGTCCTGACCACAGTGGTGGCACCTATGGGCTACGGTAAAACAACGGCGGTAAACTGGTATCTGGAGCAGCGTGCAAAGGCACAGTCTCTGCGTACTGTTCGCATCAGCGCGTATTCTGACAACCTTGCAATCTTCTGGAAAAGCGTACAGGATGCTTTTGCTCGTGCGGGTTTTGACTTCCTGCTGGACTATACCTGCCCCACAGACGCCGCCGGCGGGGGATTGCTGGCAGATGATCTCTGCCATGAACTGGCAGGCGAAACTGACTGCTACATCTTTATTGACGATTTTCACCTGTTGACGGACATCCGCGTTTCCGGTTTTCTCTGCACCCTTGCAAATCGTCTGCCGGGCAACGTACACCTGATTGTTGCCAGCCGGGATCGTTTTCTGCCCGCCGCAGAAACCGTACGGCTGGGGGGCAAGGTTTACCAGATTGGTACAGAACACCTGCGGCTAAACCACACCGAACTTGCCATTTATGCTCATCGGTGCGGCACCGAGCTTTCCGACGAGCAGGTCGAAGCCCTGCTCTATTCCAGCGAGGGCTGGTTTTCCGCTGTTTATCTGAACCTACGGACACTTTCCGAACACGGAGCGCTGCCCGACCACAATTCCGACATTTACGCTACGTTCACCGCCGCCATGATTGACCCGATCCCAGAAAAGCAGCGGGAGTTTCTGGCAGTCATGGGGCTTGCCGATGAGTTTACCGTGGAAATGGCGCGTTTTGTCACAGGAGACACGGATGCAGAAAAGCTGCTTGCCGTACTGACCGCACAAAACGCATTTGTAAAATGTCTGCCGGACGGTGTGACTTATCGTTTCCACCACATGATGAAAGAATGTGCCGAACGCACATTTCGGATGCTGGAAAGAGAAAAACAGACGTTCTATCTGGAACACTTTGGATTGTGGTACGAAAACCACAGTCAGTATCTGCACGCCATAGCGGCTTACCGACGAAGCGGAAATTACGATGCCCTGCTTCGTGTCATACAAAAAGACGCGGGGATTCTGCTTGCCTCGCTTAATCCGCAGACTGTGCTTTCCGATATTGAGGCGTGTCCCACTTCCGTGTTGAAAGAGCATCCGTTATCCATTTTGGTGCTGATACGCAGTATGTTCAACTGGCGGCTGATTCCCAAAATGCTGGAAATGAAAGACTTGTTGATGACAGCCATTGAGGAACACCCGGAGATGCCTGCAAAGGAGCGCGGCGATCTGTTGGGCGAGTGTGACCTGATTATGAGTTTCCTCTGTTATAATGACATCAGTGCTATGAGCCGCCTGCACCGCAGCGCCAGCTTGCAGATGTCACGCCCGGCGATCAGCATCCAAAAAAGTGGCGGCTGGACTTTCGGCTCGCCGTCGGTTTTGATGATGTTCTACCGTGCGCCAGGCGAGCTGCAAAGCGAGCTTGCCGAGATGGACGAGTGTATGCCACACTATTACAAAATCACAAATGGCCATGGACAGGGCGCAGAAACCATCATGCGGGCGGAGGCGGCGTTCATGCAGGGCCGTTTCACGGACGCGCACATTGAGCTGGAACACGCCTATGCCCAGATCGAGGGAAACGGGCAGGTGAACATGACACTTTGCTGTGACTTCCTCGCATGGCGACTTTCCCTGTGTACGGATGTAGAGCAGCGATATTCCTTTGAGGAACGCCGCGCGGAGTTGCTGCGGAAACACAACGCAGCTTGGGTGAATATCTGGAGCGCAACCAGCGCCTACTATCATGCCCTGCTGGGCAAGACGGAACAAATTCCTCCTGTTTTCGCCGACCACCAGCTTTCCACGATCCATATCCTTGCGCCAGGCAAGCCGATGATGGAGATGATTGAAAATCAAGTGTATCTTGCCCAGGGCGCTTACGCCAAGGTGATTGGGCGCAGCACAGGACAGCTGACCGTATGCGAAGCAATGCACTATGCACTGGTGACTTTGCATATCCGTATTCAGATGGCTGCGGCTTATGAGATGCTGGGCAAACGGTCAGAAGCACGGGAAGTGCTGGAGCGGGCGCTTCGGGATGCGGAGCCGGATCAATTTTTAATACCATTTGTGGAGAATTACCGTTATCTGAAGGACTTGCTGGAAAGCAGTGCGGAACACAATGCGGTTGCCAAACACATTGTGCAGTTTGGCGAGGCGTATGAGGCACGCCGAAAGCAGATACAGAATCAGGCGGTACGTCCGGCTGCTCTGGCTCCGCTGACAGAACGGGAGTACGAAATCGTGGGGCTGCTGGCCGAACGTCTGTCCAACCGGGAGATTGCAGAAAAGCTGTTTCTCTCCGAGGGCAGTATCAAGCAATACATCAATCAGATTTATTCCAAACTTCATATTGAGGGCGATACCCGAACCAAGAGAAAGCAGTTGTTTGAGCTGTTCTTGCAAAAGACCTAACCTTTGGTTAATGGTTATCCCGATAAGTCCACCGTACAATGTAGGTACGGTGGATTTTTTATACCTGGAGAGGAGGACTCATGTGAAACGAAGATATATTTTAGAGGTCAAAGCACTGGACGAATATGTCCTGCAAGTTGATTTCATATCCGGCAGCCGCCTGATGCTGGACATGAAACCATATCTTGACAAAATCCGTTTTCGGTCGCTTGCTGACCCACAAGTGTGGAACAGTGCCGTGACCAATGGCATTTTTGTCCGCTTCGGTAATGTAGAATTGAGTCACGATGAACTGCTGTCCATGGCGGAACAGGAGCATCGAGCTTCAAATTATTAAAAAGGAGGAAAACAAACATGAAAAAATGGAAAGGACTTGCTGCTTTTTTACTGGCACTGGCTATGAGCTTTAGCCTGATGGCCTGCGGCGGCAGTGATGGCGGCACCGACACCATTCCTGAAAGCATTGAAAATCTGGTTATTGACGATTCTGTCGAATACGATTACAGCAATTTTTTTGGGACATGGCTGGGAGAAGATGGCAGCGTACTGATTATGGAGCATATCGAGGATATAACTAATAGCGAGCGATTTATGCTGTCTGACGCCAATGATGAGCTGCTTGCCAGTGGCAACATCCAGTATGTAGAGGAATACGGTTATGTTTATGCCTATAACGAGCATGACGGTATTGCCCACAGATGCTGGTTTGATGAGGACAATACGCTGTATATTGATTCCTTTGGCACTTTCAGCAAGGTGAGCGGTGACACGCCGGGAGAGACGATGGGTGACAATGCTGATGATTTATCTCCGGTTGACAGTGGGTATGCGGACGATGGCCGGGGCGACCTAATCCGGGAGGACGGGGATGTTGTTCCTGTTCTGATGGGCGGCGCACTTCCCTTTACCAATATGCAAACCCTGCAATCCGAAAACAACGAGGATGGTACTTATTATTATGCGGATGCCACGGAAGATGGACAGATTATCGTGGCAAATACAGTGTTTCAAAGTTACTGGGGAAATTTTGATCAGACTTTTGAGGACTACATGATCGGCTGTGCCCTGACTTTGGGCGATACGAATATTTATGAAGTACAGAATGTCGAGGAAAATGAAACATACAGCAAAAATATGAGCTACCCGGTATATATTGTGACATATACTTCAGGCGAAAACGAGGACACGCGTGAATGGACAGTTTTTGTCATGGATACGGACAGTTATACTTATCTCTACGGTTTCGGCTCCACACTGGACGCGGCGGATGATATGGAGTCCGTATATCAGGATATTTTTGCAGGCTTGTATCTGTCTGACGGAGAATAGGAGGATATTATGAAGCAGAAAACTACAGGACTTTTACTGGTGATGATGGTGTTGCTGTGCTTCCTTTGTACGGCCTGCGGAGGAGATTCCGAAAGTGTGGAAAACGTGGAAAGCACAGAAAGCAGTACATTGTCTCCCCAGGATGACCCCAATGAAGGTTTGGGCGGCGATGTTCCGGCGCTCAATGAGGATACAGTAAATGATTTCAGTATGTATGAGGGTATCTGGCTGGGCGATGCGGATAACCAATACGATTACATAGAGTTTGATGCAGAGGGCTGGTGGCAGCTCTATCTCACTGGCGATGTGGTGGACGAAGGGTATCTTCGGTATGAACCGGAATGGGAAGCTGTCTATGCCTACAGCAGTCTGGATGATTCTGGAAGCCGCGTTGCGCTGGAAAATGGCCAGCTCTACATTACCTCATTTGGCTATTTCAACTACGGCGATGGGATGGAATATTACTGGTATGACGATGGCGGCGGAGACCATGACGGTGATATGCCGATAGATGATCGTCTTACCGAGGACGATGAATCGGTCTGGAATGGCAGTGACAGCGGAAATGGGGATGCTTATTACAGTTGGGATTCCGAACTGTGCCAGAGGAATGTTTCGGAGTTTCAGGGTGTTTGGTATTATGACGGCGACCTTTCGGCAGAAACCTACATTGTAATCGACGGTGATGGAAACTGGAGCTATTATCAGCGTGCCCCCGGCACCGAAGCAGCGGAAATGGACTGCGGCATCCTGACCTACTCCACAGATGAAGTCAGTACCTACTATGCGGAGTCTACCATGTATGACGGTCTTTCCATCCGTGTATATGAATTTGATGCCGATATGCTTGTCTGGGGTGATGAAGGCGTTTACTACCTGATGGAGTGATGAGAGAAAGGGGAGGATGAAAATGATGAAGATGTTGAAAAAGAGTTTTGCACTTCTGCTGACAACCGCTTTCTGCCTGGGGCTGACGGCCTGCGGTAGCTCAGATGCCGTAGCGGGCGATGACTGGCGCACCACGGGTGTCGTGGTCGGCAGCGGCACCATCACCCATACCGGCGAGGGCAGTGTGAATGTACTGGTCACCATTGATGAAAACAGCGCGGCCTTTTACAAAGATGAGCAGGATCAAATTTTGTTTGACAGCGTTGCTTTCCCCATGACGGTATCGGATGCGAAGGAGTCCTTTAACGACATCTCCTTTGACGACATAAATGGGGATGGAGAGAGCGATGTGTGCATCGGTTTTGTCCATGCTCCCGGCGACAGCACCCAACTGGTCTGGCTCTGGGATCCGGAAATGCGCTATGTGTTCTGGGAGAGTCTGTCTGTAATCAACTCCGGCAGGGCCGATGACATCACGGATTATATCGGGCTGTGGGAATATGGCAATGAAAACCTCTGGCTGCGCATTTACGAGGACTCCACCTGGGAGTTTGTGAACGATCAGGGGGACACCATCGAATACGGCACGTTGTGGGCGGATTCGGTCGGGATCACACTCTACTTCGATGGCAGCGGCGATGCGCTGCAGCTCGACCGCACGGTGAGCGGCGACCTCATTGACAAGGTAAACGACACCGTTCTTTTCCCTGTGGAAGAAATTCAATCCAGTGTTCCATATTTTACCCGCAATGGACTGGAGATCAATGCCGCAGTGGAGCAAGGGACATTCCTGCTGGAGGACGGAGTTTGCAGCTATTCAGGACTCGGTGATGGCTACAATACCGATGACTGCTATTGGGAGATCATAAAGAACGGCGACTACATCCACGACGGCATCCGCGAGCTGCACTTTGACGCCGTTTGCTACATCCCGGAGAGCTCCATTCCGTATTTTTCTGAGCAATACTTCACCGTTACCGGCAGCGAACTGTATGACTTCTACACCGGGATGTGGCTCACCGCTGTAACATCCTACGGCAACAGCCAGCGCGGCGACAACTATTATCTCCACACCGTCAACTGGCAGGGGAACAGCTACCTAATTGAGTTTGCTTACTCGACCGACTGGCAGTACAACGTGGGTGACTGGGCGCAGGTCCTGACCAAGAGCTATGCTGTCTATCTCCCGGAGGAGTATGACGGGCTCGTCTTCGCCGCCGAAGCGCAGCCAATGAGCTATAAAGACGCAGCCAAGCGCATGCAGCTTGACAGCATTTCGCCCGAAGCTGCCATCATGGACATCGACACCATAGACCCCTGCAACAGCCTGTATTTCAGCCTCTGCTACTAAGCGGACTGGCAGAGGTAACATGTAAATTTATGTATATTGAAGGAAAAATGAGCAAGGTAGAACTGTCCGAAAAACTCGGACGATATCAAAAACAGGCGCGCATCTGGCTGATTGTCGGCTTGCTGGGCATAGCTGGCGGACTGATCTCTACCGTTGCGGTGCAGGATGCGGCTCTCAAGACGATTCTTGTTGCGGCGCTGTTTGGCGGCGGCCTCTGTTGTGTGCTCTTCCTGAGCAGCGGCGCACAGAAAAAAATGAAAACACTGATGCGGGAGCAGCTGGGCGGACTTTTCCAGGCAGAATTGGAAAAGTCGTTCGGCCCTGATTTGCACACGCCGGAAATGCGCATTGACCAGGCATTTATGAAAACGCTTCATGTGCCGGATGGACAGTGGGAGGAGTGTGCGGTGGAGAACTTTTATGAAGGCAATTATGGCAGTATCCACTTCTCTGCCGCTAATGTGCGGTTGGATCATGTATATGAACGAGGAAATGTTCGAGATGGGTTAGGAACCTGGCAGGATATGGTGTTTAAGGGCGTTGTGCTGCGCTGTGAGACGCATATTCCGGCATTATCCATGGTTCACGCCAATGGACGGACAGAGGACAGCCCGCGCGGCATTATGACTGGCAATGAGATATTTGACCGCTGCTTTTGCATCACGGCGGAACGGGAGCAGGACGCCCGCGTGCTCCTGACGCCGCAGTTCATCGCGCTGATCGTTGCCTTTAAGCAGAGATTTGAAGGACAGATTCTGTGTTTCTGCTGGGAAGGCAATGTCTTTTCGCTGGCGATTGAAACAGATTACGGATTTGCCTCTATCGCCAGCGACGTGGATATGAGCGACCTGGATGCAGTGCGCCGAAGCTACTGCAATTCCCTGCGGGAGATGGAAACATTGCTTGATCTCCTGATGAAAAATACAGTCCTTTTTGGGGACGAGATTGAGAAAGAGGAAAGAATATGATTGTTATTTTAATTGTTCTTGTGCTGATTGCCATTTGGTGCATCAGTACAGTCAATGGTTTCAAGAAGAAAGAAATTCGTGTGCAGGAGGGGCTTTCTGGTGTGGAAGTGGCGCTGACAAAGCGCTACGATATGCTCACTAAAATGCTGGATACTGCCAAGGGCTACATGGCACATGAGAATGAGTTGTTCGCCAAGGTCATTAAACTGCGCCGCGGCATGAGTGTTGCGGAGATGAACGCTGCCCAGCAGCAGATGGACAACCTGAGCGGAAAATTCTTTGCTGTGGCAGAGGGGTATCCCGAACTTCGCTCCAGTGATGTCTTTGTGGAATTGCAGCGTGGTATCCGAGATGCGGAGGAACACCTGCAAGCGGCCCGGAGACTGTATAATACCAGCGTCACAACTTACAATACAGCCATTGCTATGTTCCCGGCAAAATTGCTTGCCGGCGGTCGTCAGCCGAAGGAATTCTTCGCTGCGGACGAAGCAAAGAAATCAGATGTGAAAATGACTTTCTGAGAAGGATGAGTGATATGGAGAATAAGAAAAACATGACAAATGAGCAGTTGGAATCTGCCCTCAATAGTTATCGCAGCAAAGCGACTCTTGCCAAGATCGTGACATACGGTTCCGTCGCGGTGATGTTACTGATGTTCTTCACCGGAATGATTCCGATTGCCCTGATTTTTCTGCTGCTCTCATTTGTGGGTGGGTATCAGTTATCCAAGAACACGCAAGCGCTTAAAACGATCCTTGGTGACAATATCATCAGCGGCGTACTGAAAGAGGCGCTGGGCGATGCCGTGGAATACAACCCAATGGGCAGAGTAAACCCTGGGAGCATGGTGTTTCCGTTCCCTTATAGCAGAACGGACGGCAGCGATCATATCAAGGCAGTCTACAAGGGGCTGAACATTGGATTAAGCGACATTGAGCTTATCAATGAGGAAGAAACCACCGATGAAGAGGGGAACACGGAAAGAAGTCGCACTACATTCTTTAAGGGACAGTGGCTCATCTGTGACTTTGGAAAAGAACTTGCCGGAGAGGTGTATGTTTCCGAGAGGTCGAGAAAAGACCGAAGCAGTATGAAAAGCAATGTTACAATGGAAAACGAGCGCTTTATGAAGCGCTTCTGCGTCAAGGCGGAAAATCAGCAGGAGGCGTACTATATCCTTACGCCCCACATGATGGAGTACATTATCAGAATGGCGGACAAGAGCGGCGGTACTGTTTATCTGTCTTTCCTGCGTAACGGAAAAATGCACATTGCAGTAAAGACCGGACGCGACTTCTTTGAGTTGGGAAAAAGTGAAGCAAATGTGGAAGGTCTGCGCCAGAAGTTTTTGGGTGAGCTGCGCTGGTTCACCGACATCATCGACACGCTGCGCGTGGAAGATACCCTCTATAAGAAGGAGACAAACGTATGACGCTCGGAACCGCCATTCTTCTGCTGGCGGTCGCAATCATTGGTATTGTGCTGACCTGCAAATGCCTGCGTAATAAGCGGGCGCTACGCATTATCTGTATTGTGCTGCTGTCTCTGATTGCGCTGGTTCTTGCTGGCTACATTGGACTGACTATTTTTTTCGTAGACGCAGTCAGTCGGCAGCCTCCCATATCGTAAAAACAGCAAGCGGTCATTTAAGCCAGACACGTAGTTGCAGAGCTATGACCGCCATGTGAAAGCGTGATACTATGAACGAAGAAAAAAACAATTCGCGGTGGATTCACTGCCCGCTTTGCGGCAGTAAAACTCGAACGAAAGTGTATGAGGATACCGTCCTCATAAAATTTCCGCTCTATTGCCCCAAATGCAAAAAAGAGATTCGGGTAAACGTAGTACAACTGAAAATGGTGTTAAGCGACGAGCCAGACGCATAAAGCGCAGAGCCTGCTTCCTAATTGATGTTAGGATGCAGGCTCTTTTTATATTTATGTAGCTTATTCTATTTTGCTGGGTTCTTTTGCTCTTAGTGCTGACAGGACTGCTTCAATCACAGGAATCAACGTGCTGGCTTCCTGCTCGCTACATTCCTCAACTAAAAAACGTAGTTGACGGATAGCCGGACTTTCACGTTTCAGCTCTGGGTTGAAAATTTCTCTGGCATCTATTTTAAGCAAGCGAATCAAGGGGAACAATGTTTTCATTTTGGGGTTCCCCTTATGGTTTTCGATATTCATTATAGTTCGCGTGTCGGCTTCAATTTTACCGGCAACTTGCTCCTGGGTCAGTCCAAGCTCGCTGCGGGCAACTTTTACAGCATCGCCTAAAGGATGGGAATAATCTTGCATCGCGGTTCACCTCAAAAATATTCTACAATACACCTCGTTTTGTTTGAATTCGTTGTAGTTCTGCTCTTATGTGTATTTTAATACACTTAACATGAGAAATATGTAGAAAGGAGCAGCCTATGAGACAGGAAATACCGGCTAAAACAGGACGGTTGAACATGAATTTCAATGTTCCGTAGTAAGCCGGTATGCCCTGATAGGTGAACCGCAATTCACCTATAAAAATAAATCAACTGGTAGCATCGGCTGCCGATCACCACCTCCATTTCGATTCGCCTGGAAACTAATGAATTGAAATGGAGGAAAATTATGACCAAGATCAATCTGCGGGAACAGTATCCCGATTTTTATAAGACCGATTACATTATTGAGGTTCCTGATGAAGTAGTAGCTGTTATGAAAGAGCATGACCGCCTGGAGGCCGCATACCGTCGCCGTACATATTACCACAAGGCATATTATTCCCTGGATCGCGGAGACGGAATCGAGTATGATGCTCTTTTTGTTTCCATGACCCCTTGTGAGCTGTATGAGCGCAAGGTGACGATGGAGCAGCTTCACGCTGCGATTGCTGCGCTACCGGACAAGCAGGCCAAAAGAATTTATGCCCGATATTTTTTGGGATTGGCTTCAGAAGCCATTGCAAAAAGTGAGAACATTAGCGTGTCAGCAGTCAACAGCTCTATCCAGCGAGGACTGCGAAATTTGGAGAAATTTTTGAAAAAAGAATTGTAAAGTTGTTGCACGAACAAACAAATTTCTCATGGTTATTAGAAGGACACGCTATCCTCGTGACCTCGGGAACATTGAAAACTGAATATACGGTATTATAGGTACGAAACCCGCGTGAGTAGCGGCATAAGATCCGGCGCGATGACGGCAGTTTGCAAGGAGGTGAGGCAGAAAAGCTCCAGAGCGATGAACGGAAGTCTTAGACCCGGATGTGGCAATCTGGGCGCGATGACAGCGTGGGGGCTAACGATACTTTCTCACGACCTCCCAAAGACTGAGGGGGAACCCTGCGGCGCACGAATAAAACGACGCCTGCGGAGTTATGACAGCCCTGCCAGGGGCGGCCTGTAATATCCCTATCGTCAGGGGCGCGTGGCAAAAGTGGCGGAAGTAAATGGAATGTGATATGAGCGGCTGTGTTGTATGTATTCACTATGTAAAAGTGAGCCAAACAAATCGACACAGTCGCTTTTATTTTATGAGAACAAATAATTTGAAAATTGCAAGGATGCGGATTGAAAATCGGTATCGTGGACGGGCGGCGAATGTGGAGATATTATTATCGCATACAGACGCTTTCCGTGAGGGAGGTGACTGAAAAATAGAGGCTCTATGCAACGAAAAACAGGTTTATGATGTTGAGGATATTCAGAGGCTGCTTGGAATCGGCAGAAGCAAAGCGTATACCTATCTGGATGAGGTGTACCAGAGGCAGGAGCCATTCCGGGTAATTAAGATTGGAAAGCTTTTTAGGGTGCCCAAACAATCTTTTGACAACTGGCTGAATGGAATCAGTTAAGGATGGTGGAACAGTTGAAAAAAGAAAGGCCGCAAAAAAGCAAATCGTTTTTTGAAAATAATTCATGGTATCACCGAACCAAAATCCTCCGGGAGGACGGTACGGTAAAGTACAGCAAGAAGGGCGGCTTTGTAACGAGTCAAGAAGCAGATAAAAGCTATGACCAATACGAAGCTGAATTTAAGAAATCATACCGGGCTTATGAGCTGGCTCATAAAGTAAACATGGAAGTCATGTTCAAGGATTACCTGATTTATTGGTTTGAGGAAGTGTTTTCAGAACGGGTTGAAGCGACCACCCGTATGGTTGGGGCCTACGCGATTTATGATCTGATTCTTCCTTATATCGAGTATGATATAAAGGTACGGTATGTGAATGTGGAATATCTGGATGCATTACTGGCGAATATTGCGAAGTGCAGCAAATCAGCCGGAAATAAAGCCAGAGAAATGCTGAACCTTGCTTTAAAGGAGGCTGTGATTGCCGGATATATTAAGACAAATCCGGTTGTCAGTACAAAGCCCTATAAACGTGTGAAGCCTAAGATTACCATACTGAGTAAAGAAAAAATCAAGGTTTTGCTGAAAGCAGCATCGAAAAGCGGCTGGTATCTTGAAATTTTGCTGGGATTATTCTGCGGCCTGCGTAAAGGAGAAATTCTGGGTCTGAAGTTTAGCGATTTTGATTTTGAAAAAAATACGGTCTATATCAGTCGCCAAATTGTTTCAAATCCTGTGATTGAAAAAGGCGGCAGCAAGATACAGGAATGTGGCCTTATAGAGCGCGATCCCAAAACACCAAATAGTTTTCGCGTTTTGCGAGTTCCGGAAGTAGTGATGAATGAAGTAAAAAAGCGGCAGTTATTGGTTGCGGCTAATAAAATGAAATGCTTGGATTATCGGGACAATGACTATGTTAGCTGCCAGGAAAATGGCCGTCCGCATGGCCTGGCTTCTATCAACGGCGCTTTGACGAAATTATGCAGCCATAATGCGCTGCCCCATGTTACAGTGCATGGGCTTCGGCATATGTACGCAACGATCCTGATAGAGATGGGAGTGGCCTTAATAAAAATCTCGGCATTACTTGGACACAGTTCCATACATACCACATTTGAATACTACTGTGATGTTATGGATGAAAATGAAAATATACTGGCGTTTATGAATAATGCGTTTGTTCCAATCAGTGCATAGGAGGGGTGTAACAATGAAGTTTGATTTAAACTTTCAAAAATATGTGGAATGGGAGGTATCTAATGTTATGCCGCTCAAAGGCAAGTTTGGATACCGGGTGTTCCTGATCTATATGGATGGATCAAAAAAGCCCCAGCAGAAAGCCGGATTTGATACGGAAAAGGAAGCAAATGCGGCCAGAGATAAAACTATTGGAGAGTTGTATTCTGGCACTTATGTTGTGTATGCAAATGTACGCGTGAAAGACTTTATGGAGTTTTGGGTGGAGGAAGAGATTCAAAATCGAGTAGAGAGCAGCGAGACATATGCAACCTATGCCGGGATAGTAAAAAATCATATAGTTCCTGTCCTTGGTGGACGGAAAATGGTGGAGATCAACCGTGGAGACGTTCAGAAGCTTTATAATCAGAAAGCAGATTATTCAGTATCCGTGGCCCGGCTGGTAAAAACGGTTATGAATGTATCCATGCAGTATGCAGTGGATAAAAAGGTAATAGCTGAAAATCCTGCGTTGGGTGTGGATTTGCCAAAGAAAGTAGTGAAAAAGAAATATCATACTCGGAACATCGACACGCAAAAGACGTTGACGATGGATCAGATTTTGATTTTGCTGGAGGCCAGCAGGAATACGCCCATCCATATGCAGGTGTTGTTTAATGTATTGATGGGATTACGGCGCAGGGAAATTAACGGTGTGAAATATTCAGATGTGGATTATATCAACCGGACGCTGAAGGTTCAGCGGCAGTTGGGAAAGAAGATAAGAAGCAAAAAAGAAGATTTTGCACCTAAGACTTTTACAAAGCAGGAGGTCAGGTTGAAAACCTCATCCAGCTATCGGGATTTGCCGATACCGGATTATGTGTTTGAGGCGATTCTGGAGCAGCGGAAAATCTATGAGCGGCAGAAAAGCAGAAGAAATAATACATTTCAGGACTTGGGGTATATATGTTGTTCCAGCTATGGGAGGCCGAGAAGTAAGGACTTCCATTGGACACATTACAAAAGGTTGCTGGAGGAGAATGGCCTGCCGGATATTCGCTGGCATGATTTGCGAAGTACCTTTTGCACGATTCTGTTGAAAAACGATTTCAATCCCAAGGCGGTATCGAAGCTGATGGGCCATGCAAAAGAATTGATTACGATAGATGTTTATGGAGATAATAAAGGAATAATCGCTGACTGTGTAGATGAGTTACAGCCCTTTATTGACGAAGTAATGCCGGATATGGAAACAGAAGGTATGCTTGTCACAGAGGACATTGATGTAGTAGTTGCGGCTGATTCTTTCCTATAATAAATAAAGCTGCGTGCCAAAGATAGCCACCGCCGAAAACTTATGTTCGGTCGTGGCTATACTTTTTGAAGGGGCTGTGCTATAATTTTTAGTGACTTTCCGTGTTGCCAATTCCACCTGATTTTATTTGGTGTTGCGGCGTCCCGGAAAAATGGTTTTAGTGACTTTCATTCGTAAAATGAGAAAAGTTCGTGTATAGGCCAGGCGAAAAACTGTTCATTTTACGAATTTCTGGCCTATACTCGAACTTTTTTTAGGTCACTTGGAGGTGAAAAGCACATTATGGAGTTCAAATTGCACGCAGAATTTCAGCCCACCGGCGACCAGCCGCAGGCCATTGAAGCATTGGTCAAAGGCTTCCGGGAAGGCAATCAATTCCAGACTTTACTGGGGGTTACGGGGTCTGGCAAGACTTTTACGATGGCCAATGTGATCGAACAATTACAGAAGCCGACCCTGGTAATTGCACACAATAAAACCCTCGCCGCGCAGCTTTACGGTGAGTTTAAGGAGATGTTCCCGGAGAACGCAGTTGAATACTTTGTATCCTACTACGATTACTACCAACCCGAGGCCTACGTCCCGTCCACGGATACCTACATCGAGAAGGACTCGGCTATCAACGACGAAATCGATAAGCTGCGCCACTCCGCCACTGCTGCGCTTTCGGAGCGGAACGATGTGATTATTGTGGCGTCGGTGTCCTGTATTTATGGGTTGGGAAGTCCCATCGACTATAAGGAAATGGTAATTTCCCTGCGGCCTGGGATGGAGAAGGACCGGGATGAAGTCATTCATAAGCTCATTGACATCCAGTATACGAGAAATGACATGGACTTTAAGCGCGGTTCTTTCCGGGTCCGGGGGGATGTTGTGGAGATTTTCCCGGCATATGCGGGAAACGCGGCATTCCGTGTGGAATTTTTTGGCGATGAGGTGGACCGGATTTCGGAAATTGACCCGCTGACGGGAGAAGTGAGGGCACAGCTTGGGCATGTGGCAATTTATCCGGCCTCCCATTATGTGGTGCCAAAGGAAAAGATGATGCTGGCCGCGGAGAACATTCTGGCTGAAATGAAGGAGCAGGTGGCGTTCTTTAAGAGCGAGGACAAGCTTCTGGAGGCACAGCGTATTGCGGAGCGGACAAATTTTGATGTGGAAATGATGAGGGAGACGGGCTTCTGCTCCGGCATTGAGAACTATTCCAGACATCTTACCTTTGGAAAGCCCGGGGAGCCGCCGTGTACGCTTTTAAATTATTTCCCGGATGATTTTCTGATTATCATTGACGAGTCCCATATTACGCTGCCTCAGATCCGGGGCATGTACTTTGGAGACCGGTCCAGGAAAAAGACACTGGTGGATTATGGGTTCCGGCTTCCCTCGGCCCTGGACAACCGCCCGTTAAATTTTGAGGAATTTGAAAGCCATATCAACCAGATGATGTTTGTGTCTGCTACTCCGTCTGTCTATGAGGCGGAGCATGAGCTTCTGCGGACAGAGCAGATCATCCGCCCCACAGGACTTCTGGATCCGGAGATCAGCGTCCGCCCGGTGGAGGGACAGATTGATGATCTGGTGGGAGAAATCAATAAGGAAGTGGAAAAGCACAATAAGGTGCTGATTACGACGCTGACCAAGCGTATGGCAGAGGACCTTACAGACTATATCCGTGAGGCCGGAATCCGGGTGAAATATCTCCACTCGGACATTGATACTCTGGAGCGGGCGGAAATTATCCGTGATATGCGTCTGGATGTGTTTGATGTACTGGTGGGAATCAATCTGCTCCGGGAGGGACTGGATATTCCGGAGATTACGCTGGTGGCCATTCTGGATGCCGATAAGGAGGGATTTCTCCGTTCAGAAACCTCATTAATCCAGACCGTGGGCCGGGCAGCCAGAAATGCGGACGGCCATGTGATTATGTATGCGGACACCATCACGGATTCCATGCGCTCTGCCATTGATGAGACCAACAGGCGCCGGGAAATCCAGCAGAAATACAATGAAGAACATGGAATTACGCCGCAGACCATTAAAAAGGCAGTCCGTGACCTGATTTCTATTTCAAAAGCAGCAGAGGCGGATGAAGAAGATTTCAGAAAAGAGCCGGAGTCCATGGATGCAAGGGAGTTGGATAAGCTGGCAAAGGAGCTGTCAAAGAAGATGCGCCAGGCGGCTGCAGAACTGAACTTCGAGGAGGCCGCAAGGCTGCGTGACCGGATGAAGGAAGTCAAACAGATGTTACTGGAGCTGGAGGGGTGAGAGACCATCAATATGCCCTGTGAAAGGAAAATGCAGGCTCTGATTGGGAGAAGCAAAAGCCCAAAAGGAAGAACATAGGTGTGGAAGGTCAACTGTCTATTGACAATGATTATCAATAAGACTACAATATTCCCGGAGTCAGATGGCTTCAAATTATATTGCAGAGGATGGACACCATGAAATTATATGAGGGAAAAACTGGAAATGCATATGTGGTTCGCTCTGTGACTGTTGACGAGGCAATTACAAGGCGGCTGGAAGCTCTGGGAGTCAATGAAAATACACAAATTTTTGTGTTGAATAAAAAACAGAGCGGTACTATGATTATTAAGGTGCGTGGTACGCGTCTGGCACTGGGAAGAAAGATTACAGGCGGCATTCATGTGGAGGAGGTGACAGCAGATGGAACGCAAAGGAAATAAGCCCATTACGGTTTGTTTTGTTGGAAATCCCAACTGCGGAAAAACCACACTGTTTAATGCCTTCACAGGCGCCAAGCTTAAGGTGGCCAACTGGCCTGGTGTTACGGTGGAACGGATGGAGGGAGAGACGGCCTATAAGGGGAGAAGTATCCGTGTGATCGACACCCCCGGTATTTACAGCCTGACCTCCTATACAATGGAAGAACTGGTTACGCGAAAATGCATTGAGGAAGACGGCGTAGACGTGATTATCAATGTGGTGGATGCCTCCTCTCTGGAGAGAAATCTGTATCTGACACTTCAGCTTCTGGAACTGAAGAAACCGGTCATTCTGGCACTGAACATGATGGATATTGTGGAAGAGCGCGGCATGGAGATTGACCTGCACCGTCTGCCGGAGATGTTGGGACATATTCCGGTGGTTCCTGTTTCCGCAAGAAAGCGGACGGGACTGGATGTTCTGATGCATGCGGTGGTCCATCACTATGAGGAAGAGCCCCAGGGGGTTGTAGTTCATTACGACTATGAGATCGAGGATAAAATACAGAAAACCGAGAACGTTCTCAGAGCCCGGTATTCGGAGCTTACCAATCTGCGCTGGCATGCCATAAAGATGCTGGAGTTTGATAAGGAGGTCATGAAGGACCATCCGGTGGATTTGACTGCAATCATACCGAAAAGCTATGAAAAGCAGATTATCAATGAAAAGTATAATTACGTGGAAGAGATTATTGAGGAATGCCTGTTTAACAAAGAGGAAAAATCGGCCCTGACCGATAAGGCCGACCGGATTCTGACCCATTCCTTTTGGGGAATTCCTGTGTTTTTTGGAATTATGGCGCTGGTATTTTTCCTCACCTTTACGGTGGGAGATTTCTTAAAGGGATATTTTGAGCAGGCCCTGGAAATGCTATCCGGCATCATACTGGCCAGTATGCAGAATGCAGGTGTTTCTGAGTGGCTTACCTCTTTAGTGGTGGATGGAATTGTTGCGGGTGTGGGCGGTATTCTCACCTTCCTTCCGAATATTTTTATCCTGTTTCTGGCCCTGGCCTTTTTGGAGGACAGCGGATACATGGCAAGAGTTGCCTATGTGATGAATGAAACCATGAGTATGGTGGGACTTTCCGGCAAGGCATTTTTGCCGATGCTGTTGGGATTTGGATGTACCGTTCCGGCGGTGATGGCCACAAGGGCGCTGGAGAGCCAGAAGGACCGGTTAAAAACCATCCTGGTGACACCCTTTATGTCCTGTTCCGCACGGCTTCCGATTTATGTTTTATTTGCAGAGCTGTTTTTCCCGGAATCGGCCCTTTTTGTGGCATACTCTCTGTATCTGGTGGGTGTTGTGGCTGCCATTGTCATTGCGCTGATTGTACATAGAACTTCAACAAAGGATGACTATGAGAATGCCCTGTTAATTGAGCTGCCGGAATATAAAACACCCAATTTGCGGACGGTTGCCATTTACGTCTGGGAGAAGGTAAAGGATTACCTGACCAAGGCGGGAACCACGATCTTTTTGGCTTCCATTGTGCTGTGGTTTGTATTAAATGCGGGCCCGGGCGGCTTTGTTTCCGATGTGTCCCAGAGCTTCGCCGCAAAATTCGGCCACATTCTGGTTCCTGTGTTAAAGCCGGCAGGTCTCGGAAGCTGGCAGATCGCAGTGGCTTTAATTTCCGGTATTTCTGCCAAAGAGGTAGTTGTTTCCAGTTTTTCCGTCTTATATGGAATCAGCAACATCAACTCTGCAGCGGGAATGGCAGAGCTCACGGGAATTCTTTCAGCCAGCGGATTTGGAGGCGTCAACGCTTACGCCCTTATGATTTTCTGCCTGCTTTATACGCCGTGTATCGCAACCATCGCTACGATCAAGCGTGAAACAGGTTCTTGGAAATGGACCCTTGGAATGGTGGTATTCCAGCTTGTGCTTGCATGGGCAGCCGCCGTGGCCGTATTCCAGGTGGGCAGTTTGATTTTTTAGAAATGTGAGGAAAACCGATGGATGAAAAGGTCCTTCTGGAGGCCGTAGTGCTGGCCGGAGAGATTATGCTGGTCAGCGGTGCAGAGGTTTACCGTGTGGAAGATACAATGAAGCATATGCTGGGAAAGTCCGCCTGTGAAACCGCTGAAGCTGTTGTTTTGGCGACAGGAATTTTTGTCACCCTGGATGATCCGGACAAGGAACCTCTGACCATGGCGAAGCGGATTCCGGCCCGGAGCACCAACGTAAACCGTGTCTGCCGGGTCAATGATATTTCAAGACGTTTCTGTCAGGGGGAAATCCCCGTGGAGACGGCATATAAGGAATTAAAAGAGGTCGAGAAGGAGATTCTCTATACGCCGTTCATGAAGGCCCTGGGATTCATAGGGGTCTCTGCCAGCTTTACCTTTATTTTCGGAGGTGCAGTCCTGGACCTTTTGGCCTGTACCCTTGTTGGAATCTGTCTGGCACTGGCGGATTTCCTGGTGAAGAAAATCCGCCTGAATGATTTCTGCAACAGTGCCTTCTGTTCCTTTGTGGTGGCCGTATCTGCCATGGCAATTGAGAGATTTGTCCTTAAGGGATCCAGCTCAGACGTGATGATCATGAGCGCAATCATGACGCTGGTTCCGGGAGTTACCTTCACCACAGCCATCCGCGACACCTTAAACGGGGATTATGCAGCCGGGTCTGCCAGAATGCTGGAGGCGGTTGTGGTGGCGTTGGCAGTGGCGGCAGGAGTCGGATTCGGCATGATGTTTTTCAGGATGCTCCAGGGAGGAATCTTATGATTATACAGATTATCAGCGCATATTTTGTTGTGTTCATGTTCACCATGCTGCTGGAGACACCCAAGCAGTATATTCCCTATACGGCGGCGTCCGGAGCCATCGGCTGGTGGGTGTACCTGATTGTTCAGAACAGAGGGAATTCCTCCATGATGGCAGCCTTCGTCTCCACTTTGGTGGTGGCATTTTCAAGTCATATGCTGGCCAGGATTAAGAAGGCGCCGGTGACGGTTTTCCTGGTTTCGGGAACACTTCCGGCAGTGCCGGGAGCAGCCATTTACCGTGGAGTCTATTATCTGATTCACGATGATTCCAGACTGGCCACCTATCATCTGCTGGAAACGCTCCAGATCGCCGGAGCCATTGCCATGGCAATTTTCATTACGGATTCTTTGTTCCGTCTGGTGATGGCGTATCACATAAGGAAGGGGACGGCCAGATCTTAAAGGAGTGGCTGCATCGGATATAAAGATAGATTTCGTCAGATAAAACGTCCTCTTTGGGGACTTCGGCGGCGTTGATGGCCTGTACCATCTGACGGAGGGATTCATAATCGAATACATGGGAATCCGGAATCAGGAGGACTTCGTGGATGCTGGATGGCAGAATGATAATATCGGAAGCCATCTGCTCTGCGAAGTCCTTTATTACATTTTCATAGAGAAGGCAGGAGGCTCCATAGATGCCCTGCTTGTTGGTGAGCACATGGATGGTGGGAAGGAGAGAGGAGTCATCTGGTGCAGGCAGTCCCTCTTTCAAGGAGCTTGAAACCAGGTCCTGAAGGGTGTCAAGAGACATGGGAAACAGAGTCGGTGTGTTTTTCTTTGCCAGCCGGAAAAGCTCATTGGTGGATAACTTCCATAACTCTGCCAGTCGTTTGTGGATGAGGGCAGTGATCTGCGTGTTTGCTGTGGGGTCCAGTTGAAGGAAGAAGATTACAGCCATATTGAGGAAAGGAACCCAGGGAACGTCCTTTAAAAGCTCTTCGTTTCCCTTTCGTGACACAAGGCGGTAGGCAATCCGGTCTTTTATGGCCTGAGGTTCCTGAATCTTAAGGAGCAGGTCAGGGGAAAAGGGAAGCTCGCGGTGAATCATGGCAAGGACGGAATGGCAGATTTCTTCCATGGAGCTTCCGGCCTTGTAATGGGCGTACAGCGGATCCAGATAGATCACAGGTGCATAGGACAGGTCCTCAGCCAATACCAGGATGGAATCCAGACGGATGCCGTTGTTTTTTAATATGGTTTCATGGATAATTTTTGTGCCGGGTTCCAGACGGGCAGATAAAGCGGATGTTAAAACACTGAAAAAAGAAGAATCGTTCATAGAAATACCTCCCAGATGTGAAAAATAGAATTGTTGAAAGTAAAAAGAAATGGTTTTTTCATTATAAGGGATGGGAGGGAAAAATGCAAGAAAAAAGTTTATGGAAATGCCTCTCAATAACAGTAAATCTGCGATTGGGAGGCATGGTTTGATTTTACATGGGATCGGACACGGCTATCCGGCGCGGCAGAGGATCGGATGCCAGGCGGACCGAAAAGAGAAGGGCAGCCTTTAATTCCGGGCAGCGCACCGCTTTAAGGCCTGTGTCCGTGATCTCGTCATATACGTGATAATCACAGGCTAAAAAGCTGTTTTGAAGGAAAATGGACACAAGATTTCCCTGGATGGAAACTGCAATATTATCCCTGGAAGCGGCCCGAAGCTTTAAAAGCCCGTTTTGGATTTCAGAATCCGGCATCTCTCCCGAACCATCATACAGAATAAATTTCTGTTTCAGACTGCCCTCCGGGAGGAGTACCTTCTTAAGGTCCTGCTGTTCTTCAAAAAATACTCTTCTGGTTTCTGCTGCGAGAAGTCCAAGGCTCAGCGCCCGCAGATTCATTCCCGTATCCATGGAAAGTTTCAATCTTACAAAGGTTCCGGTGAGAAAAAGCAGCCGGTTGCTTTTGGGATTTTTTAAGTCCAGCCGGTGGTAATTGGAAATCTCTCCGGCAGACACAGGCAGTTTCCGAAAGGTTCCGGTGAAGCCGTTTAAAGAGAGAAATCCCTTTTCCTGGGTTGGAATCAGACCGGCTGCATCCACATCTTCCCTCAAAATCACATGGTCAGCTTTGGGAGTTATGGCGTCTAAAAAGTCCCCGTAGGCCAGCTCCATGTTAAGGATCCGCTTTTCCGTCTCAAAGCGTTTGAGGGCCGGGCGGAGAAAGACGAGATACCACAAAGGAGCCAAAAGCGCAGCAATCAGGCCGAACATTCTCATCCGGTACAGAAGCACCAGAGAAAAAAGAAGGTAAGCGGCCATGAGGCCGTAAAAAATCCGGAATCTGGCCCGTTTCTTTTTCAATTTCTGAATCCGATCATCCATATGAATTACTCCATTGCTTTGTCAATCTGGTCACATACGGCTTTGTAGCCGTCATATAAAATATTGACCGGCTGGCGGACCGTGAAGAAGGAAATTCCCGGCATGTCCCTGTACTTTCCTGCCTGGTCCGGCTTATTGACAGTGACGGAACAGCTCTTTCCAAGCTGGTGGCAGGCAGCCGCAGCCTGGCGGACCGCTTCCTCCACAAGCGGGTGTTCCTGCTGTCCGGGAACGCCCTTGGCATTGGCAAAGTCAGAACGTCCAATGCTTATGGTGTCGATGCCGGGAACCTTGATGATTTCTTCCAGGTTCTCAACGCCCTCCGGACTCTCAATGATGGCAGAGATCACAAGCTCGCTGTTGGTACGTTCGATATCCACAGGGCCGAAGCAGGCATAGTGATTGGCACGGACATTGGGGCATACGCTGCGGGTTCCTGCCGGAGCGTAAAGGGCATTTTTAACGGCCAGTGCCGCAATTTCTGCGTTGTGGACATTGGGAATTCTCAAGGCGGAAACGCCCAGGTCCAGAACCTTGCAGATCTTTTCTGCATCATCTGCCTCCACTCTGGCCATCACAGCCATTCCGCAGGCATCTGCCGCCATAATCATAGGGCGGAGATCTGCGATGGTGAGACCATCGTGGAGAAGGTCCAACATCACAAAATCAAGTCCGGCGCACCGCATGACCTCGATGATCTGGGGGCTGGGAATGGTAATGTAGCATCCTTTGAACTTTTTCCCCGATGCTAACAGGGAACGAAATGTAGTACGCATGGCAACCTCCGATAAGTGTGTTTTGAATATCACAAATTCGGGATTGATGGGGGTTGTGATCATTATAGACGCAGAATTTGGAAAATGCAACCGGGGTCCCAAAAGGGGAATTGACAAGAAACTTGAATACATATAAAATATTCTTATTAATATGAAACCCGGTCCGCGGCGGCCGGGGCAGATGCGGATGGTGTGTCAAGTCTCAGAGGAGGCAGGAAGTATGAATTTTCGGTGGATGGAGATTTATCTCAGTGTAATTGATACGGGTTCGTTTGCGGCGGCGGCCCGCAAGCAGTATATGACTCAGCCGGCCGTCAGCATCGCGGTCTCATCTCTGGAAAAAGAGGTGAAGCAGACGCTTTTGTACCGGAAAGCCGGCCAGAGAACCTGTATTCAGCCCACTCCGGAAGGGAAGGTCTTTGCGGAATATGCCAGAAGAACGTTGGACGAATACTGGAAAGTCAGGGATTTCCTTTCCATCCGGGCAGATGAAAAGCCGCTGATTATCGGTACATCCCCGACTCCCGCGTCCTCCATTGTGCCGATTCTGGTGTCCTCCTTTCGGAACGGACGGCCCAAATGTTCCATACAGGTGAGGGCATTCCGCGGAAAAGATCTGATTCGGGAGCTGGAAAAGGGCACGGTTGACTGTGCCATCACAGGAATCAGTTCCTTTGTGCAGGACGAGAAATACGTGGTGGAGCCATTTTTCAATGACCCGATGGTTTTAATCAGTTCCAAGACCTTCCATGACGGAAGTCCCATCACGGTGAACCAGTTGAAAAAGCTGCCGTTAATTATCCGCGGTACGGACTGCAACACCACGGAACTGATCATACAGCAGTTAAAAAAGCTGAACTTGACCCTGGATGACATGAATGTGACTTTGCAGGTCATCGGCAATTCCGATGTGATACAGCAGGTGCGGGAGGGCTACGGAGTTGGCTTTGTGGTGCGCTCCTCCTTGGAAAACAGCGGGGATTCCGATAAAATTAATATCATTCCGGTGAAGCGGCTGGAAATAAACCGGGAGATTCGCCTGGTGTACCCCAAAGCATCGGAGGATTTCCAGACGCTCCAGAGCTTCGTTCAGTATGCCCGGGGAGGAAACTGGAGAACGCAGAAATTCAGTTTCAATACAATCCTGTAACCTATAAAAAAGTTTTAACGGATGGCCGGGAAACAGTGATTTTGGTGATTTTTCCATGTCTTGAAATTTTAACAGAACTCTTTATGATAAAAGAACAAACATATCTGTAAAAGACACAGGAAAAGGAGGAATCACATGAACCATCAGAATTCAGCAAGGCATCTTCGGGAGCTTTTGGAAAAGCCGGGCATCCTCATCTGCCCCAACTGTTATGATGCGCTGTCGGCCAGGATGATTCAGGATGCAGGCTTTCCCGCCACCTTTGTGAGCGGGGCTGCCATGACCAACGCAAAGCTGGGACTTCCGGATGTGGGTGTGACCACATACACCGAGTACAGGAATGCAATCCAGGAAATTTTATTTGCCGTGGACATTCCGGTTCTGGCCGACGTGGATACGGGATACGGCGGCGTTATGCCAATTATGAGAATGACAAAGGAATACGAGGCCATGGGAATTGCAGGAATCCAGATGGAGGACCAGACCTTCCCCAAGCGGTGCGCGTTTTTCGGCACCACGGTGGTTTCCGCAGAGGAAATGTGCCAGAGAATCCGGGCCGTGGCAGAGGCCAGGACCAGCCCGGACTTTCTTCTGGTGGCCCGCACGGACGCAGCCCCCTCTCTGGGAATTGACGAGGCCTTAAGACGTCTGGAATTATATAAAAAGGCCGGAGCCGATATGTTGTTTGTCAGCGTTCCGCCGTCGGAGGAGGCCTTAAAGCGCATGACAGAGCTGGGCCTTCCCCTTTGCGTGACCATCATCGAGGGCACGGTTACAGAGCAGAAGACGGCGCCGGAGCTGGAGGCCATGGGCTTTAAGATGGTCAGGTTCCCCCAGACCTTAATCCGTGCCAGAATCAAGGCGGAGGCAGACATTCTCCGGTGCATCAGGGAGACCGGAGGCACCTATGCGCTCCGTGACCGGTTCGTTACCCAGAAGGAGAGAGGGGAAGCCACCCATCTGGAAGAATTAAACGCCTTTGAAAAGATGATTTTAACGGCGGAAAAATAAAATGTGTATGATACGGGAGACAAAAGAGTGAAGAGAAAACAGATTGATTTTACCCAGGGAAACATAATTCTGGAGCTGGTTATGTTTTCCATTCCCATTGTTCTTGGGGAGCTGTTCCAGAATCTGTACAACAGCGTGGACACGCTGGTGGTGGGAAACTTTGTGGGGAAAAACGCACTGGCGGCCGTCAGTGTCTGTGCCACCCTGGCCAACCTTTTGGTGGGCTTTTTCAACGGCATGTCCGTGGGCTCTTCGGTGGTGGTTTCCAGGGCCTTTGGAAGCCGGGACCAAGAGCGGTTAAACCGGTCCATGCGGGTGGCCTTTGGATTTTCCGTGGTGCTGGGTGTGATTCTTTCTGTCCTGGGAATTTTTCTGACTCCTGTTTTAGTGGGCCTTGCGGCCGTTCCCGAGGAGGTGTATCCGGAGGCAGTCACCTACCTTCGGATTTACCTGGCAGGGCTTATGTTTACGGTTATTTACAACATCAGCGCGGGAATTCTCCGTGCCGTGGGGGATTCGGGAACGCCCTTCAGGATTCTGGTGGTCACCAGTGTGATCAACATTGTGCTGGACCTGGTGTTTGTGGTGGTGATTCCCTTAGGCGTTGCGGGCGTTGGCTTTGCCACGATTTTTTCCCAGTTTGTATCGGTGGTTCTGGCCTATAAAAAGCTTGAAAAAATCAATGAGGAATTCCGCCTGGATGTGAAGGAGGCCTTCCAGAACCATGAGATTGTGGCGGAGGTGGCGGCAATCGGAATGCCATCGGGACTTCAGTCGGCGTTAATCTCCTTCTCCAACCTGTTTGTGTGGAGGTACGTCAACGGCTTCGGTGCCACGGCGGCGGCAGGTGTGGGCGTGGCCCAAAGGCTGGACAAATTCATTGTGCTGCCCTGTAAGGCATTCGGCCTTACGATCACCACCTTCGTCAGCCAGAACAGCGGAGCCGGAAACCATGCCAGAGCGCGGCAGGGCGAGGGGCGGTGTCTTTTGTTATCCATTGTGGTCACAAACTCCATCGGTTTTCTGGTGTACTGCTTTGCAGACCGGAGCGTGGCCCTGTTTAACACGGATCCGGAGGTAATAGCCTACGGTGTGGCCATGATGCATTACATCATTCCCATGTATACCTTAATGGCGGTCCGCGAGATTTATCTGGGTATCCTGAGGGGATACGGGAACACGAGAATTCCCATGATTCTGTCCCTGATCGGCATGGTGGTGGTACGCCAGATTTACCTGGCAGTTTCCATGAGCATAAACCGTACCATCGAGAATGTTTATTTCTGTTATCCCATGGCATGGGGAGTGACGGCAGCCCTGATTTTTATTTACTATCAGATGGTGAAAAAGCGTTACAGAGAGGACGTTGTATAGAACCAATAAGAAAAAGAGAAACGCTGTATCATGACCGGAAGCAGATGAGGTTTCCGATCATGAGCAGCGTTTTTTGTTATATAAGAAACTCCTCTGGAATCCGCCTTCACTTTTCTCTGAAATTCAAGCTATAAAATTTTCTTATAAGAAAAATAAAATTAACGGATAGAAAGGTATAGAAAATGTAAAATAGATTGTTACTCATAATGAAAATTTATAAAAAATGTAAAAAACTGAAAATTGTCGATTTTCGACGGTATTGCCAAATAGTTTAAAACTTGCTATAAATGACTTAACGGGATAAATGGGGAAAATATTATTGGAGGAGGATTTACTCATGAGAAGACAAATGTTGGCGGTTTTATTAGCAGGAACTATGGCGCTGTCACTGACTGCATGCAGCCAGGGCTCCGGCTCTTCCTCTCAGCCTCAGACAACGGCTGAGGGACAGGCATCGGGAACAGAGAGCAGCGGAAATGATTACTCAAGCTGGCCGGAAAAGGACATCCATATTATTTACTATACAAAGGCCGGTTCCGGCGGAGATACGTTCCTTCGCCAGATGTCCGCGGCACTGAACGGAAAATTAAATGGGCATAATATTGTCATTGAGAACATTGTGGATCCCACCGGAGCGTCCGCATGGAGCAAGGTCCAGGAGGCGGAAGCGGACGGATATACCCTGGCCTGCTTAAGCTCCACTGTGGTAACGGCTGATCTGGTTGGAGGAAGCCCTGTAAAGTATCAGGATTTTGACTATGTCATTGGTCTTGGCATGGATCCCCAGTACGTATACTGTAAGGCAGACAAGCCCTATAATACACTGGAAGAGCTGATTGACTATGCAAAGGAAAACCCGGGAGCTTTAAACTGGGCCACCAGCGCTCCCACCAGCGCCAGCACCGTTTGCTCCGTTGGTCTGATCGAACAGGCGGGAATTGATGTAAACCGCGTAATCTATGATACAGGTTCCGATTCCCTGACTGCAATCCTCGGCGGCTTCGTGGATGTGTGTGTAGGCGAGTACGGAGACATGAGCGGTGAAGTGGAAGCGGGAAACATCAAGCTTTTATGTGTATTCAGTGAGAAGCGCACTGCCATTGACACCGTGCCCACCACAGAAGAATCCGGCTTCAATTTCGTATTTGAACGCCCGAGAGGAATTGCAGCGCCCAAGGGAACAGACCCGGCGCTTGTGGAGCAGATTTATGAGGTATTTGCACAGTGCTACGACAGCGAGGACTTCCAGAAATATCTTGCAAGCGTTGCCATCGATCCGGTTCTCCAGACGGGAGAAGAATTCCTTGCAAGCTATGAGGCCATCGGAAATACCGTAACAGAAAACCTTGCTGCTCTCACAGGACAGCAGTAATCAGGAAGGGGACTTGGTTGTGGAAAAAGGAAAAAAGCTTTTAAATAAAGACCGGATCGCTGCGATCCTCTGGTTTGCCGCGGCAGCCTATGTGTGGTACGAAGCGTCCGGTTACCCGGTCTCCCTGCTTGATAAGGTGGGACCGGCCCAATACCCCCATCTTTTGTCAGCCTTAATTGCCATAGGCGCCGTGGCCCTGTTTATTACCAGCAAAAATCAGGACGGGGAAGAAAAGAAGGAGAGCGTAAAGGATTACAGATCCCTGCTCTTTGTAATCCTTACCATCGCCGTATATCTGGCAATTTTCAATCTGGCAGGTTTTGTGATTTCTACCATCGTATTCTTAATGGCCATGTGCCTGTATTTTGACACCAGGGAACCCAGGGAGCGCTTGAAGGGAGCCATTCCGTACAGCGTGGGCTTTACCATTGTGATTTACCTGTTCTTTGCAAAAGCTCTGGGAGTACAGCTTCCCACATTATTCTTATAAGGAGGAGAGAGCCATGTCGAGTTTTGCATATTTTTTCCAGGGGCTGGGGCAGGCCTTTCACCCCTTAAGTATTTTGTACATTCTGGCCGGAGTCATCTGGGGCATCATCGGCGGAGCCATTCCGGGAATTTCCGCTTCGGTGGCCATGTCCTTAATGCTCCCGTTCACCTACAATATGGATCCCATGCTGTCTTTGCCGATGCTTGCCGCTGTCTATGTGGGCGCGGAATACGGCGGTTCCATTCCGGCAATCTTAATTAAAACGCCGGGAACCGGAGCGGCAGCCGCCACGGTTTTGGACGGATATGAGTTAAACAAAAAAGGATTTGGAGGAAAGGCCCTTTGTATCTCCCTTTATGCCGGAGTTCTCGGCGGCCTGATCTCGGTTCTGGTTTTGGTGGCCATCACCATTCCGCTTTCGGAATTTGCCCTTAAATTCGGCCCCACCGAGTATTTCTGGATTGCCTTAATGGGCTTAAGCGTAGTCGGCGCCGTATCCGGTGATAACCTGTGGAAAGGACTGATTGCAGCCGTATTCGGACTTCTCATCGCCGTAATCGGCATGGACCCGTTCACCGCAACCAAGCGTCTGACCTTCGGTGTGAACCGTCTGTCCAACGGACTGGACCTGATTCCCGTTATGGTTGGCCTGTTTGCTGTCAGCGAGGTTTTACGGCAGGCATTTAAGAAAGAGATTGTCCATGGAGACCAGGCAAAGTTTAAAATGACCTATCCAAGCATCAAGGAGCTGGTCAGCGTAACTCCCATCGTTTTAATCTGCGGTGCCGTGGGTTCCATCGTGGGCGCCCTTCCCGGCGCAGGAGCCACCATCGCTTCCTGGATTGCCTACTCGGAAACCAAGATGTTAAGTAAGAACAACGAGACCTTTGGTACCGGAGACATCAGAGGAATCGCAGCACCGGAATCTGCCAACAATGGTGTTCCGGCCGGAGGACTGATTCCTCTTCTGGCCCTTGGTGTTCCCGGATCCAACTCCACAGCCATTTTAATGGCGGGCTTTACCATTGCCGGAATTTCCTGCGGTCCCTTATTATTTGTCAACAATCCGGAAATTCCCTATAAGTTAATGGCCAGCATGTTCGTGGCCCAGCTTGTTCTGGCTGCTGTCGGCCTTCTTGTGCTGCGTCCGCTGATTCTCCTTACCAGCGTAAACAAGGTATATCTGGCAAGCTCCATTCTGGTATTTGCAGTTGTGGGTGCCTTCTCCACCCTGAATGACGTATATGCCTCCTGGCTGGTTCTGGCATTCGGTATTCTGGGATTTGTTTTAAAGCGGTACGGCTTCCCGGTTCCCGCGGTGGTCCTGGGGTTTGTTCTGGGAGAGCTGGTGGAAGGAAACATGAGGCGTGCGCTGCAGTTGAGCAGCTCCGTGGGAATCTTCTTCTCCAGCGTCATCGACATTGTCATGATTTTAATTATCATTGCCGGCATTTCTTTCCCCTACATCTCGAAGAAAATTGCAGAGAGGAAGAAATAACACTTGAAATTCAGTCCGGTTTGTGCTAGTATAATTTCAGAGAATTTTGAGAAAAAGAGAGAACTGATTTACACTGCATGAAAAGACAATGGAATAGAATGAGAATTTGAGGAAAGTGAGTTGACAGATTCGCTTTCCTCTTTTTGCTTTCAGGGAGGAATGCAAATGAATATTGTAACATACAGCCTGTTTGCCTATGGACTGACCATCGCCCTGTCCTTTGCAGTGACGGGAATCATCGTCCTGACAGACCGGGTGTTCACAAAAAACGAGGAATAGGGGGAGAAAAGCATGGAATTTTTCATTCAGTTATTCCCGGGAATCGGAACTTTTTTCTATGGGGGAGCGGCTGTGGCCATGGCCAGACTGTTCCTCATGGCTCTGGGCTTTGTGCTGGCCTATCAGGGGTTTAAACGGAATCTGGAACCCCTTATTATGGTTCCCATGGGAATCGGAATGATCGCGGTCAACGCCGCCCAGATGTTTTTGGACGACGGCTCCATCGGGACTCTGTTTTTAAATCCCCTGGTGAGCGATCACACAGAGCTTCTTACGATCATGCAGATCGATTTTTTACAGCCCATTTATAACCTGACCTTCAGCAACGGCCTGATTGCCTGCCTGGTGTTCATGGGAATCGGTGCCAGAAGTGAAATTAGCTTTCTTCTGGCCAGACCCTGGACCTGCATCACCATTGCCCTGTTCGCAGAGCTTGGCACCTTTGCAGCCCTGATTCTGGGTGTGGGAGTCTTCCACCTGGATGTGGGACAGGCAGCGGCCATTGCCACCATCGGCGGCGCTGACGGACCCATGGTGTTATTTACATCCCTGATGCTGGCACCGGAGTTGTTTGTGCCGATTTCCATCATCGCATACCTGTATTTAAGCCTGACCTACGGCGGCTACCCCTGGCTTATACGGCTTCTGGTGCCGAAAAAGTACAGGGGAATCGATGTGGAGGTATATCCGCCGGATGTGCCGCAGAAAACCAAATTTATCTTTATTGTGGTGGCCTGCGGAGTGCTCTGCCTTTTGCTTCCCATGGCAGCGCCGCTTATTTTCTCCTTCTTTGTGGGAGTTGCGGTGAAGGAGGCGGAGATTGAGCCCTACCAGAAGATGATGGAGGACGTGATTACCTATGTGTCCACGTTCTTTCTGGGACTCCTTTTGGGGTGTCTCTGTGAAGCCTCCACAATTCTTAATCCGGCCGTGATCGTGATTTTAATCCTTGGGATTCTGGCACTGGCCATTTCAGGAATCGGAGGACTTTTGGGAGGATGGTTTTTCTATAAGCTTGGAAAAGGAGAATTTAACCCGGTGATCGGAATTGCAGGAGTTTCCTGCGTTCCCACCACGGCAAAGCTGGCCCAGCATGCGGCGGAGGAAGAAAATCCCTTTGCGATGATTCTTCCGGTTGCCATGGGAGCCAATATCTGCGGAGTAATCACCAGCGCCATTGTGGCCGGAGTTTTCGTCACCACCATCGGCCTGGTAAAATAGGAGAATGAGAGAAAGAGGAGAAGAGGAATGAATCGCAGTGTAAATGAGGAAAATTACTGGGAGGACATCGGATACCGGGCCATGCGCCTGGCCATCACCAGAACCATTGCAGAAGAAAATGAGATGAAGAGCAAGCTGCAGTCGGATTTGTGGAAGGTGGTGGTCACTGAGGTGGGAGGACGGTCCAGCAAGGACTTCCAGGAAAAAATCAATCGTGCAGTGATGGGAGCCAGCTTAAACGGCGGAGTCATTGAAAAGCAGTCCCATGAGATTCATGCTCTCCTCCACGCCTGCGAGGAAGCCAAGCGCGGCGTGTTCATCAATGTGGCATCGGACACAGATCTGGCCCTTAAGGTGGCCATTGTGAGAAGGAAGCACTGGATTGCCGTTGCCATCTTTGGAAACTCCGCCATCCACCCCATGTCCAGCCATGAGCGGTGCGGACTGGGAGTTATGAATATTTAGCTGAGAATCAGAGGACAGGAGAACCGGGAACCCGGGGGAGACTGTCCTCTTTTTCTGTGACGGAACATAGGAAAGGAGCCTGCGATGGAAAGAGAATGGACTCATTTAAGAGAGGACAGAAACGAGCGCTTAAGCCGGGGAAATGAGTACCGGAAAACGGGGAAGGAAGTGGCTGCAAAGGACACGGTGAAGCTTTTGGAGGCCGTGATACGGCCGGGGGACCGGGTGAATCTGGAGGGAAACAACCAGAAACAGGCGGATTTCCTGGCGGAGCGGCTTTTAAAGGTCAATAAGGAGAAGGTCCATGATCTCCACATGGTCCAGTCCTCCATTGTGCTGGAAAGCCACACCAAGCTGTTTGAAAAGGGAATCGCCAGTAAGATTGATTTTTCCTTTGCCGGAACCCAGGCCGGAAAGCTGGCCCAGATGGTGAGGGAAAAGAAGATCGAGATGGGGTCCATCCACACCTATCTGGAGCTGTTTGGAAGATATTTTATGGACCTGGTGCCGCGGGTGGCCCTGGTGGTGGGCTTTGAGGCGGACCGGGAAGGAAACTTATATACGGGCTTCAATACCGAGGATACCCCGGTCATTGTGGAGGCCACAAGATTTAAACAGGGAATTGTCATCGCCCAGGTCAATAAGATTGTGGACAAGGTGCCGCGGGTGGACATTCCCGGCGACTGGGTGGACTATGTGATTCAGTCCCCAAGGCCTTTTTATGTGGAACCGCTGTTTACCAGGGATCCGGCCATGATCACCGATGCCCAGATTTTAAAGGCCATGATGGCCATTAAGGGAATTTATGGGGAGTACGGTGTCCAGAGATTAAACCATGGAATCGGATTTGACACGGCGGCCATTGAGCTTTTGCTTCCCACCTACGGGGAGGAGCTGGGGCTTAAGGGAAAGATCTGTTCCTACTTTGCATTAAATCCCCATCCCACGCTGATTCCGGCCATCGAGTCCGGATGGGTAAAGAGTGTCCACTGCTTCGGCGGAGAGCTGGGAATGGAGGAGTACATAAAGGAGCGGTCCGATGTTTTCTTTGTGGGACCGGACGGAACGTTACGGTCCAACCGGGCCATGTGCCAGACCGCCGGACATTACGCTTGCGACATGTTTATTGGCGGCACGCTCCAGATTGATGAATACGGGAACAGCTCCACTGCCACCGAAAACCGCATTGCCGGATTCGGCGGAGCCCCCAACATGGGCTGTGACCCGAAAGGCCGCCGCCATGGAAGCGGCGCCTGGTTAAAATGCGGCAGTGAGGACGGAATGCAGAGAGGGCTCATCGGAGATATGAAAAGAGGCCGGCGCCTGGTGGTACAGATGCAGGATACCTTCCGGGAAAAGATGGCACCGGGATTTGTGGAACGGCTGGATGCCTGGAAGTTACAGGAAATTGCAGGGATGGACCTGCCGCCGGTGATGATTTACGGAGATGATCTGACCCATATTGTGACTGAGGTGGGAATTGCCTATCTCCATAAATGTGAAAGCCTAAAGGAACGGACCGCGGCAATCCGTGCCGTGGCCGGATATACGCCTGTGGGAATGAAGGCGGATCCGGCAGAGACGAAAAGGCTCAGGGAAAAGGGAATCGTGAAGACGCCGGAAGACCTGGAAATTGATGTGTCCAGGGCAAACCGGGGGCTTTTAGCGGCGAAAAATATCCGGGAACTGGTGGAATGGTCCCATGGACTGTACCATCCTCCGGTGAAATTTAAGACATGGTAAAGGAGGACAAACGGTGGCATTACTTACATTAAATTATACCTTTCCGGGCATAGCCGGAAGCAGTATCGAGAAGGCCTTCAGCCACACCGGAGTGGTGGGCTCCGGAGATCTGGAAATCCTCATGGAGAGAAAGGAACAGGACGGTGCGGTGACCGTGGAGGTGGTCACTCCGGTCCGCGGTTTTGACTATATCTGGGAGCGCGTGCTGGGGGATTTTGTGAAGGAAAGCGGAATCGGTGATCTTTCCATTTCCATCAATGACAACAATGCAACTCCCTTTGTGGTGGCTTTGAGGCTTAAACAGGCCTTAACGGAAGCGAGAGGAGGCACGGCCCATGAGTAAGAGTTTTCTGGAGGCATCGGCCAGGGAGCGAGCCAGGGGGCTTGTGGATCCGGGCACATTTAAGGAATTGGCAGGTCCCCAGGACCGTTTGGAAAGTCCCCATCTTCCGGTTCTGGGCGAGGCCGTTTCCTTTGACGACGGAATTGTGGCAGGTGTGGGAACCATCGGGGAAAAGAAGGTGTTTGTGATTTCCCAGGAGGGAAGATTCATCGGCGGCTCCGTGGGAGAAGTGGGCGGCGCCAAAATGGTGGGGAGCTTCAAGCTGGCCCTTGCAGAGTATGAAAGACTTTCGGAGGCGGGAGCCTTAAGGGAAGAGAACCGCCCCGTGGTTTTAATTTCTTTTGAGACAGGAGGCGTGCGGCTCCATGAGGCCAATGCAGGGCTTTTGGCCCATGCGGAGGTCATGGACTGCATCCAGAGGTGCCACGGAAAGGTTCCGGTGCTTGCAGTCATCGGAAGCAAGGTGGGATGCTTTGGCGGCATGGGCTTTGTGGCGGCGGCGACGGATATGGTGATCATGAGTCCCGAAGGGCGTCTGGGACTTACGGGGCCGGAGGTCATTGAGCAGGAAATGGGAAAGGAAGAGTTTGATGCATCCGATAAATCCTTAATTTCCAGGACCACCGGAGGGAAGCATAAATATCTCATGGGAGACTGCAACTACCTGGTGCCGGACAGCCTGGAGGCCTTCAGGGAAAAAGTAAAAATGGCGGCAGCCCTTTCCTATGAGGAAATCATAAAGCACAGGCGCATCGGTTCAAAGGAACTGGCTTTAAAACAGCTTTCACTGGCGGAAACCATTGCCGACTTACAGCCGTCGGATTCCATGGACGTGTGGAGATTTTTTGGAAACCAGGAGCCGGAGATACTTCCGGAACTTTCCGTGGAAGAGTTTTTAGAACGGGCAGTTCCGAGAGAAAGGAGGGAATGCTAAATGGCGGAGAGCTTGATTGGAAGAGGAAGAGAGGCCGTGGAATGGGTGCTGGAGCCCGGCACGTTTAAGGAGAATCTGGTTGGAACGGATACCATGGATGAGAATCTGGGACCGGGTGCCGTTGTGGGGACCGGAATCCTTGACGGTGAGGAGGCCGCAGTGCTGGCCATTGACGCACAGGCCGTAAACGGACGGTTTCCGGTGGTGTACTTTGGAGCCATCGGCCTGGAGGAGGCCTATAAAATGGCCCTCAGCGTGTATGCAGTCATGGAGGCGGACAAGGAGAAAAAGCCGTCCGAGAAGAGGCCCATTGTGCTGATTGTGGACACGCCCGGAAATGCGCCGGGAAAGGTGGAGGAAATCATCGGCATGAACAAGGCCACAGGGGCATATCAGCTTGCCCTGGCGGAGGCCCGTCTGGCGGGACATCCCGTCATCGCCTTAGTCATCGGCCGCGCCATCAGCGGAGCCTTCCTCTGCCATGGGTTACAGGCGGACCGGATCCTGGCCATGACGCCAGAGTTTGGCACCATGATTCATGTGATGCCCATAAGCAGCATATCGAGAATTACAAAGCTGGACGTGGAACGGCTCACGGAGCTTTCCAAAACCAACCCGGTGTTTGCAGCCGGAGCAGATTTCTTTTACCAGCTCGGCGGAGTGGATGAGCTGGTGGACAGTATGGAAAAAATCCCCGGGGCCATCCGGCGCCAGATCACCGATGTGAGACGGGCAAAGGAAACCGGAGAGCTCACAGGACCGCTGGGCCGGGGACTTCTCGGAATGAAACGGGGAGGACGCAAAAGCCGTGAGCGGGTGATTGCGAAAATGGAGGAAGAGTATGCCGGAGCGTTCCTGTGATTCCATGAGGGAGATGGCAGTCACCATGCTAAAGCAGGCCATGGAACGGTATGCGGGAGCGCCGGACTTTAAGGAAATGGTCCGCCGGACTCTGGAGGTCAAAGGCATTGCGGGCCCCACGGCCGCCCATGTGATTGAAGAGGTGCATGTGCCGCTTAATTATGCATATATCACCTTCACCACGGGGACCAGCGCCTTTCAGACCCCGGTGGGAGTCACAAAAGAGGAGCTGAAGGAGAGAAAGCAGGCCGCAAAGAGGGCCCTTTCCCTGGCAGGTGTGGAGCCCGGGAAGAGAATGTTAGTCACCTACCCGCCTCTTGTGAATGTCTTTTCCGGGGAAGCTCTAAAGGAGTATGGGACAGAGACTGTATTTTTGGAGCGGTCCTGCCGGGAAGCGCTGCTGGCGTCATGGTGCAGGGGAGAGGTTCTGGTGACCATCGGGGAGTCCTCCTTTTTGCGGACCGTTCTGGAGGATGCAAAAAGAATGGGATTTTCCAGGCTGCTTCCGGAACAGATGATTCTTCTGGCGGCGGGGACGCCCCTGGATATGGAGCTTTTGGAGCTCATAAAGGGCATGCCAGGCTGGCGGCTCCATGATCTTTATGGATGCCAGGAGTTTGGCTGGCTGGCCCTGGATGGAGTTCTTCTAAGGGATGATATCATCCTGGTCCAGCGGGAAACGGAACCGAAGAAGGTGTATCCGGTGGTGGGAGGACTGGCAGTCGGAGACTGTTTCCGGCAGGGAAAGCACTGTTTGAACGCAAATGGAGTTCTGGCCACCCACTCCCGTGAGGCAGACGGCACAGAATGGGAAACTTGGATGGAAGCGGCAGCGGCTTTGGACCGGGAGACTGTGAAGCGGACGGCAAAGAGCATTTTGAGGATGAAAAGCCGTGTGGTGCGCCTGAAAGAGGACATGCAGTGCGGACAAAGTGAAACCAGGGTGGTATTGAAACCTGTTGGAGGAGGTGAGGAAATTTGCATTACGGGGCCGGAGAAAACCAGACTTTTGGATTCTCTTTTGGAGGCGCAGAAAGCGTACCAGAAAAATCCGAAGCGGGACGGCGCATGGAGAAAGGACGTCTCCCGGTGAGGCGGCATGAGTATCTGATGATCGGAGGAAAGGGCCGCCTGTATGCCTATGGGGAGGCCGTGCGGCAGTATCCGGATATTGGAAAGGAACATCTTGGCGAGCTTCTTTTGGACCGCCATGATTTCGGCACAGTACCAGCCATCGTCCGAAGGCAGGAGAATAAGAAAGAGGGCTTCCTTGATGTGGGCTGGTCCTCCTGGAAAAGAAAGGACGGCCTGCGGATTCGGGTGCCCCTTACGGTGCGGGAGGCCGACGTGGAACAGATGATTTCTCCCTATGAGGTCTTCTTAATGAAGGAACGGTGGCCAAAGCAGGTGAGAGAAGATCTTAAGCGGCTTTTTTCGGCCGGGGAGGAATGTAAGGCGGACATTGGGCTCATCGGTGCTGTGGGAATGGAAGTCCTTACGGGACTTCCCTATACCGGGCCGGAATCCGATCTGGATATTATAATAGGAAGCAGAACAGACAGTGATCTGGGTGCTTTTTCCCGGAGACTTGGGACGGATTTTGAAAGGCGTGTGGACGCCGAGCTCCAGTTTCCGGGAATCGGCGGCGTAAAGCTTGGGGATTGGATGGGCGAAGGACAAAGTGTTCTCGTAAAATCCCTGGATGGAGCGGCGCTTTATAAAAAGAAAGAACTGATACAGACAGGAAACGCCTCCCTTGTGGGATAAACGGCGAATTTATAAAATAGGAAAGGAAAGAAAACATGGAGATTAAGACAAGAGTACCAGGAGTTGTATCTGAAATTTTAGTGAAAGAGGGAGACCATGTGGACGCAAAGGCCGTCCTGGCAAAAATCGAGGCCATGAAAATGTTCCAGTCCATTCTGACCCCGGTTTCCGGAACCGTGTCGGAGATCATGATTGAAGAGGATACCAGAGTGAAGGCCGGAACCGTACTGATGGTGATTGACGAGGATTAAACGAAAGGATTCCTTTTCTGGGGTGGATGTGGTATAATGTCGTCAGACATTATACTTGCGCATCCGGTTTCTGCGCCTGCCGCAGAAATCCGGGCGCTCAATTCCGCCGGAGGCACCTGCGCCGATTCGCGTCCGGCCGTAGGGCGGACAAATTCCAAAGCGAATCGTGTGCATCCTGCGGAGCATAGCATGTCGAAGACATGGTATAATGTTGGGAGACATTATACCATAATACACCATCGGAGGAGGTACAACAAAATGGAATATCAGGTTTCGGAAAAGGTGCGGGGCAAATTTGACGCGCTGACAAAGAATGAAAAGGTGTTAAAAGCCCTGGCATTCATGGAAGAGGACCAGGAGGCAGTGATTGAAAAGCAGATCGAGCTGACCCTGATTCCGGCGCCCACCTACCATGAGGAGAAAAAGGCACAGAGACTTCTGGAAATGTTTAAGGAAGAGGGCCTGACCGACTGCCACATTGATGAGTACGGCAACTGTGTGGGAATCCGGAAAGGAACCGGAGGCGGAAAAACTGTGATCGTGGAAGGCCATATGGACACGGTGTTCCCGCTGGATACCGAGCTTACCATCGTCCGCGAGGACGGCTTCATCAAATGCCCGGGAATCGTTGACGATACCAGAGGCTGTGCTGTGGTTCTTTCTACCATCCGTGCCTTAAATGCAGCAGGGATTGAGACAAAGGGGGATATCCATTTTGTGGGAACCGTCCAGGAAGAGGGAACCGGAGCCTTAAAGGGCATGAAATACTATGTGGACCATCATCCGGAGCTGGATGCCAGCATTTCTGTGGACGGACCGGGCTTCCAGGAAATTACATACGAGGCCACCGGAATCCAGACCTATGAGGTGATTTTCAAGGGAATCGGCGGACATGCCTGCGGAATGTTCGGAAAGATCGCAAATCCCCTTCATGCAGCCGCAAGAGCCATTGCAAAAATCGCAGAATTCCGCGTTCCGGCAGAGCCCATGACCACTTTTGCCGTGACCAATTTCCAGGCAGGAAGCTTTGAGGCTGTTCATGCCATTGTGGACCAGGCTTTAATCCGTTTTAATTTCCGCTCCAACTCCCAGGAAGAGCTGGAAAAACTTCGTGACCGCATTTTTGCCGCCATCGAGGAGGCGTGTAAGGAGGAGACCGACCGCTGGGGTCAGGATACCATTACCTATGAGGTAAAACACATCTGTGATGTGAATGCCGGACACCAGGATCCCCATACGCCCATTGTGGAGGCGGCCATGGCTTCTGCAGAGTACCTTGGCTGTGAGGAGCCGAAGCTTGGAAACGGCGGTTCCACCAACTGCAACCGCGCGCTGGAGGGAGGACTTCCGGCCGTGTGCCTTGGCATGGGATGCGACTACGATGTCCACGCCCATATGCTTTCCGAGCAGTTTAAGGTAGAAGATGCCTTCAAGAGCTGCCAGCAGACTCTGCTGGTAACACTTCTCTGCGCCGGAACGGATATGGCAGACAGTATTATTGAATAAACAGATGGGAGGAAACCGCTTCGGAATGGATGTTCCGGCGGTTTCCTTTTTAAAGAGAGGATTATAATGGAAGCAGTTGGAGATGCCAAAGAGAAGGGCGGCATGGCGGAGCGAATAAGAAAACATATCATCTTTTCCGGCCGGGTGCAGGGAGTGGGATTTCGATACCGTTCCTGTTATCTGGCGCAGGCCCTGGGGCTTACGGGCTGGGTGAGGAATACGTGGGATGATAGGGTGGAAATGGAGGTTCAGGGAACGCGGGCGGAAATCAGTAAAATGATTGCCATGCTGCATGAGCAGAGATTTGTTTTGATTGAGAGCATGGAGACAGAGGAAATACCGCTTCAGAGGGAAAGCGGATTTTGTGTGAGATAGTATGGGAGATGGCTGGTAAAGAAACACTGGTGGAGAATGTAATATTTTCTGTCGGTGTTTTTCTTTTGCCGTTTTCCGGCTTTATTTCCTGGCTTGTAAAGATTTTGTATTGATAACGGCTGTGCGGGTAAAATAGAAAGAAAAGTACAGGAGGGAAACCATGGGAACTGAAAACGGTAAGCTGGATGGCTTTGAGGTTTATTTGAGGGAACAGGAAAAAAGCAGGAATACGGTGGAAAAATATGTCCGGGATGCAGGGCATTTTCTCGTTTATGCCGGTGCAGACGGGATTACCCGCGAGGCAGTTCTAAAATACAAGGAATATCTGATGGAAAATTATAAGATCAGCAGCGTGAATTCCATGGTGACTGCTTTAAACTGCTATTTGAAATATTTAAAGCTGGAAGCACTTTGTTTGAAAACCTGCCGCCAGCAGCGTCAGATTTTTCTGGATGAATCCAGGGAATTAGGTAAAAACGAATACACACGGCTGGTACAAACGGCCAGGGACAGGGGAAATATGCGGCTTTGCTGTATGCTGCAGACCGTGGCCTGTACGGGAATCCGCATTGGGGAACTGAAATATATCACCGTGGAAGCCTTAAAAGAAAGGAAGGTTTTCATTGATTTTAAAGGAAAATCCAGAATCATACTGCTGCCGCAGTCATTGATGGTGGTATTAAAGGATTACTGCCGGAAAATGGGGATTAAACAGGGAAGAATCTTTGTGACAAAAAGCGGAAAAGCGGTGGACAGACGGAATATTTGGGCGGAAATGAAAGAGCTCTGCGGCGAGGCCAGGGTACAGTCCACCAAGGTATTTCCACATAATCTGAGGCATTTATTTGCGAAATGCTTTTATGAAAAGGAAAAGGATTTGATGCGGCTTGCCGATTACCTGGGACACAGCAGCGTGGATACCACAAGGCGTTATGTGATGATCAGCAGCGCAGAGGCCTGCCGGAGACAACTGGAGCTGGGACTTTTAGTTGCCGACATAACCCAAAAAGAAGCTTTTGATGACATAATATGTATTATGTCATGAAAAAGCCTCCTATTCCTTCTACATATGAATTTATTTTAGCATTTTCATCTGTACTTTTCAATAGATTTCCCAAAAGATTCCAAAGAATGCGGGAAAATGGGCGGAGAATCGCAGGCAGATTACAGGTTTTATATATAAACGGAGCAGTCACTCATGACATAATACATATTATGTCATGGGTGATTTTGCATATGAAAAAAGAAATGACAGGGAAGCAGTTTGGAATGCTGACTGTGCTTCAGGAAGCGAAGCGGGAAAACAGCCGGAAACGTTACTGGCTTTGCAGATGCCAGTGCGGAAAGGAAACCGTTGTGGAGGAGTCGCACTTAAAAAATGGACATACAAAGAGCTGCGGCTGCTACCGCAGAATGGTGCAGCAGAAGAGGAGCCGGGATTTGACCGGGCTCCGCTTCGGGCGCCTTCAGGTTTTGGAAGCTGTTTTAGGCGCAGACGGGTCCCTGGCAGGCTGGAAGTGCCAGTGTGACTGCGGGAAGCAGTGTGTCTGCAAATCCGGCAGTCTCACATCGGGGGTCACAAGAAGCTGCGGATGTCTCCAGGAAGAAAAACGGAGGGAGAACATGAAAAAAGCGATCCATTTCGTTGACGGAACCTGCGTGGAGCGGATTGCCTGCCGGAAAACATTCCTAAATAATACGACGGGCCACAGAGGTGTCTACCGGAGAGAAAACAATCGCTGGCGGGCCAGTATTGGATTCCAGGGAAAGGTGTACTATCTTGGTTCTTTCAGCAGCTTTGAGGATGCAGTGGAGGCGAGGCTTTCGGCTGAGGCGAGGCTGTATGATCCATTTCTTGAAAAATATGCAGAGGAAAAAGAAAATCCATCCGCCTACATGAAAAAAATGAGTGAAAGGCAGGAGGAAAAATGAGAGAGGAGAAACCATTGAGACGTTCAAAGTGGAAGCGGTGGGCAGCCAGCTTTCTGGCAGCGGCGCTTGTGGCACAGCCGTTTTCTGCTTATGCTGATGTTGGACAGGCAGGAAGCCAGATAACAGAAGCCGCCGGACAGGTAAAAAGTGTGCAGCAGACAAAGCGAAGCGCCCGCAATGCAGACGCTGCTACCCCATCGGATGCAGCTCTTGACATCAAAAAAGTAGTGGGAGATACAATTGTATCCCTGACATCGGAGGACTTATTCCCGGCAGAAACAAAGGCAGTTGTAACAAAGACACCTGTGACAGACGATCTGAAATACTATGCTGCAACGGAGCTTGGAAGCACAGGAGATGATCTTCTGTTGTTTGATATTTCGCTGAAAGACGGAAATGGAGATAAAATCGAACTGGACGGAAGAGAGGTTTTAGTGACCTTTTCCGGAAAGACCGTAGATGCCATGGAAAAGAAGGCCGATGAAGCCAGAATTCTTTATGTCAGCACGGCCAGTGATGCCATTGAGATTTCTGTGGAAGAGGACAATGTTCCCATTGAAAATGGGGAAATCAGCTTCACGGCAACCCATTTTTCGGTTTACGGAATTGATCCGATTGTGAATACAGAGGGAATTAATCTTTATGTTTCCCCGGAAGGCGATGATGTAACCGGAGACGGAACGGAAGAAAAGCCCTATGCAACCTTAGCAAAGGCCGGAAGTGCAGCACCCAGCGGGTCAACCATTTATGTGATGGACGATCTGACAATGAAAGAATGTATGCGGTATTTCAATAAGGAACTTACGATTACCAGCATAGACCCGGAACATCCGGTGACAGTTACCAGAGGCGAGGGGTTTGGTCCACAGAATGACCCCGCAAGAAGCTGGTATAACCCGGCTCTGATCGAGGTTGGGGGAACTGGTGATGCACTGCATAATCGGGGAGCAGCTCTGCGTCTTGAAAATATTATTCTTGACGATGCCGGACGGCATGAAGGAACTCTCTTTGTATGGAATGCAGGTCTTAAAGAAGGGAACCTCGACCGCGTTCAGGATTCCATGATTGCCTCCTATAATGGCACTGCTACTATTTATATGGGGGAAGGCGCTGTCCTTAGAAATTATGGAGGATTGTCTGGAATCCTGATTACGGATGAGAGCAAGATCGTGATGGAAAGCGGCAGCCTGATTGAGGATACAGAGGAGATCACCCACAGCCGAGGCAGCGGTGCTCTGTGGCTTGCCGGCGGTGAACTTGTTATGGAGGAAGGTTCTGTAATTCAGAATCTGGTAAACAGTGCAAGAGGAATTTATGCTACATCCGGCAATATTGAGATGAATGGAGAGATAACAGGACTCAAAGCATCAGGAAATGCAATCAATCTCAATAACAGTACCTGTGTACTGGGAGCAGCCGGAAATGTTCATGACAATACATGTGCGACAGCAGTCATTTATTTAAGAGACGGCTCCAACCTGACGATCAAAGGAAAAATTAATGATAACCATGGAAACGAAAATCTTACTGCCGTGTTTGTTGTTACAAACGGGGGCTCTTCTCACGCAGTGCTGGAGGAAGGCGGAGAAATCTGCCGGAACAAAGGCGGCTGGACCAATAAATACGGCGGTGCAGTTGATCTCCAGCAGGGAAATTGTACCTTCACCATGAATGGCGGAATCATTTCAGGCAATTCCGGATTTTTGACTGGCGGCGTACAGGTCAGAAAGAATTCTGCCAGATTTATTATGAACGGCGGCGAAATCCGTGGAAATTCCGGATACATTGACGGAGTTTTCCTGTATTCCGGCGAAGTTTCCGCACAGCTTAACGGCGGAACCATCGACGAAGTGGGAATTGCAGAAAAAGATTTTGGCGCAGCAACGAAGCAGCAGGCTCACATTGATTGGAAAGGAACGGAAATTGAAAATCCAATCAAGTATATGACAACAAAAAAAATTTTGGGCAAAGAGATTCCATCCCTTGATTTCACCGTATGGACAGAAGAAAAGCAGGACATCATGTTCGGCAATCCGTCTGCAAGTGCAAAGACGCTTTTAAAGCAATTTGCAGACAGCATGGAATTTACTGAGCCGAAACAGATCGTATGGTGTGCCGATGATGAGGCCGTGACCAAGTTCATGATGAGTGTACCTTCAGCCTATAAGAACAGCGATAAGCCGGTATATGTCATTGCCGTTCCCACAGATGAAACCGGAGCTCCGGTGACAAAAAATGGGGAGCCATTCGGGGCCTGCGGAATTTATACTGCGCTGATGGCATCCGATCAGAAGAGCTTGGAGGTGTCCTTCCCGACACCCCGGGAAAACGGTTATGCACTGGGAATCGTTCAGCCGGATATGATATATGGCGAAATGACCATTACCGGACCGGATGAAATTGTCAAGGTTAAGGGAAAGACAAGCTATGAAATTCCATATGAAGTACGGTTTAAACTGGATCTGGAAGCCCTGGAAAAGAGCAAGGTTCCGGTACAGGACTGTGATTTCTGTTTAAATCTTCTTCTGGACAAGCGGTTATCTTCCATGACTCTTGAGGAGCTTACTTCCAAATATACGTTTGAGAGCAAACTGTTTACCGTAGAGAGCATTACAAAATCCGAGGGGACTCTCCAGCTTATATGCAGAATCAAAGATGATATAGACGAAGAAAAATTTGAAGAGGCCCTGGGAAGCGAACATGTTTTAAAGCTTACGGCTCTTCTGGACAGCGACGACTTCGAGGTTGGAAAAAGACTGTACACCTCAGGAAACTTTGTGATTTCCCGGGTACGTCAGTCCCTTTCCCTGTTCCCGGATCCGGATCAATACTATAACTTCATTATTATGGGAAATGTATGGGATACTTTGATGGTGGACCGTGACGGTGTGACCATTACATATCTCTGGGCAGGCGATGCCCCGGCAGATGCAGAGTATCCGTGCGAGGACGGCAAGGACATGATTTCTGCCGGAGATGCCTATGACGCGCTGGTGCCGGAAAAGGTGCCGGGCTATACCTTTGACGGCTGGTATACAGATGAAGCGTGCCTGTACCGCTATATGAATGGAACAGAGCTTTCCGAATCCATCACCCTGTACGGCAGGTGGAGGAAAAATGGCGTTGGCCCCAGACTGATTACGGAAACACTTCCGGGTGGAGAGGTGGATCAGGCATACAACGAGGTTCTGGAAGCCACTGGCGATCCGGTTCTCAAGTTCACACTGTTAGACGGAGCGCTTCCGGATGGACTGGATCTCCTTGAGGATGGCACCATTCGCGGAATTTTGTCCAAGGCAGGTACCTTTACCTTTACCGCCCAGGTATGGAATTCTGTCGGAACAGACGAGAAGGAATATACCATTGTGATCGGAGGAAAGGATACACCACCGGCTCCGCAGATGGAAAAACCGGTGATAAAGACAGAACGCCTTCCCGGCGGAAAAGAAAATACAGCTTATGAGCAGAAAATGGAAGCAACAGGCGATGGAATCATTTACTTTACACTGACAGACGGAACGCTTCCGGATGGTCTTGTTCTTCTTGAAAACGGAAACTTAAGAGGAGTTCCGTCAAAAGCAGGAACCTTTACCTTCTCTGTAACTGCCAGAAATGAGGCAGGCGCCTCTGAGGCAAAGACCTATACTGTGGTCATTGCAGCAGACGAAACGCAGGAGAATCCTCCGGTGGATCCGTCACCAGAGCAGACACCTCCGTCCATCACCACCGATATGCTTTCCTCCGGAACTGCCGGATATGCATATAATCAGAAGATTGAGGCAGCCGGAGATGCCCCCATTACCTTCAGCATTTCCCATGGAGCCCTGCCGGACGGCTTAAAGCTTGCCTCCGACGGCACTATTAGCGGAACTACCTGGAAAACAGGAACCTTCACCTTCACTGTGAAGGCAGAAAATAAGGCAGGAAGTGCAGAAAAGAGCTTTACCATTGTGATGAACCGCAGGAGCAGCTCCGGCGGAAACAGCAGTTCCGGAAGCGGAAGCTCCGGAAGCAGCTCGGGCAGCCGTACCGGAAAGACCTATACAGCAGGCATTGACGGTAGCTGGGTACTGATCAACGGCGCAAACCATATCTGGAACTTTAAGTTAAATGATGGTACAATTCTGAAAACCCAGTGGGCTTACGTGAAGAACCCCTATGCCATTGGGGACCAGCCGAAGGAGGGATGGTTCTACTTCTTCGATGACGGTGTCATGGCTTATGGATGGTATAAGGATGCCCAGGGCAGATGGTATTATCTCCATGGAACCTCGGATGGCATGCTGGGAACCATGGTAACCGGATGGCATCATGATACGGAGGACGGCAAGTGGTATTACCTGAATCCGGCTGATGGCGTCATGGTACTGGGATGGCAGAAGATTGATGGTAAGAGCTACTATTTCAATCCCTATGCACCGGAACAGACCTGGGATTATGTGGATGGAAAATGGACCTTCAACGGCACCGTTTCCAGACCTTACGGTTCCATGTACCAGAACGAGCAGACTCCGGACGGATATTCCGTAGATGCAAACGGAGTTTGGATTCCATAAAATAGAAACGCTCTGCACAGAGCATGCTGCGGCCGTCCGTAACTGGGCGGCCGCATTTTTTGTAGTGCAGGAAAGCCCTCCGGACTTCCTTTGACTGGGTGGACATGATATAATATCGTTAGATATTATACCTGCATATAGAAACGATGGGAGGGCTTTAGCATGAAACGCAGCGAAATCAATGCAGCATTGAAAGAGATGGAGGCCATGATAAGGGAATACCGGTTTGCGATACCGCCCTTTTGTAATTTTACGCCGGAAGAGTGGAAGGAAAAGGGCCATGACTATGACGAAATCCGCGACAATATGCTGGGATGGGATATTACAGACTATGGCCTGGGGGACTTCAACAAGGTCGGTTTTTCCCTGATCACCATCCGCAACGGGAATCTTGCCATGCGCGACCAGTATCCCAAATCCTATGCAGAAAAACTCTTGTACATCAGGGAGGGCCAGTACTCCCCCATGCACTTCCACTGGTCCAAAATGGAGGACATCATCAACCGGGGCGGCGGGAATGTGTTGATCCGTGTTTACAATTCCACGCCCGAGGAGGACCTTGACAGGGTAAATGAGGTGCAGGTCCATGTGGACGGGCAGGTGAGGATGGTTCCGGCCGGGACGCAAATTCGGCTGATACCCGGGGAAAGCATCACGATTTATCCCTATATGTACCATGATTTTGAAGTGGAAGAGGGCACTGGCCCGGTACTTTTGGGCGAGGTAAGCCAGTGCAATGATGATAATACGGATAACCGTTTTTATGAGAAAATGGGACGGTTCCCGAAGATCGAAGAGGACGAGGCGCCGCACCGGCTGCTGTGCAATGAGTATCCGAAGGCGGAATAAGGAAAGGGGAGTTTTGTTTGGACCGGCTGACACAATTAATTAAGGAAGACATGAGACCAGCGCTGGGGGTGACCGAGCCGGGGGCCATTGCCTTTGCAGTGGCAACCGCAAAAAGCCATATGAAAGGCAGGGTGGAAAAGGTATTTCTCCGCTTAAACAGCGGAATGTATAAAAATGCATTCACCTGCGGAATTCCCGGCAGCAGCGAGGTGGGAAATCTCCATGCTGCCGCCCTGGGAGCAGTGGCCGCAAAGCCGGAAAAGGGCTTAGAGTGCCTGGACGGCATCACCGAAGAAGAGGCGAAAAGAGCCAGGGAAATGGTGGAAGCGGGAAAAATCTCGGTGGAAATGAGCGAAATCACAAGCCGCATTTTCATTGAGGCAACGGTGGTGGGACAGCAGGAGGAGGCCGTTGTCACAATCCGGGGCTCCCATACAAATATTGTAAAGATCACGGAAAACGGAACGGTGGTGTTTGAAAAGCATGAGGAAGAAGAGGGGCCGGAGGAAGAGAGTCACCAGATTCACCGGTATACCTTAAAACAGCTTTATGAATATGCAAGGACGGTGCCGTTGGAGGAAATTTTATTCATCCGGGACGCCTATGAGATGAATATGGAGCTTTTGATGGAGGGACTCCGCAGTGAGAAAACCACCTATGGCCCCTATCTTCTTTCTGCCAACGGAGGAAAGCTGGTTTCAGAGGATGAGCAAAGAACTGCGTCTCTGTTCTGCAACGGCGCCATTGAGGCCAGAGTCCTGGGGCTTTCTAAGCCTGCCATGAGCATAACCGGGTCCGGCGCCCACGGCATCATTGCCACCATGCCGCTTTTAGCCGCCTGCAAGGTCAACGGATATTCCGAAGAACAGCTTTTAAGGGCCACGGCCTTAAGCTATCTGGTTTGTATGTATATTAAGGAATATTCGGGAAAACTGTCCGCCTTCTGCGGATGTGCCATCGCAGCGGGGACCGGAATGGCCTGCGGTCTTGTGAGCCTGAAAAACGGGACCCTGGATGAGATGGCGAAAACCATCAACAACATGGCCAGCAGCATCACCGGAATGATCTGCGACGGCGGAAACCAGGGATGCACCATGAAAGGTATTGTGGCGGTGGATGCGGCTTTTGATTCCGTCAATATGGCGATGGCCGGGGTGTACATTGATTCCGTCCATGGCATCAATGGAAAAACACCGGAGGAGACCATGAGGAACATGGGAAGGATTGCTGCGCCTGGAATGGTTGGCACGGAGAAGACCATTGTGGAGATTATGGAGGAGAAAACGGCGCAGGAAGCAAAATGATAAAATGATAAAACGTTAAATGAAAAAGTGAATTCATGATTTCTGCAAAGTATTGATTTTGCAGGACTAAATTCGCCTTTTCATAGTTTACTTGTTACTGAAATTGGGCTATAATACCCTTACTGGAGCCTGTTTTCATGAAGTGCAAGCATGAAAAACAGGCATCTGGTCTAGTGTGCAAGACTAAATTCCACATACCTTTTTTCGTGTAGGATTAAATTCGGCAGTGGATTCCGTCTTGCCTATGGGTTATTTTTTAAGTAATGCTGGCTTTAATGAAACTTCATCAGCGGGAATTTCCTGAAGCTTCAGAAGTTTATGTAACGCATTATTTAAAAGTAGTTGAGACAGCCTAAATGGAGTGCAGCCGTTTAGACTGTCTCTTGCTTCACTGTTGATGTGATTCATAAGGAGCGTGGCATCGGCCTGATTGTAAGGGTCCAGGCTGATGCCTTTTGGAATCACATACCGTATATACTCGTGGTTCTTTTCAATCATTCCCTTTTGCCAGGAACTGTTAGGATTACAGTAAAAGAGTTTTGTACGTCTTTCACCATTCTCATCACACTCCAGTCTGGCGGGAAATTGAAACTCCGTACCATTATATGTAAGGATCACAGGGAAAAGTTCCTGAAACACTGTAATCCCAAGCTTTTCTGTTAGCAAATCGAAGACTTCTATTACCTGTTCCTGGGTCTTTTCTTCCAGGACAAAAATCAGCATGAGAGAGCAGTTTCGGAAAAACATTGTAAGAAAAGCCTGAGTACTGTTCTCGCGACCTCCTTCTACAGTATCCATCTCAACTACCGAAACAGAAGGATTCTTCTGTATATATTTCTGAAAATCTTTGTAAGTACGTCCAATACGAAATTCTTTTGCTGCAAGACTGATGCGAGTTCCTGATTTTCGTGGCTTGCATTTATAGCGTAGTATGAAGCGGCTGTAAAAAGCGGAAAGCTGTCGTGGGAGAAATCAGATTAGGAAGGAGGCCATCAGGCCGCCGCGCCCGGGAAGGGGCTAACGGCGGTAGATGGTCTCCCCGTCTTTTATGGTCTCCATGACCTGAATGTTACGGATATCCATCGGCTTGACAAGCAGGGGAGACTGCTCCAGAATCACCAGATCGGCCTGTTTCCCTACCCGGATACTTCCCTTGGAATCTTCCTCAAAGTATTCGTAGGCGGCGTCGATGGTGACTGCCTTTAAGGCTTCATATACGGAAATCTTCTGGTCTTCTCCAATGACGGCTCCGGTTCTGCTGACCCGGTTTACGGCACACCAGATGGAGTGCAGCATGTCGGGCTGGGTGACGGGCGTATCCTGATGGAAGTTCACCCTGACGCCCCGGTCAAGGGCATCCCGGGCCGGGCTCACGTGATTGCCCCGGGCGGGGCCGAAGTTCTTCACATGCACATCGCCCCAGTAAAACACATGGCCCACAAAAATGGATGCGATCATAGAAAGCTTTGCCATCCGGTCAAGCTGATCGTTCCGGACTGTCTGACAGTGAATCATAACAGGACGCAGATCATCGGTGCATCCGGTTTCCTTGAGGGCACGCTCATAGGCTCTTAAATACTGCTCACTGGCGGCATCCCCATTGCAGTGGGCCAGAAGCTGAACCTTTTCGGTGACAGCAGTCCGTACAAAACCTTCCACCTGCTCATCGGTCATCCAGGGATAGCCGCAGTAGTCCGGGTCCCCGTTTAAGTAGGGCTTGGACATCCAGGCGGATCTGCCCTGGGGTGAACCATCCAGCACCAGCTTATATCCGCCGATTTTTAAATGATTCCGGTATGTTCCGTACAGGTTTTTATTTTTATGAAGCAGATCGATTCCGCCTGCCGGCATCAGAGGGTACGCCACCACATCAAGCTTCAGTTTTGAAAGATCGGAGGCCATTTTTAAGACCTCCCAGCCGTCTTCCTTCGTGGAACCGTCCTGGACTGTGGTGATTCCGTTTTCTATATAATTTTTCTGCATGCCATAGATGGCAGTCATCATGTCCGGCCGAAGCCCCTTTGCCAGGATTTCGTCCGCCAGCTTCATTCCGGTTTCCTCAAGATAGCCGCTTGGCTCTTTTCCGTCCTCAAGCCGTCCGATTACCCCTCCCTGAGGATCGGGGGTATCTTTTGTGATGCCGGACATCTCCAGCGCCTTGCTGTTTACGCAGGCAAGATGGGTGGATACATGCAGGATTAAAATGGGAATATCCGTGCTGACCTGGTCCAGAATTCGTTTATCCGGCTGTCCGCCCTCTTTTAAGAAGTTGTGATCGTATCCCAGACCAACGATGGCCCCTTCGGGACCGATTTTTTTCTCATGGGCGTACTGGCGCAGGGTACGGATGATATCATCATAAGATTCACAGCTCCCCAGATTTGCCCATAGGGAAATCTGCCCATTGGTGGTAATATGGCTGTGGGGGTCAATAAAGGAGGGCATCAGGCATTGGCCGTTTAAGTTTACGGCTTCGGCATTGCTTTCGGCCATGTTCCGCGCCTCTGCAAAGGAGCCGGTGAAGGCAATGAGGCCATCCCTGACGATTACTGCCTCGGGGTTCGCGCCGTCTTCCATGGTGATGATACTGCCGTTATAGTATAGTTTTTCCATTTGCATTTCCTTTCTTCTATATTTCACGGGGATTCCTATCGGTTTGCATTGGAGCAGCGGTCATCATACTCCCAATAAATAAAGTATACTACAAAAATATGTGCAAAGCTACCTGTGCGGCAAAGAAACTTCAGATGAACGCTTCCCTTTTTCTACTATATATGCTATGCTTATGGAGGAAAATATACAAGATGATGTAAGGCGGTGAGGATATGTCAGGTTATGGAAATATGTTTAAAGGTGTGGGATTTGACAGGGCAATGTCAATGCCGGTCATGCCAGACTATTTATCTGGAATAAGTCAAATGGCTGCGGGGCTGCAGATCAGGGAGCCCATGATAGAAGTTTATGACTCCATTCAGAAATTTGCCGATATTGCGGCTGGAATGAAACTGAATTTTGACAGTATTGGATTTAGAAACCATGGAATGGAAAACTGGGATGCCGGAATCAAAGCGGCGGCAGGACTTTCAGGGATTGACTTAACGGCTATGACAGGCATCAGTGCAGCAATTCGAGCGATCCAGCCCAATTATCAGTCCTATCTGGATGCATACAGCCGGTTGAGCGACATTTTTAAAGATGTTGATTTGGACCGTTTTGGGGATGAGGAAATTTCTGTCAATGACGATGGCAGTCTTTCCATGGATGGTGAAAACTATTCGCTGGAAGAAATACCAGTGATGATGGAACAGCAGGCGGAAGAAATTAACAGCGCCTCCTTCTCACTCACGAATACCATCGAAGACTTAAAGAAAAAATATAAACTATTTTTGTTTTGTATCAGGATATTGTTTATGGCGGCTGAAATTTATGGCTGCGGCAATGCGTTTCAGGAAATGTACCAGACTGTGATGACAAAATATAATGGATGGGAAAATTTGTATTATATCGGTAATGAAAATGGTGCAGCAGTTTATCAGGAGCCATCCACAGATTCCCCGGTCATCACCAGGGCCACGTATTCAAACGCCGTTTTAAAGACAGAGGACGCCAAGCTGTGGGTTAAGGTCAAATACCAGGACGGTGAGGAGGAAAAAGAGGGCTGGATTGCAAAAAGAAACCTGATTCCGTATGCGGAGGTGCAGTTTGATCGTGATTAGACCGGCTCCCATGACCAGAAGAAGTACAAAGAAAGGGATTTTTTGAGGTGGAAAATTTCGCACGATCCACACGCCGCAGGTACTGACAGGGGAAACCCAAGAGATGCAGGAGAAACGTCCGCCTGCATAGTAGATTTTTTGTTCGTTTTGCCTTATTTTCTGTCGATAGAAATTGGTGATTTTGCTTGGATGTCATGAATTTTAGTATGAATGTACCGTAAGCGGGTTCGGTCATTCCAAAATCATGTAGCCCTGAGCCTGTTGTTTATATGATTTCAGTATATTTTCCCCTTAATGCAGTAAGACTATTAAGGGGACTTTCCCTTAACCTGTTGAATTTCCCCTTATTTTATGTTACTATTTAAGGGAAAGATTTGGAGATGAGGTAATGAGACCATTCAACTATTCTGAAATCAAAAGCAAAATGTGGGATTCTGATATCCTCGGTCTTATTGCAGCGATATATAAGGAAGCCGGAAAGCAGGAGATGTGCCTGAAACAGCGCCCGGAAGAATTGGAAAAGCTGGTTGAGATCGCAAAGGTACAAAGCACTGAGGCATCCAACGCCATTGAGGGCATCGTTATGACCAGTACCCGTATCAAGCAATTGGTCGAGGAGAAAACGACTCCCAAGAACCGCGATGAGCAGGAAATCGCCGGTTACCGTGATGTGCTGAACATCATCCACGAGAGCTTCGATGCCATTCCGATCACGCAAAACTATATCCTGCAACTCCATAAAATTTTGTACAGCCACATGAACAACCCTATGGCCGGCAGAACCAAGAATATCCAGAATTATATCAGTGCCACTTACCCGGATGGTCATGTGGAGACACTCTTTACTCCGCTTGCGCCCTATGAGACCCCGGAGGCATTGGACAGGATTTGCGAGGAATACAATCGTGCTATCGGAAATATGGAAGTCGAACCTCTTATTGCGATTCCTATTTTTATACATGATTTTCTGTGCATTCACCCGTTCAACGATGGCAACGGCAGAATGAGCCGTCTGTTGACAACTCTTCTGCTCTACAGAAACGGCTTCTATGTGGGAAAATACATCTCTCTGGAGGCAAAGATCGAAAAGAACAAAGACCTCTATTATGATGTCCTTAGTCAGGCACAGACCGGCTGGCATGAAGGCACCGAAGATGCCGTTCCGTTCATCAAATATCTGCTTGGAACTATTCTTGCAGCATATAAGGACTTTGAAGACCGCTTTGCTTTGGTGGAGATCAAACTTCCCGCACTTGAGACGGTTAGACGCGCTACCATGAATAAAATTGGCCGTTTTACCAAACAGGATATTCGTGAACTTTGTCCTTTTCTTAGCATCAGTTCCATCGAGGGTGCGCTCCGTAAGTTGGTAGCATCTGGTGAACTGAAGCGTGAGGGCTCCGGCAAAAACATCTGCTACTTTAGATTAAAGTGATTCCCTCATTCGTCAATTGTTTTCCTTAAAAATCGTATTATTTTAATGGAACAAATATACTAACAAGGTTAAGCATCTGCTTTTGATATGCCCCTTGTCAAGTAGACAAGTAAAATATCTAAAACCAGATGTTAATGAATGGCCACATAGTTTTAGGTGTGGTCATTTTTCTATATGAAGGTTCATTCATGTGTGACCTATGGAAATATGATAAAGATACTTTTTACAAATCCATTTCATCTTAGTCCAATAAGTGTTATACTATTGTTAAAGGTATGGAGGTGGAGTATGAGCTCTAAGGATGATTTTGTAAATGCTTCTGCCATATATGGCGTATATAATGTGGCTAAGGCAATAAAAGAGCAACGAGAGACTAAAAGGTGGAATAGCTTGTATGATGAGTTACACGCTCACGAAAAGGAATTGAATGATTATCTTCGCAGTAAAGGTGTACTTTGGGGTTATACTTCCGATGTGCAAGCGGTCAATAATGGAAATATTCAATCTGAGATTTCTAAAATGGATGCAATTAGAAGAAAGTTTGACCGATATCTTGCCATGGGCGGAAGTGTTAATTATGTCCATGATATTGAATATCTGGATGATGCAATGGAGGCTCTTGCGTGCTCGAAAAGGTGAAGTTGGATCTGCATGTCTTTTTTCTCTGCCAGTACGCTATGGAGCAGATGATTACTAGATTTTGACGCTCTGCCCGTCCTGCTACTGATATAATAAACTTATTATCGCTCTTTAAAACTTTAAGCCAGCTTTGAATGTAGGCGGCAGAGTTTGTAAATGTCTTATTTGTCTCGATATCGATCTGGTTTAGCAGTATTGCCGCGCTAATTTCTGCGGTCAACTCCTCTTTGCTGTATTCTTCCATCTTGCCATATTGTCTTGGGGCTAATTGCCTATCTAATCTGGTTTTGTGTCCGGTACTATGTACCATTTCATGAAACAGTGTGCTATAAAATTCCGCTATGTCTGTATACCATATGGAATCAGAAAAAAGCAGTAAAAATCAGTAGAAACCAGGAAGGCACCAAAATGAAAAAAGCCCGAAAACACTAGGAAAATCCAGCATTTTCAAGCATTTTATCATTCCAGTAAAAAATGCATCTGATAGGAATCGAACCTACGCACGCGGCTCCGGAGGCCACTGCTCTATCCACTGAGCTACAGATGCATCCCTAATATAATACAACATTTTATTTCATCTTGCAAGTGCTTATTTATTGCTTTTTAAAATTTATTTTGGTACAATGAGCAGGAGTTATATGGAATGGATGAAAGTACAGGAGAACGCGTATGAATGTTACAGATTTTAATTTTGAACTGCCGCAGGAGCTGATCGCCCAGGATCCCCTTGAGGACAGGACGGCATCCAGGCTTTTGGTATTAGATAAAGAAACCGGAGAGATCAAGCACCGCCATTTCCGGGATATCCTGAAATTCCTGAGAAGGGGCGATTGTCTGGTAATCAATGATACCAAGGTAATTCCGGCGAGACTTCTGGGACAGAAGGCCGATACGGGAGCCAACATTGAGGTGCTGCTTTTAAAGAGAAAATCAGAGAATGTCTGGGAAACCCTGGTGAAGCCCGGAAAGAAAATGAAGATCGGCGCAGAGGTGGTCTTCGGGGACGGGCTTTTAAAGGGAAAGGTTCTGGACGTGGTGGATGAGGGAAACCGACTGATTCAGTTTGAGTACGAGGGGATTTTCGAGGAAATCCTGGACCAGCTTGGTCAGATGCCCCTGCCCCCCTACATTACCCACCAGCTAAAGGACAAAAACCGCTATCAGACCGTTTATGCAAAGCATGATGGCTCCGCTGCGGCACCGACTGCAGGCCTTCATTTCACGAAGGAGCTGTTAAAGGAGATCGAGGACATGGGAGTGACCGTGGCCCATGTGACGCTCCATGTGGGACTGGGCACCTTCCGCCCGGTTAAAGTGGACACCATCGAGGAACACCATATGCATTCGGAGTTTTATATGGTGGAGGAAGAGGAAGCAAAGAAAATCAACGATACGAAGAAAAACGGCGGCCGGGTGATCTGTGTGGGAACCACAAGCTGCCGGACTCTGGAGTCTGCAACCGGAGAGGACGGGATTTTAAAGGCCGGAAGCGGCTGGACGGAAATTTTTATCTATCCCGGCTACCGGTTTAAAATTCTGGACTGCCTGATCACCAATTTCCATCTTCCGGAGTCCACACTGGTGATGCTGGTGTCAGCCCTGGCAGGAAGAGAGCATGTATTACATGCATACCAGGAGGCCATCCGTGAAAAATACAGGTTCTTTTCCTTCGGAGATGCCATGTTTATTGAATGACACCAAAAGTAAACTGTATAGTTTATAAGAATGAAATAGCCAGGAGGTTAATTCTCCTGGCTATCGTTGTCTTTGGCGTAAATGAACTGATGGCGTAGACCGTTTTTGAACACGATGCTTCCGATTTTGCCATCCGTGTTGATGGTAATAGAATCGAGAATAGAGTTAAAAAATTCCTTTAACATTTGCGGGTCCGTACTGGTTGCGAGTTTTCGATAGTTGATGTATGAATTTCCGGACAACTTCTTAGAAAGTATAAAAGCAGTAGCTTGTTTGATGAAGTCCTCGTCAGAAATAGAGCGCTCCAATCTTTCGTAACTGGACAATTCTTCTATTCTTGCCTCGGCTTCGTTGTAGGCATCCGTAATTCGATTCTTCTCTGTGATGTATTCCTGCTCGGTCATAGAGTCCTCAGAATACATGTAAAGCCGCTTTAAGCGCCCTAAAGCACGTTCCAATTTCTGCTTTTCTTTGTTCAGTTTAGTGATTTCTGGATTGACAGAAGGTTTTTTCATGCGCTTCTTCATTCCGGCCTTTACATTTTGCGGAAGATTAGCTGATAGCACATTGTACATGTCAGTCAAACTTTCCTGATCCAGATGGTCTACCGAATCAAAAACTTTGCCATATAGGAGTAGACGTTGTAAATCCGCTGGTGATCGCACGAGTTGAAAATTCCTCTGTGCGTTCATCATGTTCATTATGAAGTTGATGACAAATTCTCCGACAGTAGCATCCGTGGTATCTCGGCATCCTTTTGATACATGCCTACGTTTAGAAGGGCAAAGATAAATGGAAGGCCGCCAATCATCACCGGCGTGTTTTTTGCCCGTGCTGCTAGTAAGCATATTCCCGCAATTCTCGCAATAGATTAAGCCACTGAATACATGAATGTTCTTGCGATTGACAGAATTATTTGCGGTAGATTTGGACCTGGCGTTCCGAGTAAGCCTGTCAATGATTTTGTCCTGACGTTCTTTAGGAAACAGGGCAGGATGGTGGTTTTCTATCACGATGAAATCCTCTTCCTTGTTCGGCACTTGGGTTCCGGTGCTGAGTGAAGTTTGGTTATACACATAAGAACCTGTATTGAACCGATTGACAAGAACCTTACGGACCTGAACCGGACTCCATAAGTTTCCGGCCCGTGATCTGTACCCCATTTCATTTAGTCTCCGAGAAACATGAATCAACGAATTAGTGGATTCGTAGAGGTCACACATAAGCAAGGCAACTTTATGTTCTTCTGGATTGATTGAAAATTCTTTCTCTTGAAAATCGTAAGCATAGCCGTAAGGTATGCGACCACCGTTCCATTTGCCGCTTGTTGCTCTCGAAAGCATTATGGCAGTAACACGCTCTGAAGTCATTTTGCGTTCCAATTCTGCGAACACCAGGATGATTTTCAGCATGGCTTCCCCCATAGCAGTAGAGGTATCAAATTGTTCGTTTTTGGAAACGAAAGTAACACCTAACCGCTTCAGTTCATCGTACATAGCGGCAAAGTCCAATAAGTTTCTGGAAATGCGGTCAAGTTTCCAGACTAAGACATGAGTAAAAAGACCAGCACGTATCATTTTCATCATTCTTTGATAATCTGGTCTATCTGTATTCTTTGCCGAAAACCCGGCATCTTCAAATATCTCGTAGTCCTCAATTCCGAGGACGTATTTTGCATAGTTTATTAAATCTTCTCGCTGAAGTGGCAAGGAATCCTTGTCTATCTGGTGATTGGTGGAAACTCGTATATATATAGCCACCCGGCGGTAAGAGTCTGACATAACATTGTCGATAAGTTTTTTTAAAGCCATAGTATCCCCCCCTATTTGCAAGCGTCCATAGGAAAGTCCGCCGGACAATCCGGCGGAAAATCCGATGTAACCAGTACCAGCACCAGTACCAGTACCATTACCTTAAAAAGAATAAAAAAGATAATGTGTGAAAATCCATTTTAGAACAAATGTTCCGGGGGGGGGGTAGAACGGACTGGAAGATTATCAATAGCATCTTGCAATCCCTCATAAGTAGTTTTTACTGGCGATAAAGCAAGCAAAGAATTGAGCGTAATGCTTTTTTGATTCTTGCAGCGTTCATCCAGAACATAGGTTGGGAGCAGGTAAAATTCCCATTGCTCTAACTGTAAAGGAGATTCGTTACGGTCCTTACTGGCATAAAGGCAGAAAACATATAGATCAGACCAACGTTTCATGTCCTCGCTGAAGTCGGTTTCTGCGTCCCAGGAACGAGCCGGACGGATGCTGAACTGAATTTTAGAAAGCCTCTCTGTATTCCAGCTTTGCAGATAAGCAGAGCATTTGACTTCGATTTTCCTGCCAGAATCGGAAAGAAGATCATAAGCTGTCCAGTCCTGCCGGGAAATCGTTGTGTCAATACCGATGGCAGAGGCCACAATGAACTCTGCCAAAGCACCACGCAAAGTATTATTCAGCAGGTCAGAGGAGTTCCACGCCCAAAAGTCATTGAGAAGGATTCCCACGGGCATCCCGTCATAGGTAAAATGTTCGTTTCCAGTTAGTGTTTGCATTTTCACACCTCCAATCTTAGAAAAAATAAAAGCGGCAAAATGATTTGCCGCCGATTCTTGTTTTGCCAGGGGAACAAAATCATCGTTACCCGGCGATATATGGCCGAAATAGATATGACCGATTTCGTGGAATACCTGGTATATTATCTCCAATAACGGCAGAGAGTCATTGTAAGCAACTACATAGGAATTTAAGCGGTAGCTGTAAAATGAAAATGCCTTATGGCTGAAAATCCTCCGCAGTTGTGCAGAGGAAAGTTTCATGCGGGTAGAGATAGACCGGTATGTGGTAAGATGAAGGTCATATGCTATTTGCCCTCGAATTTTTTTACTGCTTCCTGGCGGGCATGAGAATCACCTGGATTCCATTTATCCTGTCCGGAAGCTGCTATCTTGTAGTTTGATTCCTGATATTTGTCCAGCACAGCCCAAATAACCTTACGGTCACTGTCGGATGCGTTGGAGTAGCAGTAAATTAGTTCCTCAATATCCGGAGATAGGGATTGCTTTGTAGGAACCGAAGTCAATCCAAGAAGATAATCTGTACTCACATTTAAAGCCTCCGCAATGGAAACCACTAAGTCAATCCGTGGCATACGGTTGGCATCGCTTAAATACCTGGAAATGGTTGCTTCGGTTGTGTGCGCCATTTCAGCGAGCGTCCTTTGGGTTATACCTCTCTGCTTCAGCAGATTGTATAGGATCGTTGAAAAACTCTGCATAGTATCACCTCTTCCGTATCATAACTTAAAATTACCGAACAGTAAATGGAACTTACAAAAAATATAATTTTATTATTGACAATTACCGATAGGTAAGTTATGATGATGCCATAATCAATAAAACAAAGGAGGTGCAGGAATGGATACTACAAGGCTCCGGGAACTCCGGGCCGGAAGACGAGTTTCCCTCAAAACGCTAGGAGATGTGATTGGAAAATCAGTGGTTTCTTATAGCAAGAAGGAACGGGGAGAAGTCAAGTTCCAACCCGATGAAGTTGTGGCGTTATCCGATTTCTATGGTCTTACATATGATGAGATGAACGCTATTTTTTATGACAGCAACTTACCGAATGGTAATTTTGAGGACTTGAACAAAATCCTTTCGGGCCTCGGTATCATTTGAGTTTAGTTTAGCAGACAAGGAGTAAAAAGAACATGGATGTCGGATGCGAAAATACGGGCATAAGCATCTACTTCCAGTGCAGGATTTCGGCTTCAAAGAACAATGAAAATCTCAGGAGTAGAGAAAGCACATCAGAATTATTCGGAATATCGGTATCATCCTTGGCGAATTATGAAAGAGGAATTACCGTCCCGCCTTTGGATTTAGTTCTGATGATGGCGGATACTTACAATGCTCCCCAACTGAAGAATTGGTATTGCATGAATGTATGCCCATTCGGAAAAGAACAGCCGATATCGGCAGAACTCAAAACACTGGAAGCAGTAACGGTAGGAATAGTAGCAAAGTTGGATGAAGAAGATGTGGACGATATGAAAAGGCAGTTATTGGATATTGCGGAGGACGGTAAAATTTCCCCGGATGAAGAGGCTGATTTCGTGGAAGTATCGTTGGCGTTGGACAAATTGGCAGTAGCAATCAGTGAATTGAGACTGGTAAAGGAGAAACTGCTAGGAAAAGGGCAGTAATATGGCGGATGTAAAGAAGACAGAGGAGTATTTGGAAAGAGAATTTGGAATTAGAAACATGGAGGAGTTGGAAGAAGCATCCCAGAAGATCAGCGACATAGATATAGGGTTATTTGTTACACCGATATTCTGGGATAGACAAAGGAGTGTAGCGCAATGAATGGCGATAAGACAAGCATAATGGTTTGCTCAGAAAAGACCGGAAATACACAGGTCGTTGTTCTGCTTGTAAGAGAGCCGGAAAGTAATACGGTGAAGATATTGCGGGCGGCAAAAAGAAAGACAAGAAAAGCAATTAAGAAATTTGTCAGATTCATGAGATGCGAGGGAATTTATATTCTAATCGGTTTATGGCTTGCGAAAAAGGCAATGGATGCGGCTTATGAATTTAGAGGATACGAAGCAATCGGAGGAGAAATTTTTGTACTTCCATTATTTCTCCTTGCAGTAAATGCAGTTCGACAGATGATTGACTCGTCCAAAGAATATGAGGAGGAAAACAGATATGTGTGAAATTTGCAGAAGAACCCCATGTGACAGTAGATGTCCCAATGCTCCGGAACCTCAGCCGATTTTAGTTTGTTCGGAGTGTGGAGAAGGGATTTTCGAGGGTGATGAATACTTTGACGGATATTCTGGACCGATTTGCAAGGAGTGCATGGAGGATAAAACCCTTGGAGAAATCCTGGAAACTTTGGGAGAAAAGATGAAAGTTGCGGAGGTGGCATAGATGGAAATGAGTGAAAAAGGATTGCCGTTTTTCCCGGAACTTAAATTTGAGGAAGAGAGACATATTTATACCCTCAACGGACAGATTCTTCCGAGCGTAACAACCCTTATGAGGCCGTTGGATAATGAACTGTACAAAGGGATTGACGAGACAGTTATGAGAATGGCGGCAGACAGAGGAACGGCGGTTCACAATGCGGTAGAGAATTACGCTCTATATGGCATAGAGGATATTACTCCGAAGTATGCCGGATATTTTGAGGGATTTCTGAAATTTTGGGAAGATTATGAGCCGGAGCCTCTGGCAACAGAAAGCCGGCTTTATCACAAGTTTTTAAGGTATGCAGGTACAGCAGATTTGCCGTGTGTAATTAACGGAAGAAAAGTGTTGATTGACTACAAAACTTCGGCAGAGGTGAACCGGATGCTGACCGGTGTACAGTTAGAAGCCTATGCGAAGGCTTACGAAAGCCACGGATTCAAGTTTGATGAAAAGGCTATCGTACATTTGAAGAATGATGGTTCATACCAGATGGTTAGATACAAAGCAAACGACCTGGAAAGTTGGGAAGTGTTCAGTTCCCTACTGGTGGTGTGGAACCATATTCAAAAATATAAATAGGAGGTTGAAAGATGGCAAGGTTATTAGTGGTGATGGATGAAAAAGGAATCAGAGCAGAGGTTGAAGGGAAGCCGCACGAGGTAATGGTTATGGCAGAGAGGGCTTTGACGGCATCTATACAGGGGCTTGAAAGCGTACCCGATATTAGCCATGAAGATGCTCTTTCTTTAATGGATGCACCGATTAAAACGTACAAAGACAAAGCGATGTACGGAGAAAAAGTAGCAGGAGCAATGATGTTTGCAGAGTTTTTGAAACATTGTTAGGAGGAAGACATGAGCAGAGAAGCAAAGGAAGAAGTAGTAGCAACAGTGGCGGTTCCGGAAGGAGCTGCAAAGGAGGCAGAGATTCAGCAGGAAGTTAGTCTTGTGGAGGTACGGGCAAAGGAAATGACAATCTCTACTGATGAAGATTATGAGAAAGCGGCTGAGTTCGGTAAAAAAATTAAGGCACAGGCAAAGGTAGTGACAGAGTTTTTTAAACCTATGAAAGATTCTGCATACCAGGCACACAAAGCGGTATGCGATAGAGAGAAGACAATGTTGAAACCGCTTCAGGACGCAGAAAAGATTCTGAAAAAGAGTATGACTGCTTACCATCAGGAAAGAGAAAGACGGCGCAAACAATTAGAGGAACAAATGCGTAGAGAGGCTGAAGCTGAGAGAGAAAGAAAACTGAATGAGGCAGCCGCATTGGAAGAGGCTGGAAAGACGGAAGAAGCTGAGGCGGCACTTATGGATGCGCAGATTACAGAGGTGGTAGCGGCAAGGGCAACGGTAGTAATGGATATTCCAAAAACTAAGGGCATCAGCAATAGCAAAGACTGGAAGATTGAAGGAATTGACAGAGAAAAGGTTCCGGTAAATTTTGCAGGTGTTGAAATCAGACCAGTTGATGAAAAGGCTATTATGCGGCTGATCCGGGCGTCCAAAGGGAACATACAGATTCCGGGAATCAGATACAGAGAAACTATCAAAATGAGCGTCAGGGGGTAAGAAGATATGGCAGATAATGCGTTGAGTGTTGTGAAATATGATGCAGGCGGAGTAGAGATTAAGTTGGAGCCTGAAACAGTAAAAAATTATCTGGTAAGAGGAAACGGAAAAGTAACAGATCAGGAAGTGCTGTTTTTCATAAGAACCTGCCAAGCGCAGAAACTTAATCCGCTGGTATACGGAGAAGTATATCTGATTAAGTTTGGCAATGAACCGGCGCAGTTGGTAATCGGAAAAGAAACGTATATGAAAAGAGCTTTCAAAAATCCGAATTATAACGGCATGAAGTCCGGGATTGTGGTTCAGAGAGGAGAAACTATTGTACAGAAAGAAGGAACCTGCCTCTATCCCACGGAAACATTGTTGGGCGGCTGGTGCCGAGTGTTCCATGAACTGAACGGAAAAGAAACAGAGACTTTCAAAGAAGTGTCACTCGCAGAGTACCAGAAGTTCAAGGACGGGAAACCGATGGCAAACTGGGGAAGCAAGCCTTGCACGATGATTGAAAAGGTGGCTGTATCGCAGGCGGTAAGAGCTGCATTCCCCGATGATTACCAAGGGTTGTATACGGCGGAAGAGTTTGGATATACGGACCGTGATGCAGAAAAAGGACAACCGTTGGACGGAAATGCCACGATTGAAAAGGAGCCGGAGGAGGACACTGTGGTTTTCATCTCTCAGGCACAGCGCCAGGAGTTTTTTGACCTTGCCACTGGATTTTATGGGAAGCGCAAAGGAAATGCCGTTGTGAAATACATATGCAATAATATGGGGCTGGAATCAACAACGAGTATGACGGTAGAGCAGTTCAATAAAGCTATGGAAACCCTGAAAAATGGGATTGAGGCGGACAAAAGGAAAACGCAGGAGGCAGAAGATTCCGGAGAAAGTGCTGAATCTGAAAAAGAGTAACAAACAGTGGCGGCGGGGGAAACCTTACCGTCACAATAAAGGTGGTGATGATGTTGGCATGGATCAGTGTGCATGACCATGTGGTAGGAGGGAAACTCCGGGAATTGGCAAAAGAAATTGGATGCTCGCAAAAGGAAGCACTCGGAATCCTTGTTTCTTTATGGTTGTGGGGTCTGAACAATGCAGACAGAACCGGAAAACTGAGGAGCTGTGACAAATATGACATAGCAGAAGAAGTATTGTCGAAAGGGATTACCCCAGGTCTTGAACCGGAAAGAATTGCCGATATCCTCATTCAGCAACATTGGATTGATGCGGAAGAAGATGGTTCGCTATATCTACATGATTGGGACACCTGGCAGGCTCAATGGTATAAGTTCTTACGAACTAAAGAGTATGATGCTGAGAGAAAACGCATAGAGCGTGACAAAAAGAAGGCAGAAGCCAAGAAAGAACCGATTGAGAAGGAGATAGCAGATATTCCATCGGATAATCCACCGGACAGTCCGGTGGACAATCCTACGGACAAACCGAAAAAGCCTAAGAAACCCGTCAAGAAAAAGGCTGAGAAGAAACAATATGCAGAATTTGTTTCTCTCAAAGAAGAGGAGTATCAGAAGTTGGTATCTGGATACGGTCAAGGGGCTGCTGATAAGTTTGTTGAAGAGTTGAATTTGTATAAAGGTTCTACCGGGAAAACGTATAAGAGCGATTACATGACGATTCTGAATTGGGTAGTAGAAAAAGTCGAAAAGAAATATCCAGGTCTAATTCAGAGGCCGGTTGCAAGTCGGCCTGCGGTAAAAGAACATGAGGAAGACATAAACCCATTCGGACAATGGAAGGAGTAGGTGGCATATGTTGGGCGGCGTAGTGGAAGATGTGATTAAAAGTGTGGCAAATACATCATATGTGGATGATGGAGACTTCATAGGAGAAGACGGACTGCTCTATTGCGGAAAGTGCAAAACCAGAAAAGAGCGTGAACTGGAATGGTTCGGTCAAGGAATCAGTAAGGTTCCTGTCATGTGCCGATGCCGGGCGGAAGAAGCAAAAGCAGAGAAGGAGCGGCAGGAAAAGGAAGAAAGGATGCACAGTATCCGAAGGGCAAGAATCAGCAGTATGATGGATGAAAATTTTCAGCAGGCAACTTTTGAAAACTTCCGGAAAAGAAGTGAGAATGAAAAGCATCTCAAGGTAGCTCAGAATTACTGTAAAGAGTTCCGGAAGATGTGCGAAAACAACCAGGGGCTTCTTTTTTATGGGACAGTCGGAACGGGGAAAAGTTATACCGCCGCCTGCATTGCGAATTACTTGTTGGATCATAGTTTTTCGGTAGTCATGACATCGTTTGTGAGAATATTGCAGGAAATGCAAGGGTTTGATAAAGACAGGGCTGCGTACTATGAGAATCTGCTGAACAGCGTGAGCCTTTTGATTATTGATGACTTGGGAGCAGAGAGAAACACGGACTATGCGCTGGAAAAGGTATATGGAATTATTGATAACAGATACCGGGCGAAAAAACCCTTGATTCTTACAACAAATCTGACACTTGCACAGATGCAGGCGGCGAATGATATCCGGTATGAACGGATATACGATAGAGTCTTTGAGATGTGCTACCCATTAGAGTTCAGTGGGGTTTCCTGGAGAAAGAGAGAAGCTGCACAGAGGTATGAAGAAACGAGAAGATTATTGGAGGGATGATATGGATAGTAGCGTTATAGGAAAGAATATCAGAACCATCCGGGAGCAGAAGAAGTTATCGCAGAAACGGTTGGGAGAAATGATTGGCAAGGCGGAAAGCACAATCGGGAATTATGAAACGGGAGCTACGGATATCCCGTGCTCAACTTTGCTGGATATAGCAAAAGCACTGGAAAGTGGGCCGGAAGAACTTTTTGGAGTGAAACGGGATGACTTCAATCCGACAGTAGAACTTAGGATATATACCAAAGAGGACCGGCAGGCGGTATCAGGAATCCTGGTAATGAACGGATATACGGTAAGACAGATTAAGGTTCCGAGAGAAAAAGGAAAGAGTAATTACCTCTGCCTTCAGGCCAAGTTAGAGGAATCAAGTTTGGAAAGTCAGTAAGGAGGAGCGATGGTTAGGTTTACAGTTTATGGAGAACCAAAAGCAAAAGGAAGGCCCAGAGTGTCGGTGAGAAAATCTGGTGATGGAGAGAAGACATTTGCCAAGGCATATACGCCAAAAGCAACGGTTCTGTATGAAAATCAAGTGAAGACTGAGTATGGCAATCAATGCGATAATTTCCGGTTCCCGGATGATGCTATGCTGGATGTCCGGATTTTTGCTTTTTATGGAATCCCCAAAAGTATCACGAAGGCGAAGCGGCAGAAAATGATTGAGGGAAAAATCAGACCGGTAAAGAAACCGGATTTTGATAATATCGCAAAAATTATCTGCGATAGCTTAAATGGTATCGCCTACCGTGACGATGCAATGATAGTAGATGGAATGTTCCGTAAATATTATGCGGAGCAACCGAGAGTGGAAGTCAGTATACGGCAGATTGGCGGTGATGAAGAGTGAGAAAATGTAAAGGCCAGTACACAGAATATAACCAGGAGAAACATCGGTTTGAGAATATACCTTTTGAAGAAGGGATGTTCCACCAGTGGGGTAATGATTATCAGGAATACGAAGAAGGACCTGGAAACTTCACGGTTGGAATCGTAGAACTTCCGGATGGAAGGGTAGTAACACCGATTGCAAGATTTATACAGTTCGTCAGTTAGGAGGAAAAGCAGTAATGGATATGTACAGAGAATTGAAAATCGAAGCAGATACTTTTGAGAAGATGCGGGCAGATACAAACTTTATTCTGCAAAGAGCGCTTGGGACGATGTATGAGAAGAACAGCATGGAGGGCAAAGTCACAATCAGCCTGGATATTAAGTTGGTTCCTGAATGGATTCCTAACTATGATCCGGAAATAGAGGGAGAAACCAGAAAAATCCTGAAACCTCAGTTTGCTCACAAGGTATCGTCTGCAATCAACATCAAGAGTGAAAAGAAGGGCAATTTTGACAGTGAAATGGCAATGGTATGGGACGAGGAATCCAAATGCTATGTGTTGAAGTATATCAATAATACATCGCAGCGTTCCATGTTTGATACTGATTTCCAGGAGGCCATGAACGGAGAAGACGGAAGTGAAGGGGCTATGAATGTGCCGCTCTTAAATGGAGAGGTAGTAGATGAAAGCGCTCTTCCTGGTCCGGCAGAAGGAGAAACACATATTGAGGACTTTAGAGATGATGAAAGGCCAGAGGATGACGGATACGGATACGAGGATGTTGTGTAATCAGGAGTGGCGGGGAAGATACAATCTGAACCGCCCAGAAAAAGGAGGGCTTATATGCGGCTTACAGAGTTTTTTCGGATTATCCGTAATAAATTTATTCGCCAAGATATAAAAACGCAGCCAGAAGGGAAAACGGAGATACCAGAAGATTCCGGAACAGAGGAAGAGATTAAAGAGAACCATCTGGAAACGGCTTTGGAAAATACGGTGGAAATGAGGATTTTGAAGCGTGAAAAAGCAGTAGGGAGATATCGGCACTATGCACTGTATCACAAGAAAAAGAGAGTCCGGAAGAAGTACATGAATAGATTGAAACGTGATTATCCGGACGAATGGTTGAAAATCAAATTGCAGCCAATGAAAAAATACAGAGGCATCCAGATAGTGCAGATAGGCGTAGATTCCGGGAAGAAAAGAATATACACGATGAATGACAGTCCGGAAAGGCTCAGGAAACTTTTCGACCAGCAAATAACATCGGAAGCAGGAGAGGCTACTAGGCTTCCTATGCTGGGCGGGAACTGGCATTATGGGTCATATGCCGGGAGTTTTTGCTCCGATATGAGAAATCCGACCAACGCCATTTTCCCGTATGAAGACTCAGACCATCCGGACAGCAGATTGATAGGAGGGATTCGATGAAAAATAGGATGCAGAGTTTTGTAGACAGGGGAAATATTCTCATACAAAAGGGAGAGAAAGAAAAGGCCATTAAATTGATGCTGAACGGTTTTGAATATTATACCGAAAGAGTTATCAAAGCGTTGTGGCCGTATTCTTCGTCAGACGCAGGTATGCTGGTAATTGTTCTCAGGCACTTGGCGGAAGAGATTGAGAGAAAGAATAAGGGAGCCAAAGAGTTTGCAGAGAAAATGTCTGAGATTTTGATTTTCCCAGAACTGGAAGAGGTTGAGAAAATAGAAAAAGCGAACCGGCACTGAGGAGGATTCAGATGTATGAGTACGCGGACATAAAGGCATATAAGCCGGACCGGGAGGGTACTCATTTACAGATATTCATTCCGGACCGGCACCTGGAAGATGCAATTCTGAAAAAGCGAATCAAAGATTGCATGATTTGGTTGGACGATGGCAGACATATCAGTGCAGAGCAACGAAGAAAAGCATACGCTACTATACGAGATATGGCAGACTTCACCGGGTATCTGCCGGAAGAGATGAAGCAATGGCTGAAAATGGAACATATCATTCGGACTGGCTGCGAAGAGTTCTCTTTGTCGGATTGTACGATGGATACAGCCAGGGAGTTTATCAATACAATATTAGACCTGGCCCTGGAAATGGGAGTTCCGCTTATGGACTTCGGAAGCAACAGGACGGATGATATCAGTCATTACCTATGGGCCTGCTTAAAAAACAGGAGATGTGCTATTTGCGGTAGGCCGGGAGAAATTCATCATACGGATGCTATCGGCATGGGGAATGATAGGACAGAGGTAGATGATTCGGAACATGAGAAGATTTGCCTATGCAGAGTCCATCATACAGAAGCGCATACGATAGGGATGGCGGAGTTTGAAGAGAGGTACAGAGTGTACGGAATCAAGTTTACGGAATAGGAGGTGAGAATCATGCCTAGATTGAGAGATCCGTTTGGAACCTGCCGGAGCTGCGGGCAGAGAATCATGTGGGTAAAAACACCGGCGGGAAAGAACATGCCGGTAAATCCGGAATTGATAGATTATAAAGCGGCTTCCGGAGGTAAGGAAAGAATTGTAACGCCGAGCGGAGTGGTGGTGGCCGGTGAGCGATGCAGAGCAGAAGAGGCAGACGGCGTAGGATACATATCACATTTTGCTACCTGTGGGAAGTAAGAAGAGGGTGTTTACATTTCGGAAAAGGTTATTTCCTGGTTAAGAAAAAGAAAAGGACGGCTCCATCAGCGAGAACCATCCTTCAATATGTGTCGCAAACATATTGTAGCAGATATGCAGAGAAAAGGCAATCAGCGAAAAGGAGGATTTCACCGATGGGAAAGCAAGTACAGAGACTCACAAAAGAAGTAGTAGACCAGATTACGGAACGAGCGGCAGAAGTGGCAACGGAAATGGCAATGAACATCTACCAGCAGAAAGCAAAGGAAGAGGAGAGGGCAAAGTTTGATAAGCGATACAAAAATACGAAGCTGCTCCTCGAACATTATAGAGATTTTTCTGATTACGGAGAGAAGGCCATATACAGAATTTACGAAGAACTGGACGAGGATATAGTGGACATCATTGAACTGATGGAAGGGAGGAGATCGGATAATGATGGCAGGATAGAGAGCATAGAGAGAGGGGTAATGAGAACCAGGGTAATCATGAACCATGTGAATACAATGCTGGAAGTCTACAAGAAAAGCTGCGAAGAATCCCCTTACCAGGAGGAGAAGAGAAGGTGGAGGGTGATCGAAGGGCTTTACCTGAAAAAAGTACCCGAATCTGTACAGGAAATCGCAGAGAAAGAGTTCATAAACGAGAGAACCGTCTACAAGGACGTAAAGGCGGCTTGTAAGCGCCTTACGGCTCTTATCTTTGGGATTGATGGATTTGAACGATAGAATGGAACCACGGGGCAATCACGAGGGCAAAACGAGGGCATTGACAGTTCAACTTACCAAATGGTAAGATATAGCCTGTGAACAACCGATATGTCACTCCTAAAAATAAAGGACTTCCGATTGACACCAGACGGTAAAAGGTTAGAATGATGATAGGGATAACTTACCAAATGGTAATTTAATCGGAGGTGGATGAAATGATTCGTAAGAGTGACACGGTAAGAAGCCTGGTAGCACAGAAGCAGTACAAAAGAGCGTTGCGGATTGCGAAGGACTTCCGGCTTGGTATAACGCCAGAGCAGTCATTGCGGATGAAGAAAGCGTATGAGTGTATGGTTCATGAGCGGTTCTACTTATCCCTGGGTGAAGACATAGAGGCCAGAATAAAAGAGGGCATCGAAACGATAGTCAGCATCTACGGAAAGGAGAATAGCAAATATGGCGAAGTTGTACACAAGCAGATTTAGTAACAAGGAATTGGAAACCGGGAAATATACAGTAGTTGGAGTTGTGCGAAGTATGCCGAGGTTTCCGGTGAAGTATAGGATAGCGGGAAATATCACGCAGATAGCACCGCCTGGATATCTTTGGAATGAGAATGACAGACAAAGGTTTACAGAGCCGTACTTCAGACATTTAGAGAAAAGTGGATACCCAGTCATCGGGACAATCATTCAATCTTATTTGGATGACGGGAAGGATGTGGTGCTTTGCTGCTACGAAGATGTCCGAAAACCCGGTGAATGGTGTCATAGATTGGTCTTTGCAGAGTGGTGGTATGAGAAGACGGGGCAGAAGATAGAAGAATTGCCGGACCCGTCACCGGACCCAAGAGAAAAGCAAAGAAAGAAAGAGGAACAGAAGCAGAAGGAAAAAGAATCTGGATACGAACAGTTATCCTTTATGAGCGATTTGTACCGGCAGATGTATCCTCACTACACAACTTAACCGCTGATAGCTTAGTGTTAAAGCACCCGGCTCTTTACCGGGAGGACGCAGCGTTTGATTCCTGCTCGGCGGACCAAAAGCAATGCCTCACTCAGAAATGGGTGGGGCTTTTATTTCGCACAAGATTGTGCAACTTGACAGTGCGTATCTCTCCAATCACGGGGGAAATAAAATTGCTGATTGGTAAGTTTGCACAAAAAACTTACATGAGTATAAATCTTCTGATTTACAGTATAGATTTATTCATGCCTGGGAAGTTTTCTAGCCAATTTCAGAGGCTTTACCGGTCCAGGCAATAAAATATAAAGCAAAGAAGGAAGGTGAGAGTATGGCGATGTTTCAGAATCCAGGAGCGTTTTTTCTTGGGACGCTGGTTCCGTCAGAACAAAAATTCCTGAAGGTGCTGCTGGAAAATGCCAGAAAGAACGGATATACGAAATTTGTGGAACCGTGTGCTGGCGCATTTGCTATGTCGCACCTGGCAGTACAGTCCGGATTTAAGCCTGTCCAGGTGGAAGCATCCGATGTATCTATGTTTACGTCTATCATGGGATATGCAATCACAGGCAAGTCATTGGAAGAATTAGAGATTCATGCCAAAGGTTTCTCTGATGAAGAAATGAGGGACCCGGCCACAGCATTGTATGCTTGGAAATATCTCAGCACTGTAAAGAACGCAGGAAAAGAATATTTTTACAACTTTATGCTTGACCTGGCAAGCCGGAGAGAGCAACACATTCAGAATATCAGGGAGCAGTTAGAGAGAGCAAATAAGCTGCTCAACGGCATGAATTATAGAGCGCTGGATATGTGGAAGCATATGGACGAGGTTCTTGGAGACGAACACTGTGTTGTAATTGCCAATCCCCCAACTTATGCAGCGGGATTTGAAAAGTATTATGATACTGGCGGCATGATGACCTGGAAAGAGCCGGAGTATGGAATTTTCGATCCGAAGACGGGGCTTCAGGAGTTCATGGATATGTGCAAAGATGCAAAATGCCTGGTTCTCTGTTATGAAGAGAATGAACCAGGAAAGACAGCCGGAGAACCGATATTTGCCAGATACGGTGTCCGGAACGGAGTGAACGTATATTTGACAGCAAATAGACCAGACGAAGCAACAGCATTGGCAGAAGGAAAGAAGATTGCCAGACCGAGCGAAAGTAAGTTGAGCTGCTTGGAATGTAGTATGTTACCGAGGGACTATGAGATTACTGAAAGAACAAAGGTGCAGTTATGTCAGATTGAGAGAGCGGAGGCGCAGTATTACCGGCAATTATGGACTCATAATTTTGTGGGTTCTTCTGCTCCCATCAACATAGCGGTCTTGATAGATGGGAAGATAGCAGGTGTGTTTGGAGTAGATAAGTCGGCACTTACAATGGGGGCATTTGGTACGCAGGTATCGGATGCTCTTTTCTTGATGTATGGAATGACGGTTCCTCACAAGAAATACCGATTAGGCCGCTTGCTTACCATGCTGGCTCAGAACAAAGAGTTTGTCTACAAAATATGCAATGACCTGGAAAAAGAAAAGGTCGGGCATTTAAAAACGGTCCAGATGACGAAGTATCCTGAAGCTAAAGAAATGCGGGGAGTCATGAAATTGACAAAACGTATTCCAGATCAGAAGATGGGATATCGGCTGACTTATGAATCAGAATTGAAGGACCGAACAGAAAAGCAGACGCTTTCAGAATGGTTAAGGAGGGAAGAAAAGTGGCAGAAGGAAAGAGCGAAAGCAAAATCCGCTATGAACAAATAGCAGATATGGGTTCCGGGCTTATCATTGCAAAGGTTCCGGCTGAATGTATCAGAGAGCAGGATATCAATGCCCGAATCATGAAGAACGAAATGCAACGCCAACTTACCGACAATATCAAGAAACGGGGGCAGTTGGAATCGTTGCCTTTTTGTGCATTGACAGAGGAAGGTAGAAGAATAGAGATTATCTCCGGACATCACAGAATCAGATCAGGGAAGGATGCGGGAATGAAAGAGTTCTTTGTTATCCTGGATATAAGTGGTCTGAACCGGTCAAAAATCGTAGCAAAACAGATAGCTCACAATGCAATTTCTGGATTCGATGACCAGTCCACATTGAAGGAACTGGCAAAGATGCTGGAAGATGTGGATGACATGATTGAAAGCTATGCGGGCAAGGACATCCTGGCAGAGCCGGAAGCAGAGCTGGAGAAGTATCTATCACCTACTGTTGAGTTTGATTGGAAGAATCTGACATTCACATTTCTGCCACATCAGGTAGCAGATTTGCAGAAACTCATAGATGCACTGGAAAATACAAAACCCGATTTCCTGGGGGTTGCGTCTATTGAGCAGCATAAGCCATTGATGGAAACCTTGACAAAGTATCAGCAGTTTGCAAACGTGAAGAATACCGGGGCGGCCATTCATGCCATGATTAAAACCACAGAGCAAATGTTTGAGAATATAGGCTATACAGGAGACAGCGAATGGGTTCAGTTGACAAGTATCTTTGGAAGCAGCGCTGTCCCTTCGGAGGCGGCAGAGGTAATCCAGGAGGCCGTAAAGAAGATGATTGACGAAGGCGTGGTTGGACCTAAGAATAAGTGGCAGGCCATTGAATACTTAGCGGCTGACTATCTGGCCGGAAAGTAGGTGTAAGGCATGGCAGCACCGTTGAAATATAACCAGGCATACCACGATGACTGGGCTTGGTCCTTGGCTATAAAAGGTGCTACCGATGTTGAAATAGCAGATGCCTTCGGTATATCGGTTAGGACATTGAACAGATGGAAGAAGGACCATGAGAGTTTCATGCAGGCATTGACGGCTGGAAAAGACCAGGCAGATGCCAAAGTGGAAAGAAAGCTGTATGAACGAGCGGTTGGGTACAGATATACAGAGAAGGAGAGCGTGATAGAGGTTGATGCAGATGGAAACCGAAAGCCATTAAAGGTGAGGACAGTGGAAAAGGAATGTCCGCCTGATGTACTGGCTCAGATGTATTGGTTGAATAATCGTAAGTCGAGCCAGTATAAACGTAATCCGGAAAACTTCATAAAGCAAGAGACAGTCGATGCTGACGATGATGTTGTTTTCTATCTTCCGGACAATGGAAGGGATGGTGGCGTGAATGAGTAAAGCAAAGATTGTTATTAAGCCGCAGCCGGGGCCACAGGAAATGTTCTTGTCTACACCGGCTGATGTTTGTATATACGGAGGAGCTGCCGGAGGAGGAAAGACATATGGGTTGTTGATGGAAGCGATGCGTCACAAGTCGGACCCGGACTTCGGTGCGGTGATTTTCAGACGAAATTATACTCAGGTTACAGCTCAAGGCGGCTTGTGGGATTCGAGCAAAAGTCTTTACCGATTCATACGGGGAGCGTTGCCGAGAAAAACGCCCAAATTGCACTGGGAATTTCCGAGCGGAGCGAAAGTGAATTTTGCACATCTTGGAAGTGACGATGATTGTGAAAGTTGGCAAGGTTCTCAGATTGCACTTATTGGCTTTGACGAGTTGACACATTTTAGCCGTTATCAGTTCTTCTATATGCTGTCCAGAAACAGGTCTGATGCGAATGTAAGGCCATACATACGTGCTACATGCAATCCGGATGCTGATAGTTGGGTAGCGGAGTTTATAGCCTGGTGGATAGATCAGGGAACAGGATATCCAATACCGGAAAGAAGCGGAAAGATACGCTACATGGTTCGTATCAATGATGAATTGATATGGGCGGATACAAAACAGGAGTTGATGGATAGGGGTGTAGATAAGGAGGATGTCAAGAGCGTTACCTTTATTGCCAGCACCCTTCAGGATAATCAAATTCTGATGAAGAAGGACCCTGGATATCTCGCCAACCTGAAAGCCTTACCGATTGTAGAGAGAGAACGGCTACTATACGGAAACTGGAAAATCAAGCCAGCAGCGGGATTATATTTCAAGAGAAGCCAGATTGGAAAGCTCTTGGAAAGCGTACCGGATGATGTGGCTTTATGGGCTAGAGGATGGGACCTCGCAGCAACCAGCGAAGATGAAGACGGTGATCCGGCATACACGGCAGGCGTACTCATCGGGAAAAGAAGAAATGGAAGGTATGTTGTGGCGAATGTTACGAATGTACGGTTATCTGCGGGTGATGTCCGTAAGCATATTAAGAACACCTGCACCATTGATAAGCAGAAGTATAAGAGAGTAGTTGAAAGGCTACCGCAGGACCCAGGGCAGGCCGGGAAAGACCAGGCACAAAGTTATATCAAATTGCTCGCCGGTTTCATTGTTAAAGCAATACCAGAGTCAGGAAGTAAGGAATCCAGAGCAGAGCCATTTGCAGCACAATGGCAGGCTGGAAATGTAGATATAGTAATCGGAGATTGGAATGAGAGTTATTTGACTCAGCTTGAATCGTTTCCAGAAAGTAAATTTAAAGATATGGTAGATGCAAGCAGTTCAGCGTTTGCAGAGATAGAAACCAAAAGTGCGGCATCGCCGCCGCCTGGTATCCTCGATAAAGAAAGCTATTGGAGGAGGTGATAAACAATGGCACGAACAGAAGAAATTGGCCGGATAGGTCAGAAACGATATGGGGGAACTTTTTATGAAGAGTTTTTACGGGAACTCAGAGGGAAAAAGGGAATAGAAACATACAGAGAGATGGCGGAAAATGATGATACAATCGGCGCCATCCTTTTTTCTGTTGAAATGCTTATCAGACAGGCATCGTGGACAGTTGAACCCGGTGGAGATACGCCGAAAGATAAAGAGGCTGCCGAGTTTGTTGAACAGTGTATGCACGATATGCAAGATACGTGGACAGACACTATTTCAGAGATTCTGTCATTTCTGACGTATGGATGGAGCTTCCATGAGATTGTATATAAACGCAGAATGGGAAAGACAAGCGATCCGAAGACACGTAGCAAATACAATGACGGGCTGATTGGATGGAGGAAGCTCCCGATTAGAGCGCAGGAAACTCTTTATCAGTGGGAGTATGACGATGAAGATAATTTGATTGCAATGACTCAGTTGCCGCCGCCGGATTACGGTTTGATAACCATTCCGATTGAAAAAGCAATGCTGTTCAGAACCAAAAGCAGGAAGGGGAATCCCGAAGGAAGGAGTATTCTCAGAAATGCGTATCGGTCCTGGTATTTTAAACGAAGGATTCAGGAGTATGAAGGTATTGGCATTGAGCGGGACTTGGCTGGTTTGCCAGTATTCACAGCACCAGAGGATACGCCTATTTGGGATGATAATGACCCAGATATGGTGAAATTGAGAACTGGGATGGAAGCAATGGCACGCAAGGTAAGGGTGGATGAATTGGCCGGGATTGTTAAACCGGCAGGATTCACATTTGAATTATTGAGTTCCGGTGGAAACAAGCAGTTCGACACTAACGCAATCATTCAGAGATATGACACAGGTATGGCGATGACGGTGTTGGCAGATTTTATTTTTCTCGGACATCAGCAAGTCGGCAGTTTTGCTCTTAGTTCTGATAAGACAGAGTTATTTGCTATGGCAATCGGAGCTTATCTGGATATCATATGCGAGACTTTTAACAGCCAAGGCATACCACCGTTGATAGATATTAACGGAAGTCATTTTGATGGTATTACGGATTACCCTAAACTGAGTCATGGAGACATTGAAAACGTAGATATCCAGAAATTGGCATCGTACATCAAAGATATGACAGGCGTTGGAATCCTGGTTCCTGATGATGGGTTAGAAGATTATGTGAGAGATGCTGCCGGTTTGCCAGAAAGAACCAGTGATACCCGTGTTGCTGATGATGCACGACAGAAGCAGCAAAATCAGAATGAACCGCCGGAACCGGAAGTAACGCCAGGGAAAGGTGATGAAGAAGAGCCGGAAGAAATGCCGGATGATAAAGTTCAGGCGGCGAAAAAGAGGTTGGGGAGGAGTGGATAAATATGTTCCTCTTCAAACAGCGCAAAGGAAAGAAAAGGCTAAGAACGCAGGCCAGTATTGAGATATTGGAAAGACTGAATGGTTACCTGGATGAAAATACAGCAGAGCCAGTTGAGTTCCTTGTAAGTTTCTGGAAAGATCAGGAGGATGCGTTCACGTATAAAGAAATTCGCCAGGCAATACTTGATGGAGCAATATCAGAAGAAACAATCCGGTTGTGGACACAGGATTATTCCATATTGGTTGCAGAAAAGATGTATCCGGTATGGAATAACGCTATATCGGCAGGTTCTTTGGGGCAGCCGATTATGGATGCGTTTGCAGCCAATTTTTCGTTTGACTTGAATACGCCATCTGTGCTGTCTTGGATTGGTGAGAGAGGGGCAGAATTTGTAACCTCTGTTACCACGGAACAAAAGAAAGCCATCAAAGCAATGCTTACTCAGCATGTGAGCGGGACGTACACCGTGGATGAGTTATCAAGAATCATACGTCCGTGCATTGGCTTGACAGAATCTCAGGCAAAAGCAAATTTAAGATATTATAACAGCGTGAAAGAAAAACTGGCGGAGCAGCATCCAAAGATGAAGCAAGAAAGTATCCGAAAGAAAGCCAGGGAAGCTGCCATGAAATATGCAGAGAAACAACACAGGCAAAGAGCTTTTGATATTGCTCAGACGGAGATGGCCTTTGCCTACAATAAAGGGGCTGACGAAGGAATCCGGCAAGCTCAATCTCAGAATTTGTTGGGTGTCATGGAAAAGCGTTGGAGCACATCAGGCGATGAAAATGTATGCGACATATGTAATGCTTTAGATGGAGTTCAGATACCGATGGATGATGAATTTGATTTTAAAGGGAAAGTCCTCTTTGCGGGCCAGAAGAGAACGCCGCCAGCCCATCCGAGATGTGCGTGTGCTGTTCAATACATAGAGATATCCCCACCAGTATTTAAAGAATGAAGGGAGTGGTTAAAATGCTTGCATTTAGCGATATGGCCGAGACTGTAATAAAAACAACAGAAAACATATCAAAAGAATCCAGATGCAAACCAGAGGAAAAAAACGCCATACTGAAAGGAAGTTTCAAAATACATAAGTCCGATGATGATGAAATGCTTGCATTTGGGTGGGCGAATGTGGCAATCACGGCAGAGGGAGAGCAGATAACAGATTTGCAGGAAGATATTGTGGACCCGGAAGTGCTAGAACAGGCAGCGTACAATTTCGTCGAGTTTTACCGGGAAGGTGGGGAAATGCACGAAAGAGGCGGATGCGCTGTTTTAGTGGAAAGTGTTATGTTCACGAAAGAAAAGATGGCTGTTATGGGAATCCCTGAAGGGACTTTGCCGGAAGGATGGTGGATTGGATTTCGAGTTACGTATTCTGACGTTTGGGAGAAGGTCAAGTCTGGTGAATACACTATGTTTTCTATTGAGGGAGAAGCGGTTAGAGAAGAAGTAAATGAAGAATAGGGATAATCAATGAGACATCCAAAAGGGTGTCTTTTTGCATTATAAATTCAAAGAAAGGAGGAAGCGGAAAAGTGGCTACAAAACTAAAAGATTTAAAGGTTACGAAGGTGGATTTTGTGGATGCCGGAGCAAACCCCAAAGCAAGTGTCATGCTGTATAAGAACAAGGATGGCAAACCTGGGGCAGAACAGGAAGGGCAGTCTCATGAAGAACCGAAACATGAAGGCGTATTAAAGCGCTTTTTTACTGCCATCGGAAAAGCAGTTGGCATGAAGTCCGAAGAGATAGATGCTGCCGTAGAAGAAATTGCAAAAGGCGGAGCAGAAACTTTTGGTGAAAAACTTGCTGAACGTAAGATGAGGCAGATTGGTGATGAAATATGGGATTTGTGCTATGCTCTGCAATCTTCTCTTTGCTCCATCATATTTGATGAAGAAGTGGAGAATAAGCAAGAATTGATGCAGAACAGTTTGGATCAGTTTAGCGGGACCATGACACAGGCCATCGCTCAGTGGGTATCTGGAAACACAGCCAACGTAATCAAAAAATCTGCTGAACCGGTATCGGAGGAGGCGTTGAGATTCATGCGATATAGCAAAGAGCGCATTGAAGATATGATTGCCAAGTCTGAACCTGGCGAGGGAGAAGTAACTAATAACGCCGGGGACGGCATCACCAAGAATAAAGAACCGAAAGGAGAAGAAGAAAACATGATTGACAAGAGTTTAATGACACCGGCAGAAAGAGCCTTTTTTGAGGATATCGAAAAGAGATGCAGTGTCAAACCTGATGTTGCGAAAGCGGACGAAGATGGAAAGGGCACGGGAGCAAAGAAAGAGGAAGAAGAGGAAGCAAAAAAGACGGACAAGCCGGATGTTAAA
>JAETQD010000043.1 GCA_021770825.1 Clostridium sp. | reverse complement strand
ATGGTACCGGGAAATCACCCTGAAATCAATTCATCTTTCCAGAATGGATATCAAAAAACTTGTAACAGGTTCTTCGCTGGTACCAGGAAATGCCCTGATTGCCATGATGGTAAGCTGTACCGTCATGGTTCCTATCTCCGCAGTTTCGAAAGTCCCGTAAACGGCGTTCGTGACGAGGTGCTGATCCAGCGTGCAAAATGTTCCGTATGCGGTAAAACTCATGCCCTCATCCCCGCTGAACTTGTTCCCTTCTCCCGCGTTCCGCTGCTGGCACAATTCCTGATAGCGGTCATGGCCGGCCTGTTCAAAGGCCCTGATCGCACTCTCCGTCAGGCAGAGTGCGAACTTGCCCGTTACGCTTTGCCTCCTGTCGTGATCCGCTATATCTCCAAACACATCGCCCAATACTGGTCTGATTTCCTTTCACTATTCTTAGACGCCACGCTGGAAGAATTGTGTCTTTTAGCCTGGAAAGACAGGAATAAACAACTTTTCCAAATGTCTAGATATGAGATCGCACAAAGTTTTCCACCATTCCACACAGCTTTTATGACTCACCCCGTATCCTCTGCGATGATGACATCGTGAACAGGAGGAATACCGTGTTGAATGCAGAAAAAGAATTCATGGTGGACTTTTTCGGGCTGGAACCAGGGGAGATCGAGGACATCAGTTATACCAGACAGTCCGACAAACGTCCTGTACTGCGTGTCATTCTCACCAATGATCACGATCCATGCCCTGACTGCGGCTGCCCGCATCCCAGAGTGAAGGAATATATCCCAAAGAAGATCAAATATGCGGATGGAACTGGCAGGGACTGTATCCTGCTTTATCATGCCAGACGGTTCAAATGCCCAGCCTGCCACCGCACCTACTATGAGCCTTCTCCTTTCGTTCAGAAAAAGGGGAAGATCGCGGATAAAGTCGTATTCGACATATTGAAGGATCTCAAGGACTACAACCAGACCTTCGCTTCGGTAGGCCGCAAATACTGCGTTTCAGCCACCACGGTGTCCAATATCTTCGACGCCCATGTGGAGATCCCC
>JAETQD010000016.1 GCA_021770825.1 Clostridium sp. | reverse complement strand
TATATCCTGTCTCCGACATGATATGCTCCGCAGGATGCACACGATTCGCTTCGGTATTTGTCCTCCCTTCGGGCGGACGCGAATCGGCGCAGATATAATGTCTTCGACATTATATCATAACCATCTGGTTTTTTCTAGCTGTTTGTGGATGTCGGGCGGAAAATTTGAGCTGCCCGTCTTTGACGGAAATTTTCACGGAATCGCCCTCTCTGACCTTTCCCTCCAGCACGGCCTCAGCCAGCTTATCCTCCACCAGGTTCTGGATGGTGCGCTTTAAGGGCCTTGCGCCGTACTTCTCATCGTATCCCTTTTCAATCAGGAATTCCTTCACATCATCCCCGGCATTTAAACGGATGGACATCTGGTCTTTTGTCCTCTTTCCAACCGTATTAAGCAGAATGGACACAATGTCCTTCATATGGCCCTTATTGAGGGGATGGAAAACGATGATCTCATCAATTCTGTTTAAAAATTCCGGCTTAAACAAACGCTTCACTTCGTCCATAACGCCGTTTTTCATACGGTTATACTTGGCCTTTTCATCTTCCTGGGAGGTAAAGCCCAGATGCTTCGGCGCGATGATGTTTTCCGCTCCGGCATTGGAGGTCATGATGACAATGGTGTTCTTAAAGTCGATTTTGTGGCCCTGGGAGTCGGTGATATGGCCGTCGTCCAGCACCTGAAGGAGAATGTTGAACACATCCGGGTGGGCTTTCTCCACCTCGTCGAAGAGAATCACCGAATAGGGATTTCTCCGCACCTTCTCACTGAGCTGACCGCCTCCCTCATAGCCCACATATCCTGGCGGGGAGCCGATCATCTTGGACACGCTGTGCTTTTCCATATATTCCGACATATCCACACGGATCAGGGCATTTTCCGTTCCGAACATAGCTTCTGCCAGAGCCTTGCAAAGCTCTGTCTTTCCCACGCCGGTGGGGCCCAAAAACAGGAAGGAACCAATGGGGCGTTTGGGATCCTTTAAGCCCACTCTTCCCCTGCGGATGGCCTTGGAAACGGCAGTGACCGCCTCCTCCTGGCCCACAACGCGCTCGTGAAGAATGGATTCCAGCTTAAGAAGCCGCTCAGTTTCCCCTTCCTTTAATTTGCTCACCGGAATCTTGGTCCAGCCGGACACCACATCCGCAATCTCTCCTTCATCCACCACAAGGACCTTGGATGTCTTTTCCTCTTCCCACTTTTCCCTGAGCTTCGCGATCTTTTCTCTCTTTTTCTGCTGTCTTTTTTTGATTTCTCCGGCTTCCTCGTAGGCCTCTGCCTTGATGGCCTCCTCCTTTTCCTTTTCCAGAGCCTTGATTTCTTCCTCTGTCTCTTTAATTCCTTTTGGCTCCACATAGACCGTCAGGCGTACCTTGGAGGACGCCTCGTCAATGAGGTCAATGGCCTTATCCGGCAGGAACCTGTCATTGATATAGCGGGAGGACAGCTTGACGGCCGCTTTCACGGCGTCGTCGGTGATGGTCACGCTGTGATGTTCCTCATACCGGGGACGAAGTCCCTTTAAAATTTCGATGGCCTCCTCTTCCGTGGGCTCCTCCACCGTCACAGGCTGGAATCTCCGTTCCAGGGCCGGGTCCTTTTCGATGTATTTTCTGTATTCCTCGATGGTGGTGGCCCCGATTAGCTGAATCTCCCCCCTGGCCAGAGAGGGCTTTAAAATATTGGAGGCATCCAGAGCCCCTTCGGCTCCTCCGGCCCCGATGATGGTGTGAATCTCGTCGATAAACAGAAGCACATTTCCTGCATCCCGCACTTCGCTTAAGACATTTTTAATGCGCTCCTCAAATTCGCCCCGGTACTTGGATCCGGCCACCATTCCCGAAAGGTCCAGAATCACCACGCGTTTGCCTTTGATGGTATCCGGAACATCCCCGGAAACAATGAGCTGTGCCAGACCTTCCGTCACTGCCGTTTTTCCAACGCCGGGCTCGCCGATCAGGCAGGGATTATTCTTGGTTCGCCTGCTTAAAATCTGAATCACCCGCCGGATTTCCTGTTCACGGCCGATGACCGGGTCCAGCTTTCCATCCCCTGCAAGCTTGGTTAAGTCCCTGCTGTACTCATCCAGCGTGGGGGTGGCAGTCTTTCCGTTTTTTCCGCCGCGGCCGCGAAGCAGCTCATCCCTGGCGGCTGCCGTATCCTCTCCCATGGAGGCCAAAAGATCAATGTATACCTTCTGGATGTTGATGTTCAGTGTATTTAAAAGCCGGATTGCCACGCAGTCGGACTCCTTTAACATGGCCATTAAAATATGCTCGGTCCCGATTAAGGGCGCACGGAACCGCACAGCCTCCCGGTAGCTGTTTTCCAGGACCCGTCCGGCGCTGGGCGTATAGCCCTCCCGGTCCCGGGTTTTTGTGTTCTGGTAGGAAGAGACCAGCTTCTGTAAAAGCTCCAGCACCCGCTCCAGCTTCACATCATTGGCCTTTAATACCATGGCTGCCGTTCCGCTTCCTTCCTCAATCAGGCCCACCAGCATATGCTCCGTTCCAACGGTCCGGGAACCCATATCCTCAGCGGTCTCCCTTGCCAGCGTAAGGGCTTCCTTTGCTTTTTCTGTATATCGTTCCATATCTGTCTGTCAGTTCCTCCTGTCAACGAATTTCAGGCAGACGGGCCCGCAAAAAATCGGCCCGCGCCGCATCCAGTTCCTCTCTGCTTAAGGGCTTTTGGGCCTGCCGCAAAAGATTTGCCGGCTGAATTCCCAGCATCAGCCCATAGATGGAACATGGCTTTTGAAGTGTAAAAATTCCATCGGCTGCACCTGCCATGATCTGGGACAAAAATTCCATGGCATCCTTTCTGGTGAGCCTTCTGGCATATTTTAACACGCCGTAGGACTTATATGCCTCATCGGCACGGATTAAGGGCCGCTGCTTTAAAGCCTCTTCCCTGAGACGCCGCTCCTGGGCGTCCAGCTCCGCTGCTGCCTTTGTCACCAGGTCCACAATCTCCTTTTCCGTCTGTCCCAGGGTTTTCTGGTTGGATACCTGGTAAAGGGAGCCGAAATTTTCTCCGCCTTCCCCGTACACACCGCGGATGGAGGTGCCGAACCGGCCCATATCGGCCACCAGACCGTTAAAATTTTTCTTTTTGGACAGCATCGGCAAGTGGACCACCGCGGATGCCCGAAGTCCCGTTCCCACATTGGTGGGGAAGGGCGTCAGATATCCGTACTTTTCATCGAAGGAATATTCAAACCGTTCCCCGATGTAATCATCCGTCTTGTCTGCCTTTTCATAGCAGGACGCAAGGGCCAGCCCCTTTTCCAGTACCTGGATCCGCACATGGTCATCGCCGTTTAACACAATGCCCACGCGCTCATCCTCCGATAAAATCAGCGCTGAGGACTCTTTTTTCTTGGAAATCCCCCGGTTGATGGCACGGCGCTCCAAAAGAGCTGTCTTTTCTAACTCCGCCATCCGGTTCAGATACACCGGAGTTCCAAGACCGGCCAGGCCCTCACAAAGCCGTCTGGTCATTTCCTCATTCTGTTCCCCGGTCATTTTCCCCGGGAAGGGGTATTCCTTCCAGTTTCTCACAAGGCGGATCCGGCTGTATATCACATTGGAGCTCCCAGTTTCAGGAACCTCATACCACTTCTCCATCCTGCTTTCTCTCCTCTTTATATTTATGAATCTCATCCCGCAGGGAAGCGGCTTCCTCATAGTCCTCCCGCCGCAGGGCGTCCTTTAACCGGGCCTGCAGAAGCCGGATTTTCTCTTCCCTTGTCAGAGTGCTCTGGGGCTCCTCGGTTTTCTCTTTCGCCTCTTTCTCTGCCAGGGCTTCATCGTCTATACGGTTCGGATGCTTTCCCACATGGCGTTCGCTTCCCTGAAGGTGCTTGATATTTTCACCGATCAGGGGATCGAACACGCTGTAACAGTCCGGACAGCCGAATCTGCTTTCCGTCACAAAGTCCTCATAGGTGGTCCCGCAGGTGGGACAGGCCACGTTGGGAAGACGGACCGTACTCTGGTCCATGTTCTGGATTCCCAAAAGACCGGAAAGCAGCTTTCCCAAGGGAAACTCCCCCTCAAACAACGCCGAATACTGGCCGATATCCACCCGGCCCGCGCAGGCCGCGCAGAGATTGTGCTCTGTCTTCACTCCGTTTATCACTTCCACATATTTCACTGTTGCTTCCCGCATTTTACAGTGTTCGCAAAGCATCTGTCTCCTCCTTTATTCCTGTCCGCAGAATTCGTCAAAAATTTCATCGATCAGGGCATGGACTTCGTCCCGGTCCACATCCCGGCAGATTCCTCTGGCCACAACCAGGGCCAGGCTTTCCTTCATTTCGTTTAAAGCTCTGAGTTTATTCATATCCAGGGCAATGACGGCTCCCCGCCTCCGGTCCAGCCTAAGAAACCCCTCCTGCCTTAAAACAGCATATGCTTTGTTGACTGTGTGCATGTTAATTCCGATTTCGTCAGCCAACTGCCGCACCGACGGCAGACTGTCCCCTTCATGCAGCATCTCCGTGGCAATTCCCCGGATAATCTGGTTGCAAAGCTGCACATACAGGGCTTCCTCGCTGTCAAAATCTATCTTCAGTATCATACCTCCACCGTCCTTCATTGTATTAATTGTTATATTCATATGGTAACAGCCAAATCCAAATTCGTCAAGTGGAAAAACATTCCCATCATCCCAGGGGATCCTCGCAGATTCCCATGAAGATCACCTGTCCGCGGTTCTTAATCACGTAAAAGAACGGCCGGTCCAGAATCATATCCGCTCTTCCCACAGGCATAGCTGCCCCGGCCCAGGAAATCTCCGTATAGGCTGCGGCCTCCACGCCATTCTCATCGATGCCGATATGGGCGTCCTGGGTCACCGCCGTAAGAAACAGCGGAGAGCTGTCGGAAATCCCTGTAAAATCGGCATCTTCCTGGAAGGCCGCCTCCACTCCCAGGTTCTTTAAAAGCGCTGCAAGCTCCAGGCTGCTTCCATAGGAGAATTTCGGTATCTTCCACACAACCTCTCCCATTCCGACGCCGTCTTCGCCCTTCATCACTCCATAAAGAGTATCCGGGTCCTTAAAGAAATCGTGAACATCCACGCCCTCATCCGGCAGATAAAATTCCACGGTTCCGTTTTTTAAGGACAGAGAGGACATGGTAAAAGTTTCGCCTTTTCTAAACCTGTGGGAATCCATGGTCCGGTTCATGAACTCACAGGTTACGGTCTCTCCGTCTGCCTTTTTAAAACTGTCCTCTTTGGTATTTTCTTTTTCAAATTTGTCCAGCCACTCATCATAGAAATAAACGGTATTTTTTAAGGACAGAACCATGGTTTCAGGAATCGCCGCCGCAGGCTCCAGCTTTCCTCCGGTCCGTTCCTTTACCCACTCTGCCATGGCCTTTCCTGTTTCCGGCGCCCTGAAATCTGCCGAATAGGTGTCTCCGTAAAAATACTTGGCCCCATGGTCTGCAAACTCCTTCTTCACCTCCAGGGAGTCATCGGCCCAGAGAGAGCTTGCCATGGTAAAGGAATATCTGGATTCCGGCGGATACTCTCCCGAATCCCTGTCCTTTCCGTTTTTTGCATTGGGGACATGGTAGAGAGCCTCAAAGGCCGTTTTGCAGTCCGCCGACAGATTTTCAACATATGGGTAGTGAAGCACATGCAGAAGCTCTTTTCTCGTGTCCCCCGAAGCTCCCCCGGCAGCAAAGGCCAGAGCATAATAAAAGCTCAAAGGCGAATAAATGACGTTCTCTTTGCTGTCCTTAAAAAGGGCAGACCCGGTCTCCATGAAAAAACTCTGGTAGGCCGTCAGAAAATTCTCCGGGATTTCCTTCCGGTTCTCATACCGTTCCAAATCGTTTTTATAGACAGGCTCTTCGGGATACTCCGCCAGGGCCACCGCGCTCACGGACCCGCTTTTTTCCACTGCCTCAGCTCCGGGTGCCTGACATCCGAAAAGTCCGGCCGTCATGACTGCAGTTCCCAGAATCCCGGCCAATGCTCTTTTATTTCTCAACATAAAAATCCCTCCCCATTTCTCTCAAATATCCGCGTGCGGTTTATGATATATTTACTATATCATATCCGCCCAGGCATTCTCAAGGAATGGGGAGGAATCGTAAAGATTCTTAAGGTTTTTTCTTGTTTTCCCATGGACTTTCAATTTCCACGGGTTTTCCGTCGCCGTCCCGGCTGCCTGCGATCTGGTTCATGATGAAATAGAGGTCTTCCATTTCATTTTCCATCCGTTCTTTTCCGGTTTCATCCAGATATTCTGACAAAAGCAGGCCAAACAAAGTCTGGTAGTCCTCATACAGGGAATCCGGCAGATTTTTCAGTCTGCTGAGCTCACTGAATTTATAATTCACTTCTGTGGGATAATTCAACTCCCTTAAATCTGCCTTTGCATTCCGGTACATATATTCGCCGAAGGCCGTCCAGATGTCCTCCTTATCGCAGAAGCGGATGGTCTTCTGGGACGTGCTGAGCTTATAATAGAAATAGTATTTTTCGCTGCCGCCTTCAAACTTGGCGGAAGAATAATATTCCTTGTCGGGGCAGTAAATAAAGGTCCAGCCATCGTCCACAAACTTTTTCAGCCATCCCTTTGGAAGAGCATTGAGCTTTTCAGCAATTTCGTCCTTCTCGTCATCGGGAATGGAAATCTTTTTGCCCTTTCTGTCCTCGGCCCTCACGTCATAGTCCGAATCGGCCTGACCGTCCACATTGTAATACTTAAAGCCGCGGTACAAATTGACCTGGGCGCTTCCGTCCTCGTTGAAATAGTATTTTTTATTGCCGATGGTCTTGGAGGAGTCGGTATTCATCACTCCGTTGGCGTTGAACCAGTACCATTTCCCGTCGTCATACAGCCACTGAATCACAGCCTTTCCGTCCCGGTCAAAATAATACCACTGGTCTTCTCCGCCTTCGCTGTAACACTTCCATCCCTCTGCCAGGATTCCGTTCGGTTCAAAGTAATAACGGATATTGCCGATTTTATGCCATCCGGTCTCCATGAACATATCGCTTCCGAAATGGTACCATTCACCGTCAATGTCCTCCCAGGAATCCTTGGCCATAGTGCCGTCGGCCCGTTTATACTGCCAGCCTCCATTTACCGGCAGCCAAGTCCCGTCAGCACCGAAGGCGGTCATTGCCGCATACATGGAAATACATAAACCTGCTGCCGCAGCAGCCAGCCATTTTTTCTTCAATTCTTTTCCTCCCTCCGGATTCTCTTTCATCTTCCCTTTCAAAATTCACGGATATGCGCTATAATAAAGAGGAAGTCCGCCTGCGAGCTTTTTCGCCTGCGGCGGGTCGCTTTCGCAGCCTATTTTGTTCACAAGGAGAACTCCCATATGAAACGAATTTTAGCCATCCTTGGCATTATCGCCATCTTTGCTGCCGTACTGGCCCTTGTAATCTGCACCGTCACAGGCGCCTCCTCCGGAACCATCCTGGCTCTTTTGGTCTGCCTCATAATACTTCCTGTCCTGTGTTACGGACTGATGCTTTTCGCCAAACTAAAGAGCAGAAAAAATGAGGACCATACGGGACCGGAACAGTAGCTTCCGGTATGCCCATATGATACCATTTTTTCCGCATCGTTTCAATGCCTGTCAGAAATTCTTAAGAAAGCCAGTCTTTGACCATTTTCTCCAGACGGTCCGCCGACTCCTTTAAGGTTTCCTCGCCCCTGGCAAAATGCAGGCGGATTAAGTGATTTACCGGCTCTCTGAAAAAACTGGAGCCCGGAACTGCAGCCACACCGTATTCCTTTATCATCCACTCACAAAATTCCATATCTCCCCATCCGGAAAACTTCGGAAGAGCCAGAAAACCAGAGATATCCACCAGGACAAAATAGCTGCCCTGGGGCACCGTGTGGGGAAGTCCCATGGCCGTGAGCCTTTCACAGAAATAGTCTCTTTTTCTCGTATACAGCTCCTTAAGCTCTTTATAATAGCTTTCATCGAACCGGAGGCCTGTGACGGCCGCCTCCTGTAAGGGAGCCGCTGCACCCACTGTCAGGAAATCATGGACCTTTTTGGCTTCCTCCATCACTTCCTCCGGTCCCACCAGATACCCCAGGCGCCAGCCTGTGATAGAATAGGTTTTAGACAGGGAACTGCATGTGATGGTCCTCTCATACATTCCCGGAAGGGAAGCCATCAGCACATGCTCATAGGGCTCATATACAATGTACTCATAGACCTCATCGGTCACCACAAAGGCATCGTACTCTTTGGCAAGGGCTGCAATTTCCAAAAGCTCCTCCCTTGTAAACACCTTGCCGCAGGGGTTGGAGGGATTGCAGACGATGATGGCCTTTACGCCCTGTTCAAAGGCCTGTCTCAGTACATTCCTGTCATAGTTGAATTCCGGAGGCACAAGGGGCACAAAAATCGGCTCTGCCCCGGAAAGAATGGCATCGGCCCCGTAATTTTCATAAAAGGGGCTGAACACAATGACCTTATCCCCCGGATTGCAGATGGTCATCATGGCGGACATCATGGCCTCGGTGCCGCCGCAGGTTACAACGATCTCCTTGTCCGAGTCTATGGTTCTCCCAAGCTTTTTCGTATAAAGATCGGCCAGGGCCTCTCTGAAATTTTCGGCTCCGAAGGTGATGGAGTACTGGTGGGGTCCCTCCATGGCAGCCTTGGAAAGGGCCTCCAAAATGGCCCTTGGCGGGTCAAAGTCCGGGAATCCCTGGCTTAAATTGATGCTTCCCGGCGTCATATCGTTGATTCTTGTCATTCTCCGTATTACGGAATCCGTAAATGTCTGTACTCTGTCACTGAGCTTTGGCATATCTTTTTTGTCCTCTTTTCCTGTGGATTGAATGCTGGCCCAAAAGGACCTTTTTTTAATCACAAAAAGAGGGAATCCGTCACGAATCCCTCTCTTTGTTTCTTTCTGCTTGTATTACTTTCTCATGATAATATCGTCTCTGCCCGGTCCGTTGGAAACCATGGTCACCGGAACGCCAAGCTCTTCCTCGATGGTTTCAATGTATTTCCGGCAGTTTTCCGGCAGATCTTCATAGTTCTTGATTCCGCGGATGTCGCACTTCCAGCCCGGTAACTTCTTGTATACAGGCTTTGCCTTTTCCAGATATGCAGTTGTCGGGAAGTCCTTTGTCACCTTGCCGTCAATCTCATATCCCACGCAGATCGGAAGCTCATCCAGATATCCCAGAACATCCAGAACCGTCAGAGCCACCTCTGTGGTACCCTGGATCCGGCAGCCGTATCTGGAAGCCACAGCGTCAAACCATCCCATACGTCTCGGACGTCCTGTGGTTGCGCCGAATTCTCCGCCGTCGCCGCCGCGTCTTCTGAGCTCATCGGCCTCCTCGCCGAAGATCTCGCTGACGAAAGCACCTGCGCCCACGGCGCTGGAGTATGCTTTTACAACGGTGGTGATGTTCTTAATCTCGTAAGGTGCAATTCCTGCACCGATGGCACCGTAGGCAGCCAGTGTGGAGGAAGAGGTTACCATGGGGTAAATTCCATGATCCGGGTCCTTTAAGGAACCAAGCTGTCCCTCCAGTAAAATATTCTTTCCCTCTTTGATGGCATCATAAAGGTATTTGGAAACGTCACACACATAGGGAGCCACCATTTCCTTGTACTCCATCAGTGTGGCAAAGACTTCCTTGGGATCCAGAAGCGGCTGGTGATATAAGTGCTCCAGCATTACGTTCTTTAAGGTGCAGACATTCTCCACCTTATCCATAAGTGCCTTCTCATCGCCAAACAGCTCGCTTACCTGAAAGCCGATTTTTGCAAATTTATCAGAATAAAACGGAGCAATCCCGGACTTGGTGGAGCCGAAGGACTTTCCTGCAAGGCGTGCCTCCTCATAAGTATCAAACAGAATGTGATACGGCATCATGATCTGGGCCCGGTCGGACACCAGAATCTTCGGTGTGGGTACGCCCTGGCTTGTGACATCGTTCAATTCCTTGATTAAATACGGAATATTTAATGCCACGCCGTTGCCGATGATGCTTGTGGTGTGATTATAGAAAACTCCGGACGGGAGAAGATGAAGGGCAAATTTTCCATAATTGTTGATGATGGTATGGCCTGCATTGCTTCCGCCCTGGAAACGGATGATAATGTCAGATTCCTTTGCCAGCATATCCGTGATTTTTCCTTTTCCTTCATCACCCCAGTTAGCACCTACGATTGCTCTAACCATTGATAATATCCTCCTTTGGATGTATAACTTGCCTGTGCCGGAAATCACCAGCACTTAATCAGTTTACACCAAACGAATCCATAAGTAAAGACAATATTTATTATGTAGACCATAATTTTACATTATGGAGTCTCTTCATCCGGTACCGGCAGATTCTTTTTCCCCGGCACCAGCCCCAAAAGTGTTCTGAGCACCCATGCATTATAGCAGGCACAGAGAGGCAGAAACAAAAGAACCGGAATCACGGCAATCTGCGGCACCGTCCGGAAGCACAGCACCACAAGGGCTGTCATCATTCCGTCTCCCACGATCATAAGAACTGTCTGTTTCAGACATAAAACGCCTCCCATTAAGGCATTCTTTACAGTCACCCGGAGAGGATTGTAAAATCTGGCCTGAAGCGGGAACAGATAAAGGAAAAGAATCAGATACAGAAGTCCCAAAAAAGCGCAGATCACCCATCCGCCGTAAAAAAGGGCCTGGTTCTGTCCAAAATCTCCCGCCTGCACCATAAACCAGATATCAAAAGACAGGATTCCCCCGGCCGCACCCATACATACGGTGAGGACCATACCCTGAAGCAGGTTTTCGCGGAAGCTGTGGAAAAAGTTTTTTATGGTACTCCTGTTATCATCCTCCAGGATTTTAAAGGCCACATAATAAAGGGCGCAGAAGGAGGTCCCTGCCGTGATCACAGGGATACTGGTGATGAAAGTAAGAAATGTCAAAAGCACCATGTCCCCTGCCTTTCCCACTGTCCTCCAGAAGCCATTGTCCATATCAAAAATCTGTTCTGTCATATGCATTCTCCCAAAAGGGGGACCCCCAAAAACCCTGTGCGGATTTTTACGGAATCCCCCAAACACTCATTTCCCCTGTCTGCTAATTAAAAATTGCATTCTCCGTCTCCAGATCGAAGGCATGGAGCTTTTCCGTGTTCATGTAAAGGTCAATGGACTCACCGGGTTTCACCTTTACAGACGGATTGACTCTTGCTGTCCATGTGACATTGTCCATGTCAAAGTACAGGAAGGTCTCAGCGCCCAGCATCTCATACACACGGATTTCTGCATGGATGCAGGCCTCTTTGTTAGCACGGTCGATGTCACTGGCATCATGAAGGTCCTCCGGGCGGATTCCCAGAATGATCTTCTTTCCGATGTATCCTTTTTCCTTCAGAATAGAAGCTCTTCTCTCATCCAGTTTCACCTTCTGTCCGCAGAATTCCAGAGTCACGCCGTTTTCTTCCTTCACCTGGGCGTTTACCATGTTCATCTGGGGAGCACCGATGAAGCCTGCAACGAACTTGTTGCCGGGCTTGTCATAAAGATTTTCCGGAGTATCCACCTGCTGCACCACACCGTCCTTCATAACAACGATTCTGGTACCTAAGGTCATGGCCTCGGTCTGGTCATGGGTTACATAGATGATGGTGGCGCCCAGTCTCTGGTGGAGCTTGGAGATCTCAATTCTCATCTGGCCGCGGAGCTTGGCGTCCAGGTTGGAAAGCGGCTCATCCATAAGGAATACCTTGGGATTTCTTACGATGGCACGTCCCATGGCCACACGCTGTCTCTGTCCGCCGGAAAGAGCTCTCGGCTTCCGGTCCAGAAGATGTTCCAGATCCAGGATTCTGGCGGCCTCATGGACCTTTTTATCCAGCTCTTCCTTGGAAATCTTCTTTAACTTCAGGCTGAAGGCCATGTTCTCATACACGGTCATGTGGGGGTACAGGGCATAGTTCTGGAATACCATTGCAATATCCCTGTCCTTGGGCTCCACATCGTTGACCCGTTTTCCGTCAATGTAGAGGTCGCCGCCGGAAATGTCCTCCAGTCCGGCAATCATGCGGAGGGTGGTGGACTTACCGCATCCGGAGGGGCCTACGAAAATGATAAATTCCTTGTCCCCGATTTCCAGATTAAAGTCCTTTACGGCCTCAAAACCATTCGGATACTTTTTGCAGACATGATCCAATTTTACTGTTGACATACGTTCTTCTCCCTTTCACTTTTTATATTCATTACTGTTATGTCTCGTCTTCAGGCCGTAACCGCCGCGCCTCAGGCTTTCCGGTTCAGATCCCTTACACTCTCCCGGATCATCAGCTTTGCCGGAAGAATCACCTGCATGGGCAGCTCCCGTTTTGTCAAAATTCTGTCTCCAATCAGGTCCACAGCCCGCTCTCCCATGAAATCCATGTAAAGACGCATGGTGGTCAGGGGCGGAACCATATATTTTGCCATCATAATGTCGTTGAAGCCCACAATGCTGAAATCCTCGGGGCACCGTTTTCCCGCCCGGTTGATGGCATTGATGCATCCCACTGCCAGGGAGTCATTGGCCACAAACACAGCCGTCGGCGCATCCTCCAGTCCCATGAGCTCATTCATAAGCTGGAACCCTGTTTTAGAGGTGAAGGTTCCAATTCTCTCATATTCCTTCCGGTAGAGGTTTCGTTCCTTCATGAAGGCCCGGTAGGCTGTGGTTCTGGCATCCGGTGCAGACTCCAGCCCGTTTCCTTCCGTATCATTACCTCCGATGAAGCCGATCTTTCTGTGGCCGCAGTCCCAGAGGTATTCCATAATCCGGTTGGCCTCCCTTGTGAGGTCAAAGGCGATGGAATCGTATTTTAAATGATCCGGGCTGCTGTCCACAAAAATTATGGGCTTATCCAGGGCATCAATTTCCCGGATTTCTTCCTCACTGAAGGCCCCCAGACAGAGAATGCCGTCGATTCCGGCGGAATTGAACTCATCTCCTCTGGCCACACTGGTGAGCTTATATTCCAGTTGGGCCGCCCGGCGCTCAATGGCAATCCTGACGGAGAGGTAGTAGGGGTCCTCCACCTCTCCCTCCAGGGAATAATAGTTAATCAAAAGGAGCGACAGTTTTTTTCTCCTCTTTTTCTGGTTTTTCGGCTGGTAATCCAGCTCCTCCGCAATTTCTAAAATTCTGTTCTTGGTGGCTGCATTGACGCTTAAGGTCTCATCATAGTTCAGCACACGGGAAACGGTGCTGATGGAAACCTGGGCTTTTTCTGCGATATCTTTAATTGTTGCCATCCTGTTCCTTCCTTACGTATTGATATTTCACATTTACATGGTTGCGGGACGGATGGAGAATCCAAGGACAAAGTCCTCAATTCCCACCTTGCAGTCATCGGTCTGCTCCTGGCCGCAGGAATTGCTTCCCAGGCCAGAATGTCTGTAATCAAGATTTAAAGTCAGCTCTTCGTTCCGCTTGATCTGGCACGGATGGGCCGCATTCCTTAAGTCCTCCGTTGTGTAATCATGGACGTTGATTCCCAATTCCTTATGTGCCTTCAAAAGGATTCCTTCCCCTTCACCAGAAAGCAAAATCCAGCGGACACCTTCCCTGTGGCCGTTCTCCTGAGGCTTCACATAATCTGTATGCATGCCTTCCACATCGGTTCTGTAAACGCCCATGATGGCGGCCTGTCTGGAATCACAGTAATTTTCTCCCGGGCCCAGGCCATACCAGGATACCTGTCTAAAGTCCTTATTCACATTGAGCTCCACGCCGATTCTCGGCAGGAATTCCGGCTCAAACTCCGGATTGCGGATGGCCTTTCCGGTCAGCTCCACATCCATAGTTCCGTCTCCGTAAACGGTGTAGACGTACATCAGCTTAAAGCCCCATACCTGGTTATAGCATCCAAAGTGCTTCTGGATATAGATTTTCATCTCGCCGGGGCCCTGTTTGGCGGTCATGTACTCCAGCTCTTCCATTCCGCGGCTGATGAAATATTTATTCTTCCAGTCGTCCACCTTATACATGTCGTTATCGATGTCCGCACGGTCTACCGTAAGAACCGGTCCCTTTGTTACCAGTTCTTTTCCGTTCTTTTTCACAGAGCAAAGCGTTCCCATCACCTTATCAAAGGTATACTCCGTTCCGTCTCCTGAGACCGTAAGGGTCACGGCGTCCTCCAAAAAGGAGATTTCCTTACGCTCCCGTTTTTCAGAAGTCACGCCTTCGGTTCCCAGAACGAACTGGAAAACGCCCAGCTCATGTCCGGCCGGAGCGTAGGAGGAGGCCTCTTTCTCCAGAACACGAACGTTCAGATACCAGTCCTTTCCGGCATCCAGAGTTCCAAAGGGAATGGTGATGTATTCTTCCTCTCCTGCCTTTGCAGAAAGGGTGTCTATGGTAAAGGAGTCATAGTCCTTTTCCCCGTCTGTAACGGTGCAAGCCAACGCAATTCCTGAAAGGCTCTTAAAATCATAATAGTTTCTTACGGCAAACAGATTTCCTCTTTCCCCCAGCCGTGTCACCAAAACCGGGCAGATCACCTGCTTATACTCTATAAGTCCCGGGGAGGGCTTGCGGTTTGGCATCAAAAGACCGTCCACGCAGAAATTTCCGTTGGTTGGGAAATCGCCGTAATCCCCGCCATATTTATAGGTAACGGTTCCGTCTTCATTTACCGTTTCAATTCCATGGTCATACCATTCCCAGATAAAGCCGCCCTGAAGTCTCTTATACTTCCGGTATAAATTCTGGTAGTCCAGAAGGCATCCCGGGCCGTTTCCCATGGCATGGCTGTACTCACAGTGTACATGGGGCTTATTGTGCTTGATCTTGGTCTCTCCGATTTCCTTTAAGCCCTTTAATCTTGTATACATGGTGGAGTACACATCGGTGATCTCCGCCTCGAAATCTCCCTCATAGTGAATCAGCCTGGAGTTATCCAGAGCCCGGATGGCCTCTGCTTCCTTTTTAAAGTTTACGCCGAAGGAGGACTCATTTCCCAGGGACCACATGATAATGGAGGGATGGTTGTAATCCCGCTTTACCATGCGGACCGCCCGGTCCACATACGCACTTTCCCACTCCGGATCGTCGGTGATTCTGTCGTAAACATGGGCCCATTCAAAGCCGTGACACTCCAGATCTGCCTCATCAATGACGTAAATTCCGTACTCATCGCAGTAATCGTAAATGGCCTCAATGGAGGGGTAATGGGAGAAGCGCACGGCATTGATGTTGTGCTGCTTCATCATCCGGATATCCTCTTTTAAGACCTCCGGGTCCACACACCGGCCGCCTTTGGGCGAATAGTCGTGGTGGTTCACGCCGTTTAAGAGAATGGCCCTGCCGTTGACCGTAAAGGTCTCCCCTTTAATCTCAATTCTCCGAAAGCCTGTGCGGTAGCTGACCTCATGAACCCCGTCTTTTCCCTTTAAGGAAAGCTTTAAGGTGTAGAGACAGGGAGTTTCCGCAGTCCAGCTATGTACATTTTTCACTTCTGCTTCCAGGAGGGCTTCCTTTCCTTCATTTGGTGTGCTTCCGCCGGAAACTTTTATTCCATCCTGGTCAAAAAGTTCCCAGGTAAGCGTTCCCCCTGTACCGGTCATTTTCACGCTGGCGTTCAAAATACCGTCCGTGTAGGTATCATCCAGGGTTGCATGAATCCGGCAGTCCTCGATTCTTACCTTTGGTCTGTAAAGCAATGTCACATTTCTGTAAATTCCGCTGTACCACCACATGTCCTGGTCCTCCAGATAGGTTCCATCGGACCATTTATACACGCGGACAGCCACATGGTTCTTTCCTTCTTTAATATAAGAAGTGATATCAAACTCTGCCGGAAGTCTGGATACCTTACTGTATCCTGCATGGATTCCGTTGACCCAGACATCGTATGCGCTGTCTGCACCGTCAAATCGTAAAATCACATCTTCGCCGAGCCGTTCCTTTTCCACAGTGAAATCACGTTTATAAATACCCGTTGGATTTTCTGTCGGCACATAGGGGGGATTTAAAGGGAACAAATAGAGTACATCCGTATAGTGCATATGGTCATACCCCTTTAACTGCCAGCAGGAAGGAACCTCGATCTTATCCCAGCTTTCCGTATCATACTCCGGCTGTTCAAATCCGTTCGGACTGTACTCCGGCGCAGTCAGATATTTAAATTTCCACTCTCCATTTAAAGATACACGCTCTGTCGAATCCGTAAAACAGGAAGTATGGGCTTCCAGACGTCCAATCCCCATAAGAGTCTGGTCCTCCCAACGTTTTTTCGCTCTGATCTGCATAGATCATTTTACCTCCCTTTCTCCCATTATATTTTATCGTTTTTTTGCCTCTAACCCGATCATAACACTTTTTTGTACTATCCGCTATATTTTGTTTTGATTATATCCCACTTTTTAGTAAAAGTCAAATGTTTTATCAAGTATTTTTTACTAAAATTTTACAAAAATCTGTTGACTTTTCCCATATAAAAAGGTATTATTTAGTTAATCTTAAGTATTTTACCTAGTAAATGACAGGGGCTGTCCACAATTCTCGCTTATGGGCAGTAAAATTCATTAGTAAAATTTTATTTAAAACAAGGGGGGGAAAACTTATGAAAAAAATCAAACTCATCGCATCGGCCGCCGCACTCTCCATGCTGGCAGCTCTTGCCCTCAGCGGATGCAGCAGCAAATCCGGCACCGCCGATGCAGGCGCTTCTGCTTCCGGCGAAACCATCACCGTATGGGCATGGGACGTGGCTTTAAAGCACCTGGAGTCCTGTGCAGAGAAATTCAAGGAAACTCATCCGGATGTAACCATCCAGTTTGAGGAAATGGGAACCGAGCAGGTTTACACGAAGCTTGCCACCACCCTCTCCACCGGAAAGGGACTGGCTGACATTGTTTACTGCGAAGGCGAGCAGGTAAGCGGCTTTGCCACCAAGTATCCCGAGGGCTTTGCCGATTTAAGTGACATCGTAAATCCCGACGACTTCCTTCCCGTAAAAATGGGTGAGGTTACCATCAACGGTAAGATCGTTGGCTTCCCGTGGGATGCCGGCCCAGTTGCTCTTTTTTATAGAAGAGACTACTTCGAGCAGGCAGGCGTAAACGCCGAGGACATCAAGACCTGGGATGATTTCATCGAAGCTGGTAAGAAAGTAACAGAAACCTGCAAAACTCCCTCCGGTGAGCCTGTGAAGATGCTTCCCATCGCTCCCAACGGCAGCAACTTCTGGAGACTTCTCCTCACAGAAAACGGCGCCGGCTTCTTCGATGCCGAGGGAAATACAGCAGTCAACTCCGATGCGGCCTTAGAGTGCATGGAGCTTGCAAAGAAGGTATACGATGCAGGTATCGCTCTCAACTACACAGACTAGGGCGAGTATGAAGGCGTTGTTGTAAATGAGTCCGTAGCCACCATTCCCGAGGCTGTATGGATGATCGGTACCATCAAAGACAAAGGACCGGACCAGTCCGGCAAATGGGGCGTTATCGGTCTTCCGGCATTTTCAGGCAAAGAGGCAGCCGGTTCCACCAACGGCGGCGGCAACCTTTTAATCCCGGCCAAGGGCGAGCATGTGGACCTGGCAAAGGAATTCGTTCAGTTTGCCATGACAGACAACGATCTTTTAGTTGACGGTTTCATCAACTACGGCTTATATCCGGCTTACATCCCGGTTTACGAGGATCCGGCTTTCGCAGAACCCGATGAGTTCTTCGGCGGCCAGAAGATTTATGAAACCTTCATTGAGCTTGGTAAGACCGTTCCCTCTGTGAACTACACAGAAAACTTCAACGAGGCTTTAAGCGCCAGCGGTGCTGCCTGCGCCAAGGTTTATCTTGAGGGTGCAGATCCCAAGGCAACCTTAGACACCCTCCAGAAAGACCTGGTATCCAAGTTCGGTAAATAATGTTTTCGTCTCTTTGGGACAAATTGGGAGGCTTTCATGAAAACCCATAAAAAATTTAAACTATTCCCATACGCTATGATGGCGCCGACGGTGGCAATTTTCGCCGTATTCATGATCTACCCGATCCTTTACTCCTTCTATCTGAGCTTTATGGAGTTTACCTGCGGTACATATAACTTTGTGGGATTCGCCAACTATATTGAGCTTTTTAAAGACCCTGTCTTTTATAAAGCCCTGTTCAACACCTTTTTCTACCTGATCATTCAGGTTCCGGTTATGATAGGCCTCGCACTTCTGCTCGCTGTTCTCATCGAGCAGAAGTTCGTCCGGGGACGCGGATTTTTCCGGATGGCAACCTTCCTTCCGACAATCACCTCCCTGGTTGCATATGCGCTGGTATTTAAGGTACTGTTCAATACGGACCACGGCCTGATCAACTATATTGTTGAGCTTTTCGGCGGCAGCAAAATCCAGTGGATTTACTCTGCATGGCCCGCAAGAGCATCCATCATCATTTCCATCACCTGGAGATGGGTGGGCTACAACATGATTATCCTGTTAGCCGGAATCCAGGCCATTCCCACAGAAATGTACGAATCGGCTTCCCTGGACGGCGCCACCTTCTGGCAGCAGTTATGGTACATCACCATTCCGGCCATCAAGCCCATCATCCTGTTTACCACCATCACCTCCACCATCGGTACGCTCCAGTTGTTCGATGAGCCCTATATTTTAACCCAGGGCGGACCCAACTACGCCACCATTACACTGGGTGAATACCTCTACGACAACGGCTTCACGTTCCTCAAGTTCGGTTTTGCTTCTGCACTGGGATATGTGATGGTAATTATCATCGGCCTGCTGTCCTGGGTACAGTTTAAGCTGGATAAGGAGGAATAACATGGTAAAGAAAATTGGTGTTTATATCTTTTTGGTCCTGGCCGCCTTCGCATCCCTGTTTCCGTTTTACTTCATGTTCATCAGCGGAACCAATACAAACCAGGCCATTCTGGCTGCTCCTCCGAGACTGCTTCCCGGCGCCGAGCTGGCCGCAAACTTCGCAATCCTGATCGAGAAAATGGACATCATCCGGGTTGCCTTCAACACCCTGTTTTTATCCGTGGTGTTCACAGTGCTGACCTTAATCCTCTACTCTTCCGCAGGATACGTTCTTGCCAAGTTTGACTTTAAGGGAAAAGGCCTGATCTTCAGCTTCATCATGGTTTCCATGATGATCCCGCCCCAGGTTATGTATGTGCCCCTGTTCCAGCTTTTTGTGTCCATCGACATGACCAACACCTACACCGCCGTGATTTTACCGGCCCTGGCCAACGCTTTCGGTATCTTCCTCATGCGTCAGAACATGGTAAACTTCCCGACAGCCCTCATTGAGGCCGCCAGAATCGACGGATACAGCGAATTCGGCATCTTCTGCCGTATCGTGCTTCCAAACATCAAGCCGGCCTTAAGCGCCCTTGTTATTTACATGTTCACCAACATGTGGAACAGCTTCATGTGGCCGTTGATCGTTCTGGAAACCAAGGAAATGTACAATTTCCCTGTGGCTCTGGCTGTTCTGGACGGCAACCCCACCAACAAGAATTACGCTGTAATTCTTCTGGCCACCGCCATCGCCACCTTACCCATCCTGGTGATCTTTATGGTATTCCAGAAACAGTTCGTGGCAGGCGTCATGGGCGGCGCTGTAAAAGAGTAAACGAATTCAGCCGGATTTTCTATGATACAAAAAATACCTGGCAGATTATGAGTCTGCCGGGTATTTTTAATCATTTTTCGTATTCAGCACTTCCAAAAACCTCTCTCCCGCCGGAGACACCGGATTCTTCCGGTCGGTGACAATGCAGATTTCCCGTTCCGGCATCATCTCCCGGAACGCCAGTTCAAAGAGTTCTCCGCTCTTTATCTTTTCCCTTGCAAAGGCATCCATGACGCATCCCACGCCCATGTTCCGGATGGCAAACTGGACGACCATGTCGCTGGTGGCCAGCTCAAATTCCGGCTCCAGAACAATTCCCTTTTTCTCCAGGAACAGGTCCATGAATCGTCTGGTACTGGTGGTCTTTTCCAGGAAAATACAGGGAAGGCTCTTAAGCACCTCATATTCCAGCCGTTTCCCTTTGAGCTTCCAGTATTTATTCCCGGCCACAAAGGTATTTCTGATCTTCTTTACCTCCACAGACTCCACCTCCGGCCTGGCATCAAAGGGCGTGCTGACCGCTCCGAAATCAATTCTTCCCTCGTATAGGGCCTCTATGGTCTCCGGCGTAGGTCCGTTGGTGACCGTCACCTTAATGTTGGGATACTTTCCATGGAAGGTTTCCAGATAGGGAAGCAGGTAAAACTGCAGGGTCATGTCGCTGGCACCGATCCGCACCTCGCCCATGTCCAAGTCCACCAGACGTCTTAACATCTGTTCCCCGTCCAGAAGATTTTCAATTCCCCGCTCCACATACGGATACAAAAGCCGGCCCTCCGCCGTCAGCCTGACCCCTTTCTGATTCCGGATAAAAAGCCGGATCCCTAAGGACTTTTCAAGCTGCTTGATGGCCTGACTCACCGCAGGCTGGGAAATGCACAGCGCCTCGGCCGCTGCTGTAATGCTGCCGAGGCGCCCTACGTAATAGAACACTTTATAATACTCTGTATTGATGCTGCTGTATTCCATAGACATGTTTATACGTTGATTTCAGCCTTTACGCCCAGAATCTCCTTGTTTTCCTCAAGAACCGGGTTGATCACCTCAGCCAGGAATTCCTCCACCTGCTTCGGTGCGCGGCCCACGTACTTGGTGGGATCCATGGTCTTCTGAAGCTCTTCCAGGGAAAGATTAAAGGACGGGTCTGCAGCGATCAGCTCCAGGAGATTGTTGTCCTTTCCTTCCACCTTCACGTTCTTGCCTGCCTCCATGGAAAGCTCACGGATTCTCTCGTGAAGCTCCTGGCGGTCTCCTCCGGCCTTTACGGCATCCATCATGATATTTTCTGTGGCCATGAACGGAAGCTCGGCCATCAGGTGCTTTTCAATGACCTTCGGATATACCACAAGGCCGTCCACCACATTAAGGTATAAATCCAGAATGCCGTCCACTGCCAAAAAGCCCTCCGGAACGGAAAGACGCTTGTTGGCGGAATCATCTAAGGTGCGCTCAAACCACTGAGTGGAAGCCACCAGCATGGGATTCATCATATCGGACATCACATAGTTGGCCAGGGAAGCGATTCTCTCACTTCTCATGGGATTTCTCTTATAAGCCATGGCAGAGGAACCAATCTGGTTCTTTTCGAAGGGCTCTTCCACCTCTTTTAAGTGCTGAAGAAGGCGGATATCGTTGGAGAACTTGTGGGCGCTCTGGGCGATTCCCGCAAGCACGCTTAACACGCGGCTGTCAATTTTCCTGGAATAGGTCTGTCCGGAAACAGGATAGCATCCGGAAAAGCCCATCTTGTCGGCGATCATCTGGTCTGCCTTCCGGCACTTTTCATGGTCTCCGTCAAAGAGCTCCAAGAAGCTTGCCTGGGTTCCTGTGGTTCCCTTGGAGCCTAAAAGCTTCATGGTGGAAATCACATAATCCAGATCGTCCAAGTCCAGCTTAAGCTCCATGAGCCAGAGGGTGGCGCGCTTTCCCACGGTGGTGGGCTGAGCCGGCTGGAAATGGGTAAAGGCCAGGGTCGGCTGGTTTTTATATTTATCGGCAAAGACTGCCAGCTCTGCAATCACATTCACCAGCTTTTTGCGGACCAGCTTTAAAGCCTCTGTCATCAGAATAATATCCGTGTTGTCGCCCACATAGCAGGAGGTGGCGCCCAGGTGGATGATTCCCTTTGCCTTGGGGCACTGTAAGCCGTAAGCGTATACGTGGGACATGACATCGTGGCGCACCAGCTTCTCGCGGGCCTTGGCCTCCTCGAAGTTGATGTCGTCCTGATTGGCCTTGAGCTCTTCAATCTGCTCGTCCGTGATGGGAAGGCCAAGCTCTTTCTCTGTTTCAGCCAGTGCAATCCACAGCTTTCTCCAGGTCCGGAATTTCTTTTCCGGGGAGAAAATGTACTGCATTTCCTTGCTTGCATATCTCTCGGAGAGAGGGCTCTGGTATCTGTCGTACATGACAATCCTCTTTTCTGTTTTACTTTTTATTTTTCATAGGTTCCCCGGATGTCCTCCTTGGGCGGGTCCACCGGATAGTCGCCGGTGAAGCAGGCCGTGCAGATCGGAAGATTTCCGGCCATTTCCTTAAGCCGTTCCACCCTAAGATAGGACAGGGAATCGGCTCCAATTATTTTGCAGATCTCGTCCACAGTCCTTCCATAAGCGATCAGTTGGTCGCTGGAGGGAATATCCGTGCCGAAATAGCAGGGATACAAAAACGGCGGCGCAGTCACCTTCACGTGGACCTCCCTGGCCCCGGCCTCCCGCAGCATGTTGACAATCAGATTGCTGGTGGTTCCCCGGACGATGGAGTCATCGATCATAATAACCCGTTTTCCGTCCACTGCCTCACGCAGGACATTTAATTTTACCCGCACAGCCGATTCTCTGCTGCTCTGCTTCGGCTTTATGAAGGTTCTTCCCACATAGGAATTCTTCACAAAGGCCATGGAGTAGGGAATCCCCGATTCCATGGAATACCCGAGGGCGGCAGCGTTTCCCGATTCCGGAACGCCCACCACAATATCCGCATCCACAGGAGAGTCCTTGGCCAGGCACCGTCCTGCATAGATTCTGGAGTGGTAGACGCCCACACCGTCAAACGCGCTGTCGGGTCTTGCGAAATAAATATATTCAAAAATACATCTTGCTTCTTTTCCGTCACGGAGCATCATATTGGAGGCAATGCCGTCCTTTGTGATGGTGACAATCTCACCGGGAAGCACATCGCGGACAAACTGGGCTCCGATGGTATCCAAAGCACAGGTCTCCGACGCCAGAATATAGGCGTTGTCCCGCTTTCCGATGCAGAGAGGCTTAAAGCCCTGGGGGTCTCTGGCTCCCATGAGTTTTCTCGGGCTTGCGATGACCAGAGAGTATGCACCTCTGATCTTTCTCATGGCATTGGCCACTGCCTCCTCGGCCGTTTTTGCCTTCACCCGCTCCCTGGCGATATGGTAGGCAATCACTTCGGTGTCGATGGTGGTCTGGAAAATGGCGCCGTCATAAGCAAGCTCTCTCCGAAGCTCCGGTGCATTGACCAGATTTCCGTTGTGGGCCAGTGCCAGCGTCCCTTTCACATAGTTTAATACCAGCGGCTGTGCATTTTCCCTGGTGCTGCTGCCGGCAGTGGAATAACGGACATGGCCGACTCCGATGTTTCCCTTCAGGCCATCGAGAATCTCCGGTGTGAATACCTCATTGCAGAGCCCCATACCCTTATGGGTATTCACCACTCCCTTGGGGCCGTATGTATCGCTGACTGCAATTCCGCAGCTTTCCTGTCCCCGATGCTGCAGAGCGCACAGTCCGTAGTAAATCGTTGAGGCTACGTCGTTTCCGTCCAGATCGTACATGCCGAACACGCCGCATTCCTCGTGTGCTTTGTCCTCCCCCAAGTCAAAAGCAAGCGTTTTTTCCATATTTTATTTTCTATCCTCGATTCCTAACCGTCTGAATACTTCGTTGTAAGCGTCTTCCACATTTCCAAGGTCTCTTCTGAAACGGTCCTTGTCCAGCTTCTCGTGGGTTTCCTTGTCCCAGAGACGGCAGGTATCCGGAGAAACCTCATCGGCCAGGATGATCTGTCCATGGAAGCGGCCGAATTCGATCTTGAAGTCCACCAGATCGATTCCCAGGCTGTCGAAGTATTTCTTCATCACTTCGTTTACCTTGAAAGCATATTTGGTGATGGTGTCGATCTCTTCCTCTGTGGCAAGCTCCAGGGAAAGAGCGTAGTATTTATTGATGAACGGATCGTGAAGATCGTCGTTCTTATAGCTGAATTCCAGTGTGGGGCGTTTGAATACAATACCCTCTTCCACGCCCATCTTCTTTGCAAAGCTTCCGGCTGTGATGTTGCGGATAATTACCTCCAGGGGAACGATCTCCACCTTCTTAACGGCGGTCTCTCTGTCAGAAAGCTCTTCCACATAGTGGGTGGGGATGCCTTCCTTCTCAAGGAGCTTGAATACGTGGTTTGTCATGCGGTTGTTGATGGCACCCTTTCCAACGATGGTACCCTTTTTCAGGCCGTCGAATGCGGTGGCGTCATCCTTATAATCTACGATTAAGATGTCAGGATCTTCTGTTGTAAAAACCTTTTTTGCCTTTCCTTCATACAGTAAATCAACTTTTTTCATTCCTTTACCCATCCTTTTCTTTTCATCATGGTTAGTAATTTCAGAAGAAATTATAATGCATACCCTATGGAAAATCAAGAACAACTTGTTATTCTTCCCCTGATTCCAAAACCTCCGTGCGGCTGTGAAACCAGAAAAGGGAGCCCTCTCCCGTTCCGATCCCGATTCCGTATACCTCTTCTTCCCCGGGAAGGGGTATCTCCTCCACCCGGCCTCCGGTCACCTGTTCAAAGGTATGGGACTTTATGTAGGCTGCCGAAAACCAGAGAAGCTCCAGTAAAAGTAAAAGCTTCACTGCCATAAAAAAGTGTTTCTTCCATTTTTCTCTTCTGTATCCGTGCCGCCATGGATGGTACGGCCTGTATACATATTGAATTGCCATCGCTCCTTTCCTTCGTTTCCCTGCCGTCTCTCCAGGGTCCGCAGACCAGACGCAGAAACAAGATGTGCAGGTATCACATCTATTGATATTATACCTGCTCCATACGGAAAAATCCATAAAAACAGCCCCACATCGCAGGTTTTCTGCGGTCATGGGACTGTTTTTTGTTCTCTCTTTTACTGGCCCGCTGCCGAACCGTTTCCGGCGGATGTACCGCCTCCGTTCATTCCATTGGCTCCGGTGGTTCCCGTGGTCAGATCATCCATGCCGTCCTTCACGTCATCCACCATGTCCTCGAGTACACCGCCGCTTTCGCCCTCTCCGTTGGTTCCTGCGGAGGAAGACGTGTTTCCGGGGGAGTTTGTGGAAGTCTCACCGGAGGCTCCGGTTGCAGATGCGGAGGTTCCCGCTGTGGTTTTGTTGGTGCCGTTATTGTCATTTCTGCCACATGCTGCGGCCACGCTGATAACGGCAATCAGCATGGCGCCAAAGGCAAACCGTTTGATTTTCTCCATAAAAAATATTCTCCTTTCTGCCCCTAGTATGCGCGTTTGAAAGGAGAATATTCATGGTTTCATTTTAACCGATCACATCGGACATATCATACATGCCAGGTTCTTTTCCTGCAAGGAATTTTGCGGCCTGTACGGCGCCTTTTCCAAAAATTGCCTTTGAATAGGCTGTATGAGTGAAGGTAATCACCTCATCCTGGCCGGCAAACATGATATCGTGTTCGCCGACGATGGTGCCGCCGCGCATGGCCTGGATTCCGATTTCCGTTTTCTCACGCTTCACGCGCTCTGCGGTTCTGTCATATTTATAATGGTAGGAATTGTCCAGGCTTTCGTTGATGGCGTCCGCCAGAGCCAAAGCCGTGCCGCTGGGCGCATCCACCTTCTGGTTGTGGTGCTTTTCTAAAATTTCAATGTCAAAGCCGGCTTCTGCCAGAACCGGTGCCACTTCCTTTAATACCTTAAATAACAGATTGATTCCAACGGACATGTTGGCGCTTCTTAAAACGGCTGTGGTCTCAGAAAGTTCATGGACCCGGTCAATCTGCTCTGCGGAAAGTCCTGTGGTGCAGAGAACCACCGGAGTCTTTGTTTCCTTACAGTATGCCACCACGCCGTCTGTGGCCTTGGCCACGGAAAAATCAATGACCACGTCTGCAGCCGGACACTCCGAAAGTGTCTGGTACACAGGATAGCCTGCCCGCATTTCCGTATTCATATCCACGCCTGCGATGATTTCAATTGCATCATCCCTGGAAATAATATCTGTAATTACACGGCCCATGGCGCCGTTGCAGCCGTTTAAAATTGCTTTCACCATTGTTTTCTCCTCCGTTTTCGTCCCTTACAGAATACCGAATTTTTCCATTTCTCTCTTTAAGATTTCCTGATGCTTCGGCTCCATCACCGTAAGAGGAAGTCTGGGATCGCCCACGGCCTTTCCCATCAGGTTCATGGCAGCCTTTACAGGAATCGGGTTCACCTCGGAAAACAGCGCATGAATCAGAGGCAGGGCCTTTAACTGGAGTCTTCTGCTGCCCTCCACATCGCCCTTGAAGAACATCTCACAGATATCGTGGGTCTCCTTGGGTGCCACGTTGGAAAGTACGGAAATCACGCCCTTTCCGCCCAAAGCCAGGGTGGGCACGATCTGGTCGTCATTACCGGAATACACATCCACATAGCCGCCGGAAAGCTGCATAATTGTTGCAACTGCGGAGAAATTTCCGCTGGCCTCCTTGACACCAACAATATTTTCCACATTCTTACAGAGGTCCACAATGGTCTCCGGCTCGATGTTTACGCCTGTTCTGCTGGGAATATTATAAAGTACCACCGGAATCTTAATGGAATTTGCAATCTGGGTGAAATGGGCCTTTAAGCCGCCCTGGGTAGCCTTATTATAGTAGGGGGACACCACAAGAACGCCGTCTGCTCCGGCCTCCTCTGCCTCCATGGAAAGCTTTGCAGCCGTTCTGGTGCAGTTGGAACCTGTACCTGCGATCACGGGAATTCTTCCGTTTACCACCTGGCAGATAAAATGAACTGCCTCCATATGTTCTTCCTCGGTCATTGTGGAAGCCTCACCGGTTGTTCCGGTGGCCACGATACAGTCTGTATGGTTCGCAATCTGCTCTTCCACAAGCTCCTCTAATTTCTCATAATTTACCTCACCGTTCTCCTTAAACGGAGTCACCAGTGCCACACCTGCGCCTTCAAAAATAGCCATTACTCTCTCCTCCTGAAACGTAGCGAATTTGTATATGCGGTTTTACGGGCAAATCCCTCTTTCGCGGAGCTTCCTATGATACAAACAAATAGAGCTGACATACAATAAGATGTCAGCCCCAAAAATCCTTGTTCCGTAGCTCCCCATCTTATATAAGATGACAGTCATAGGGATATTCTCCGTATGCCCAGGAACATCCGCCGGGAGGCGGTACATTCCTTCGGCGCCCTCCCCCTTCTTCCGGCATCTCCTGCTCCCTGCATCAGCCGGGGTACTCATGTCGGGCGCGACCTCTACTTATTATTTTCTTAGCTTTTATGGTAGCATTATTTGTGCAGATTGTCAACTTTTATATTCTCCACATACGAGATACAGTCCACGCATCTGCGAATCTCCTCCGGGCATACCCGGCCTGTCATTACAAGGTCTGTCTCTCCGTCCCTGGACTCCAGAAGCTTTATGAACTCCTCCGTGGAAACCACATTCTGGTCCAGAAGTCCCAGAACCTCATCCAGAATCAGCACATCGCATTCCCCGGTGGCTAAAACCTTTCTGGCAAAATGGAAGCCGTTTTTCAGGTTGAAGATCTCCTCCTTCTTCTGCTCCTCTGTGAGATTTTCAAACAGGCCCCTGGACCGTTCAAAGCGGAACACCTTCATCTCCGGCTCCAGCCGCTTTAAAACCTCCACATTGTTTTCCTCCAGCACACCCTTTAAAAACTGTACCATGATGACTCTCTTCTTCGCAAGGGCTCCGATGATTCCATATCCGATTGCCGCTGCTGATTTCCCGTTTCCGGGACCGCAGATCACACGTATTGTACCATTTTCCATATTACGCACCTCGTTTTATATGTACTCTTTGATGTACTAAACGCGCATATCTTAACACACTTTTCCATATTTTGCAAGTTTTCCGTCCGTTTCTATTCCGCACACTCCAGCTTGCTTACGGAAACCTCGTATGCGGTCCTCTTTTCGCACTCGGTTTCATTGAGTTTTTTCGTATATTCCCGGCTCTGGACGCGGCCCCAGATTAAGACTCTGGTTCCCACCAGAAAGCCGGAGGCAAATCTGGCATTTCTTCCCCAGGCGATACAGGGGATGTAGTCGGACTTCCCGTAGGGACGGTTGACAGCCACCAGAAGATCTGCAATTTCCCGTCCCAGGGGAGTTTTTCTGTAAATGGGTTCCTTGCATATGTATCCGTCCAGGAAAATCTGGTTGGTCTTGGTATAGTCGGTGAATTCCTCCATGAAATTCACCTCCCGCACGAACACGGAAAGCACCAGACGGTTTTTGGTGCCCTCATGGCGGTTATAGGAACGGAACTGTCCGACGGCTTCAATGGTGCATCCTCTGTAATCCCTGGTCACATCAATGAGCCGCTCCGAGATCATTAAGGGAATCACATCTGCCTGCTCGCTCAAGCGGTTTACGGACAGGTCCACCAGATAAAAGCCCTCCCCGAATACTGCATGGCTGAATGTGAATTCCGAAACGATGGTTCCGATGACGCTTACTTTGTTGTTTTCCATTACTTTTTCTGACATAGTATTTCTCCTTTTATTCGATATAATCAGTCCAGATTGACCTGCCGGATGTTTTTTGCCCGGCTTATATTAAATATATTCGGCAAAAGGAAAAATAGAACCGGGGCCCCAAAAAATCCATCGACAGAATCCGTCATGGTTTTTTCTTGTTATTTTCTCCGGCCCGTGATAATATTTTCTTACTGGCGGCAAACAGCCGGAAAGGAGAATAATATGATCTGGTTTCTTCTTGGATGCAAACAGATTGGAGATAAATATTCTGAAGACGAAATGTCCGTCTATGCGGCCCAGGCTTCTTTTTTCATTATCCTGGCTGCATTTCCATTTTTGATGCTTTTGCTTTCCCTGATTCAGATGACCCCCTATGTGAATAAGTCCGATCTTTTGACCTTTGTGGTCCGGGCGGTCCCTGATGCCCTGGACAGCCTTGTAATCAACATCATTGAGGACCTTTATTCCGATTCTCCCATGACCATCCTCTCCGCAACGGCCATCACAGCCCTCTGGTCCTCTTCTAAGGGCATGCTGAGCATCGAACGGGGGCTGAACCGGGTCCACGGCGATACGGGCCGCAGAGGCTATATTTTCCGCCGTATCCTGTGCAGCGGCTACACCGTCCTCTTTTCTCTCATGTGTGTGCTCTGTCTGGCCCTTTTGGTGTTTGGCGGAATCCTCCAGAGGCGGCTTCTTATGCTGCTTCCGGCCCTCGGACATTTTGATTTTCTGATTTCCCAGGCCAGAAAAATCATCCCCCTCTTTTTCCTGATGATTTTCTTTCTGGCCATTTATACCGTTCTTCCATGGAAAAAGCAGACCATAAAAAGCCAGCTTCCAGGCGCTTTATTTGCCTCTTTCGGCTGGTCTTTATTTTCCATGGCATTTTCCATCTACTTTAAGTATTTTGGAAACTACGCAGTCACTTACGGAAGCCTGACTGCCGTAATTTTACTGATGCTGTGGCTGTATTTTTGTATCTGCATCCTGTTTCTGGGTGCGGAGATCAACTGGTTTTTCAAGCTCCACGGAAAACGGGCCGGAAGCTGACGCATTCCGGCCCGTATTGTCTTATTTATTTTGCTAACATCATTCTGTCATTGGCAAATTCTTCGCCGCTGGCTTCCTCAAACTTCTTAAGCAGGTCTTCCACCTGGAGATTTTTCTTTTCTTCCCCGGCCACATCATAGATAATACGGCCTTCGTGCATCATGATCAGGCGGTTTCCATACTGGATGGCGTCTTTCATGTTATGGGTAACCATAAGGGCTGTAAGCTCCCGTTCCCGGACAATCTCGTCCGTAAGCTCCAGGACCTTTTTGGCTGTTTTAGGATCCAGGGCTGCTGTGTGCTCGTCTAAAAGCAAAAGCTTTGGCTTTTCAAGAGTTGCCATGAGAAGAGTCAGCGCCTGTCTCTGTCCTCCGGATAAAAGGCCCACCTTGCTGGTCATTCTGGTCTGGAGACCCAAATCCAGCTTTGTGAGGGCTTCCCGGTAGAAGTCCTTTTCATTGGCCTTGATTCCCCAGGAAAGTCCGCGTTTCTGCCCTCTCCGTAAGGCCAGGGCAAGGTTTTCCTGAATTTCCATTCCCGCTGCCGTTCCGCGCATGGGGTCCTGGAACACACGGCCGATGTATTTGGCCCGTTTGTGCTCCGGCTCCCTGGAAATGTTCACGCCGTCGATCTCAATCTTTCCGGAGTCAATGGGGTATACCCCTGCAATCATATTTAACATGGTGGACTTTCCGGCTCCGTTTCCGCCGATTACCGTCACGAAATCACCGGGATTCAAATGCAGGCTGATGCCGCAGAGGGCCTTTTTTTCATTGACCGTTCCTTTATTGAATGTTTTTCTCACATTGGTAATTGTAAGCATCACGCATCCTCCTCTCCGGTTTCAGAATATGCCTGCTTTGCCCTCCATTTGCCCATGAGTACCGGAATACTCAAAGCCAGAGCCACAAAGATAGCCGTAAACAGGTTCATATCGTTGGTCTTTAAGCCGATCTGGAGGACAACGGCGCGGATCAGGAAGTAGACCGCAGAGCCGATCACCACGGAGCTTAACTTACATGCAAAGTTGGACAGCCGTCCCATGAGCACCTCGCCGATGACGATGGCGGCCAGGCCGATGACGATGGCACCGCGGCCCATGTTGATGTCGGCGTATTTCTGATGCTGACAGACTAAGGCGCCGGAAAGGCTCACCAGACCGTTGCTGAGCATCAGGCCCAGAAGCTTCATGTTTTTCGTGTCAACGCCCAGGGCGCGGATCATGTCCTCATTGTAGCCGGTGGCTCTTAAGGCGCTTCCAAGCTCCGTTCCGAAGAACCAGTACAAAACCACCACAAGGAGTGCCGCAATGATGATGCCGACAACCATGGAGGCCTGGGCCTGGGTCACATTTAAACTTTCGCTGACACTGGAAATCAGGGTTTCCAGCTTTAAAAGCGGCAGATTGCTCTTTCCGCCCATGATTCTTAAGTTCACCGACCACAGGGAAATCTGGGTCAAAATTCCCGCCAGAATCGCCGGAATTTCCAGAACCGTATGTAACACGCCTGTGGCAGCTCCCGCTATCATTCCGGCAGCCAGAGCCGCAAGCAGAGCCACGATGGGATTGACTCCATAGCTGATAATCAGTGTGGCACAGACACATCCGCCAAGGGCGAAGCTGCCATCTACCGTAAGGTCTGCAATGTTTAACAGACGGTATGTGATGTACACGCCCAAAACCATGACGCCCCATAAAATTCCCTGTGCCACGGCGCCCTGCATTGCTACTAAAATACCGCTCATTTTTTATCCTCCAATACATTCAGAGGGCCAGGAAAGCCTCCCGTGGGGATGGATTTCCTGGCCGTCATTTTTCCGAAACGGGGCGCCCCTCCCCATTGAGGTCACTCCGTTTTACTCTACAACTACGGCTCCCTCAAGACCGGAAACGTCGATTCCAAGGGTTTCTGCCGTTGTCTTATTAACCGTCAGCTCGCAGCGCTCTGCCGGAAGGTATCCGATAGGCATGGTGGTGATATCAGCGCCGTTTACCAGAATATCAACGGCCTGCTCGCCTGCCAGGTAGCCAAGCTGGTAGTAGTCAATTCCGTAGGTGGCAAGTCCGCCTGCCTCAACCATTCCTGCCTCACCGCAGATGGTGGGAATTCCATTGTCGTTGGCAACCATGGCAACGGTGGACATACCGGCTGCGATGGTGTTATCGGTGGGTGCGTAGATGGCATCTACCTTGCCTACCATGGACTCTACCACGCTCTGGATTTCGTTGGAGCTGGGAACTGTGTACTCTTCATAGGTAATTCCGGCTGCATCGCAGGCTTCCTTTGCCATTGCGATCTGAAGCTCGGAGTTGCTTTCTGCGGAGCAGTAAAGAAGTCCGATGTGCTTGGCTTCCGGAAGAATCTGCTGTAATAACTCAATCTGCTCTTTTACAGGAGTCAGATCGGAGGTACCGGATACGTTCACGCCCGGATTGGCGTTGTCATTTACCAGACCGGATTCTGCCGGGTCTGTAACTGCTGTTAAAAGAATCGGGATCTCGGTTGTTACGCCTGCAACGGCCTGTGCTGCGGGGGTTGCAATTGCAAGAATCAGATCGTCCCCGTCATTGACTAACTTCTCAGCGATAGTTAAGCAGTTTGCCTGCTCGCCGGAAGCGTTCTGCTGGTCTGCTTCGTAGTTCAGTCCTGCATCGTCAAGGGCTGCAAAGAAGCCTTCGTTGGATGCGTCAAGGGCTGCATGCTGTACAAGCTGTAATACACCGATTTTATAGGTCTTGCCGTCCGCCTGAGCCTCTTTGGACTCCTCTGCCTCTGTTTCGGCTGCTGTGGTCTCTTCTGCTGTGGTCTCAGCGGCTGTTGTAGCTGCTGCTTCTGTCTCTGCCGGCTTGGAAGAGCAGCCCGCTAAGGATACTGCCATGGCTCCTGCCAGAATCATGGATAACAATTTACTGCTTTTTTTCATAGTACTTATCTCCTCTGAATGAAATTCGTTCATACGAACAAGGCCATTGTACTACAAAAAAACGTCTGCGTCAATCTTATATAACTTTAAATTCTGATGGATTCAACGCGTTAAAGTTCCAGTTTATATATGGTTTCCGCAGTTTTGTAAAACACCTGTTCCCACTGCTCTTCGGGAATCAGCCATTTGGTAAGTTCGATATAATCGCCGTAATTGGCTAAAGGCCAGTCGGTGCCGAACATGAATTTCTCATAGCAGTCACAGTAGGAAATCCAGGTCTTCAAGGTCTCCAGATACCCTCTCTGCTTCTTTAAAAGAGCCGGGAAATCCACCTTCCCCACCAGAAGCCCTGAAAGGTCCACAGCTACATTTTCATTTTTCTCCACCACGGCTGCCGCATCCATCAGCCAGGGATTTCCAAAATGGCACATGACAAACTGTACCCTCGGATGGCGCACAGCCGCCTCATCCATGGTAAGCGGATGGCTGTATTTTAAATAGGCCCTGGAACCGGCCGTCTGTCCCATGTGGACTGCCACCGGCTTTTGGTATTTTTCTGCCAGCTCATAAACCGGTTCATAGACGGAATCGGTGATATAGTATTTGTTGTATCCCGGATACAGTTTTATTCCCACGCACTCCCTGCGTTTTAAATTTTCCTCTAAAAGCCCGCAGGCTTCGTCCACGGAGTGGTCCCGCAAATAGGTCCGGTCCATACCGATGCAGTATCGTAAGAATTCCGGATATACGTGGTCCTTCGCTTCCATGCTGCGGTTTCCCATAACAATTCCGCAGGCAATGCCAAGGGTCTTATACTGTTCTCTTAAGTGCTCCCCGGTGTTTTCATGACCTGCCTGTTTGGCCAGGGCATCGAAATGGGGATAATCCGGGCAAAAGTGAAGATGTGCGTCAATGATTTTCATAATTCTCCCCTATTCTTAATAAGTTAAAAACCCTTGTTTCCAAGGGTTTTTAATCGCTGTTTAAAAATATTTACGGTTTCCCCAGAGGTTGCTCCGCTTTAAGTCCAGATACTCATTATAGGCCTTTTCCAGAATCTGCTTTTCATTGGAAAATTTCAGAAGATGGTAGGCCTCATAAAATTTGTAGTAACCGGAGTCCACGAAGTATTCCTCCCGTTGTGGTTTACTGTAATAACTGTCCGCCATCATCAGATACCAGTGTACGTCTTTTTCCACCGTATCCTGGGGGGTATTGAAGGAATACTGGCTTTTTCCGATATATTTGATGATCGAAGCTGAAACACCGGTCTCTTCCTTCACTTCCCTGAGGGCGGTTTCCTTAAACTCCTCGCCTGGTTCCACAGTTCCTTTCGGCAAAACCCATCCTTCGTACTTATTTTTATAATTTTTATAAAGTACCAGAATTTTACCTCGAAATATAACCACACCGCCACAGCTCGTTGCTTCTATCATTGCAATCCCTCCTGATGAAAAGCATTCCATAAGACATGCTTTTCTGGTGTGTATTGTACGCTGAAACCAGTATACTTCTTTTTAAGGATATTTGCAACCATAGTTTTCTCAAGCTGCCTGGTATCTCCTGGCTTATCTGTAACCGTTGGGATTCTGGGACTGCCATCTCCAGCCATCGGCGCACATTTCGTCAATGCCTCTCTTGGCCTCCCAGCCCAGCTCTCTCTTGGCCTTTGCAGGGTCAGCATAGCAGGTGGCAATATCTCCGGCACGTCTCGGCTTGATCACATAAGGAATTTCCTTGCCAACGGCCTTGGAAAAAGCATGAATCATATCGAGAACGCTGTATCCCTGTCCGGTTCCAAGGTTGTAGATATAAACAGCCGGAGCGTCCTCAAATTTCTTTAAGGCCTTCACATGGCCGTCTGCCAGGTCCATTACGTGGATATAGTCGCGGACTCCGGTTCCGTCCGGTGTATCGTAATCGTTTCCGAATACGCCCACTTCCTTTAACTTTCCTACGGCAACCTGGGTGATATAGGGCGTTAAGTTGTTGGGAATTCCTGCCGGGTCTTCGCCGATCATGCCGCTCTCATGGGCACCCACCGGGTTAAAGTAGCGCAGTAAGATCACGCTCCACTCCGGATCTGCCTTCTGGATATCCGTAAGAATCTGCTCTAACATGCTCTTGGTCTGTCCGTAGGGGTTGGTACACTGTCCCTTGGGGCAGTCCTCGGTGATCGGAACAAAGGCCGGATCTCCGTAAACGGTGGCGGAGGAACTGAAGATGATCTTCTTCACTCCGTGCTTTCTCATCACATCACAGAGAACCAGGGTTCCTGTGATGTTATTATAATAATATTCCAGAGGCTTGACCACTGACTCACCCACAGCCTTTAATCCTGCAAAATGAATCACTGCGTCAATTTTTTCATTTTCAAAAATTTTCTCCAGGGCATCCCGGTCCAGCATATCTGCCTTATAGAAAGTAAGCTCCTTTCCGGTCAGCTTTCTCACACGGTTTAAGGATTCTTCGGAAGCATTGCTCAAGTTATCAAAAACAACGACTTCATGTCCCTGGTTCAAAAGCTCCAGGCATGTGTGGCTGCCGATGTATCCGGCGCCTCCGGTAACTAAAATTCTCATAATTCCTGCCTCTCTTTCTCATATATGAAAGAATCCCCCTTGGGATTCCCCGGTATCTCCGGTTTCTTCTATTCTATCACGGTACTGTCCAAAAGAAAATATGATTTTCTTCTGGAATTCCATGTATTTTTACGGAACCAGCCAGGCGTCAAAGAGTTTTCTTGCGATGGGGGCTGCCGTCCTTCCACCGGAACCGCCCTCCTCCACAATGACACAGACGGCGATTTTGGGGTTTTCTGCCGGAGCAAATCCCACAAACCAGGCGTGGGTTTCCTTCCCGGTCTCAAACTCTGCGGACCCGGTTTTACCTGCCGCTGTGTAGGCGTCTGTCAGAAGCGCCGAACCGGTTCCCTCGGTCACCACCTGCTTTAAGAGCTCCGTGAGGGCCGAGGATTCATTGGCCACCATCAGCTCCCCGCTGACCGAAGGCATGAATTTCTTCACAGTCTGTCCCCCCGTGTTCTCCACATGGTCAATGAAATAGGGAGTCATGAGAATCCCGCCGTTGGCAATGGCCGACATCACCAAGAGATTGTGCATGGGCGTCATAAGGGTTCCGCCCTGGCCGATGGCCGTCTGTAAAATCTCCCAGGTATCCGCGTCCTCTCCTATCTGATAAATACTTTTACTGTACGGAAGGGAAACAGGCAGCTCCCTGTTAAATAAAAGCTGCTCGGATAAGTTCTTAAGTTCCTTTAAGTCCACGGAAAGTCCCAGGGAGGAAAAGGCCCCGTTGCAGGAGTTGGCAAAGGCCAGCCCGAAATCCTGGTCTCCATGGGCCGTCTTATGATAGCACTGAATTTTAAAGGATTCGTATTCATAAATTCCGTCACAGGAAAAATGGTACTCCCTGTAAGCTCCCGGATGTTCTCTCATGTACTCCAGGGCTGTGACGATCTTAAAGGTAGAGCCAGGCGGATACAGGCCCTGGGTGGCCCTGTTTAAAAGAAGGGCCTCGGAGCCGTCCCCATTGACCAGCTCGTCCCACTGGGCCGCCACCGTATTGGGGTTAAAGGCCGGCTTTGACACCATGGCCAGCACCTTTCCCGTATCCGGCTCCATGGCGACGACAGCTCCCCGCTTGTCCCCCAGGGCCTCATAGGCAATGGTCTGCAGCTCTTTATTTAAGGTGGTCACCACATTATCTCCGATATTTTTCTGATCGGAAAGCTCATTCATGACCTTTTCCATCAGATTCACATGGGAGTTCACCAGATAGAAGTTGGCCAGGGATTCAATTCCCGTCTTTCCCACGGTGGAATAGCCCACCACATGGGCGAACTGCTGTCCCTCCGGATAACTTCTGGTCTCTGTCCCGTCCTCAGACACCAGGGTTTCTGCCAGCACAGCCCCGTCATCAGCCAGTATCTTTCCCCGGACCACCCGCTTCTCCATTCCGTTTATTCTGGCATTATAGGGATTGTTTATGGTATCCTCGCTTTTGGCAAAAATAAAATATGCAAAGTACAGGCTCATACAGAGAAATACACCCACGACTCCGTAAGCGAACCAGAGGATGTTTTTATTGGCCTTCGGATTAGGTTTCCCCTTTTTCATCCTCTTCCTCCTCTCCCCGTTTTAAAATGTAAAGCCCCTGGATGATGTTGAACACAAGGAATGTGGACAGGGCGGAGCTTCCGCCGTAACTGACAAAGGGCAGAGTCACTCCCGTGGAGGGAATGAACTTGGTGACGCCGCCGATGGTTAAAAACACCTGGGTAATGTACATGGTTCCAAGGCCGAAGGCAATCAGCTTATAAAACATGGCCTGCATTTTTACGGCAATCAGCATGAACTGCAGAAAGCAGCCCAGGCAGATGAAAAGAATACAAAGGGCATAGATTCCGCCCATTTCCTCGGAAATTGCCGCAAAAATAAAGTCCTTATCCACCACTGGAATTTTTTCCGGCATTCCCTGGTAAAGTCCCATGCCAAACCAGCCTCCGCATCCCACGGCAAACAGCGCCTGGGCCACCTGGTAGCCCTTGTCGGCCACATCGGACCAGGGATCCCGCCAGGCCTCCACCCTCCGCCTCACATGGGCGAAAAGCTCATAGGAAACTGTGGCCGCCAAAACTCCGCTTCCCGTCCCCAGGCCCAGATAAAGCCAGTTGGAGGTGGCCACAAACAGCATCATAAGATAAGAAACAAAGTAAATGAGCGCACTTCCCAGGTCCTTGGAAAGGGCCAGAATCAGCACATGGACAGCAGCCACAGCCGTAGTCACTGCCACATTTTTAAATTCCGTGGACCGGTAAAACATGGTGGCAACGAAAAATACAAAGCTGATTTTCACAAATTCCGACGGCTGTAAAGAAACTCCGCCAATGGTTAAGAAAAGCTTTGCCCCGTAGGAGGTGGTTCCCGCCGCACACACCGCCAGGAGGAACACGATTCCAAGAATGGCGTACACCCACGGAAACCGCACAAGCTGCCACATCCTGTCAATGATAAAGGGAATGATCCAGGTGGCCACTGCGGATACGGCCACAATGGCAAACTGACGCATGGCCCGCTCCGGGTTTAACCTGGTAAGGATGATAAAGCTGGTGCAGAGAAGCATGCAGGCGTTATTGATGAGCAGCCTGGAGGCATTTTTATAGAAAAACCGGTACAGGAAAACATAACACAGGAAAAACACCACCTGGACTCCGTAAAACAGCATCAGGGATTCCGAGCCGGTATTCAGTACAATCACCAGATTCGCCAGAAAATGCAGCATAAACATACAGACAAGCTGCCGTCCGCAGGCGCGGTTTCTCCCCTCCTCATCCTTCATGGAGAAAAACCGGAAATTATAATATGTGTATATGGCAATCAGCAGAATCATCAAATATCTGGAGATTCCCACCACCAGAGTTGTCACAGCATCACCTACTCAATACCCCGCTTAAAATGTCCGCGGGTGAAATTTCCCACAGGGGAAGTTTTATCCTTCCCTTCCGCAAATTCTTCATAGAAGCGTTTCAGGACTTCCTTTGTGGTCTTTGGGTCTTCAATGGTAAAATTAAGGCGCCAGGCTTTCGGCGAAAGCTTTTTTACCTCATCGGAAAGTCCCTTTAAAGACAGGGGACTTTCGTTGTAAATGGTGTTGAAGCAGAACCGGCACTCATTTTTCACCGGGAACTCCTTCCCCTTCCGGTCCCTTAAATACAAAACACCCGGCCGTTTGGTACAGCCCGCCGTGGTTTTCTGGATGCACTGGGCCGATATCATCATTGGAAGATACCCGTAAACAATCAGCTCACCGCATTCACCAGCCCCGGCAATCTCTCTGGAATTCAGTTCCACCGGAACCGTCAGACGGCTGGCTCCGTATCGCTTCATGGTTTCCATGGCAAGGTGGTTAAAGGTATACATGCCATGATCGAAATAAAGGGGGAGATTTACTTCCTGTTCCCTTAAAAATCCCGGCTCCTCCATGGAACCCACACCGAGGGCATCAAATCCCGCTTCTTTCAGTGTCTCCAGATTCTTTATAAAATACTGTCTGGCCTCGGTACGGAAAATCCTCGGCAGCATCAGATAGCAGGAAGCGCCCGCCTTATGGCAGCGGTCTGCCAGTTTTTTCCAGTCCTTCGGTTCAAACTCCTCGCTGGCCAGATAAATTCCAAAGGCCTGTCCGCTCTTTGTTTCCATAAAGGAAAGGACCGTCTCAAGCTGGTCCATGGCAGAGACGGAGACGGTGAATTCCGTACCCGCTCCTGATGGAGACGGTACGCTTTTCGTCTCTTCCATATCCGGCACCGCCGGCTCTGCTTTTCTGTGATACCGTTCGCAGACAGCCGTTTCCAGCTTTTCCAAGGCCAGACGCCGCATCTGATTCAGGGCCTGAACCGGAATAAAGGCATTCCCCTTCACCGTAACATCCAGTTTTTCAAATACGAAGGGGGAATCTCCGGTCTTTTTTAACTGCTTTTTTATCCGCTCCGCGTCCACGGGAGCATTTTTCGCCTCCTCCACCGGATCCCCGTCGGTCCAGAGAAGGATGGATGCCGCGCAGGCTGCTTTATCTGCCATTTCCCTGGGCGGTTTGGCAAGCTCATAGCTTACGGTAAGCCTTGCAGGCTTTCCCACTTCAAAATATCCGGTTCCTGCAATCGGTATCTTTTTTACGGTGTCCACATAGGTTTTATCCAGATAGTCAAACAGATCCTGGTTCGCTTCCCGGAAAGCCGGCTTCTCCTTTAAAACCACCATATCCCGGCCATTATGCTCTCTGTAATACCCCTCAGACTGCCCGCCCCGGTCAAACAGGTCCAAAAGCGCCTTTCTGTCGGCAGCGTCCACGCGGTATCCGTCCCGGCCGTACTTTAAATACATGTCCACGTATTTTCTGTAAATGCTCACCACTCCGGCCGTATATCTCGGGCTTTTCATCCGTCCCTCAATCTTTAAGGAGCAGACTCCGGCCTCCAGAATATCCGGAAGAAGGTCCAGTGTACATAAGTCCTTAAGGCTTAAGACATATTTTTCATTTTTCTTATTTAAAAATTTTCCATCCTTTTCCACATCAAAGGGCAGGCGGCAGGTCTGGGCGCAGCGGCCCCGGTTTCCGCTTCTTCCTCCGATCAGACTGGAAAACAGGCACTGGCCGGAATAGCAGTAACAGAGGGCCCCGTGGACAAAGGTTTCCACCTCCATCCCGGTCTCCTCATGGATTTCCCGGATTTCAGAAAGACTCAGCTCCCTGGCGGGCACCACACGGACTGCCCCCATGGTCTTTAAATCTTTGGCGCTGTATTTTCCTGTCACCGTCATTTGGGTGCTCACATGAAGCGGCAGATCGGGAAACTGTTCATGAATATAGGTGAACACACCCAAATCCTGCACAATCACCCCGTCCAGTCCGGCCTCATAATAGGGCTTTAAATAGGCATAGAGCTCTGAAAGCTCTTTCTCCTTCATCAACGTATTGACCGTCATATAAAGCTTACAGCCATGAAGATGAATAAAATCAATGGCCCGGATCATGGTCTCCTCATCCAGGTTGTTGGCATAGGCCCTGGCTCCGAACCGGCTTCCACCGATGTAAACAGCATCGCATCCTGCGTTGACCGCCGCCACCATGCTCTCATAAGACCCGGCCGGGGCCAGAATCTCCACATTTCGTTTTCCCATATGTGCTCCTTTAAAAACTACGTCCACTGCGCGAAAGAGGCCGCTGCATTGAATCATGCGGCAGCCCCCGTTTTATCGTTTGTTTGTGGTATCCTTTTTCTCGGTTTTTGCGTCCAGCTTCATCTGCACGCCGATCAGCTCATGCTTTAAGCTGTAAATTTCCTTTTCCAGCTCCTCCTTCTGTGCCCGAAGCATTTTCGCTTCCTGAAGGGTTTTAAAATAATCGTCTGCCAGGTTTAAATAGATCATTACCTCCTGGTAATCCATATTCTGTCTGGTAAACCCCGGCTGGGCTTTTAAAATACCGATTTTTTCGTTGATGTAGGATGCCACCTTCTGCAAATATTCCTGTTCTTCGGCTCCGCCCAATGTATATATTTTTCCGTCAATCAGCACTTCTGCATAATTTTTTCTTTCCATGCCTCTTACACTCCCGCTTTTCTTCCTTTATTCTAACATAGCACGTCCCTTTGGACCATGAAATAATTCTTAATTTTTTATGGCAATTCCAAGGTGATGGTAGGCTGTCTCCGTGGCCATCCGGCCCCTTGGGGTCCTGTTGATGAGTCCGTTCATGAGAAGATAGGGCTCATACACATCCTCCAGAGTCCCGGCATCCTCTCCGATGGAGGCCGCCAGCGTCTCCAGTCCCACTGGACCGCCGCCGAATTTTGTTATCATTGTGGTGAGAATGGTTCTGTCGTTGTTGTCAAGGCCCAGCTTATCCACATCCAGAATATCCAGGGCAAAATCGGCCACCTGCTTTGTTATGACTCCATCATACTTCACCTGGGCAAAGTCTCTGACCCGCTTTAAAAGCCGGTTTGCAAGCCTTGGAGTTCCTCTGGACCTTCTGGCAATCTCCCAGGCTCCTTCCTCTTCAATTTCCACCTGAAGCACTTTGGCAGAACGTCTTACGATCACGCAGAGCTCCTCCGGAGTATAAAACTCCAGTCTCTGCACCACGCCGAACCGGTCCCGCAAAGGGGCCGTTAAAAGTCCTGCCCTGGTGGTGGCTCCCACCAGCGTAAATTTAGGAAGCTCCAGTCGGATAGACCTGGCAGAGGAATCCTTTCCCAGCATAATGTCGATGGCAAAGTCCTCCATAGCCGGATATAAGACCTCCTCCACCTGCCTGTTTAAGCGGTGAATCTCGTCCACAAACAGCACATCGCCTTCCTGGAGATTGTTTAAGATCGCCGCCATCTCTCCCGGCTTTTCAATGGCAGGGCCGGAGGTGACCTTTAAGTTCACTCCCATTTCGTTGGCAATGATTCCGCAGAGCGTGGTTTTCCCAAGGCCGGGAGGGCCGTAAAACAGCACATGGTCCAGGGCCTCGCCGCGGTTCTTGGCGGCATCGATGAAAACCTTTAAGGTGGATTTTATTTTTTCCTGCCCGATATAATCCTTTAAATACTGGGGACGCAGAGTCCCCTCTATTTTCTTGTCTTCTTCTGTCTCTTCTGTGGTAATGATTTTCCGACTCATATGAACCTGCCTGTCTTTTTATTTTTGCCGGCAAACCGCACTATAAAAAGGCCAGATGCCTTAAGGCTGCCTTTAACACGTCTTCGGCTGTCATGGTTTCTGTGATGGATACCTTCCGCACGGCTGCGGCTGCCTCTGAGGCCGAATAGCCCAGGGCTGTGAGAGCCTCCACGGCTTCCTTTCCTGCTTCTCCCACCCCCGTAATCTCCGGGGCCTTATCGGGTTCTGTACTGCCAAACAGCACATCCTCGGCCTTTATCCTGTCCTTTAAGTCCAGAATGATTCTCTGGGCCGTCTTGCTGCCCACGCCGGGGGCCTTGGAGATGGCCTTTGCATCGGCAGAAAGCACTGCGAGCCGCAGGGCATCAGGCTTTATGGCAGATAAAATTCCAAGGGCGCTTTTGGGCCCCACGCCGTTGACGCCGATCAACTGCTTAAACATCTCCATATCCTGTCTGGAAAGGAAGCCGAACAGATTCACCGCATCCTCCCGGACATTGAAATATGTATAAATTTTTACTGTCTCTCCCAAAGGCGGAAGCTCGGAAAGCAAAGAGGACGGCACAAAGATATGATAGCCCACACCATGGGCCTCCACCACCACCGAATCCTCTGCCTTTTCCGCCAAAAGTCCTTTAATATATGAAATCACTGTCATTTCCTCCAGTATGAATCATACCATAGACCAAAAATCATTGCAAGACAATACCGCCAAATCAATCGAACAAATTTTCTGTTTCATTGACTTTCCTCGAAAAAACACGTATACTGAAAACTGTCTTACCTGCAGTTTACGTTTATTCCGGGAGATACATATGATTACAATAGAAAAAGAATTTGACTTTCAGGAAACCTATCCCCTCTCCAGACTTGGAAAGCGGGAAGAACTCTTATTTTTCGACATTGAGACCACCGGATTTTCCGGGGACTACAATATGGTTTATTTAATCGGCTGCGTCTTTTTTCAGAAGGAAAAGGCCCGTTTCATCCAGTGGTTTGCCGATGGTAAGGAATCTGAGCCGCAAATTCTCGAACAATTTTTTACCTTCCTTAAAAATTATACCGCTCTGGTACATTTTAACGGAGATACCTTTGACATCCCGTTTCTCCTAAAACGGTGCCATGCGCTCCATCTTCCCTATGATTTTGGCGGAATCAAAAGCATTGATATCTATAAACAGGTACGCCCCTTGAAAAAACTTCTGGGATTGGAAAGCCTGAAGCAAAAATCCATCGAAGTCTTTCTTGAAATTTCCAGAGAAGATACCTACTCCGGAGGACAGCTCATTGAAGTCTACGAAGAATACCTGCGGACCAAAAAGGAATTTCTTTTAAACCTTCTGCTGCTTCACAACGAGGATGATTTAAAGGGAATGCCGAAGCTTCTTCCCATTCTTTTTTACCTGGATTTCCAAAACCAGGACTTTACTCTCCTCAACATGGAAAAGGCCGCCGGGGAAACCACGCGCCTTCTTCTGACTCTGGAGGGAGACGGACAGTCCCGGCTCCCCGTGGCCATAAGCGGCGCTGTTCCCTCCTATGCTTTCCGGGCCTTCCAAAACAGACTTTCGCTTTCCATCCGTCTTTATGAAGGAACCCTTAAATATTACTATCCCAATCCCAAGGATTACTATTACCTGATTTACGAGGATACCGCCATCCATAAAAGCGTGGGGGAATACGTGGATAAGGATGCCAGAATCAAAGCCACAAAAGAAACCTGCTACACAAAAAAGACCGGTGTCTTTCTCCCGCAGCCAAAGCCTCTCTGGACTCCGGAATTTAAAACTGCCTCCAAGGATAAATCCGGCTTTTTTGAATTCTGCCCGGACTGCTTTTCGGACCAGAAGACCTTAAGCCTCTACGTCCGCGAAATCCTCGCGGCCATGTGCTAATATCCCTTTTTCAGAAGATATCGCAAATAGGCGAAGGTCTTTCTCTCCCCCTCCTCCTTAAGCATCCGCAGAACCTTATCCAAAAGGGCCTTGGTCTCCGGATGCATGGTGAGGTAATCCTTATTCCGGGAAAAATACAGATAGGGGGATGCATCCGTATACTTCTCTCCCTGGTAGATCTTGGACGCTGCAATCCGGTCCATGACCATCTCCACGAAATACTTAACCGGCATCTTCACGCCCACAATTTTCCAGTGGTCCTCGGCACTCGACACATCGGTCCAGTATTCAAAGTGGTGCTTATTGCGGCCCTTGTGGTGCAGCCACGCCGAAGAATATCCCTTTTCCTCCTTTTCGGCGGCATTGGGACTTCTGGTTCCCTGATAATATTTAACACCTGTCTGAAATTCCTCCCAGGAATATTTGGACAGGTCATGGAGAAGGCCCTGTTTATACAGTCCCACCTGGAAACAGCCCTTCATGACCACCAGTTTATGGTGGGTGATAGTCAGAAAATGGTTCCATGCATTATTTCTGTTTTTGTTCGGAAAATTTGAATTTTCTTTTGCCATTACAACTTATTTCCTATCTTTTTTCACAAAAATTATCAAATAACTTATACGATTCCATTTGACAACCATGGGAAGATGTGCTATTGTGAACTAAACAGTGGTTAACTGTTACACGTCTAAAATTCGGAGGTATCCTATGAAAGGTACAGTCAAATGGTTTAACAACCAAAAAGGTTACGGTTTCATCTGTGACGAAGCAGGACATGATGTATTTGTTCATTACTCTGGACTCAACATGGAAGGCTTCAAAACTCTTGACGAGGGCGCTGATGTTGAATTCGATGTGATCGAAGGTGCCAAAGGTCCCCAGGCTGTAAACGTAACCAAATTATAATCTACCGATTCCTCATTGTGCCTTTTTCTAATATCGCAACACCTAGTTAGAATCAAGCTGATGCGCATGAAGTGATTACATTAATGGGCTATTGCATATGGCAACAGCCCATTTTTGATCTTCGTCTATGGCCGTACCGCCTTTTTCAACATCTCTTCCAGTTCTTCCACCGTAAAGGTATAGACCTTGTTGCAGAAATGGCAGCTCACCTCAATGGGCTTGCCTTCGTCAATCATATCCTGGATTTCCTTTTTCCCGATGCTTATAATAGCCTTGGAAACCCGCTCCTTTTCGCAGTCGCAGAAAAATCTGGTGGGAACCTTGTCCAAAATTTCCAGGCCAAAATCCCCCAATAAATCCGTAAGAATTTCCTCCGGGGTCTTTCCTGCATCCAAAAGCGCTGTGATGGACTCCATTTCGCCAAGGCGTGCCTCCAGCTTATCGATCATTTCATCGGACGCTCCCGGAAGCAGCTGGATAATAAAACCTCCGGCCTGACGCACCGTATTGTCCCTATTCATCAGAACCCCAAGGGCCACCGAGGAGGGCACCTGCTCTGATGTGGCGTAGTAATAGGTCAAATCCTCTGCAATTTCGCCGGATACCAGAATGGTTTGTCCCACATAGGGCTCCTTTAAGCCGATGTCCTTAATGACGCTTAACACACCGATTCCCAGTGCTCCGCCCACATCCAGCTTTCCTTTCTCATTGGGCGGCAGCATCACGTCCGGCTGGAAGGCATAGCCCTTCACATCTCCTTTGGATTTTGCTGTCACCAAAAGACCGCCGATGGGTCCGTCTCCTTCCATTCTTAAGGTGAGAAGATCTCTGTCTCCCTTCATCATCACGCCCATCATGGCGCCTGCCGTCAAAAGCCGTCCCAGGGCAGCCGTTGCCACCGGGCTTGTATTATGGGCGTTTTTAGCCGTTTCCACCATCTCCTTTGTGGTGGCTGCAAAGGCCCTGACCTGTCCGTCGGCGGCCGTTGCTCTTATGATATAATCTGCCATTATTATCTTCCTTTCTTCCCATGCTCCCTGGCAACCACATAAATCCGTTCGCTGTCCTCTTTCGGCACATCTCTGGAAAAGGCATCGTAGGCGGCCACAAACTCCATACCGGATTCTTCTATGGCCTCCTTGATTTCCTCCAGGGAATAGGCCCTCTGGTAATGGGTCTCATGGTATTTTCTGTAAAGATCTCCCTCTTCCCTTACGAAGATGGAGAGATCATAAATATTGATTTTTTCTTCCGGCTCGTACTGGTTGTCCCAGATAAATCCGGAGTCCTCCCTGTCCTCGGCAATGGTGGAATCTCCCATGACCTCCGAATATTTGTACTCCGTATTCAGGTCAAAAATAAACACTCCGCCTGGGTCTAAATAGTTGTTCACCAGCTTAAAGACCGTAACCAGGTCCTCTGGCTCTGTGATGTAATTCATGCAGTCGCAGATGGAAACCACAGCTCTCACGGTTCCGTAAAGCTCAAACTCCCGCATGTCCTGGCACAGGTATAAAATATCCTTTCCCGACAAGGCCTTTTTTTCCATGGCCAACTCCAGCATTTCTCCGGAGCAGTCCACGCCGATCATGTCATAGCCCTGATCTGCAAGGAGCTCCGTCAGACTTCCGGTGCCGCAGCCCAAATCCAGAACCAGGCCGTCCTCCACGCCGTATTCCTTTAGCAGCCCTGTCAGATACTCACACCATTCCCCATAGGGAATATCATCCATGAAGGTGTCATAGACTGCTGCAAACCCTGTATACGCTTCCATACTGCAAAACTCCTTCCCTTTCCCATAAGGAAAAAGCCACTACCTTTCCAAGGTAATGGCTTGTCCGCCAGTTTTCTTTACTGGTTGCGGCCGCAGCACTTTTTGTACTTCTTACCGCTTCCACAGGGACACGGATCGTTGGGGTAAATCTTGCGGCTTTCGCGGCGAACGGTGCCGGAGGCCTTCTGAGCCTTATAGAGCTCGGTTCTCTTCTCCTGGGTGAGAATGGAATCCCACTGGGGAAGACCGTAAAGCCAGGTTGCCTTTGCCTCTACCATGTTGTAGTACAGCTTTTCCGGATCGATTTCAATCTTTACAACGGTGTTCTCATCCATGGTCTCGATGGGGTTCTCGTAGCCCTTTAAGCTCTCGTTGATTCCATCTAAGAATCCTGTCATGATCAGAACTTCTGTCTCATATTTATCAGCCAGCTCTTTTACAGTACCCTCAACCACTTCGCTGGGATTTGTAAGAATCTTCTCGTAGATTCCCTTTTCAATGGTAAAATAACCGCTCCAGAGCTCTTCCTTCTTTTTATCATCGAGACCGTCGCCGTATGCGAGGTTTCTCCAGTTTTCAAGTAAAGTTGCCATAGCAAAACCATCCTTTTCGTATTCTTATTCCGGAGTCCCTTCCGACTCCCAATTTTTAACGTAACACTCGGTTTATTATAGCATAACCGAAAAAATCTGTAAACACCAAAATGCCCCGTCTGCAAAGCCCTCTGCTATTTTAAAAGAGACCAGGCAATGGCAGAAAAGGTCTCAATGGCATTCACCAGTACCTTCTCATCAAAATCAAAGGCCGTGGTGTGCTGGGCAGAGGCCGTTTTTGTCATGGAGCGCATGTAGGTAGCTTTTCCCCCATGGGCCTGGACCCGGTTCATCATAAAGGAAATGTCCTCGCTGCCCCAGTTCTGGGCGTTTTTCACAGTGCTGATTTTCAGCTGCGGAAGCTCGCGCTCTACAATTTCCGCAATCTGTTCCAAAAAGTCCACATCGCTCCTTTGGGACTCGCAGGCTCCCATGGAGATCATACGGCACTGGCAGCCTGTCATGTCGGCGGCAGCCTGGCAGATTCTTCTGGCCTCAGAATCCATGTAATTGCAGATTTCCGTGGTCTCACCGCGGACCTCCATCTGAATCACGGCTTTTTCCGGAATCACATTTCTTCCGCTTCCTCCATGGATGGTTCCCACATTGACCCTGGTGATACCGCCGCTGTGGCGGGGAATAGCTGTCAAATTGATCACTGCATTGGCGGCCGCCACAATGGCGCTTTTTCCGTTTTCCGGGAAGCCGCCTGCATGGGCTGCCTGTCCCAAAAACTCCACATCATACCGGCTGTTGGCCAGAGACCCCCAGGTACCCGGTGTCACGTCTCCATCGTCCGGCCCGTCGTCCGGCGCGATATGGGTTCCCACAAAATAGTCCACATCGTCCAGGTGACCATGGGCCACAATGGCCCTTGCTCCCTTTCCGCCCTCCTCGCCGGGCTGGAAAATAAGCTTTACGGTTCCGTGAAGCTCGTCTTTTATCTTCATCAGTACCTCTGCCGTTCCAAGGCCTATGGCCGCATGGCCGTCATGCCCGCAGGCATGCATCATGCCGGGATTCACAGAAGAAAATCCCTCCCGGTAAGGACGGTGGCCTTCTTTTTCATCCTCGAAAAGGCCAAGGGCATCAATATCAAACCGCAGGGCCACCACAGGCCCCGCACCGCACCGTAAAATACCGATGACCCCCGTAAAGCCCTGTTTCATTTCCTCTGTCAGATATTCCGCCGGAGCTCCCTGCTCAAGGGCCAGTTCTCCGTGGGCCCTTAATTCTTCTTTTGCAGGAAGGCCAATCCGCGCCTCATCAAGGCAGACCTGGCTTCCCGTGAGGACTTCATAGCCCAGCTCCGTCAAGGTCTTTGCAATGATGGCCGAGGTCCGCATTTCATACCAGGCAGTTTCTGCATGTTTATGGAAATCCCGTCTTCTGTCCCTGCTCACCTGGTCCAGAGCCCTGGCATATTCTATGATTTTTTCATTCATTTTTTGTCTGCTCCTTCTGTAATCCGCTTTCTTCTCTAAATCTTATCATATCCGGATACAAAAAACAATCATTGAACATGGGCGGCTTTCTGTGTATAATGAAACCGTTGTAATTGTCCATAAACTTCCAGATAAAGGAGTGCTGTTTTATGAAACCGGCATTAATCATCGGCTCCACCTGTGTGGATGTCATTATCAATATCGATCATCTTCCCAAAACCGAGGAGAACATCCATCCCAGCTCCCAGTCCATGGCCATCGGGGGCTGTGCCTACAACGTGGCATACATGATGCGCCTTTTGGACGCTCCCCACACCTTCATAAGTCCTGTGGGCGGCGGTACCTACGGCGACTATGTGGCCAAGGTCCTCACCGAAAAGAATATCCCCATCGCTGTGCGGGTTCCCCAAAAGGAAAACGGCTGCTGCTACTGTCTGGTGGAAGCCACCGGGGAGCGCACCTTCATGTCCTATCACGGAGTTGAGTATTCCTTCCAGAAGGAGTGGATGGAGCCCTACGATGCCGCTTCCTACGGCCTGGTCTATGTGTGCGGCTTTGAGATCGAGGAGCCCACAGGCATGAATCTGATCGAATACCTGGAAGAGCACCCCTCCCTTTCTGTCTGCTATGCCCCCGGTCCCAGAGCAGACCATATCGGAAACGAAAAGGGAAAACGGCTCATGGCCATGCGTCCCATGCTGCATATCAATGAGCGTGAGGCCATGATGATGAGCGGCGAGGACTCTTACGAAAAGGCCGCGGCGGCCCTCCATGCAATTACCAAAAACACGATCATTGTGACCCTGGGAGAACGGGGCACCTACTGTATGGAACAGGACGGCACAAGCTACCTAATTCCCTCCATTCCGGCCGAACACGTGGCAGACACCATCGGCGCCGGAGATTCCCATGTGGGAACCATCCTGGCCTGTCTCACAAAGGATATCCCCCTGCGGGATGCCATCGCCTACGCCAATCAGGTGGCCAGTGCTGTGGTCTCCGTAAAGGGAGCCTCCCTGCCCCCGGAGCTTTTGCCGAAGCAGATATGTCCTTTGCCCCTTTAGAACGCGCGCTGCCAGATGTTCCACTATCAAAAAGCCTGCGGAGTTTCCTTTCGGATTCTCCACAGGCTTTTCCTTTTGTTTAATATGGGCTAAACCACGCTCTGAAGTCCCAGCGTTTTTTCAATCAGCAGCATCACGCCCAGGGTCACAACCATCAGCAGTGTGGCCAGTGCTGCGATGGTGGGGTCAAAGTGGTATTCCACATAGGCCATCATCTCAATGGGCAGCATGGACACCCCTGCGCTGGTTAAGAATGCGGACAGGGATACGTTATTGAAGGAATTGATGATCGCCATGATACATGCGGAAACAATTCCTGATTTGATGTTGGGAAGCAGGATATGGAAAAATGTATACATATTGCCTGCCCCCAGGATTCTGGCTGCCTCCTCCATGGAGAAATCGAAGTTCGCCAGGCTGGAGGTGACCACCCGCATTACATAGGGGATGGACAGAATCGTATGGCCGATTAAAAGGCTCGGAAGGGCCGGAAGCCCGAAACGGTTCACCACATAGCGGAGCATCACGAAACCGAGTACGATCACAGGAATCAGAACCGGGGAAAGGAACAGGCCCTTGATGGCCTCTTTTCCCTTAAAGCGGTAACGATTCAGGGCATAGGCAGCCGGAAGTCCCAGAAGAAGGGCCAGGGCCGTTGCAGCAAATGCAATAATTAAGCTGTATTTGGCCGCACTGCCGAAGGACTTCACCTGTAAAATCTGCTCATACCAGCGGAGGGTAAAGCCCTCGCCTGGGAATTTCAGATAGTTGGTATCGCTGAAGGACGCCGCCATGATCACAAGCAGCGGACCGATCAGAAAGATATATACCAGCAACGTTACAAACATCAGTGATTTACTCTTTTTCATGAATAAACTCCTTTATTTCTGACTGATTACTGTACGGAGAACAGCTCGTTCCACTTTGCAGTCCAGTCTGCCTTGTTGTCAACGATCACGGACCAGTCCGGAATCAGAAGTCCGTCAATCACGTCTTTGCCATATGTGAAGTTTGCGGACTGCTCAGGAGTCAGCTCTACGTCTGTACGAACCGGAGAGTCAACACCGTCCAGAGCCTCGGCAAGCTGCACCTCTTTGGAGATATAGAAGTCAAGGAAGGCCTCAGCCAGTTCTCTGTTCTGGCAGCCCTTCACGATATTTACCATGTTGAAGCCGCTGTATACGCCCTCAGCCGGATCTACCCAGACATAATCCTCAGATGCGGACTTTGCTGTGGTATATACATAGTCCAGAAGAACAGCCACGGAGATCTCACCCTGGTTTAACATGGTGATGGTGTCGTTGGCGCTGGTGTATGTTTTCATTACGTTGGGCTTTAACTCTTCAAGCTTTGCAAAGATAGCATCGTCGTCCTGTCCGGGAGTTAAGCCTGCCATCTTGGCAATTCCATAGTAGAATAAGGGACCTGTGGTAGTTGTAATATCCGGGATTGCAATGGAGCCCTCCAGTTCCGGATTAAACAGATCTTCCCAGGAAGTGATCTCGATGGGGCAGGTGGCCTTATCATACACAATACCCAGACGGTTGAAGGTATAAGCCGGGCCGTACTCCTCTCCCATGGGTGCCTTTGCCTTGTCGTAAACGGCATCCAGGTTTGTGATCTTGCTGGAATCAACGGTATCAATGATTCCGTCCTGAATTAAGTCTGCAACGAAGGAATCACCGATGATGATAATATCATAGTTATCCGGGGACTCTTTCACTTTTGTGGCACGCTCTGCGTTCTTACCGCCCTCTACAATTAACTTTGCGCCGGTGGCAGCCTCAAAGGGCTCGTATACATTCTTCTGAAGCAGCTCTGCATTGAATGCAAAGGTGGAAATACGAAGCTCCTGTCCCTCAAAGGACGGAAGGGCATTCTCTTCTCCTGCTGCCTCGGTTTCTGCCTCAGCCTTTGTCTCGGCTGCTGCTTCGGTTTCTGCCGCTGTGGTGGCTGCTGCTGTGGTAGCTGCACTGTCAGAAGAGCTTCCACATGCGGTTAAGGACGCTGCCATGGCTGCTGCGAGAACCACGCTTAAAACTCTCTTTTTCATAATTTTTCTCTCCTTCGCTTTAAAGCAAAATAATTTTTCCCGGAGTCAGGGACAGGGTCACCTTATCTCCGATTTTGTAAACACTCTCCTGGTCCGTGCTGACCTCGAACTCACCGATGGCGGTGCGGACATTGTACTGGTTGCGCTTTCCAAGGAATGTACTTACCATAATTTCGCCCTTTAAGGGATTCACTGCGCCGGAATCGTCCGGAGCAATTAAGATATCCTCGGGACGGATACATGCTTTAAATTCCTCTCCGTCCTTACTTTCTGTCACCTGAATCACGCTTCCGTCCTTGGCCTGGTACTTTCCTGCCTCTCCGGTGCGCTTTAAATCCAGGAAGTTTTCAAAGCCCACGAAACGGGCGATGAATTCCGTCTTCGGATGGTTATAAATCACAGACGGGCTGTCCATCTGTTCAATGATTCCATGGTTCATAATGGCCACCTTGTCGGAGATTGCAAAGCACTCCTCCTGGTCATGGGTCACATAGATGGCCGTGAAACCGAATTTCTGCTGCAGGCGGCGGATTTCCACACGCATCTTCACACGCAGCTTGGCATCCAGGTTGGAAAGGGGCTCGTCCAAAAGCAGAAGGTCAGGCTTTATGACAAGGGCTCTTGCCAGGGCCACACGCTGTCTCTGTCCGCCGGACATTTCCTTGGGGAAACGGTTCTCAAATCCCTTTAAATCCACGGTTTCCAACATTTCCATGACCTCTTTTTTAATCTGTTCCTGGGGAAGCTTCCTCATTTTAAGACCGAAGGCCATGTTGTCAAACACGGTCATGTGCGGGAACAGAGCGTAGCTCTGGAACACAAAGCCGAAGTTTCTTTTATTTAACGGCACCTGGGTGTAATCCTGGCCGTTGAAGATGAATTTACCGGACATGGGATTGGAAAATCCCGCAATCAGACGGAGCGTTGTGGTTTTTCCACATCCGCTGGAGCCGAGGAGGGATACCAGCTCTCCTTTCTCCACCTGAAAATTCAGGTCCTTTAATATTACGTTTTTGTCATATCCAGCAGTGATCTCCTGCAATTCCAAAAGTGACATATGATTCTCCTTTCCGTTATATCGTCGGATTCAGCTTTCTGCTAATGTAGTTGATTCCATTGGAAATCACAATGGTAATCACAATCATCACCACAGCCACCACAGAGGCCTGGGTCCAGTCGCCCAAGGACATGGCCTGCTGGTAAATCATTGTGGCAAGGACTCGGGTATCTGTGCCTCCCAGAAGCTGAGGTGTCGTGTAAGCGGTGAGACAGCCGGTAAATACCAGCACACTTCCTGTCACCAGTCCTGGAATGCTTAAGGGTAAAATCACATGGCGGAAGGTGCTTGCCCTGGATGCTCCCAGGTTTCCGGCCGCCAGATTCAAGTCTTCAGAAATATTGTCCATAACTCCGATCAGGGAAAGAATCATGGTGGGAAGGAAGAGCTGGATAAAGCCTACCACCATGGAAAATTCGTTGTATAACAGGCTGATGGGCTTTGCAGTCAGGCCCATGCTTACCAGCATGGTATTGATCACGCCTTTTTTTCCGAGAATTACCATCCAACTAAAGGAACGGATTACCGGACTTGTGAACATGGGGAACACGGCCAGGGCCATGAGCACACCCTTGTTTTTGGAATATTTGGAAATATAATAGGCAGTCGGGAAGCCCAGCACTGCGCTGACCGCCGTGCTGATCAGGCTTAAACGGATACTGCGCCAGAACACCTGCTGGAAATAGGTACTCTTTACCAGTTCAAAATAGTTTCCCAGGGAAAACGCCCCGCTCTCATCGAAAAACGTTTTAAAGATCAGAGAAAACAGGGGGATCAGCATGAATACTGCAAGAAACAGGCATCCCGGCAAAATAAACAGCCAGTAAATCTTTGTTTTTTTCTCAAGCAAGACTCCATCCTACCTTTCTTTTTCATTCGCGACACCAAGCAGAAAAGGGACTTTTATATTTTCGTCCCTTTTGTAAGCCCGTCTATATCACGTCCTTATATAACAACATAAAAATACCATTGATAATAATAAATGTCAATCGGATTTCGACAATTCACTGTGATTTTGCACATATTTTTGACTCCGTTCTATAAAAGATTAGAGTATTTTTCTGCCTGAACCCGGAAGGCCTCCATCACAGCCCTTAACTCTTCTTTTTCCTTCCGGCAGTCTGCAAATAAGAGTTCATGTCCCTTCACAAGCTGCTTTCCGTCTACCCACACGCTGTCCACGTTGGAGGGATTGGCAGAGTAAACCAGGACAGAATAGGGATTGTATACAGGGAACATATTGACGGATTCCGTTTCCACCAGGACCAGGTCCGCCCGCTTTCCCGGCTCTATGGATCCGATCTCCTTTTCAGCCCCCAGAGCATATGCGCCGCCCATGGTTCCCATCTCCACCACTTCTCTGGCAGGAAAGATGCTGCGGTCATGGTATTTGGTCTTCTGGAACAGCGGAATCATCCGAAACTGGGTGAACAAATCCAGGGTATTGCCTGAGGAGGGCCCATCGGTTCCCACTGCCACAGTCACCCCTGCTGCCTTTAAATCCCGGACAGGACAGATTCCCTTGCCGGATTTGGTGTTGGCCCCCACACAGTGAGCCACCCTGGTACCGGTTTTGGCGAGAAGCTCGATGTCATGGCCGGTCAGATGAATGCAGTGGGCGGCAATGGTTTTCGGTCCCAGAACCCCCAGATCATAGAGAAATTCCACCGGCGTCTTATCGTAGGTTTTCCGGAAAAAGTCCATTTCATAGTCCATCTCACTGACGTGAAGCATGTAGAAAGCATCATGGGCCATGGCCAGGTCATAGGCGGCCTTTAAGGTTTCCGGCGGATTTGTGTTGGTGGCGTGCGGAGCAATCATGGGGTGGATTCTGTCATGACCAGTCCATTTTTTTAAGAGCTCTTCCCCCTGTCTTAAGGATTCCTCTGTGTTTTTGGCATCACAGGTCTCCATATCGATGATGGTTTCTCCCACCCAGGCCCGCATTCCCATTTCCTCGCAGGCTCTGGCCACCCAGTCCTCAAAATAATACATATCCGCCACTGTGGTCACACCGGAAAGCAAAAGCTCACAGGCGGCGTATCGGGAACTTTTATATATGAGCTCCGGGGTCATGGCCTTAAGCTCCAGGGGAAACAGAAATTTTCTCAGCCTGTCCGGACAGTCATCTCCCATGGAGCGGAAGGGAATCATCGGGATATGGCTGTGGGTATTGACCATGCCGGGCATTAAAATTCCGCCCCGGCCGTCCACCACACGGTCTGCATTGGAAGGGCCTGCGCCCTCGCCTGCTTCAAAAATCCCATTGTCTTCTATTAATACATATCCGTTCTCATAAATGTCGCCATTCTGGTTCATGGTAAGAACCGTGACATTTTTTATCAATGTTTTCATACTCATTACCTCCGTATCGTGGAAAGCGGCAGCCCGTCTTTCACTTTCGTTTGCCCCCCTGCCAGGAAAGTGAACAGTCCCTGGGGAAGCTCAAACACAAAGATGATTCCCAGTACAATGGCCACAGCCACCTTTAAGGCGGTGAATCCTGTCTGGAGGGCCAGCGTCAGGTCATCGGTCACTATATAATAGGAAGTCCAGTAGACACCGGCTCCCGGCACCAATGGGAAAATCCCCGGAATCAGAAACAGGGTCACCGGACACCGTTCCATGACTGCAAACAGCCTGGATAAGAAAATCACTGCCAGGGTTGCAAAGAAGGTGGCTTCCGTGGCAGAGGTCCCTCCCCTGGTCATGAGGGAATAGACCGCCCAGCCTGCGCCTCCGCAAAGGCCGCAGAAGCCGTAATCCCGTTTCGGCACGAAAAACAGGACGGAAAAAGCAATGGTTCCCACGGCCGCACATAAAATTTCCATTAGGAAAGGAGCCGTAAACAGTCCGCTCATAGCAGTATTCCTCCTGTAATTCTGTGATATAAGGTAAACATAAGACCCACACCAAGGGCAATGGCCAGAAACACCAGCATGGCATCCAGCATTCTCACGGAGCCCGCGATGTAATCGCCGTCGGCAATGTCACGGATGGCGTTGGTGAATGCCACACCGGGAACCATTGGAATCACGGATCCGATAATCATGGAGCTGATATGGCTTCCAAAATGCAGATGGTATAAGACCATGCAGATCAGTGTCACCAGGGCTCCGCCCAGTATGTTTCCCACAAGCTTTGAAAGCCTGGGGGCGCTGATGTTCAGCACATAGACATAAAGCAAAAGGCCCGACAGGAATGCGGCGCCGCAGTCCGAAAGATCTCCGCCAAACAAATAGCAGAAGGTGCCGCTTCCCACAGCAGAAGCCAGAATCTGCACCGCCTGGCGTTTTCCCGGCATGGCCTCAATATCGTCCAGACACTTTTCCAGCTCTTCTGCCCGGTATTTTCCCTCTTCAATCTCCCTGGATAGCTGGTTCACCGCTGCCACCCGGTTTAAATGGGCTCCGCTCACCGGAATGTGCTGGACTCTGGCAAAATATTCCTCTCTGTGGTTTCCCATGGTCATGAAAATTCCATTGCTCAAAACGAAGGCATTTTCCGATTCAATTCCGTAATGACGGCAGATTCTGTCGATGGTCTCTTCCACTCTGGAAATCTCCGCCCCGTTTTCCAACAGGATATGGCCGGCCCGCATGGCAGCCTCCATAATCATTTGTTTTTCTTCGCGTTCCATTTTATCCATCCCCGCTTTTGTACGCTCTGTTTTCAGTATACCCAAAATCCCGTTCCTCTGTCAATGGGGCCAGGATGAAAAGAGGCTCGTCCATTAGGGCTTACACTGGCCGCATGGAGTGTATCCCTCAGAAAGGAGTTCCTCACGGCTCCCGGAATAGCTTTCTTTATTTTTTTCGCTCATTTCCTTTACACTTGGGCAGGCAGGGAGGTGAAACTTCTTTGACCTGGTATTTAAAATATAAGTTCCGGTCCCCTCTGCGGGCTCTTCTTCTGGTTTTGTTTGCTCTTCGGCAAAGAAAACATTTGTTCCATCACTGGTACAGATGATATCTCCCATAAGGTCAGTGCGGTAGATTTGGGCCCCGGCGTCTTTTAAACGGCTTAAGGTATTTTCTGTGGGATGCCCATAGGAGTTTCCTTCTCCCACGGATATCACTGCATACTCCGGCATCACCTCCCGCAGAAAGGGGTATGTGGTGGAGGTGTCGCTGCCGTGGTGCCCTACTTTAAGGACCGTGCTCTTTAAGGAAGCGCCTGTATTTAGAATATCCTCTTCCTCCTGCCGTTCTGCATCTCCGGTGAACAAAAATGAGGTCTCCCCATAGGTGATTTTAAGCACAATGGAGGTGTTGTTGGTATCATCGCTCTCCCTTACCGGGCCCAGAACCTCCACCTGGGCGCTTCCAAGAGGAAAGGTGTCCCCAGCTTCCGGTATTTCAATGGATTTTCCCTGTTGGTCCAGATATTTCACAAAGCTCTGGAACGCCCTGCTGTCGTAGGCTTCTACCGGAGCCAGAGCATGGTCCACCGATGCAAACTGCAGCGCGCCGGAGAGCCCTCCCACGTGGTCTTCATGGGCATGGGTGCATACGATGTAATTTAAATGACTGATATCCAGATTTTTCAGACAGGTATAAACCAGACTGGAGTCCTCTGCGTTGCCGCCGTCGATGAGCATGGACTCCCCATCGCAGAGAATCAAAGCAGCATCCGCCTGGCCCACGTCAAGAAACCGGACTGTGAAGGAGGAGCCGGATTCTGCGGGCTGCTCCTGGTCCAGGCTCCCCGGTATCTGGCTCTGGCATCCGGTCATCAGCAGCGCGCATAGTATCAGTTTCATTAAGTCTGTCAGGATTCTGTTTCTCTTCTGTCTTTTTTTCAAGTCTCCCATGATGTAGTTTTCATTCCTTTCTCTTCTGTCCGTCAATGTCTGCGTCACAAAAAAGAGGCCCTTCCTTGGAATAAGCCCCTTTCTTGTTTTTATTTTTTGGCTCTTTCTGCCTCCAGCTCCTCTTTTAATTTCTGGATTAGTTCATCCTTTTGGCTCAGTTCGTGCTTCTTTTCCTCCAGCTCGCTCCGTCTCTGTTTCAGCTCGCTTCTTTTCTGCTCCAGCTCTTCCTTCGCCTGGTCTAGCTCAGCCTGAATTTCATCTATCATATACCGCACCGTATTGCGGTCCAGCTCCTTCAGTTCCTTTGAAAACATTGACATCACCCTTTCCATGTTCAGGCACATCTCATAGATATCTTCATACATGGCTTTGAATTTCGGATACCGCGTAATCAGTTCCACGATCCGTTCCGGCTCATCAAAGCTTAAAAACGCCAGTCATGCATCCAATTCACTTTCTATGTTTTTATTTTCCATGGTTTTCTTGAAAATGTCAAGTGGTATGAACAGATATTCCTGAAGCAGGCCCAGTTTCAGTCCTGTGTCTGACTGCTGGCGGAATCGGTGAAGATACTGGCTCGGAAAGCCCCGGAATTCTCTGGGGGACCGTTCAAAAAAGACGATGGTATAAACGTTTTTTATATCACGGTAGTTGAAATGCTTTCCTTTATCCCCGCGAACTCTTTTATACTGTCTCAGCAGATGGTCCGCAGAATAGCAGGCGCTTCGTTCTCCCGGAAACGCATAGCCGATTTTCTGAATTTCCACATTGGATAAGCTCCCGTCCATCAGCTGCACCAAAATATCCGTGTACAGCAGAGAGGATTCCGCTCCAAGACGCACAGAATCATTAGGAAGGACTGCTTCGATTTTCACATCCTGCCTTAAAAGCAGGGAAAGCAGATTTTCCAGCCGTTCCGGCGCTGATTCCGGATTAAAAATTTCTTTAAATACTCCATCATAAACCACCTTAAGCCCCCGGGCACCGGAACAAAAGCCAAGGAATTCTTCCTGTTCCTCCTCCCTCCATTGCTGAAACATGTCATTGAGCCTGGGGGTTTCAGAAATAATGCGGCAGATTTCTTCTTTCGTCCGGAGCATCGGAAAATACTCCGCCAATACACCTGTGGAATTCATAGGTTTTCCCATACCAAACTACCTCCTCTTTCATTTTCACTTCATTGGAATTTTTCTGCGGCAAGACCTTCCGGTCTCCTCTGAAAGATACTTTCATGATGCCTTTCGGCTAAGATTCCAAACGGCCGGAACCGGCCGTCTGGATAAGATGATTTGATGATAACACAGAAAATCTAAAAAAGCAATTTACAAAAACGAAAATCTCTGCTGCTCATATTCCTGATGGCACTGAAGCGGGCCCGGGCATTTTAAAAGCATGGATTTCACGGTCTTAAGGCCGGCTGTTTCATCCAGCCAGGCCTCTATCTCCTGTTCTTTCAACAGTAAGGGCATTCTGTCATGGACCGGGGATACGGAAGGATTGGCCTTCGTGGTGATAACCACAAAACGGCTGCCGCCTTCAAATTGCTTATATATCCCGGCCATATAGAGCACATGGGAATCCTCAGACCGGAAGGATGCAATGGTTTTTTCCCTGTCCCACTCATAGAATCCAGCAGCCGGAATCACACACCGCCTCCGGATTACACTGTCCTTAAAGGTCACACGCTCCAGAATACTCTCCGCTCTGGCATTGATAAAAAGTCCTTTGCCCTCGTACTGCTGAAAACCCCAGTTCATAGACCATGCCTCGATGGCATCTCCGTTTCCTGCCAGCACACAGGCGGCCTCTGAGGGATGTATATCTCCCGTCTTTGGAAATGCCAGTTTCCTGCCGGTTTCCCGGGCAATCCTCATGATTTCTTTTTCCGTCCATTCATCCACATAATACCTGCTGCACATGGGTTACTCCTTCTCACCTTTCTGTCAAAAGACACGGATCATACCGGAGAAGCCTTATTCCTGTAATTTCCTTTTAAGATAAAGAAGAGCCTGAACAATCAGGCAGCCATGGTCCACAGCCAGTCCATCGCTCTTTAGCAGCCGGTACTTTTCCTGGGGCAACAGCCTGTGCCCGGAACGGGTCACCAGAACCCTGGCACCCACCGAGACGGAATGCTCTTTGTTTTCCAGCCGCAGCTCCCAGACCTCTCTGTTTTCACTGTTTTCCTCACATAAATGTAAATCCACATCCATCCACAGGGCATCTGCCGCATCATCCCCGGCCTTCACAAAAACATCGCCCTCCACCAGAGCCAGAAATGAAGTGGTAATCACTCTCCATCGGGGATCTCTTTTATAATCTCCCCATGTACAAAGCTGTTCCAACGGAAGTCCCTCCACTCCGGTTTCCTCAAAAAGCTCCCGGGCTGCTCCCTCATAAAGGTCTTCCCTCAGCTCCACAAAGCCGCCCGGTGCGGCCCAGAATCCAATGCTGGGGTGGTTTGCCCGCTTCACCAGCAATATTTTAAGGGGCTGCCCCCAGGCCTGCAGCCGCTTTTCACAGCGGACGACCACGATGTCCGTTGTATTGCTGGGGCAGTCATATTTTTTCGGATTGTAGCTGCCTAAGAATTCCTCCAGCGTCTGGCCTGCCTTGTTTTTCTCCCCTGTGCCGTAAAAACCGTCCAGTTCCTCTAAATAAGCCATTGTTATTTCCTTTCTCCCGGCAATTTTTTCTTTTCGAAATCTTAGCATATCCAGGTTCCGCTGTAAACATAAACAAAACAGGCCTGCCTTTCCTGTACGCGGGCAGCCAAACCACCTCTGGCACGTATTCTATTCTTTTTCACTCTTTGCAAAAAACCATCCGTATTCATACATTTTCATGCATAAAATCTCCTGGATTTTAAGCATACTGTTCATGATGCACTCCACATCCGGATCTTCGCCAGAGGGCGCTCCCAAACGCTCCCCAAGCCGCTCGCAGGCTTTTATGGCCTTTGCATAGGCCTGATCACAGTCAGAACCTTCCTCGTATGCATTTTTCACATACCTGCTTTCTTCCACCGGATGCATTTCCAGATCAATGGAACCGTTCATCAAATCATACACCAGCATTTTAAAATCCGCACTGTTCTTATCCATCCTGATACCTCTCTTCCGTGTTGGTGTTTCCGAAAGCGGAAACTTCTTTTAAGTCCATAATAATGGGATAATGAAAAAAATGCAATCGAATCTTTAGAAATGTGGGAATCTATATGATTGTTTACGATAAGTTATGGCTGACCCTGAAGAAAAAGGGACTTTCACAGAATAAACTTTATAAAGACTATGGTGTCAGCCGCGCACAGGTATACAGGCTGAGACACAACCAGGTGGTTTACACCAGCACTCTGGACATGCTGTGCAAAATTTTAGAGTGCGATGATATCTCGGATATTGCCACCTTCATCCCCGATCCGGATCCATCGGACGATGAGAATTCTTAAACAAAACGGCAAAGACTTCATTTTGTGATAAAGTCCTCGCCGTTTTTTATTTTTCTCCTATTCTCCAAAATACCCGGAAATTTCCTTCATCCGCGCCATCTGGTCCACATGGAAGGGACATCGTCCGTTACAGTGGCCGCACCGGATACAGGCTCCGGCCTTTTTTGCAAGCTTTCCATAGTGATTTTTGGCCAGCTCATCGCCTGCCAGTGCAAGATCATAATATTTATTGATCAGAGCCACATCAATCCCCATGGGACATGGCTGGCAGTGATTGCAGTATACACAGATTCCCTCTGCATCCTGCGGAGTAAAAGAGCCCAGAACAGAATAATCCTTTTCCTCCGGAGCTGCCTGACAAAAGCCCAGAATATGCGTTAAATCTTCCTTCCCGCGGATTCCCGGAAGCACCGTCAGTACCCCCGGCTTATCCAGGGCATACTGGATGCACTGGTATTCCGTCAGGGCTTTCTTAAAGGGGGAGGTCTTTTCATTTAAAAGCTGTCCTCCGCCGAAGGCCTTCATGACGGAAATTCCCACACCTTCTGCCTCACATCTCTGATACAGTTTCATCCGCTCATCCACCGTTCCGATTCCGTAGGTGCCATGGCGGTAATCATATCCCGGGTTGATGCTGAACATCAGCATATCGATGATCTTCATGTCCAGCACTTTTGCTGCCAGGCGCGGTGTATGGGAGGAAAGTCCCAAATGCCGGATGACTCCCTGTTTTTTCAGCGATTTCATATGTTCAATGACACCGCCGACTGTGACCTTCTCCAAATCTTTCTCATCGTCCAGACAGTGGATAAATCCAAAATCAATATAATCAGTTTTCAGCGCTGAAAGCTGCCAGTCCACCGAACGCTTTATGGTATCCAGATTTGTGGTCCATCCATAGGTTCCCGTCTCATAGTTGGCGCCGAAATGAATCTGAAAATATGCGTCCTTTCTCCTTCCTTCCAATGCACGGCCATAGGCCTCAAAGGGCTTTGCCTCCGCCGAAGCCATGTCAAAGAAATTGATTCCGCTTTCCAGCGCAGCCGTCACGGTCTCCTGGATCTCCTTTTCTCCGGCTGCCTGTATGGAGCTGGTACCAAGGCCCAAAATGCTGATTTTTTCCTCACCATGAGGAAGTTTCCGATACTCCAAGTTCGTACCTCCCGTTTTCTAAAGGATGCTGTCCCTTAAGCCTCCTGCTCAAGCAGGCATACATAATATAAGAGGCCGGAACCATCAATCCCGGCCTCTGGTTTTCCTCATTATTTTAACTCTGAAAACTTCCTGTGGCAAATACTTATGCTGTATGTGAAATCATGCTCAAAAGGCATGGAGTCACCTTACTATGCCTCTGCCTTCGGAAGGGTAGCAAAGGACTTTGCCAGCTCTTCATCTGTGGGAATATAATCTAACATTTCCCCATCATTGAATCTCTGGTATGCCACCATATCAAAATATCCGGTTCCGGTCAGGCCGAATACAATGTTCTTCTCCTCTCCGGTCTCCTTGCACTTTAAGGCCTCGTCAATGGCAACCTTGATGGCATGGCTGCTCTCCGGTGCCGGGAGAATGCCCTCTACCCTTGCAAAGGTCTGGGCTGCCTTAAATACCTCGGTCTGCTCCACGCTTCTGGCTGTGATAAGTCCCTGATCGTATAACTCGGATACGATGGAGCTCATGCCATGGTAACGGAGTCCGCCTGCGTGGTTGGCTGACGGAATGAAGCCGCTTCCCAGGGTATACATTTTAGCCAGGGGGCAAACTTTACCGGTATCGCAGAAATCATATGCATAAACGCCTCTGGTCATGCTGGGGCAGGATGCAGGTTCAACAGCAATAATATCATATCTGGCCTCACCTCTTAACATTTCTCCTGCAAACGGAGAAATCAGGCCTCCCAGGTTGGAACCGCCTCCGGCACAGCCGATGATCATGTCTGCCTTGATACCGTATTTATCCAGGGCTGTCTTGGTCTCCAGACCGATGATGGACTGATGCAGCAGTACCTGGGCCAGAACAGAGCCCAGCACATAGCGGTACCCCTTCTGGGATACGGCTGCTTCCACCGCTTCAGAAATGGCACATCCAAGGCTTCCTGTGGTACCAGGGAACTGGGCGTTGATTTTCCGTCCCACCTCTGTGTTCATGGACGGAGACGGAGTCACCTGGGCTCCGTAGGTCCGCATCACTTCCCGGCGGAAGGGCTTCTGCTCGTAGGAGCACTTTACCATATATACCTGGCAGTCCAGATCAAAGTACGAGCATGCCATGGAGAGGGCCGTTCCCCACTGGCCTGCGCCTGTCTCTGTGGTGACACCCTTTAAGCCCTGCTTCTTTGCATAGTAGGCCTGGGCGATGGCAGAGTTTAATTTATGGCTTCCGGACGTGTTATTTCCCTCAAATTTATAATAAATATGGGCGGGGGTCCCCAGTTTCTTTTCCAGGCAGTAGGCTCTCACAAGAGGGGATGGACGGTACATCTTATAAAAATCCCGGATTTCATCGGGAATATCAAAAAATGCTGTCGTATCATCCAACTCCTGTTTTGCCAGCTCCTCACAGAAAATGCCGGATAACTCCTCCACAGTAATGGGCTTTAAGGTTTGTGGATTTAAAATGGGGGCCGGTTTCTTTTTCATGTCGGAGCGGACATTGTACCACTGCTTCGGCATCTCCTGCTCTTCCAAATAGATTTTGTAGGGAATTTCCTGTCTCATATGATCTCTTCCTTTCTTTGTTTTTTGATTTTTACTAACATAAAAAACTCCTGTCCCTTAGCTTATGCTAATAGGACAGGAGTCATTACTTCTGCGGTGCCACCTAAATTCATTCTTACGAATGCTCTCATTGACGTGTACTGTCATACACTTCCTGCTGTAACGTGCAGCTACGTCTCCTCTACTCCCGAAGTTTCAATTCGCCCTCACGGGTCCATTCCCATATCCTCCCATCGCTGCACTTCCACCACCGGCAGCTCTCTGTGCATGTTACAGACAGGTACTCGTCCCGATCCACGGTTTAAGATTTATGAACTTTTTAATAGAATAGTATAAAAGTTCCCAATTGTCAAGTTCTTTTCTTTTATCCGCCCAAACTTTGCCACAATTCCTTCGGGGTTTTGACGCACTTTCTTCACAGAACAAACACATTCCTCTGGTACATTTTATATATACAGATGAGCGCTTTTCGTTACGACAAATTTATTTCTATTTTCAGGAGGTATGATATATGAGAAAACAGATGATAACAACCGTTTTGGCCGCAGCCATGGCCGTATCCATGGGAATCACATCATTTGCAGGACAGTGGGTTTCCGATACCACCGGATGGCGGTGGCAGGAGGATGATGGAAGCTATCTCTCCGGCACCTGGGAATGGCTGGACGGAAACCAGGATGGAATTGCAGAATGCTATTATTTTGGTGCAGACGGATACATGCTCCATGACACAGAAACCCCGGACGGATATACCGTAAACAGTGACGGTGCCTGGACCGCAGACGGCGAAGTACAGATCAGAGAACAGAACACGGAAGAGGAATACGATTATTCCTATGACAGATACGACATCATCGGAACGTATTCCTCAGAGGATGGAGAATATGTGGAGCTCAACATCGGCACAGGAAACTCCCTGGCAGGTCTTTTCTATGATGAAGACGGTGAGCTGACAGGAATCTATACGCTGGAAAAAATCAGTGATAAAGAATACCGTGATTCGGCTTCCTCCAAAAAAGTAACCATTACGGACTATGGAATCATCTCCGTAAACGGAACGCTCTATTACAATTAAGCCCTTAGAGGCGCAAAGCCAGGAGAACATCGCATTTTGATATGTCTCCTGGCTTTTTTATGTTCTGAAAGCTATAAAAGCGCTTCCACTTCTTCCTTCGTCGGCATCACCCGCAGAGCACCCTTGCGGGTTGTGATGATGGCGGCCGCTGCGTTTGCAAAGGAGAGCATCTCCTCCAGCTCCTCTTTTGTATATGCATGCCATCCATTGGAAAGAACATAGTGGAGCACACAGGCGCCGAAGGTGTCTCCTGCTCCTGTGGTTTCAATGGTATTTTTCTGGACGTATGCAGGACGTTCCACCCGGAGATTCCCTGTGTATGCCCGGCTTCCGGTCTTTCCCATGGACAGCAAAATCAACGGAACGGAATATTTTTCCTGAATCATCCGGATTCCCTGGTCATAGTCTTCCAAACCGGTCAGCCACTGGATTTCATTGTCAGAGATTTTAAGGATATCGCAGTGCTCGATGCCGTATAAAACCTGTTCCTTTGCATCCTCCAGGCTGTCCCACAGCGGTTCTCTCAGGTTCGGGTCAAAAGACAGAATCGCTCCGGCCTCCTTTGCCATTGCAATGGCCTTTTTCGTTGCCTTTCGGCATCCCTCATGGGTCATGGAGAGAGTTCCGAAATGGAAAATCTTACAGTTTTCAATGAGTTCTTCCTTTAAGTCCTCCTCAGAGAGCATCATATCTGCTCCCGGATTCCGGTAGAAGGAAAACTCCCGGTCCCCATCCTCTTTCGTATGTACAAAAGCCAGTGTGGTGTGAACTTTTTGGTCTTTTGCAAGGCCCTTGGTGTCAATTCCAACTTCTACCAGTGCTTTCTCAAGCTGCTCTCCGAAAGCATCCTCACCGACTTTTCCGATGAAAGCCGTTTTGTGTCCGAGACGGCTTAACATGGAAAGCACGTTGCAGGGCGCTCCGCCCGGGTTGGCTTCCAGAATCGGATTCCCCTGTGCGCTCACTCCATTTTCCGTAAAATCAATCAACAGCTCGCCCAGGGCGATGGTATCGTAAGTTTTCATGTTTTTTCCTCCATGTTCCTTTTTCGGGCATGAATGCAGGGCGGCAGACATCAAACGGCTCCAGGCCCTTTTGGCATTCTGCTCCCGGTGAATGGTTCCGGTATTTTCTTAAGGTGAATTTTATCACCCGTCCCCATGGCCGTCAAGAGCATTCGCCGCCTGTTCCGGCTTTCTGCATCCTGCACATCCGGCTCTGCGGCAGCAGCTCCTCAACGCCCCTGGTCTTCTTTCTCTTTGTTTCTTTTGGGATTGGCAGGAAACCAGCCCCGCTCCACCCGCTTCTCCTGTTCCTTTAACTCCAGAATACTCCAGAGAAAACTGCATCCGGCCACGCCCAGGATGGCAGAAACGGTAACATTTTCCGTCTGTGCACTTATGACCAGGAAAAAAAGTCCGGCTGCCAGAAACGCCGGCCAGCACCTGGAAGATAAGTGGTATTCAGCCTGAATGACAATGGGATGAAAAATCCCGATAGTAAGAAAGCAGGCAACTGCAATGATAACTCCATGTAAATTCATCCTGTCTCGCTCCCTCTGTCATATTCCTTCCATAGTTTATGCGTAACTGTGGATGCCGGGAATCAGCGTATTCACTCCCACGTAGGTAAACAGAACACAGATAAATCCCACCACGGCAAACATGGCTGCGCTCTTCCCCCGCCATCCTCTGGATAACCGCAGGTGCAGATACAGTGCATAGATAATCCATGTGATCAGTGACCATGTTTCCTTCGGGTCCCAGGACCAGTAGCTTCCCCAGGCCCGTTCGGCCCAGATGGCACCGCTCACGATGACAAAAGTAAGAAACAGAAATCCCAGGGACACGGCCCGGTAGCTGATAATATCCAGCTTCTGCATATCTGGAATATGTGCATCCCAGAATTCGTGGTCCTGCATGTTCTGTCGGAGCAAAAACATCAAGGACACGGCAAAGGAAACGCCGAAGGCACCGTAAGATATGATCGCCGTGGACACATGAATTCCAAGCCAGTTGCTTCTTAAGGCCGGCATCAGCTCCCGTACTTCCCTGCTCTGCATGGCCGCATAGCCGATCAGAAGAAAAATTACCGGGGTCACAAAGGTTCCCAGGGCCTGGAACCGATACTTCCAGACAAACACCAGAAAGCACAGGCTGATTCCCCATGCAAAACTGGTGGCAAATTCATACTGGTTGGTAAGGGGAAGCCGCCCTGCGCCTACCCCTCTGGTCACCAAAGCAGCCGTATGCAGCACAAAGCCGGCGGCAATGACATAGCCTGCAATTTTTCCTGCCTTCTCGCTTTTCACTGCAAAAAATATAAAGTATAAAACCATGGCAGCCAGGTACAGCACCATAACTGCGGTAAACAGCGTATTTTCAATCTGAAGGAACTGCTCACTTCCCATTTTTTCTGTTCTCCTTTTCTGCTTCCTGCCGGATTTCTTCTATAAACATGGCTCCGCCCTTGCGGCTTCTTCCGGCCACCGCCCAGGTTCCATTTTCGTCCTTCACTGCCCACAGCTCTGCCGGACGCACATAAAATGCCAGAATCAGGGAAACGATCACCACCAGACCACCGATGGCTGCCAGCCACCCAAAGGGGTCACGCTTCACCTGAATGAGTGTATACTGCTGTGGGTCATGGAATACAAAGGTATAGTCCTCCACAGAAATCACCTGATCGTCCGTCAGCACATTCATGCCAAGAATCTTGTCCTGATAATACAGGGTATACAGATAGGCGGGATTGGAAAGCTTTGGCGTCAGGGTCATGGGCTGTCCGTTCTCATCCTCATAATAGTCGGGATAAAAAGCCGTAAGCACCACCGCCAGTTCTTCCTTCCCCGAAACCCTGGCAAACTCTCCGGCACAGAGCAATTCCTCCTGGATTTTTTCTCCGCCTTTTAATATGTCAAGGGAAGCCGCCCAGCCTGTGGAGTTTTGATAGAACCGCATTCCCTTTACGGTAGCCGGTTTGTTGACCATGGTCACAGCCGAGTATTCATCGCCATACTCCCCGTCAAGGACTGTAAATCCTGTCCTGTACTGCTCCACCGTCGCATCTTCGCGCAGTTCCACCGCAAATTCATCAATTCTCATCTCATAGGACGTGTCCCCGATCGCCTTTCTCTGTCCGGGAACCCCATATACGGTATAGACTGTCTGGAAAATCTGGCCAAGTCCAAAGCCCGCAATGATAATTAACATTCCCAGATGGCAGAGCCACGGACCCCAGATTCCTGCCTGGTTTTTTGAAGCATACAGGCACTCCCGGCCCTCCAATGTACTCACTTTCTGAAGCCTCCGGAATCCCATCCGCAAAAACAGGGAATCCGGCTCCCGGTTCAGGGTCACCGCCGGGGTTTTGTCCCAGGCTGCCAGGCAGCTTTCCGGGCAAAAACCAGCTTTCTGTTTTTTTGCAAGACCGGGAAACCGCAGCACATTGCAGCAGAGGAGGTTCACACATAAAAGCAGCGTAAGCCCCACAAACCACCAGCAATGGAAGATATCATCCAGTCCCAGCAGTAAAATTGCCCCTGCAAGGGTACTGGAGTAATTGGCTGTGTAATAAGCCGTGCCCTGCCCCTGGGGAATCAGGCTTCCCACGGTACAGGCCGCTGCCAGAATTATCAGCACACCCACCGCACATTTCATGGAACATAAGAAGCTTCCTGCCTGTCTCAACCGCTTTTCCATCGTTTCATCTGTCCCCTTTTCCGAAAAATGAGGGCCGGAAACCGACCCTCACCGTTCTGTCTCTCAATTCAAAATTCTTATACTCCCAAAAGTCCCATGGCCTGGTCAATCAGCGCTTCTGACTTATCAAGGCAGCGTTTGGAGAGCGTGGAGTTATGGGCGCCTTCACTGTTTTCCACGTAACAGAAGTCCCAATACCACTGTGCATCACGATACAGGGAACGAACCACATCCAGATCGCTTTCTGTCATGGATTTCTTTGCCACTGCATCGGCCAGCTTATTCTTTAAAGCTGCAAGCTTTTCTCCCACTTCCTTCTCCCGTCCGGTTACCTCTTCCTGGATTGCCTTAACCTTGGCTGTCATATCCGTATCGCCGTGGCATTCCACACAGGTATTTAAAATTTCCGGGTTCGCAAGGGGGCTTTCCCACTTGTGGCTTGTATAGGTGGTCTTTCCTTCTGTCACCACTGCCATATGGCAGTCTGCACAGTTCATGCTGGACGCATGGACACTTCCTGCACCCAGGAAGGTTTCAAGCTCCGGATGCTGGGCCTTTAAGAGTCCGGTTCCCGTGCTCTCCTGGAACCAGTCGGAGAAGCCCATTTCATTATAATATGCAAGAATTGCTTCCGGATCCATTGCCTCGATACTGTCATAGGGCATTCCGGTAGCCTTTGTATCCGGGTCAAAATAGTACTCGATATGGCACTGTCCGCAGGCCATAACAGCCGGGTCGATGGAATTCACATTCTCGCCCAGGGCATCGGTCACATAGGAGTGGGTCACCACCAGCTCACCGCCGTTTCCTGCCTGATTTTCATGGCAGTTGTAGCAGCTTACATTTTCGGCCATTTTTGCATGGGTCTCTTCAAAATCCAGCTTGTAAGCCTCAACACCCATATCATTTACTAACTTTGTATAATCCGGTGTCTTACAGGTCAGACAGTTGGCTAACGGATGAGGTCTCTCTGTGGCTTTCACATCCTCAAGCGTGTAGGTGTGGCTTATGGCGCTTGTGTAATCCTTGGCAAATCCAAAGCCCTCGTACAGTTCCTTTATATACGGGTCCTCTTCCAGATAGTCCACCCGGTAGCTGTTTTCGTCATTTGCCTTATAGGAGGCCACAATCTCCGGATAAATCTCCGCCCATTCATCGGCCGAAACCACTCCGTTTTCTCTTGCTGCTGCAGGAGCAGCCACCTGTTTATACTGAATTACGCCGGACTGTTTGGGAAGAATTTCCTTTAACACCCCCTGGAGCGGGTCTGCGCTTACTGCTAGTACGGCAGACGCGGCCACCATCACTGCAAGTCCCGTAAAATTCCCTTTGTTCGGATTTCCTGTTTTCATACTGTTTCACCCCTAAACATTGGTTTTTCATGCATTAATTTTACAAAAAAAGCCATATAAAGTCAAGAAAGAATTACCCCCACAGTCCTTCATCAGTCTTCGAGGATTTCCGAAATCCGCTCGATCATTTCATCTTCCTTCAAGCGGAATTTGATTTCCACACGGCGGGAGGCTTCCATATTAACGGCTGCTCCGCTCTCTGCATCCCCTGGTCCGTTATAGACAGGATTGCTGTAAGAACGGCCGTTTACGGTCAAAAGCCTCTGGAGTCTTCCGATCTCTTCCTCATTGAGGCCGTTTCCCGCATCCAGGCAGAATCTGGCCACGGAGCTGGCGCGGTTATAGGAAAGCTGCAGGTTGCTCAGATAGCTGCCGTCCGTGTCCGTATGTCCTTCAATGATGATCTCAGCAATATACTCCCGGTACTGCTCCTGTAAAAGAACCCCTAAATACATGGGGATGATCTCCCGTAAGGTCTCCTTGCTTTCCGCGGTTAAAACGGCACTGTTATAGTTAAACAGTACATCGGAAGAGAAGGTGATGGAGCCCGTCTGGGCGTCCACGGTCATGCCGGAATTGTTAAAGGCAGACTGTAAGGCACCGATGATGTCCGTCCGGATTCCCACAATGTCCTGAAGCTCGTTTTTCGTCACCTCCAGCTCCTTCTGGGCGTCCTCAATTTCCAGATATGCCTTGTTTAACTCCTCTTCGGTCAGGGCTGCCTTGGCGTAGGCCTCCTTAAGCTCTGCCAGAGATGCGGCCAGCTCCTTGTTGGAAAGCTCAATTTCCGTCCTGGATTTTTCCAGGTCCACCGCCGCCTGGTCAAGCTGGGCCTGGGCTGCATTTAATTCCAGCCGTGCCTGCTCCAGATCGGTGGTTTTCTGTTTGTATATGGAGAGGGTTATGGCGATGATCAGAACAAAGATCAAAAGCAGCGCTGCCATCATGTCCGAATAGGACTGCCAGTAGCTGGGCTCCAAAAACGCCTCCCTGTTCTTTCGTCTATTTTTCATACAGGCTCCTCATCTGTTCAAAGGTGTATAGCTGGTTGCTGACTTCATCGGTCATCTCCCGGCAGGCAGTTTTGATCTCCTCCTTCTGGTTCTTCAGCTCCCTGGCGAAGGCCTCCTGCCTATCCATTTCCTTTGAAACGGCCTCCTGCAGCTCTTTGCTGGCCTCCACAAGCTTTGCTGTGGCTTCCGTGAGCTCCATACAAGCGTTTGCATAGGCTGCCTGGGACTGTCCGGCGGCCGTTATGGTATTTCCAAGAGTTTTAAAGCTGGCTCCCATGGAATATTCCAGATGTTCCATCACCTGGCCCACGATTCGCTCCACGCCCTCGGTCTGTTCGGCGGCACTGCCCTGCAGAAGCTCCAGCATCCGCTTCATGGAATTTGCCATATTGGCCTGATAAACCAGCATGGCCGAGGAATTTTCCTCTTCGGTGGCCTGCGGCGGCATGGCGCACTGGCGGAATGCGGTCAGAAACCCATCCAGCTTTCCGTAGGCATCTGACATGATGCTGCGGTACACAAAGTTAAATACCAGGGAGAAAAAGATTCCGTACACGGATGTGTGGAAAGCCACCTTCATTCCGGAAAGCAGCAGACCCACGTTGTCGGAAATGGTGTAGATATCGTCCCCGTTAAAGGAACCGAGTCCCATGGACAGGCCCAAAAAGGTACCGAGAATTCCAAGGCCTGTGAGGGTTCCGGCAATTCCGGAGTTGAAATAGGTCATTCCCACCTTGTCAAGCAGGTCTTCGTTAAAGAACTCCTCAATATCACAGGAAGTCATATACCCGCGCCTGGTCCGGCCATTCTGCATACGCATTAAATATTTTAAATAGGCTTCCTTTAATTCCTTTCCCTGAAACAGATTGGTGCGGTTCTGGTAGCTGCCCCAGAGATTTTTTCCGTCGGCCTTGTCGTATTCATTCTGCATCTGTTCTGTCACAGTCTGAAGCTCCGCCGTGCAGCGGTTTAACCGTGAAAAGCTGAACGCTGAAATCACAAACAGCACGCCGATAATGAACAGGAATGCACCGTTAATCATCAGATTCGTATAGGAGGACACCTCTCCGGTAAAGACACCGTTGATATAAAGAATAAAGGCAACTCCAATACAATAAAAAACGAACAGTATGTAATATAATTTATTTTTCATCCGTACCCCCATCTGTGTGCTCCGGTACCCCCGGTATGTTATCTGGTGACACTTTTAATTTATCATATTTCTTCAGTCAATGCAACGAAGTTCCTGAAATTTTTGCAAAATTTGCGATATTTGCACTTTTTTAACAACTTTTTCCATTTTGGGCGGACGTTTTATTCTGTGACAATCACGTAGGACGCGTCTCCATAGAATCCGTTTTCCTCCAGCCTCTCCCTCTTCCATTCCGCCGTAATCACATATATCTTTTCCGGTTCCGGCTCCGCAAGAAACTTATCCTCATATGTCATTTCCTTCTCCGGTTCTTTTTCTGCATTTTGGGCAGCTTCCAAAGGGTACTGGCTCATGGTGATTCCATCCGGCATCACCGGCCAGGAAAGGGAAATCTCTGCGGCCGGAATTCTTTTGGCCCATTCTGCACGAGAAAGGAGATCTGTCCCCCGGAGCGCCAGCCCCATTTTGCCTTTTTCGTCATAATAATTCCAGTTATAGCTTTCCGGAGAAATTTCCTGCAAACTCTGGCTTTTGGGCGGAATTTGATTCTCCGGCTGGTCCAGAATCCCCATGGACGGGGCCTCAGACAGGCCTGCCGGCCCTGCAAACGCTTCTTCCTCCACGGTTTTCTCCGGTATGGACTCTCCAATGCTCTGGTCCGGTTCCTCCTGCTTATTTTCATATTCTTTTGAAGGCAATGCCGGTTCCTTCCTTCCGCAGGCTGCGGCTGTCACAAGAATTCCTGCCAGCAGCAGCCACAGTTTTATTTTCTGCTTCATATATGCACATCCTTTCTTCTGCCATTCTTTTTAACATTATGCCATGTCTCCGACATGTCATGCTCCGCAGGTTGCACACGATTCGCTTTGGAATTTGTCCTCCCTTTGGTCGGTCGCGAATCGGCGCGGGCATAATATCTACTGATATTATGCCATATTTTGTCCCTCCATGCTTTAAGCTTTGTTTACGGTTCCCTTGGTTTTCTCTGACACTCATTGACTCATATCTTGATTCCGGCATCATGATCTGTTATAGTGAACTTGTTATATGACATTTTTTTAACGAAAAAAGGAGATCTGCGCTATGAAGGGTTATGCAATGTTACGAATCGGAGAATCCGGCTGGATTGAAAAAGAAAGACCGAAATGCGGGCCCATGGATGCTGTGCGGAAGTTGTGGAAGTGGGTGAACTGGTGAAGGATTTTAAGCCCGGAGACAGGGTTTTAGTTCCGGCCATCACTCCTGACTGGAATTCCCTGGAGGCCCAGGCCGGATATTCCATGCACTCCGGAGGTATGCTGGCAGGCTGGAAGTTCTCAAATTTTAAAGACGGCGTGTTCTCCGAATTTTTCCATGTCAACGATGCCGACGGAAACCTGGCTCTTCTTCCGGAGACCATAAATCCGGTGGATGCCTGCATGCTCTCTGACATGGTTCCCACAGGATTCCATGGGGTGGAACTGGCAGATGTGCAGTTCGGCGACACGGTTCTGGTCATCGGAATCGGCCCGGTGGGCTTAATGTCCGTGGCAGGAGCTAACATGCGGGGCGCATCCAGAATTCTAGCCGTGGGTACAAGACCTGTCTGCGTGGAAGCTGCAAAGGGTTATGGCGCCTCCGATTTCATCAGCTATAAAAACGGCCCCATTCATGAGCAGGTCCTTGCCATGACAAACGGCAAAGGCGTGGATAAGGTTGTGATCGCAGGCGGCGGCGTAGAAACTTTTGCAGAAGCCGTGAAATGCTTAAAGCCGGGCGGAAAGATCGGCAATGTGAACTATCTTGGCTCCGGCAGCGTTATTGATATCCCCCGTGTGGAATGGGGTGTTGGAATGGGACACAAACAGATAAACGGCGGCCTGATGCCGGGCGGACGTCTCCGTATGGAGAAGTTAGGCGCCCTGGTAGCAGCGGGAAAACTTGACTTAAAACCGCTTTCCACCCATGTGTTTGATGGCTGGGAGCATTTGGAAGAGGCCCTGTTCTTAATGAGAGACAAACCAGCCGATCTCATCAAACCTGTGGTGAAAATCGTAAACTAGGTTGCCAGGCCATGAAAATTTTGATTGTATCCGGCTTTCTGGGGGCGGGCAAAACCACCTTTATTAAGACTTTGGCCGCCCGCACAGGGAAAGAATTTGCCATATTGGAAAATGAATACGGTGCAGCAGGGATTGACGGGGATATTTTAAGGCAGAATGTCCAGGAAGCGGATGTGAATGTCTGGGAAATGACCGAGGGCTGCATCTGCTGCTCTGCAAAGGGTGATTTTGCAGCATCGGTTCTGACCATTGCCAATTCCGTTGACCCGGACTATCTGGTCATTGAGCCCACCGGAGTCGGAATGCTCGGAAATGTTGTGAGGAATCTCCAGAAGATTCAGTATGAACGGATTACGCTTCTGGCCCCGGTGACCATTGTGGACGGAAACAGCTTCCTGCGGTACAGCAGGGAGTATCCGGTTCTCTATCAGGAACAGATTGCATCGGCATCCGCGGTGTTTGTCTCAAAAATGGAGAATGCCCAGGCAGAAGAAAAAGAAGTACTGCGCCGGGAGCTTGAAAAAATCAATCCCGGCGGAGTACTTATGACTGAGCATTACAGCTCCCTTAAAAAAGAACAGTGGGAGGAACTTCTCTCCCGCGGATATGACGGACGTATTTTAAGAGATCCGTCAGCGGAAAGCGAAACTCTTCCCGACAGCTTTTCCTTAAAGGGTGCGGCCATGGACTGTCCGGAACGGCTGTTTTTCCTTCTGGAGCAGTTAATCCGCGGCTGTTACGGGAATATCTTCCGGGCCAAGGGAAGTCTCCCCGCCGGGAAACAGGTTCTTCGGTTTGATGTGGCGGACGGCCGTTACCTGGTGACCGGAGAGGAATCCTGCGCGGAAGGGAAGGCTGTTTTCATCGGAACTGAGCTTCAAAGGCAGAAGCTGCGGGAACAATTCATGATTCGGGCGGACCGGGTTAAAATCAGGCCTTCCTCCGGCAGATCGTTTTGATATATTCCGCTACCCCATCCCTTTCATTATCAAAAAGGATGCCGCTTGCCATCTGCTTTAATTCCTCACATGCGTTTTCCACTGCAAAGGCCTTCTCGCATGCCTGAAACAGGGGAATGTCATTTCTGCTGTCTCCAAAAGCCGTAAATTCTCCTCCGCCCATCATGGCACGGAGGGCTTTTACGGCATGGCCTTTGGACGCATTGCTGCTGCAGATTTCCAGGCACCAGCGGTCCTTGGTATACTGGTCCTTATAATAGTCAAGGGCCAGATCTTGTCTCAGGGACAGCTTTTTCTTCATTTCTTCCAGAACCTCCGGCTTATCGTCCATATAAAGCCCGTAAATCACCGATTCATTTTGAAGGCCAGAGGCAGAGGTTTCCGGAAACTCCCGGCGGATGGATGAAATATGGGCTGTTTTGGAAAAATCGAAGTATCCGTCCCACAGGCGGACCTTGACCTTTCCCAGAAAAACGCAAAGCTTTTCCTCTTTCATGGCAAACAGCATTCCCTGGATTCCCTCCTGCTCCGCTTCCTGTAAGGCCTTCATCGCCTCCTTTCCCAATTCCACAGAATGGAAAAAGCGCTTTTTCACCGGATCATACAGCACGGCTCCGTTCAGTAAAATCATACAGTCTTTGATGGCGAGCTCTTTCAAAAGAGGAATGGCTGAAAAGGGGGTCCTGGCCGTAGCCACGGTAAAATGAAGTCCGCTTTTGATGAGCGACTTTAAGATATTTACGGTATTTCCACTGAGGCTCCCCTTTCTGTTTAAAAGAGTGCCGTCCAGATCTGATATAAAAATTTCCATGGTTTTCCCTTTCAAAAAGGAAGCCCCCGGTGCTTTCCCTGGCACAGGGGGCTTTTTTCCAGCGGAATTTAGTTGTTCTGGGCCTCTGCGATTGCCTTTTCGCCATTGGCCTGGGCATCCTTAAGGGCTGTATCCACGTCCTTTTCGCCGCTGAAGATCAGGTCAATCTGATCGCCAAGGGCATCGAGAGCGTTGATGCTGCCGATGCATCTCTCACCCTGAAAGCCATCATCCATGCATCTGAAGCAGAGCTGCTTGATGGGCTTTTCTGCCAGTACGGCTGCAAATACCGGGTCTGTCTCCGCGGACTTCCGAACCGGAATATAGCCTGTCTGGGCTGCAAAATATGCAGTATTCTCTGTGCTGGTGAGGAACTTTAAGTACAGCCAGGAAGCTTCCTTCTCTGCATCGGTTCCTGTGTTGTAAATGGTCACATTGGTGCCGTAGTATAACTGGGCGTTGTTCTTGTGGCCCGGCAGTGCTGCTGCGTCAATGGTAATGCCTTCCATGGTGCCTTCCTCAATATACGGAAGTGCGGAGGTGGAAGCTACGCACATGGCAGCGCGTCCCTGCTGAACCGGGATGTTGGCGTTCTTGTCCTCTCCTGCAAAGCGGGCAGACTTGTTCTGGAACATGCTGTTGAGGAATTCGATGGCTTCCTTCATCTCCGGAGTGTCAAATAAGGGAGTGGAGGTGGCATCGTCTAAGGTATTGCCGCCGGCCTGTTTTACCCACGGAGCGATGTCAGTGGACAGGTTGTTGGCGAATACCATACCGTAGATATCCGGCTCTCCATCGCCGTCTGTATCCTTGGTCAGCTTCTGTGCGGCATCTGCCCACTCTTCCCATGTGGTGGGAACCTCTACGCCGGCCTCTTTTAACATATCCACATTATAGTAGAGAACCATCTGGCTCTTATTGAAGGGCATTGCATACTGTGCTCCGTCCCAGATGCAGTTATCCATGAACATCTCCGGGAAATCTGCCTTTTCCTCTGCGGTGTAGCCCAGCTCGCTGTCATTCATGTATGTATTTAAATCCAGGACAAGTCCCTTGTCCACATACCAGGACAGACGGTTGGAATAAATCTGGGCCAGGTTCGGAAGCTGGTCTGCCTTTGCAGAAGCCATCAGCTTATCAAACAAATCCAGATATCCGCCCTGATTCATGAGAGTTACCTTGATGTTGGGATACTCTTTTGTGAAGTCATCCGTGATTTTCTGGATTGCTTCCTCGTTGACTCCGCTCATTGCATGCCAGAAGGTGATTTCCACTTCTTCCTGTTCGGCAGCCGTTGTCTCTGCCGGAGCAGTCGTGGTCTCTGCCGGGGCAGCCTCCGCGGGAGCTGCTGTGGTCTCTGGGGCCTTTGTGTCAGTGCTGCATGCTGTCATGGTTACAGCCATGGCAGCCGCAAGTGTCAGTGCTGCGATTTTTTTCATTCCTTTTCTCCTTTTGATATATTTTGAAAATGGCTTCCGCCAGTTTTCTCTATGGTACTTTAGCCCTTCAGGCCGTTTTTGCTGACCCCCTGGATTATGTATTTCTGCGTCAGCAGATACACGATCAGAGTCGGTGAGATAATTAACAGGGAAAACGCCATTAGGATATTGTACTGGGTTCCTGCCTCTGTGGAAAAGTAAGCCAGACCCACTGGAAGCGTTCTCATTCCTCTCTCATTGGTGGCAATCAAAGGCCACAGATAGGAGTTCCAGCTATTAATGATTTTAAGTAAGGCAACTGAAACCAGTGTGGGCCGCGACATGGGAACCATGACCGTGAACAGATAACGCAGGTCCCGGCAGCCATCCATCCGCGCTGCCTTATAATAAGAGTCCGGAATGGATGCAAACTGCTGTCTCAGCAGAAAAATGGAGAATACACTGGCTGCCCATGGTGCCACCAGAGCCTTATAGGAATTAATCCAACCAAGCTTTGCCAGAGTGACAAAGTTTGGAATCACCAGAATCTCTCCCGGAACCATCATGGTGGCCACCAAAACCATAAAAAGCAGATTCTTTCCCTTAAACGTAAGCTGTGCAAAGGCAAAGGCCGCCAGAATGGTGGTTATAAGCTCGCATACGGTGATGCAGACCGTCACGATCACGCTGTTGCGAAAATACGTGGCAAAGGGGACGGAGCTGAATGCCTTTACATAGTTTTCCCACTGGATTTTTGATGGAAACCATTTGGGAGGCATCAAAAGCACCTCATTTCCAGGCTTGATGGATGTGAGAAGCATCCATACAAAGGGCAGCAGAATGAACACGGCCCCGGCAATCAGAATGAGGTATGTGGCCGCTTTCACAAAAAGACTGTTCCACTTTCTTTTCATGATTTCTGCCTCCTCTCCTCATACCATCTGGCCAGGCGCACGGCCGCAAACTGGAACAGCGTGATGGCCAGAATAATTAAGAAAAGCACAAAGGCCGCAGCCGCAGCCGATGCAAATTCCCAGTGGCGGTAGAACTTTGTAAAGATGTAGTACACAATGGTAAGGCCGCTTTTTAAAGGCCCGGGCTCATTGGAATACATCACATATACCTCATCAAAGGTCTTAAAAATATCAATGACCGATGTGATGGACAAAAAAAATATGGTGGGACGGAGCATCGGTATGGTGATATGCCAGAAACGGTTCCAGGTTTTTGCTCCATCCAGCCTGGCCGCCGAATAATATCTCTGGTCAATTCCCTGGAGTCCGGCAAGGAAAATAATCACCCGGTATCCCAGTCCCTTCCAGATACTGAGCACCACCAGAATGGGCAGGGTCATTTTGGGATTGGTGAGCCATGCTACCTTGCTGATTCCGAACACCTTGAGTATGCTGTTGATCAGGCCGTAATCCTTATTTAACATCCACGCCCACACAATGGAAACTGCCACCATGGATGTGACAAAAGGCAGAAAATAAATGCTCTGGAACACCTTGCGGAACCGGATATTGGAATTTAACAGTACGGCAAACATCAGGGAAACCACGATGGAAAGGGGTGCCGCAATCAGAGTCAGACAGCATGTGTTTTTGATGGCCAGATGGAAGTCCCCGTCATGGAACAGATTGATGAAGTTATCCATTCCCCATGCATGGACCACATCGTGCAGGTAATCAAAATCCGTGTAAAAGCCCATCATAAAAGACTTGCAGATGGGGTAAATCTGGAATATGGAAAGCACCAGCAATGCAGGCAGAAGGTAAAGCCAGGCTTTCAATTGGGGTTTCTTTTTCATGAGGCTCTTCCTCCTTTACTGGAGGCAGATTCCTGTCCGGCCGGAAACAGATGTACTTTCTTTGCACGAAATTCCAGATGATCTCCAATGGCATAATCATGGTCCCAGTCCAGGCAGGCCGTCAGCACATGCTCCACGCCGGAAATCTTAAGATACACTTCTTTTCCCAGAGTTTGAATGGCAGTGACAATTCCTTTGAAATTCCCGCCTTTTTCCACTGCCTCCAGGTCCTCCGGGCGGATACCAAGAATTGCATGGCCGTCCACCGAGCCGCTTAAAACAGGGGTCACAGAAGAGAAATCCCACGCTTCTTCCCCGGTTACCGTTATGGTTTTATGGTCCCAGGTACAGGGAATCTGGTTGATGGGCGGATTTCCCAGGAAGCTGGCCGCAAACAGATTTGCAGGCGAGCGGTACATTTCCTGCGGCGTGGAATACTGCTGCATTTTTCCCTTATTTAACAGCAGGATACGGTCCGAAATACTCATGGCCTCTTCCTGGTCATGGGTGACAAATATGGTGGTAATTTTAAGCTTCTGCTGCAGGGCGCGGATTTCGTCCCTCAGCTCGATACGCAGTCTGGCGTCCAGGTTGGAAAAAGGCTCGTCCAGAAGAAGGATCTTCGGTTCCTTCACAAGGGCGCGGGCGATGGCCACACGCTGCTGCTGGCCGCCGGAAAGCTGGCCGGGCTTGCGGGAAAGAAGATCTGTGATCTGCATCATTTCCGCAATGCTTTTTATCCGCTTTTTCCGTTCCGGCTTCGGCATCCAGCGCATTTTAAGCGGGAACATAATGTTTTCTTCCACTGTCATATGGGGATAGAGGGCATAGTTCTGGAATACCATTCCGATGTCACGGTTTTCCGCCTCCACTCCGTTCATGGACTTTCCATCAAAATAAATATCTCCTGCCGTCGGCTCCTCCAGCCCTGCAATCATGGACAGCGTAGTGCTCTTTCCGCAGCCGGACGGCCCCAGAAGACAAACCAGCTCTCCGTCTTCGATTGTAATGTCCAGATCTTCCACAGCAGTTGTATTTTTAAACGTCTTTGTGATGTGCTCCAGTTGAATCCTCATTCGTTCCTCCCGCAGCTTTTCCTGCTTCCTGATTTTAACCGTAAAGGCCATTATATAATATTTTTCTGCAGAATTCCAATTCATTTACTGGATAGCCCATGAACCTCTTATAGTCTTTTTCAATCTCCCTGTTCATACCTTTTCTTTTTCATGATCTTCTGATATAATAATATTTTTTCCAATTTGTATATTATGGAACCACCATCGTTTACGGAGGAATACGAGCCATGAAATTTTATGATTTTCCTGTACCCCAGACATCCATTACTGCCTTGAGCGCTTCCATTTTACATCATTACGGCTGCCCTGTATCCAATCCCACCCTTTCCCAGGCAGATGCACTCTTAGGTTCCGCTCCCAGGAATGTGGTCCTGCTGCTTTTGGACGGTTTGGGGGAAACCATCCTCACCTCCCATCTGCCGGAAACCGCATTTCTGCGGCGCCATCACCTGGGAACTCTTTCTTCCGTTTTTCCTCCCACCACGGCCGCTGCGGCCACGGCTTTGGAAACGGCTCTGTTCCCATCCCAGAGCGGCTGGCTTGGATGGAGTATTTTCTGGCCGCCCCTTGAAACCAACGTGGCCCTGTATCCCAACACCACAGACGACGGAGCCCAAGCCGCTCCTGTCCACATTGGCAACACCTTTCTGCCCACGCGGCAGATCACGGAGATCATCCGGGGGACCTGCGGGATTCCCTGCTTTTCCGTCCACGCAGACGGGGACCTTCCCGCCAACGGACTTTCGGAAATTCTGGAATGCATCCGCACGGTCTGCTCCCTCCCGGGTCCCCATATGATTTACGGCTATTTCAACGAACCGGACCATCTGCTTCATAAAACAGGCTGTTCCTCCAGGCAGGTTTCCGATTACCTGGCAAAGGCCAACCGCCAGTTGGAGGCCTTATGGGAGGTCTGCCCGGATACCTTGTTTTTGCTCACGGCGGACCATGGCTTTACGGATATTGAGAGGCTGTGCCTGGAAGATTATCCGGAACTGGAAGCCACCCTCATACGAAGACCATCCATCGAGCCGCGGGCCATGAACCTGTTTGTGAAACCGGAATGTCATGAAACCTTTCTTCGCCTCTGGGAAGAAATTATTGGAGACGCCTACTGTCTTTATAGCCATGGACAGGTCATAAAAGACGGGATTTTCGGCCCAGGCCCCGCCCATCCGCTTTTGGACCGGATGATAGGCGATTATCTGGCTGTGGCAAAGACAAAGCTTACGCTGTTTCCTACCCGTACCTACCTTCAGTCCATGGTAGCTGCCCACGGCGGGATGACCCCGCAGGAGCTTACGGTTCCATTTATAAGCTTCAAAACCCCCGCCAGGTAACTGGCAGGGGTTTTCTTACGGCTTTAACATTCCCATGGCCCGCTCCGGCTCATGGGCAAACAGCCCGTCCATTTTCATTTCAATGCCTTTTTCCTTTAGCATCTCTTTTAATACCATCATAAATACGCCGCTTCCCTCTTCCAGCTTACAGCCCTTCACCGCATCGGTCACATCGCGGCCGCTGAATTCGCCGCCCCATGGAGCGCGGCAGGTGTATTTCACCCCGCAGCTTGGACTTCCGTCAATTCCCAGAACACCGAGAAGTTCAAATTCTTCGGGGTTTTCCAAGTATTCCTGAAGCTGTAACAGCACCGGCTTTAACATCTTCCGGCATTGTTCCCTAAAAAATACGTTATTGAACTGGTCAAAGGTATGTCCCCACCGCCTGGCCCCATATTGGAGAAATTCCGGACAGGGCAGTTGGATGAGATGCACTCCATTGTCGATGGCCGCATGGAGAACCTGGCGGCGCAGGGCCTCTTCTTTGGCCATCTCCTCTTCTTTAAAGCTTTTTACTTTGGACGCTGTATTTAACAGGCAGTGGCTTACTAGTAATATCTGTTTCATACGGACTCCCTCCCATTCCTCTTTTCCTATGTCCCTCCATTGTACTATGAAATATCCTTTTTTCCAATGGATATTTTCCTGTTTGACACCTCTTTGGCGAGACCTTATAATGCTTGTTAGAGAAAACCAGTGAAGGAGATATCCATGCCCAATATCATAGAAATTTCAGATTTTTCCGCGCCGGAGCTGGACGTTTACGCGCGGCTTTCGGAGAACCAGCTTTATCATTACCATGAGCCGGATTTGGGACTTTTCATTGCGGAGAGCCCCAAGGTCATTTTGCGCGCCATGGATGCAGGTTACGAACCGGTTTCCCTTCTTTTGGAGCGAAAGCACATCGAGGGAGAAGCCAGGGAGGTCATTGCCCGCTGCGGAAATGTTCCGGTTCTCACGGCTGATTTTGACGTGCTCACAAAGCTCACCGGATTTTCGCTGACCCGCGGCGTATTATGTGCCATGCGCCGGAAAAGGCTCCCGGACCTGGAAGAAGTCTGTCTTGGGGCCCGACGGATTGCCGTTCTGGAAAATGTAATGAATCCCACCAACATTGGCGCCATCTTCCGCTCGGCGGCGGCATTAAATATGGACGCGGTACTTCTGACTTCCGGATGCAGTGACCCGCTGTACCGCCGTTCCGCCCGGGTCAGTATGGGAACGGTGTTTCAGGTGCCCTGGACCTTTTTGGGAGATGACAGCTCCCAGTGGCCCTGTCCCGGCATAAACTGTTTAAAAAACATGGGCTTTAAAACAGCGGCCATGGCCCTGCGGGACGATTCCGTTTCCATTGAGGACCCTGTCCTTCTTTCCGAGGCAAAGCTGGCCATTGTGCTGGGAACAGAGGGGGACGGATTAGCCGCTTCCACCATTGCAGACTGCGATTACACGGTCCGCATTCCCATGTCCCATGGCGTAGATTCCTTAAATGTGGCCGCCGCCAGCGCAGTGGCCTTCTGGCAGCTTGGAAGATGCCAGGTCAGGTAAGGACGCCAAAGGGGCCGGGGCGGCTTATGCCGCATGTTTCCGGCCTCCCTTTACGGCCGCTTCGTATTCCCGCAGCTTTCTCTTTGCATTCTCATTTAAATCTCTTGGAACCTGAATCTGCACGGACACATACTGATCCCCGTACTGGCCCGGATGGTTCATGGAAACAATGCCCTTTCCCTTCAGACGGATTTTTGTGCCAGACTGGGTTCCCGGTGCAATTTTACAGATCACCTTCCCGTACAGGGTCTCCACCACAGCCTCTCCGCCGAATACGGCGTCTGTAAACGGAATGCTGATGGTTGTATACACATCCTGGCCCCTCCGTTCAAAGCCCGGCCTGGTTCCTACCGTCACATTTAAAAGCAGGTCCCCGTCCTTTCCTCTGCCGGCTCCCGGCATTCCCTTTCCTTTAAGACGAATGGTTTTTCCTGTATCAATACCGGCCGGAATGTGTACGCTTAAGGATTTCCCCCCGCCATTTCCTCCGTCTGCACTGCTCAGATGAATGATTTTGTCACAGCCCGACACGGCCTCGTCAAAGCTTATGGAGATTTCTGCATGGAGATCGGAGCCGTCCCTTCCATAACCGCCGAACCCGCTTCCTCCCCGGAAAGCACTGCTGCCTGAAAACCTGCCCTCATGGAAGCCGTCACCGAAGAAGCTTTTGAAAATATCATCCATGCCGTCTCCTTCAAAATGGTATTCATGATAGCTTCCGTCCTGAGGACCTCCATATCCATAAGAAGCGCCCTCCTTATGCGGGTCGCCCATGGTTCCGTCAAATGCAGCATGGCCAAACCGGTCATAGAGCTTTCTCTTTTCCGGATCGCTCAATATATCATAGGCCTCCGTAACCTCTTTAAATGTTTCTTCCGCCTGGGGATTCCTGGCATTGGCATCGGGATGATATTTTTTTGCAAGCTTACGATATGCCTTTTTTATCATGTCTTCATCGGCATTTTTCCCAATTCCCAGGACTTCGTAATAATCTCTTTTTCTTCCCATGTCTCTCCCTCCTGTCAAAACATGCTTTTTATGTGAAAATACCCTGCGGAGCCAGACCGCAGGGTATCAGTTTTCTTTATTGCGAAGCATTAGCCTTCAATGGAAATGTAACGCTTCTCCGGAACAGTCTTTTTCTCTTCCTTCGGCAGGCAGAAGCTTAAGATTCCGTTCTCATATTTGGGGTGAATATCATTCTCAGTCACATGCTCGCCCACGTAAAAGCTGCGGCTCATGCTTCCGGCATAACGTTCACGTCTCACATATTTATCCTGCTCGTTCTTCTCGTCCTTATCCAGGCCCTTGGAGGCGCTGACAGTCAGGCATCCGTTTTCCAGGGAAAGTTTAATTTCGTCTTTCTTAAATCCCGGCAGGTCCATATCTACCACATAGCCGGCTTCTGTTTCCTTCACGTCCGTCTTCATCATATTTTTTGCATTCTTTCCGTATAATGCTTTATCCACATCCGGAAAAGCCGGAAAAGCAAAGTCCTCCATAAAATCATCAAATAAGCGGTCTCTGAAAATACTTGGCATCATCATAAGTCATATCTCCTCTCCATGACAGAAAACAAATTTATTTTGACTCTTTGGGAAACCCAAAGGGTGGTTTTCCAAACATTGGGAAGGAAACCTATCTGTGTTTTCCTCTCCTTTGTTATATCTGTAATATAGCACAAGCATTTTCGTTTGTCAACAGCCTGAACCTGGGATTTTTGTGAAAACTTTGTGAACTCTTCTATTCCATCCTTTCCTCAAACAGCTCCCCATCCATCTGGATGATACGCTCCATCGGGAGCACGGTCCCGTCCGTCATCAGCAGGCTGTGCCTGTAAAAGTCAATCTTTTTCACGGTTCCGGAAACCAGCCGGCAGGCACCGCCGGACTTTCTGATATCCGGTTCAAAGTAAGTGATGGTCACGTTTGGACCTTCCTTTAAATGCTCGCAAAGTATGGCGAGCCGCACATCCAATGTTTCCCTGCTGTCCTCGTCCAAATCGGCCATTTCCTCTGTCAGACGTGCTTCCTCCCGAATCGCAGCCCCATGGCCGGTCAGCGCTGCAAAAGGCGAAAACTGGGCCGCCCGGTCTGACATGGACATCTGCGGATGGACGGTTGAGACAGGATGGGGCAGATTTAATATATCATCATAACACTTCTGCTCTCCGGTTTCTTTCTTCATTTTCCTTCCTCCCTGCTCTGATTTTGTGGACCAAGATGCCTGGCTGCCTGCGGTCTGGCGGACTTTCGTCCCTCACAGCCGCCGCCCGGCTGGCGTTCTAAGCTTTATGGCCCCCGATCTGGCGGTTTCTGTCTTTCGCCGTAGCACCCTCTTCCAGATTCATGCCCTTTAGAATCGCATTTTTCCCAAACTTCTTTTTAATATCCAGCATGGCCTCCTGCAGCTTTCTCTCCCGTTTTAAAGCGGCCTCTTCCTCCATCCGCTTCTTCTCCAGGGCAGCATAATCGGTGAACATGTCAAGCTGCTCCATAATCTCCTTTGGCTCCTCCGATGCTTCATCCACCACACGGCATGCTGCCACGCTGAGTCTTCTGACCAGCAGGTTCGGATCCACAATCCGGTCAAACAGCTCTAGAACCTTTTCTGCAAGCTGCTTTGAAGAAGAGGTTTTCCGTTCAAAATTGATGGTACCATGGGCGTGTTTCGGCACCTTCCGGCCATAGCGGTCCGTGGTTACGGCTCCCTTGTACCGTCTGCGGATTTCGGGGTCCGAGAGGTTTTCGATGTCATATCCCACCGTCAAAACCACCTGATCGGTCACAAGCCCTTTATCCACCAAATCCAGGGCCAGGGCGTCTGCCATTTCATGGGCCACCAGCCTGGCCTTTTCAAAGGGATAGGGGCATAAAAGCACCTGCCCCGCTCCCACGCTGCTGGATTCCGGCTTATATGCCTTGATATCCGCCATGGTACATGGCTCCCAGCCCCAGGCATGGTCAATCAAAAGCTCTGCATTGATGCCGAACATTCCATAAAGGAGCTCTTCATTATAATACTCTGTTTTTCTGCCGATGGAACATCTGGCAATGTCCCCCATGGTATACAGGCCCTGGGCCTCCAGCTTCCCCGCATATCCCTTCCCCACCCGCCAGAAATCCGTAAGGGGCCGGTGGTTCCAGAGAAGGCGGCGGTAGGACATTTCATCGAGACTTGCAATCCGCACGCCATTTTTGTCGGGCTCCATGTGCTTGGCCACAATATCCATGGCAATCTTTGCCAGATACAGGTTTGTCCCGATTCCGGCCGTGGCCGTGATGCCTGTGGCGGAAAGAACCGCCTGAATCATCTTCATGGCCAGCTCTCCGGCGGTGAGCCCATAGGTATCCAGGTATGCAGTCACATCCATCAGCACTTCATCAATGGAGTACACATGGATGTCCTCCGGGGCAATGAACCGCAGGTAAATCTGGTACACCTTCGTGCTGAACTCAATGTAATGGGCCATGCGGGGCGGCGCCACCAGATAGTCGATGGCAAGCGCCGGATTGGCTTTCAGCTCGTTATCATCCGCTGAGGCCCCAAGAAACCGTCCGCCCGGCGCCTTTTTCTTCCGCCTGGAATTGGCCTCCTTGACCTTCTCAATCACCTCAAAAAGCCGCGCCCGGCCGGAAATCCCGTAGGCCTTCAGGGACGGACTCACCGCAAGGCAGATGGTCTTTTCGGTCCGGGTAAGGTCTGCCACCACCAGGTTTGTGGTCAGCGGGTCCACCCCCCGGTCCATACATTCCACGGAGGCATAAAAGGATTTTAAATCAATGGCAATGTAGCTTCTCTCTTTTGCATCCATGGCTTTCTCCTCCCTTTTCTTCCTTTCATTTTAACATGGTTTGTCCGCTATGGCAACCATATGTTCGATTTTGCTGTCAGGCGGGTCTGCCGCACTGTTTTCTCCGCCCTCCCGGCACATCTTTCACGTGCTGCGCCATGCAGAGTATATCCCGCTTTTCCATGGATATTTCTAAAATAAATTTTCTTGGAATTGGGTTGATTAAATTATTTTATCATGTATAATTGGTAATAGGAACCAGTCTAGCTGGTCTTCATTTCGCACCTATAACTATGAAAGAAAAGAGGTTAAATGCAAAATGGCAAAGATTGATTTAAGCAAGTATGGCATTACCGGAACCACAGAAATCGTGTACAATCCTTCTTTTGAAATGTTATTTGAAGAAGAGACAAAACCCGGCCTGGAAGGTTACGAAGTAGGTCAGGTAAGTGAACTTGGCGCCGTGAACGTAATGACTGGTATTTACACAGGACGTTCACCGAAAGACAAATTCATCGTAATGGACGAAAACTCCAAAGATACCGTATGGTGGACTTCCGATGAATACAAGAATGACAACCATCCAGCTTCCCAGGAAACATGGAATGCAGTAAAGGAAATCGCTCAGAAGGAGCTTTCCAACAAGAGACTCTTTGTTGTAGACGCTTTCTGCGGCGCCAACAAGGACACCCGTATGGCAATCCGCTTCATCATGGAAGTGGCTTGGCAGGCTCATTTCGTTAAAAACATGTTCATCATTCCCACCGATGAAGAGCTTGCAGAGTTCGAGCCGGATTTCGTTGTTTACAACGCATCCAAGGCAAAGGTTGAGAACTACAAAGAGCTGGGCTTAAATTCTGAGACAGCCGTTGTATTCAACATCACAAGCCGCGAGCAGGTTATCATCAACACCTGGTACGGCGGAGAAATGAAGAAAGGTATGTTCTCCATGATGAACTACTATCTGCCGTTAAAGGGCATCGCTTCCATGCACTGCTCCGCAAACACAGATATGAACGGCGAGAACACCGCAATCTTCTTCGGTCTTTCCGGTACTGGTAAGACAACTCTTTCCACAGACCCGAAGCGTCTCTTAATCGGTGACGACGAGCACGGCTGGGACGACAACGGCGTATTCAACTTCGAGGGCGGCTGCTATGCAAAGGTTATCAACCTGGACAAGGAATCCGAGCCGGATATCTACAATGCAATCAAGCGCAACGCTCTTCTTGAGAACGTAACTCTGGATGCAGAAGGAAAGATCGATTTCGCTGACAAGAGCGTAACCGAGAACACCCGTGTATCCTACCCGATCACACACATTGAGAAAATCGTTCGTCCGGTTTCCTCCGCACCGGCTGCAAAGAATGTAATCTTCCTTTCCGCAGATGCATTCGGCGTACTTCCGCCGGTATCCATTCTGACTCCGGAGCAGACACAGTATTACTTCCTGTCCGGTTTCACTGCTAAATTAGCTGGTACCGAGCGCGGAATCACAGAGCCGACACCCACCTTCTCCGCATGCTTCGGACAGGCCTTCCTTGAGCTTCATCCCACAAAATACGGAGAAGAGCTGGTTAAGAGAATGGAAAAGAGCGGCGCTAAGGCATACCTGGTAAATACCGGATGGAACGGAACCGGAAAGCGTATCTCCATTAAGGATACCCGCGGAATCATCGATGCAATCTTAAACGGCGATATCTTAAACGCACCCACAAAGAAGATTCCGTACTTCAATCTTGAGGTACCCACCGAGCTTCCGGGCGTAGACTCCAACATTCTGGATCCCCGCGATACTTATGCTGATGCTTCCCAGTGGGAGGAGAAGGCAAAAGATCTTGCCGGAAGATTCGTTAAGAACTTCGCAAAATACGAAGGCAACGAGGCCGGAAAAGCTCTGGTTGCAGCAGGTCCCCAGTTATAATTGAAAACGGCAGGACGGCGGGAGTTTCCCGTTGTCAGGCGCACATAAAAAAGTGTCTCCGACACTTCAACTCCCCTGCCCCTCAATCTTGAGGGGATTAGGGGTTTCTTTTTGTGTCATTTTCCTGCATAATGATCTTATGAACATTTTACAAAAAAT
>JAETQD010000030.1 GCA_021770825.1 Clostridium sp. | reverse complement strand
CCTCCAAGTGCAAGGTTTTTGCTCGATTTTTGCTGTTTTCCTTGCACCTATTATACCACGGATGGGCTTCTATGGCTTGAAACATAAGGCTTTTTCTATTATTCAGGATACATTACGTAGATGGACAGCAGGTCTCCATGACCGCCTACAACATTGCGGGGAATAATTTCGTGCGGCTCAGGGATATCGGTCAGCAGGTAGGATTCAATGTGTATTGGGAGAACGGCGTGCAGATCGACACAGATGCGCCGTATAGCGGAGTTGCCCCGGTGCAGGGAATCAGCTCCCAGCCGACAGTTATGGAAATTCGGGAGGAAATGGTCCGGTGCATCAACAAGGTACGGAAGAAGCACGGCGTCCCTGAACTGACAGTCAATCAATCTCTCATGGATGCGGCACAGGAATGCTCCGCCTACCTGTACACCAAGCATAATAACCGGGTGGAATGTGAGACTGTGGCAGCATCCGGGTATCCTTACGGCTTTGGCTCCAACCTGACGGTGTTCACCGTCACGGAGCCAGAAAAGATTCCGCAAAAGGCTGTGGCAAATTGGGAGGACTCCCCCGGCCATCTGGCAACGATGATCGACCCAAACTGTGATACCGTAGGTGTCGGCGTTACCATCGAAAACGGCAGAGCCTTCTGCTACATGTTCGTAGGCAATCCGGCAGTGCACAATCCCTACGCATAAGAGAGCCTCAGATGGGCCGCATCCGAAGTTGGATGTGGCCCATTAGTTCACTCTGAACTTGATAATTTTCTGAAAATTGTTGTCATTTGGGGATGGCTATTCCGCAGGAGTTGCGGTATTGTGTGTCGCTGATAGGAGGTGGCAAACAATGCATGACTACATGAAAGCCCTCTACCACAGGTTCGAGACGCCATCCAGGAGGGCGGAATATCTGGATAGGAAAATTAAGAGAACTCACAACCAGCTCACCCGCTTATTGGATAAACCAGGACGAAAACTGCTCCTGCGGATAGCCGACATGGAAGATGAACTGCGGGACGAAGCCTGCCTGAACAGCTTCATATCCGGCTTCCGCTTGGCGCAGGGCATCCAGCAGGAACTGCTGGCAGCCCAGCCGCCATACAGCTTTGAGGCAGAAGACGAGCGGCAGGCCTGTGAAAAGTTCTCCCAGGAAGAAAGCAACTAACGATACCATCAAAAATTGAGATGCTGTAGACAAAGAAGAGTTCTAACAAAGGAGGCGATTTAAATGAGTAAACGCAGGCCGTCCGGCGACGGCATGGTGCGTAGAAAGGAAGATGGCCGTTGGGAGGGCCGCATCGTGATCGGCCATAAAGAAAACGGCGACAGCATCTTCCGCTACATCTACGCACCCACACAAAAAGAGCTGACCGCAAAGCTCCGCCAGGAGATCACCGCCTACCAGGGCGTAGACCTGACCGAGGACAGCAAGCTCACCCTGAGCGAATGGCTGGACTACTGGCTGGATGCGATCATGGCCGGCACCATCCGACCCAGCACACTAAACGGATACCGCAGGTACTCAGACCTCTACATCAAGCCATACCTCGGAGACAAGCAAATTTCAAAAATCACCTCGGCGGATGTACAGAAGATGTACGAAACCCTGAAAGCGCGGGGGCGTGTCAACGAGCACCCTCAATATGGCCACCAGCTATCCGGCAGCATGGTCCACAGCATCCACACCATGTTTCACGAAGCCATGAAAGCGGCAGAGGAATCCCACATCATTGCCAAAAATCCCACTGAGAATGTCCCAGTTCCAAAAGCGAATCCCAAGCCAAAGCAGATCCTGAATGATGACCAGCTGGAACGGTTCATGAATGAGATCAAAAAGGACGCCGTCTGGCACGACTTCTTCTACACAGAGCTGACTACCGGCCTGCGGCTGGGGGAGCTCTGCGGACTCATGTGGGCGGACTTCGACGAAGAACACGAAACCCTAAAAATCCAGCGCACCATCCACATGGAAATAGGCGGCAGGCTGGTGGCCGGTGCCACCAAGACCGGGCGGGGAACCCGAAATATCCTCCTGCCGGCAAGTACCGCCCAGCTTCTGTCCGAACGGAAAAAACATTCCTGGTCAGAGTGGATCTTCCCAAATCCGCTGAAGCCCGAATCCCCTACCAATCCCCGCTCCGCATACGGACACTTGAAGGCTTTGCTGGACTCCGCTGGCCTGCCCAATATTCGGTTCCACGACCTTCGTCATACCTTCGCTACTCATGCCCTGTCCAGCGGCGTCGATGCCAAGACCCTATCTGGAATCCTGGGGCACACCAAGGCTTCCTTCACACTGGACACCTACACCCATGTCACCGGCGATATGCAGCAGCGGGCCGCTGATATCGTGGGTGGATTCATGACAGATTTCTTTGGAGAGGAGTTGAAACCATGGCAAAGCGCAGAAAACGGGGCACCGGAAGCATCCACCTGAGAAAAGATGGCCGGTGGGAGGGCCGGTGTCTCATCGGCTACGACGAAAAAGGCCTTCCCAAAACAAAAAATGTTCTGGCCAAAACCAAGTCAGAATGTATTGAAAAATTAAAGGCACTACAGCAAACGCTGGCCGCGCCCACTCCCATCCAGGCCAAGCCCCGGATGGCCGTCCATGAATGGCTGGACTTCTGGTATCAGACCCACAAAAAGCCCACACTCCGTCCCAACACCCAGATGTCCTATGAACAGCGGATCTATGGACACATCATCCCGGCGCTGGGCAACATCCCGCTGGACAAACTGACGCAGAATGACCTGCAGCAGTTCTATACAAACCTCAAGCAGAGCGGCAGGCGGAAGGATGCGGACCGCTACGGCGAAGGGCTATCCGACCAAACAGTACGTGGCTGCCACAGCACCCTACGTTCCGCATTGGTAAAAGCGGTGGAAGAAAAGCTCATCATCCGGAATCCCGCGGACGGCTGCAGGCTTCCCTCCGCCAAGCCCAGAGAAATGCAGGTGCTAACCCCAGAGGAAATGCAGAGACTCCTCATTCAAGCTAAAGAGGACGGCTGTTATCATGATTGCTGTTTGTTGCAGCCCCCAGCTTTTGGACAGGTACTTCATCCATTGATCCAACGCCGTTCTCACGCCCCTCTTGGGTAGCATCCACCGAGTTTTTTATTTGCTGCTCAGAAGTTTTCAAATGATCTGATTCAGTTGATACATGGATAGGCCTTCCGCAAGCAGGGCAAAACTTATTACCGTCTGAAAGCTCTTTTCCGCAGTTTGTACAAAACATACTTCGCACTCCTCTCTATTTCACGCAAAAGTTCTATGACTGTTTCTTATGGGTACTCTCTTTTGATGCCAAGTAACAGATTCCTGCAAAAATAAATGATGCAACGCTGTAAATTTTGAGATCAGCAAAGCTACCTGCCAGTAACAGCCCGATTACTCCGGCTACGATGTATGCAACTGCTGCACTTCGAGCAGACTTTGCTTCTTTTCGTTTGCTGATATTCAAAATACCAGCAATCCACCAGCAAATACAAAGCAGTAGTCCTGCAGAACCGCCGTTTTCCAGATTTCCCTCTAAAGAATTTCCAAGGCCAACTGCGCATGATTGGAAAAGAATCAGGAAGGTGAAAACCATGGTGGCAATGCTGATAACGAATCTAGCTTGCTGATATCCGGCTTCTTTTTCAGATGTATCAGTATTATCCTGATCCTTAGGAGAGACTTGAGTTGTTCTGTCCACTGTCGCAGAATCATTTTTCTCTACTGCGCTTATGTTTTGCTTTGCGCCACAGTCAGGGCAAAAGCAAACAGATGCATCCAGCTTCCGTCCACATTGATGGCAATACATATTATTTTTCTCCTTGTTTCGTCTCTGCTTTCAGCTTGTCGATTTCGTCCGGGTTTAACGTATATTCCTTTAGTTCTTCTATCTCGTTGTCGGACATTTCTGACATCTTTTCTTTTAGAATCTTCTTGCGAAAACGAACTGTGTAAGTCATGTTGCAGAAATAGAAACCGGCATCAAGTACAGCAAGAGCAAATATTCCGTCCACAATGCCGAGACTCCCAAAAAAAGTTCCAAGGTTCAAAATAACAAGAACCGCTATCAAAATTACGGGAACCAGCGGCAAGAGCAAAAATAATCGGTCAATTTTTCCGCTGGGATATTTTTTTGCAAAGGTAGCCATGCCAATTTCTAAGAACCCAATAATCATGATTCCCGCAGAAACAGCACTGGAACTGAAAATCACCAGTGTTCCACCAAGCAAACCAAGATTATCACAGACATATAGGAACACACGCGCAATAGCAAGGATGATGATGATTTTTATCGTCAAAGATACGACTATTCCAAGGGTGCCAAATTCCCCAACAGCCAATATCGTATCTTTAGATATCGTCTTCTCCGATTGCTTCTTCTGTGCAGAAGGTATATCTTCTTTTCTCTCTTCCTGCACTGTGCCACGAATGTACTGCTCTACAGGTGTACCGCAATATTTGCAGAACTTGCCTGTAGGTGCTAGTTCTTTTCCACATTTAGGGCAAAACATTTCAATCCATCCCTTCCGTTTCATTATGCGCGAATGCTACGCCTAGTTGACCATTATTATATCAGGGTGGTTTTTTGAAATCAATGCTTATAGAAATTATAATAAAATCTATATCAATTTGAAACGCGTATAAAAGTCCTTTAGCATAGGAATATCTAATGCTTATAGGCGGTGATTGATATAGACGATCAGAAGAGGGAAATCACGATGGCTGTGGCTGCCCGAATCAAATACTTTCGTCATGTCCGCGATTTCAGTCAGGAGGACCTTGCCCTCCGCGCCAATATCAACCCCGCTTACTTCGGTCAGGTAGAGCGGGGCCTGAAATGCCCTACTATCGACACTCTGTATAAGATTGCTCGGGCACTGGATGTTCCTCTGCCTGAGCTTCTGCGTACTGATGCACTCCCTGCTTCATCCTCTGACGGCAGACTTCGCTTGAAAGAATTGCTGTCCCGTGTGCCGGAAGATAAGTTGGATAAAGTTCTTAATGTGATTGAAAACATTGTGGATTTGTTCTGATTTCCACAGCAATCGTTAAAGTTAGCAGTTTTGATGACATATCATCCCAATGAAGAATGCCCAGGGCTTGCCCCTGGGCAAATTAAATATTGGGAGGATATGACATGAAAACCGAAAACTGTGATTCCTGTGGGAACTCCTATCCTGTGGAGCAGCTGGTAGAATTTGATGGGCAACTGCTCTGCCCGAGCTGTCTGGAAAGCGCCACCCTGATCTGTTCCCACTGCGGCACTCGTATCTGGAAAGACGAGAAGGCCAGGGACACGATGCTCCTCTTTGACAGATCTGCTATGACGACCATGGATAACAACATCTCCGATCTCCCGAAATCCTTCTGGAAGTTCTACGATCTTAACCGCCGGAAGCGGATCACCTTGTCTGAGTTTTCTTGGTTGACAGGACTTTCTGAGGACAAATTACGAGCTTATTTGAAAACAGTATGAAAAGCAGGTGAAAACTTGAAAGAAAGGTGGTATAATGACTAAAACGCATGGAGGGCTAAGCTATGAAAATGGAAGATTACGTTTCTCCTGAGCTTTTAGAAAAGTTTGAGTTTTATAATTATAACCATGCCTTAGAGATTATAACGCAAGCATTTCCGCAGGAATGGGTAGAACTTGTTGATTGCCTCACAAAGCTGAGTATTACTACGGATGATTTAAGGCAAGCTGGCGGAAATGAGACCAACATTCCTAAAAAGTTTGATGATGTCCTGTATCCGTATGGATGGAGAGAAATCCGTATTTCTGGGGATCTTCACATCAAGTTTTACCCTAGGCAAGCAGATCAGAGAGGTCGCTTTTCCGATGTGCCTTTTGAAGAGCGAGTGACAGAGAACTACATTGACGGTCACAACATCGACTTCTTGAAGAATAGGGTCGCATTTGACCTTGAATGGAATAGCAAAGATCAAACCTTTGATCGAGATCTGCTTGCTATGAGAACATATTACGATTGCGACATCATAAGTGCAGGCGTTATCATTACACGTTCTGCTGAGTTGAACGATGTTTTCAAAACCATTTATGATTACGATAAAAATGCCAAACAGTGGAAGCCTATCATGCGGAAGTACGGAGCAAGTACGACTTGGATCGGAAAGTTAAAGTATAGACTTGACTCGCGGAGAAATGGTGGATGTCCCATTCTGGCAGTAGGCATGAAGAAAAAGTGCATCACGGACTGGGAGGAAGGATTTATTGATGAGCACAATCCAAACAACAGCTGAGAACCTGTTGAGTTTTTGCGGAGATCAAAAGTATGCAACGATCTATGCTGATCCCCCTTGGAGGTTCCAGAACAGGACGGGCAAGGTTGCCCCAGAACATAAACGTCTAAATCGGTATGAGACAATGGAACTCGAAGAAATTATGGCTCTCCCTGTAGCCAATATCGCTGCAAAGAAAAGCCATTTGTATCTTTGGGTGCCAAATGCATTGCTGCCCGACGGACTTGCTGTTATGAAGGCGTGGGGCTTTGAGTACAAAGGAAATATCATTTGGGAAAAGGTGCGAAAAGACGGTGGCCCCGATGGGCGAGGCGTTGGCTTTTACTTCCGCAATGTGACAGAGATATTGCTATTTGGTATCAGAGGCAACGGGAGGAATCGAACATTAGAGCCTGCACGCTCTCAAGTTAATCTAATTAGAGCTCAGAAGCGAGAACATTCAAGAAAGCCTGACGAGTTTATTCCGCTCATTGAACAGTGTTCACCGGGACCCTTCATCGAACTGTTTGCCCGTGGCAATAGAGAAGGGTGGGCCATGTGGGGAAATCAAGCAACCGAAGATTACGAGCCCACGTGGAATACATATAAAAACCATACGCAGAAAAGCGATGAAATGAATGAATAACAGAGGGAGTGGGGTTCCACTCCCCTGTTTTCTTTTTTGTTGGCGCGTAACAGTTGTGGAAATAGCGTGGAAGGTGAAAACTATATAAAGGAAAGCATCTGTGAGGTTTGAGACATAACTTAATCGTAAAAGTTAGTGACTTGAATGGTATATTATCCCAATGAAGAATGCCTAGGGCTTGCCCCTGGGCAAATTAAATATTGGGAGGATATGACATGAAAACCGAAAACTGTGATTCCTGTGGGAACTCCTATCCTGTAGAGCAGCTGGTAGAATTTGATGGGCAACTGCTCTGCCCGAGCTGTCTGGAAAGCGCCACCCTAATCTGTTCCCACTGTGGCACTCGCATCTGGAAGGACGAAAACGCCGGGGACAATGACACCCCTCTTTGCCAGCACTGCTATGACAGGCACTATCTGAGCTGTGCCCGATGTGGCCGTGTGATCCATGAAGATGATGCCTACTATCGGGATGACTGTGATGATGAACCTTATTGCTGCAACTGTCATACTCACTTTCGTCAGAGCAACATCAATGACTACTATTACAAGCCTGAGCCTGTTTTCTACGGAAACGGCCCCCGGTACTTTGGCGTGGAACTGGAGATCGACGAGGCTGGGGAGAATGCCGAGAGTGCCGGGAAGCTGCTTCTGATCGCCAATCGAAATGCAGATCACCTTTACTGCAAGCACGACGGAAGCCTTGAAGATGGCTTCGAGCTTGTGACCCATCCTATGACCCTGGCCTATCACCTGCATGAAATGCCCTGGGCAGAGGTTCTTCACAAAGCTGCCTCCATGGGCTATACCAGCCATCAGGCACGAACCTGTGGTCTTCATGTTCATGTGAACCGGGATGCCTTTGGCGAGTCTGAAGCAGAACAGGACGCCTGTATCGCCAGAATTCTCTATTTCTTTGAAAAGCATTGGGAGGAGCTTTTGAAATTCTCTCGGCGGACACCCCGGCAGTTGGAGCGCTGGGCAGCTCGATATGGGTACAAGGAGCAGCCCAAGGATATTCTGGAACACGCCAAAAAGGGCGGCCATGGCGGGCGCTACACCTGTGTGAATCTCACCAATGCGGATACCATCGAATTTCGGATGTTCCGTGGAACGCTGAAACTGAATACCCTGATTGCCACATTGCAGCTCGTTGACCGAATCTGTGATGTGGCTTTGTGTTTGTCTGACGAGGAACTGAAAGCGATCTCCTGGACAACCTTTGTCTCCGGCTGTCAGGCTCCGGAACTGGTGCAGTATTTAAAGGAGCGTCGGCTTTATGTCAACGATGCTGTGGAAGCAGAGGAGGAACTGTAATGTGCTGCTTATTCGGACTGATCGACTACCGCCACAGCCTGACAACAAAGCAGAAGAACCGTTTGGCCTTTGCATTGGCTGTTGCTGCTGAGGCTCGGGGGACAGATGCCACAGGTATCGCCTATAACTCCAAAGGGAAACTGCGAATCTACAAGCGTCCTTGGCCTGCACACTACATGAGGTTTTCCATTCCGGGAGATGCTACCGTTATCATGGGTCACACCAGAATGACCACGCAGGGGAGCGAGCGAAAAAACAGAAACAACCATCCGTTTCCGGGAAGAGCAGGAGCAATGAGTTTTGCCTTGGCCCACAATGGGATGCTCTGTAATGACAAGTACCTGCGAAGTTCCCTGGGCCTCCCCAGAACGAAAATCGAAACAGACAGCTACATTGGCGTCCAGATGATCGAACAGAAAAGGACCCTCGACTTTGCCAGCCTGCAATCCATGGCTGAACAGGTCGAGGGTTCTTTCTGTTTTACAGTGCTGAGTCAGGAAAATGATCTGTACATCGTCAAAGGAGACAATCCCCTGTGTCTGTATCACTTTCCGACACTGGGAGTATATGTCTATGCCTCTACCGAGGAAATTTTGAAAAAGGCATTGGGGAATGCATATCTGACAAGCAAAAAGCCTGTACAGATTAACTTGGGCTGTGGAGATATTTTGCAGATTGGCGCCAATGGGAATTTGTCTCACAGCCGGTTTGACACCTCAGCCTTATTCAGCAGCTACGCTTTTCCCTGGGCATACAGTTCCCGTATATCCCATGGCAAAAAAGAAGATGCCTCTGATCCGTACCTGGAGGCCTTGAAGGATGTGGCCTCCTCTTTTGGCTACACCCCGGAAGCCATTGATCGTTTGGCAGATATGGGTTTTGGTGCCGATGAAATCGAGGAGTTCATGTGCTGTGGCTGCTATGAGGGGATGATACCGTGAAAATTTTAGTTGTTGAGCCGATGTGTGTTCCCTACGAAAAAGAAATCACCCCATCTCTTACAGAGATGCAGGCAGTTGTTGGAGGCACTATCCAGGCGATTTATCCCTTTAAGGAACCTATTGCTCTGATCTGCAATGACGAGGCTACTCTGAGCCCATGGATTTGTGGATCGTAATGGCATAGGACAGCTCCAAATCATCCAGAAGTACCTGCGGGCAATCCATATAGCGGCCGTCAAACTCGATCACGACATTGGTGCCGCTGATTTTGCGGATCGTGCCGATGTCACCGTTGAAAACACCCTCGCCGACCTGCTTGCCGGAGCGGTTATACAGCTTGATGTCGTAATTATTCCGCATCTGCATCACGCGGTCATTGAGGCGGAATATCTTTCCGGCGTACACGATCTCCGGCGTCTCCGGCGATGCGGGGTTGATCTCCTCGCGGATAGCTTCATTCAGGCTGTTGACCGATGCCTCGCCCTCGGAGCGGAACGGCGATAAAATCTCCACCTGCTCAATTCCTTTTGCGGCGATCTGCTCCTGATACAGCTCACGGATGATGCCGGCAGTCTCCTCCTGGCTCTCTGCCTTATGAAAGGCAAAGTCCTCACCATAGTAGAGCGTCGTTTTACCCTCGTTGATAAACCGGGCATTGTGGGCAATCAGGCTGTCCTGTGCCTGACGGAAGATCTCGTCCAGCACCGTGACTGGCACGACGCCGGAGCCGATCAACTCGTGAAATACATCACCGGCGCCCACACTCTCTAACTGGTCTGCATCACCGACCAAAAGGACTTTGGTGCCGGGGCGCAAGCGTGAAAAGAGCTGATGGATCAGCCACATATCGA
>JAETQD010000015.1 GCA_021770825.1 Clostridium sp. | reverse complement strand
GTATCAGAGGAAAACATAAATGATGGAAATGTTCAGGTATTTGACGGGAATATTATCAAAGGAGAAGCAAAAGGAACAAAAAATTTTAACTGTGGTTGATTTTGTCAGCCCGGCTACGGATATTTTTAATTTTTCGATAATCATCTATATTATAAATATTGTGGTACGTGATCAAAAGGCATCTGAGGGAATTGTAGCATTTACATATTTTATGGGTATTGTTTCAATTCTGAAAGGTTTATTTGATTTATATAAATGTAAAATTCACAGTAGATTTATACTGGATGGGGCACAGGAATTATCTGAAAAGCTGTGCGAACTATTGTTAAAAGAAGAATTATTGCATCACAATCGGAAGAATCCAATACAGGCCCTTACTTTAGTCCGCAATGATACACAAAGCTGTATGAATATTATAGTAAACAGCATTAATATCTGGATTAATATCTTCATTATCGCGGGATATTTTATAGTTATGATTTATACATTGAAATGGCTGGGGATTGTAAGCTGTATGGCATTTGTCTCTCTTATGTTTGGAATGTTTTTTTATTATCGCAGTCAGATACAGCTGTATGGCGAAAAATCCAGAGAATATTCGATCAAAACAAATGCGCTGATTACAATTGCTTATGGGAATTTTAAAGAAGCCAAAATTGCCGGAAATACCTCTGCTATTTTACAGAAATATTGTGATGCGGGAGAAAAATATACCCGGATACAAAAAAAATTTCAGTATAAGAAAAGCATAATAAGTATACTCATGCAAAATTTAGTTATGACAGCCATGTTTGTCATATTAGCATACTTTTTAGATAATTCGGGAGAGAATATTAATTATTTTTTTGCATCCATGGTTGTTTATCTTTCCATATTAGTCAAGTTGATTCCTATGGCATTTAGCGTTGTAAGCGGATTAAATGATATAAAATTTTCGCAGAAATCTTTTGAAGAGTTAAAAGATGGAATGACCCAGTATTTAGAAATAAAGGAGGCAGAGAAGAAGGCAGAAAATATCAGAAAAAAAGAGCTGACATTTAAAAAAGGCCTTCTTGTCAAAAATCTCACTTTTTCCTATCATGAACAAAAGAAAATATTCGAAAATGCATCGATAAGGATTCCGTCAGGCTGTTCTGTTGCAGTTACCGGAGTTTCGGGCATTGGAAAAACAACATTTCTTGATTTGATTCTTGGCCTCTTGATACCGCAGTCAGGAGTTATTCTATATGATGATTATGATATTGTCGCTCATATGGACGACAAAGGAATTTGTAAAGCTGATATAGGGGATATTGCAAGCTATATTCCGCAAACCATATATTTGAATGGGGAGACGATTCGGAATAATGTGGCTTTTTTTGCAAACGAGAATAATATAGATGACAGAAAGGTGACGGAATGCTTAAAATGTGCACAGGTACTGGATGATATTATGGATATGCCAGAGGGGATTCATACGTTGATAGGAGAAAATGGAACTGCGATTTCTGGAGGACAACGTCAAAGGATTGCTTTGGCGAGAGCTTTATATAAGGATTTTGAGCTTCTGGTTATGGATGAGGCGACTGCCGCGTTGGATATGGAAACAGAGAAGGCAGTGATAGATTCCATAAGACAGATAAGAGGGCAAAAAACAATATTGATTGTGACGCATCATATGAGTTTGGCCAATGAATGTGATATTGTGTATAAAATAGAAAACAGGAATTTCGTAAGAGTAAAATAATCTTCATAAGGCGGATGCCGCAGGTTTCTTGTCTGCGGTACGCGGGCAAGAAGATGCAAGGCTAAACTATTACATAATCTCGGAAAAAGGAGTCTGCTGAAATAATGAGATATGAGGAAAAGATATCTGTAATTGTTCCCGTATATAATACAAAACAATACATATGTGGCTGTGTAAAATCTGTTTTAAAACAGACATATAGAGATTTTGAAGTGATTTTAGTGGATGACGGATCTTGGGATGGCAGTGAGAATATTTGCGAAAGGCTTTGTACAGTTGACAAACGAATACGATTGATTCATCAGAAGCACAGCGGAGTATCCGCGGCAAGAAATACAGGTATAAAAGCGGCAAGAGGAAAATATTTATTTTTTTTAGACAGTGATGACATGATACATCCACAGCTGTTAGAGGCGCTCTATAAGCTTCAGGAAGAAAATCATACGGTTATAGCAGCTGCAGGATTACATTATGCCGGAAAGGGAAATTTCCGAAAACCTGGAACCTGGAAGATAGAAACTGATTATATGGAGGCAAGCTATTATTTAAATCGTGATGAAGCAGAAAAATGTGTCTTGCGTTGGAATGAAAGAGCAAGGCTTGACGCGATTGGGGGAAAAATGATCCTGCGTGAGTCGGTAAAGAAAATACAATTTCACGAGGAAATAACAAAAGGGGAAGATACATTATTTCTTGCTCAATTGATATTAAATGGCGCAGATGTAACGGTATTATTACGAGATTGGTATTATTACAGAAAAAGCGATGTAGTTTATTCGGTTGAAATATGTAAAAACAGATACAAAATCCAGAAATTTATTCGGGATTATGAAATAAAAAAGGGTAAAATATCAGAGGCCGCATATGTGGAGTGGTGTCTTCTGTGTGAAATGGTGTCGTGGTATGAGAGTGGGAAAAAAAGTCATGATATTAAGCTGGAGAGATATGTAAAACAATTAATGCTGCGCGAGAGAAAACAAAAAATTTTTTCTAAAGTGGATTGGTGCAGAAAAGCGGTCTTTTATATTGGATGTGTATATTATCCGCTTTATAAGATGATAGAAGATATTATGCGCTGGTATCATACAAAAATTGAACCTGTAATTTTTGTAGAAAGGATATGAGATGAGCAGAGTGTTATTTGTGATTTCTACTTTAGAAGGAGGGGGAGCAGAAAGAGTTTTATCTAATATAGTTACGCATTTTCCAGATAACTGGTATATTGATATTTTAGTAAATAGTAAGGAATCTGTTAAATATCCATATAAAGGAAATATATTGTCCTTATCACTTCCTAAAATCGAAAAGAAAAAATCACCTCTGGACTTTTTGACAGAGGTTGTAAAAAGGACAGTGCATTTAAAGAAGTTAAAAAAAGAAAACCATTATGATGCCTGCATAAGTTTTCTCCCCAGTTCTAATATTTCTAATGTACTGTCAGGTAATAAATATTGTAAGACCATTGTTTCAATACATAGCAGCGTTATAGATGACAGGTTTGGCTTTATTAATAAAATTTTCGCGTTTTTTTTCTTCAGAGTTCTATATATCCATACGGATAAAATAGTAACTGTTTCAAAAGAAATCCGTGCAGGGCTGATGAAACATCTGAGACTGCCAGAGGATAAAGTGGATACGATAGTAAATGGATATGATGGAGAATGGATACGTGAGCAGATGAAACATTTTCCTGATAATGAAAAGAACAATAATATATTTGTGAAGGAACAGAAAACTGTTGTTACAGTGGGCAGAATAGTTACACCAAAAGGCCAGTGGCATCTGATCAGGGCATTTTCTGAAGTTGTAAAAAAGGAACCCAAAGCAAAACTGATCATTATCGGGGAGGGTGAACTGGAAAAATATCTGATGGAACTGGTTGATCTATATGGCTTATGGGAAAATGTTATTTTTACAGGTTATACTGATAATCCATTTTGGTATCTTGCATCTGCAGATATTTTCGTATTGCCATCATTATTTGAAGGCTATCCTAACGTATTGATCGAGGCTATTTTCTGTGGAGTGCCATGTATTGGGGCAGATGTTCATACCGGTGTTCGGGAAATACTGGCACCTGGTTTAGACGCGGCAGGAGAAAGAGTAAAAGACATACAGGAGGAAGAGTATGGTATATTAATTCCGGTATGCAGTGGCCAGAAATATAAGCATAATGAGCCGCTTGAGTCAGCAGAGCAGAAAATGGCAGGTGCGATTGTAATGTTACTCAGGGATCGTGAAAAAAGAATGCATTATACGCAGAAAAGCATTAAAAGAAGTGAGGAGCTAGAGCTTAGAGTAATAGTAAAGAAATGGATTGATATAATATTAAAATAAAAGGATAGATTTTATTTATGGGAGAATTAGTATCCGTTATTGTGCCGGCTTATCAGGAAGAAAAGAGAATAGAACGTTGTCTTCAAAGTATTGTTGCTTCGTCATATTGTAATTTGGAGTTAATCGTGGTAAACGATGGTTCTACTGATAATACGGAAGGGGTTATTAAAGATTTCAAGAAAAAAAATGAATCAAAATCTATATCGATAAATGTTGTAACCACCTCTAACGGAGGGGCTGCCCGGGCCCGAAATCAGGGGCTGCATCTTGCTAAAGGGGATTACATTGGTTTTGCAGATGCAGATGATATCATTCACCCCCAAATGATAGAAAAACTGGTCACAAGTATGCGGAAAGGAAATGATCTTTCAATATGTGGATCATTGTTTTGTAATGAGCATGGGAAACCTAAAGTTCGTCAAAATAAAATACACGGGCAGAGGAAACAGTGTCCTCGTCAGGCCCTGGCAACGGTTATGTGGGAACAGACACAGATGAGTCTTTGTACAATGCTGTTTCGACGAAAAATAATCTTTGATATGGGAGAAAGGCCAGCTTTATTATGCCCTGAGGATGTTGTAGCATTTGAAGATTTTATTTTTATCTGCGAATATATAAGTCGTTGTAATGGTTTTATGGAGATCCTGCCTTTTTATGGCTATTTTTACTGTAAACATAATGGAAGCTCGACAAGTAAAGAGCACAATATAAAGGAATTATGCTATGCCTTGCAATCAATTTTGGATATAGGGGAAAGAATAGATGATGCAGGTTTTACCGCACATAAAATTCAATATGCATTTTTAATTATGGAATTTTGGTACAAAGAAGCACTTAAAAGAAACAGGGGCGATTTTAATTCAAATTGTGAAAACTGGAAAATTTATATGCGGGAGATCGAAAGATATGCAACGGTATATATGAAGGCTCCAAATGTCACTTTGTATAAGAAAATGGCTATGTGGATTGTCAGAAATTATCCTGAGGTTGGAAGACTTTTGGCAAAGACAGCAGGAAGGCTGGTATTTTAAGAAAAAATGAAAGATTAATATATCAGATCAGGGAAAGTCTTTATAAGGAGTTGGAAATATGGAGATGGATATATACTGGATATCAGAATACGTAAAAATACTAATTGGTTACATATTTTTGATGTTTATCTGGCCATCTGTTGTTTTTAGAAGTTATCTAAAAGGACGAACAAAAATATTTCGGTTTAGTTTTTGTGTTACGGTTCAGATTGTTATTATTAATACAATAGTCCTCATGCTGGGACTCTTACATATCCTGAATACCAAACTAGTCGCCGCAATATTATACGGGCTTTTTTTTATATCTATTTTACAAGAACAAGATATGAGGAACTTATTAACAGGAAAACGTGAAATAAAGCTATATCAGCTTTCTGATATTAAGAGAAAAATTATAAGGCAGATACATAAGTTAGGTCATGATATTTACACAAGAATGGGAGAATATATTCTTCTGACAGGTGTTATTATTTTTGGAGTGATTTTTTTTTCATATGGAGCATTTCAAGTACACTCTTATGGTGTATATGATGTTTTTTTCCATCATGGATGGGTTAATAGTCTGGTAAATGGGATAATATTTCCTGATGGGGTTTATCCTGAGGCGATGCATTGTTTCATTTATTGTCTAAATGCGCTGTTTGGTATTCGTACTTATAGTTTGATGATGTTTTTGCAGTGTATTCATATCACAATATTTTTTCTGTCAGCGTATATTTTTCTTCGTGAGGTATTTTATTGGCGATATTCACCCATTTTTGTTTTAGGCCTGTATATGGTATTGGATATAACCAAGGCTCATTCCATGTACCGCCTTCCATTAACTCTTCCTATGGAGTTTGGTTTACATGCACAATTCTTATGTGCAGCTTACTTGATTCGCTATATAAAAAATGCGAATCATGTTATAAAAGGAAACAAAGTTTTGAAATACTGTTGGGATGAGAATCTGCTGCTTTTTATGATGGCATTAGCCACATCAATCGCATCTCACTATTATGTAACTATAATGGCATTTATCATTTGTGCTGTTATTGGTTTATGCAATATTAAAAAGATATTTCGAAAGGAACATTTCATTTCATTGACTGTTTCTGTGGTTTTGGGATGCATGATTGCATCGGCTCCCATGATTGGAGGCAGAATATCAGGAATACCGTTTGAAGGTTCTATTATTTGGGCTTTAGATACAATGAATAGTGAAAATGACAATAAGGAAGAACAGGAGAATATATCAGATAATCCGTTAATTGTTCAGGGACCATTGACATTAACTTCCGAAGACCTTGAAGTAATCGGCAGACTGCCATTGGCTGGACAGAAATTGATGCAGGTTATTATAAAAACTGAGTACTTTATAAAAGCAATGTATCAAAATGGCTACCAGAGAATGTATGAACCGGAAAAAAGAGGAAGTAAGATTTTTTGGATTACTGTATTGATGTTACTATTTTGTATCATTAATAGACGAAAGAATTTTAAATATATTGGAAAAATTACCAATGGGTATTTTCCGGTTGTTTTAATTTCGATTATAACGGTTTTTCTTTGTGCTAACTGTTCAAAACCCAATTGGGGAGTTCCGGTAATTATTCCTGAACATCGATTTTGCCCTGAGAGTTTTTTGATGACCTTTGCGGTTATGATGATGCCGGCAGATATTCTTTTTTCTGTGACTTCACAATTTTTTAGAGATACCATACTGAAGATAGCTTCTTATGTCTTATTAACAGGGGTATATGTATATATAAATTTAACGGGGAAGCTTCATGGCTATATGTTTTATTCGTTGAATCGATATGATTCAGCAGTTTATGTAACAAATTCTATTATAGAAGAATTTCCAAGAGACAGTTACACCATTGTTTCTCCAATGGAAGAATCGCAACAGATTTTCCCTTTTGGAAGCCATGAGGAGATTTCGACATTTCTTGAAAAAATCTGCGATGAGTATTACATACTTCCTACAAAATATGTATTTATATATGTGGAAAAAAAGCCACTGGTATACCATCAAACATACTTTTTTAGCGGGCCTGCATGGCTGGGAGTAAGCGGAAATTCCCGGATTAAAGCAACAGAGATTTCAGAGGATGCAGCAAAAGAGGATTTAACAGAACATATGGATTATATGTGGGGACCATATGATGAAGGCCGTACAATTATGGAATCGAAAGTATATGAATGGTGTCAGAATTTTTCGAAAGCATATCCATCAACAATGAATATATATTATGAGGACGAGGATTTCATTTGTTATTATTTTGAGCAAAAGGACCACGATTTGTTTAATTTGGCAAAAAAAACAGAATATTAAACAGATTGTGTTTTATGATGGAAAAAAACTTTTTGTAAGGAGGGGAAAGTTTTAAGAGGTGATTACTGAAAACAGGGTTTCCGTAGTTACTCCTGTTTATAACGGAGAAACGTATTTGTCGCCAATGCTGGAATCCGTTCTGGGACAGACGTATCCTGAAATAGAGATGATCCTGGTTGATGACGGGTCAACAGACAGGACTGTCCAGGTGGCAAAAGGTTTTCAAAAGAAATTTATTGACAGAGGTTATGGATATCGAATTATCCAGGCAGAGCATAAATGTGCTGCGGCTGCAATCAATAAGGGTCTGCCTTTTGTAACGGGGGAATATCTGATTTGGCCGGATGGAGATGACAGGTTAGAGCCGGACTCGGTAGAAAAGAGGGTTCAGTTTCTAAAGAAGCATCCTCAATATAAATGTGTCAGAACATTGCCATACTATTTTAAACAGGATACCGGTGAATTGGCACAGGCAGATGAAAATGTAGAAAATTATTCTGGTGAGGAATTATTTTGGAGTATGCTGGAATATCAAACTTACGTTTGCTGCGGATGTTATATGTTAAGTACAGAAGCATTTTTTAAGATATATCCTGAATACCGTATCCCGGAATATAATGTAGGACAAAATTTTCAGATGCTTCTGCCTTTTATGTTTCACTATAAATGCCCTACAATTCCAGAAAAACTATATGGGGTATGTGTCAGAGAAGGCAGCCATTCCAGAATTAAGCTTACACGAAGTGAAGAAGAACAAAGGTATAGAGAATATGAGGAGCTGATAGATGAGATTGCAGATATATGTGGCATACATGACAAAGTATCAAAAGAGCGAATCAAAAAATGGAAAATCAGACGCAGATATTTTCTTGCTGTAAAATACCGGCGAGTGTGGCAGGTATTCAAACTTTATCATCAAATGAATCAATATGGGGAACTGAAGTTATGTAAGATATTAAAAGATTATATTTGGAGCTGCATGGTAAACGGACATGCCCGCTGACGCAGGCATCCCTGTGTATCCCCATGCATGAAAGTCAGTTGCTCCGTATTTCGCGCTCCCGCAACTGCCGTTGATATTCGCAAATCGCCCTGAAAAGCTCATTCATTGCAACAGTTCAGCCCTGCAGCTTCCTGCCCGCGTACCGCGGACAAGAAGCTCCGGGGCTGAACTGTTGCCAAATTTTCCATATCCGCTATAATGAGTATTGACTTTCCTGCAAGGCAACACTATAATATATAGTATTCAATACTACATCACGAAGCAAAAAATGAGACCAAAAGGCAGGCGTGATGGAAGAGGCAGTTTGGAGGAAAAGATATGGGCTTTAAAATTATTGGAGACAGTTGTCTGGATTTAACGAAGGAAATGAGGAGGGAGCCTTATTTTGCGATGATTCCTCTGACTCTGATGGTGGGAGACAAGAGCTTTATTGATGATGAAACTTTTAATCAGAAAGAATTTATAAAAGTTGTGAAGAACAGTCCGGAATGCCCGAAGACGGCCTGCCCGTCCCCGGAGATGTTTAAGGAGGCATATGGCTGTGAAGAAGAGGATGTGTTTGTCATTACCCTTTCTGCTGCTTTGAGCGGGAGCTATAACAGCGCCGTGCTGGCAAAAAGTCTCTATGAGGAAGAGAATGGAAAGAAAAATATCTGTGTGATCGACTCCCAGTCGGCGTCCAGCGGACAGTTAAACATTGCTCTTTTCATTAAAGCCCTGTGCGAGAAGGGCCTGCCCTTTGAAGAGGTGGAAAAAGAGGCTCTGTCTTACAGAGACAGAATGAAAACATATTTTGTCCTGGAAACTCTGGATACCTTAAGAAAGAACGGAAGACTCTCGGGACTTCAGGCGTTTTTTGCCACAAAGTTAAATATTAAGCCTGTGATGGGCTCTAAAAAGGGAACTATCATCAAACTGGATCAGGCAAGAGGAATCCAGAAAGCCCTCAAACGTCTGGCTGATATTGCAGTGCAGGAGGCCGGAACCACCGAAGACAAACGCCTGGTTATTGCCCATTGTAACGCGCCGGAGCGCGCTGCTTATATGAAAGAAATATTCTGCTCTCTTGCAAAGTTTAAAGATATCGTGATTACAGATACCTGCGGGGTGTCCACAGTTTATGCAAATGACGGAGGAATCATCGTGGCTCTGTAAAATCCCGTCGCCGCAGACGGGGTTCCGCGGATTTTACCGGAAACTGTGAGTGCAAAACAGTTAGAAAGCAAAAGTTTACAGAGTTTCAGAACGGTTACGTTGTGAATACAAAAAGGCGGCTTTCTGTGAAAGAATGGGGGCAGCCTTTTTCTGATGCCGCATGACTCCTGTCTACGGTAAGCGGGTTGAAAGATGCAGGACGAAACAGATGCAGGACAAAAGACCGCATTATCCGTGAAAGTCCTGGCCCTGGAAAATTCCGTTTTCTTTCAAATATTTAGCCAGGGAGTTTAAGACCAGACGTTTGTTAGCGCTCCACATGGGAGCGGTCAGCAGGGACTTGGGACCGTCTCCGCTTACGCGGTGAATGACGGTTTCCGGCGGAAGTAGCCGGATGCATTGTCCCACCAGACTTAAATAGTCCGGAAAGGACATGATTTCAAAAGCATGCTGTTTATAGAGGAGGTCCAGATCGGTACCCTTTAAAACGTGCAGAAGCTGCAGCTTTATACCGTCTATCCGAAGGTTTGCCAGATAGCGGACGGTGTTTAACATGTCCTCTGTGGATTCCCCGGGAAGGCCTAAAATTACATGGACAATGACCGTGAGACCTGCCTCCTTTAACCGCCTGTGGGCATCCTCGAACACAGAAAGTTCATAGCCGCGGCGGATGAAGGCGGCGGTTTTTTTGTGGATGGTCTGAAGGCCCAGCTCCACCCAGACCGGCTTCTGTTCATTGAGCCGGGAGAGAAGAGCCACAGTCTCCGGCGGCAGGCAGTCGGGCCTTGTACCGATGGACAGGGCACAGATTTCCGGGAGGGCAATGGTTTCAGAGAACAGGGATTCCAGGTAGGGAAGGGGTGCATAGGTGTTGGTGTAGGACTGGAAATAGGCAATATACGCCCCGGTTGTTTCATCGATTTTTCCGGACACCCGTTTTTTAGCCTGCTCTACCTGCTCCTTCACAGACCGGGTTCTTGGAGCAGCAAAATCCCCGGATCCCCCGGTGCTGCAGAAGATACAGCCTCCGGTTCCCAGGGTGCCGTCCCGGTTGGGGCAGGTCATGCCGCCGTCTAAGGCCAGCTTATATACTTTTTTGCCAAAGGTTTCTTTTAAATGGAAGTCCAGGGAATGGTACGGTTTCTGGTTCCAGTCTGTCATGATATTCCTCCGGGGGTTGCATTTTTTCAACAAACTATTGCAAGGCAGATTAAAGGTATTATATAATGATGACAGGCTGGTTTGCAAGAAGGAAAACCGGTAATCCCATGGAGGAAAAGGAGAAGTTTTATGGAAGCAAAAGTGCTCTTGGAAAAATTAAACGGAAAAAAGGCAGAGGAATTTTTAGAAAAAATGTACGGAGCGGACGGCGTCTCTGAAAACAGGGAGCGTTATGTCCATGTGATGGAGGGGTTTGAGAAATCCTTTGGAAAAACAGATATGAGCCTGTTCACTTCTGCGGGCCGCACAGAGATCAGCGGAAATCATACGGACCATAACCACGGAAAGGTGCTGGCTGGAAGCATCAATCTGGACTGCGTGGCAGCAGCGGCCGCCAACGGAACAGATGAAATCCACATCATCAGCGAAACCTACAACCAGAAATTTACCATTCGTCTGGACGATTTAAAGCCCAGTGAGAAGATGGCCGGAACCATTGACCTTACCAAGGGAATGCTGGCCGGGTTTAAGGAGATGGGCCATGCCGTCGGCGGGTTTGACGCATACATCACGAGCAATGTGATCAGCGCTGCCGGAGTCAGCTCCTCCGCATCCTATGAAATGTTAATCTGTTCCATGGTCAATACGTTTTTTAATGGCGGAGCCGTTGATGTGGTCACATATGCCCATGTGGGAAAATATGCGGAGAACAATTTCTGGAACAAGGCTTCCGGTCTTCTGGACCAGATGGCATGCGCCGTGGGAGGCATGATTACCATTGACTTTAAGGATCCCCTAAAACCTGTGGTGGAAAAGCTTGATTATGATTTCGGCTCCCAGAACTACAGCCTGATTATCGTTCAGACTGGTAAGGGGCATGCCGATTTAAGTGAAGAGTATTCTTCTATCCCTGCCGATATGAAGAAAGTGGCAGCCGTATTCGGAAAGGAAGTCTGCGCCGATATCACAGAGGAAGAGGTTCTGGAAGCCGTTTCAGAAGTGAAGGAAAAGGCGGGAGACCGCCCGTTACTCCGCGCCCTTCACTTTTTTGAAGAAAACAGGCGTGTGGAGGCCGAGGTGGCAGCCCTTAGGGAAAACCGTTTTGGGGACTTTTTAAAGATCGTTACAGAGTCTGGAAATTCCTCCTGGAAATGGCTTCAGAACTGCTACGTGAGCGGAAGCGCCGAGCAAGGGATCACCACCGCTCTGGCCCTCACAGAGCTTTTCATCAGGAAAAAGGGCTGCGGCGCATGCCGGGTACACGGCGGCGGATTTGCAGGCGTCATCATGGCCATGCTTCCCAATAACGTTGCGGATGAGTACATCGCATACATTGAAAGGGCCATGGGCAGGGGAAGTGCATACCGCATGAGCATCCGCCCTTACGGCGCTGTCTGTGTGGACTCCTATATCGAATAAGTTATGATAGAATCCATTAGAAATGAGCTTCTTAAAAACGTGGATGAATCTTACCGGCAATTCCAATCGGCTCTGATTCCGGGGGTGGAAAACTTTCTGGGGGTTCGACGACCGGTGCTTCGGAAAATGGCCGTTGAAATCTTAAAGGAAGATGGCCGTGCTTTCCTAAAGGAAGCCGGACGAAACAGCTTTGAAGAGGTTCTTTTAAAGGCCCTGGTCATCGGCGGGCTTTCGGTAAAAAAAGAGGAAATTTTAAAACTCACCGAAGAATTTATCCCTCAGATCACAGACTGGTGCATCTGTGATACTTTCTGCAACAGCTTAAAGGCGGCGAAGGAATACCGGGAGGAGTTCTGGGAATTTCTGGCGCCGTATCTGACATCGGAAAAAGAGTTTGAGGCACGGTTTGCCGCGGTGATGATTTTAGAGCACTACATCTGCGATTCCTGGATTGATAAGAGCCTGAGGGCTTTGTATAAAATCCGACAGGAGGGCTATTATGCGCAGATGGCTGTGGCTTGGGCGTATTCCATGTGCTTCGTGAAATATCCGGAGAAAACAGAAAATTTTTTATGGGAACACAGTCTTCCTGCATTCACGCATAAGAAAACCATCGCAAAGATCAACGATTCGCTCCCGGTACCCAGAGAGGAAAAGGAACGGATTAAAAAATACGGTTTTGAACTAAGGTCCGGAACCGGAAGTAAATACACATAAGGGAGGAAATGGTATGTTGTACAGACAGTTTATGGAGTTATTTGAGATTTTGGACAGCGCTTCTGCGTCCGGAGCCCAGGTGGTGGAATATTTTCGTTCCATTGTGCCGGACTGCCAGGCAGAGACCTACCCGCTTGCAGGGCCTAAGGGTCACACCGATATGGTGCGGATTCTGATTCCCGGAAGCAACGGTAAGTCCGGCAAAGGAACGGCAAAGACCATGGGAATCCTGGGCCGTCTCGGCGGTCTTGGAGCAAGACCGGAGCAGCTTGGCTTTGTTTCTGACGGCGACGGCGCCATTACGGCCCTGGCAGTGGCGGCCAAGCTCTTGGATATGCAGAAAAAAGGAGATTTTCTGGAGGGAGACGTGTTTGTTTCCACTCACGTATGCCCAGATGCTCCCACAACGCCCCACGAGCCGGTTCCGTTTATGGGTTCCCCGGTGGAAACCTGGCAGGTGAATAAGGAAGAGGTGACGGATGGTCTGGACGCCGTTTTGGTGGTGGATACCACAAAGGGCAACCGTATCATCAATCATCGCGGCTTTGCCATTTCCCCCACCGTGAAGGAGGGATACATTTTAAGAGTCAGTGAGGACCTTCTGGATATCATGGAAACCACCACCGGAAAACTTCCCAAGGTGTTTGCCCTGACCCAGCAGGACATTACTCCCTACGGCAACGGCCTGTTCCACTTAAACAGCATTCTTCAGCCGGCTACAGCCACCAAGGCCCCGGTGGTGGGGGTTGCAATCACCACAGAAACCACAGTGGCCGGATGTGCAACGGGAGCCAGCCATTTGGAGGATATGGAGGATGCCGCCAGATTTATGCTGGAAGCCGCAAAATCCTTTGGCCGGGGCAAGTGTTCCCTGTATGCTCCGGAGGAATTTGAACAAATTCTGAAGCTTTACGGTTCCATGGAGCATTTCCAAACTCTGGGAAGACAGTAATTGTTGCTGTTCATGGAAAACCGGACGAAAATTGCCTTACAAGCGAGTTTGACGTCTATTTTCATCCGGTTTTCCCCGCCCTGTGAGCTGTAAACCATTAATTGTCGTAACGTGTCGAAAAAAATCTGAAAAGGAATACCATCTTTATAAATGTCTGATAAAATCATATTTGGAAGGAGGTCTTTCAAATATGAGAATGGACGATTTTGAAGAGTATCTACGAGGAACGAATTTGTCAGAAAATACAATTGCTTCTTACAAATTCGCAGTGAAACAATACTTCCAGCAATTCGATACGGTATCGAGAAGGAAGCTGAGAGACCATAAAATATGGCTGATTGAGTCCTACAAGCCCAAAACTGTGAATTTGAGGATCCGGGCCATCAATTGTTATCTGGACAGTATTGGGAAGGGAGAATGGAAGCTGCAGTTTGTAAAAGTGCAGCAGAAAGCATTTCTGGAGAACGTGATCAGCGAAGCCGACTATGAATATTTTAAGAACTGTCTTAAGCAGGATAATGAAATGTTCTGGTATTTCGTGGTGCGGTTTATGGCGGCTACTGGCGTTAGGGTTAGCGAGCTGGTTCAGATTAAGGCAGAGCATGTGCAGGTGGGATATGTGGATCTGTACTCCAAAGGCGGAAAGCTGAGACGGATTTACATACCCCAAATGCTCCGTGAGGAGGCCTTGGCCTGGTTGAGGGAAAAAAATCAGGTCAGCGGCTTTCTTTTTATAAATAAACAGGGAAAACGGATTACTACCAGGGGTATTGCCGGGCAGCTTAAGGTTATGGCCCAACGGTACGAGATCGACCCGGCGGTGGTGTATCCCCATTCCTTCCGTCACCGGTTTGCCAAAAGCTTTCTGGACCGATTCAACGATCTGGCTCTTCTGGCAGATCTGATGGGTCATGAAAGCATTGAAACCACGAGGATTTATCTGAGGAGGACCAGTACGGAGCAGCAGGCCATTGTGAACCGGGTGGTGGACTGGTAAAAATTAATAAATTCGTCAGAAAAATATTCGGATCACCCGGGGAAATAGTTTGACAGGAACCTACAATCTTTGATAAAATAAAATCCGCAATGTAACAGTTTTGTAAAAAGTCTGGTTCCTGATAACTGGGAGATGGAGAATATAAATGGCGGATGAAGAGAAAGTAGAAGAGAAAAAGACAAAAGCAAAGCCGGAGAATAATATTAAACGGCTGAAGGAGATTAAAAAGAAAAAAACACAGGGAATCTCCATGAAGTATATGGCCATGGCAGGCGTGGCAGTCGCAGTAGTCACGTCGGTTGCGATTGCAGGTGGAATTCTGGCAAAGGGCAGGGAAGCAGGCGGCAGGTCCATGAAGGTGGAAACCGTGGCGGCGTCCCTGGAAACCACAGCCCCTCAGGAAACAGAAGCGGCAGAACCCATGTCCATCGTACTGGAAACTACACTTTCCAATGAGGAAATTGCTAAAAAGGAGCATGATGAGGCAGTACAGAAGGTCCTGGACGGTTATGCAAACCTTGGCGTTGCAGAGGTTTCCGGATATCTGAATGTAAGAAAGACCCCGGAGAATTTCGGCGAGGTGATCGGCAAGCTGCAAAAAGGAGCAGCCTGTGAAATTGTGGACACCTCCACGGACGGCTGGTATAAGATTTCTTCCGGCGGGGTCACGGGATATGTGCGCTCCCAGTATGTATATACGGGAGATAAAGCCAGGGAAGTGGCCGCGGAAAACGTGGAAGAGCGTGCAGTGGTTCAGGCGGAGAAGCTGAATGTCAGAGCTGCGGCAAGTCAGGACGGTGAGATTGTCGGACAGGTGCTAAAAGATGAGCGCTATGTGGTAAGAGGTGTGGAAAATGGATGGGTCCAGATTGACGATGGTTTTATTTCCGCCGATTATGTGACTGTGCGCTATGCCCTTAATGAAGCAAGAAAGCAGGATATGCGGACCACAGTGCTGAGTCTTTATGATACCCTGGGCGTTTCTAATGTAAGCAATTATTTAAATGTCCGCGATAATCCCAGCGAGAGTACCGGCAAGATCATTGCAAAGCTTCCCAGTAATGCGGGATGTGATATTCTGGACACCTCCACCGAGGGATGGTATAAGATTCGTTCCGGAAAAATTACAGGTTATGTAAAGTCCGAATACATACTGACCGGACAGGAAGCTCAGGATAAAGCCATGCAGGTGGCAAAGCTCATGGCGATCACCAACACCGACGGAGTCAACGTCCGTGCGGAGCCGAATACCGACTCCACAATTTGGACACAGCTTTCCAACAATGAAAGATTTCTGGTTTCCGGGCAACAGGATGGCTGGGTGGAAATCGAGCTGGATGATTCGGAAGCGTTTATTTCCAGCGACTTTGTGGATGTAAAATATGCCCTCAACGAGGCCATTAAATATACTCCGGTGGTTGCGGCGGATACGAAACCTTCCGGCAATACCACATCCAAACCATCCGGCGGCACCACATCCAAGCCGTCTTCCGGCGGAAACAAGTCACCGAACAATGGCGCGGCAGGCTCCAGTGCAGGAAGTGTTTCTTCCAAGAGAGCGCAGATTGCCAATTATGCGGTGCAGTTTGTGGGCAACCCCTATGTATGGGGAGGAACCAGCCTGACAAATGGTGCGGACTGCTCTGGCTTTACCATGTCCGTCATGGCCCATTTCGGAGTATCTCTGCCACACAGCTCAGCGGCTCAGGCAGGCTGCGGACGGTCCATTACCTCCAGTCAGATGCGGCCTGGCGATCTGGTATTTTATTCCGGAAGCGGCGGCGGAATCAACCACGTGGCGCTTTATATTGGAAACGGACAGGTGTGCCATGCATCCAGTTCAAAAACAGGTATTAAGATTTCCACCTGGAATTACAGAAGTCCGGCTAAGATCGTAAATGTTCTGGGAGATTAGCGGAAACCTGCATGCACCATTTTTTGGATGTCCCATATGATAAAGTACAGACCTTAATAATTAAAGGAGATTTATCATATGAGTAGTTGTAGAAATAATTGTTCATGTAACAGATGGGATAACACAAATTCTTCCGGTTTTGTCGGCGGAGCCGTAGCGGTGACTACCGACTGCTGCTGCGAAAGGAATAATTCCTGCATCTGCGGCTGCAGAAGCAATTCCTGCGGCTGCAGAAACAACTCCTGCTGGTGCAGAAACAACTCCTGCGGCTGCAGAAACAATTCCTGCTGGTGCAGAAACAACTCCTGTGGCTGCCGGAACAATTCCTGTGATTGCAGAAACAATTCCTGCAATTGCAGAAATAATTCCTGCGGGTGCGGTTTTAACAGATGCGGTACCTGCACTTGCACCTGTACCTGTACCTGCGAGCAGAGCTCTTGCGAATGCTATCAGGAAGGCTTCAGACGAGGCTTTGAAGATGGAAAGAACAAAGGTTACAATCTTGGCTACAAGGCCGGATACGATGCAGGGTATAATGCCGGATACCGCGCCGGTTACAACGCAGGCTATGAGGAAGGATGCCGCAATTGTTCCACAGCAGCCGGAGTGATTACTGCCGGCAGCAACGTGGCGGGTGCTTTCACAGAGAGCTGCGGCTGTACCCAGACTGCTTCCACCAGCACAAGCTGTAACTGTACTCAGAATACAGCCTCCAACTCCGGATGCGGCTGCATTACCATCTGCTAAAATTTCTGAAGTGTACGGGTCCGTACCGGGAAATCCATCCCGGTACGGACCTTTTAATGCGGTGCGCCTGGCGGTGCACGTTTCTAACGGGTGAAAGTCCCGAATCCGCCCGGTAGTAGTGGGAAGGATATAGCCGAAGGCAAGGGTGTCCATCGCGAGGTGGAATCTGAAGGAAGCCGGATGTGGGGAACATACTAACCTACGGGCAAATCTCTGGTCTGACGAACAGAAATCACATATAAGGTCTCGCATGAGGGTAAGACTGCCACACAAGCCGAAGCCCAATAACTACACGGAATCATACGGGATAAATGTGGCAGATGGATGGAGAGAAAGAAACGTGTGGTACCCAGGGAGGTCTGCATGGAACGCTTCGAAAGAAGTAACCGCTGCCGGGAGGCAGCGCTGAACATGCAGAAGTCAGCAGAGGCCATAGTAGCTGTCTTTAGTGAAGGGCCGAATCAATAGGAGTCTTAAGTACGACTTGGAAAGGAGGAATGGGCAATGGGTACAGAAAACAAAGAAAGCTGCTCACAAAGAGATAGCGCGGAACGTAAAGGGTATGTGAGAGCGCACCGCTCGTTCAACCGGATATGGAAGGAAAGGGACAGTGCAGAGCCGGACATCCTGAGTAAGATACTGGATAAGGATAACCTGAACAGGGCTTACAAGAGAGTGAAGGCAAACAAAGGAGCGCCGGGAATCGATGGAATGACCATCGAAGAGGCGTTACCATGGCTGAAGGAACATAACCACGAGCTTGTAGAGAGAATTAGGAGGGGAAATACAGCCCATCTCCGGTAAGAAGAGTGGAAATCCCGAAGCCGGACGGAGGAATACGGAAGCTCGGTATTCCGACGGTCGTTGACCGCATCATCCAGCAGGCAATGGCGCAGCAGCTTATGCCAATCTATGAGCCCCTGTTCTGTGACAACAGCTTCGGCTATCGTCCGGGACGAGGAGCAAAAGATGCCATTCAGAGGATAAAAGAATACGCAGAACAGGGATATACAAAGGCGGTAGTGCTTGACCTGTCGAAGTATTTCGACACGCTGAACCATACAACCCTGCTGAATCTCCTGAGAAAGCAGGTAAAAGATGAAAGAGTCATCCAGATGGTGAAACGATATCTGAAGAGTGGAGTGATGGAAAACGGTGTTGTAACAGAAACAAAGGAAGGTTCGCCGCAGGGAGGAAGTTTGTCCCCGCTTTTGGCAAATGTGTACCTGAATGAGTTTGACTGGGAATTCAGCAGACGAGGAGTGCCGTGCATTCGCTATGCAGATGATATCGTATTGCTGGCCAGGAGTGAGCGTGCAGCCGAAAGGCTGCTGGAGACCAGCACAAAATATCTGGAAGAGACATGGAAGCTGAAAGTAAACAGGGAAAAGAGCCGGACAGTCAGTGTGTTTGCAATCCGAAATTTTAAGTACCTTGGTTTTTGTTTTGGGAAGAATGCAAAGGGTATCTATATCCGAGTCCATGCAAAGTCATGGAAGAAAACCAAGGATAAACTGAGACTGCTCACTTCCCGGAGCAGGTGTGGAAGCATCGTAAAGACGTTGGAAAAGATAAAGGTCTATATGCGAGGCTGGCTGAATTATTACGGAATGGCACACATGAAGAACAATATCGAAGACCTGAACGGGTGGCTGTACCGCCGGATACGGATGTGTATCTGGAAACAATGGAAACAGCCGAGAACCCGAGTAAGAAAACTCGTGGGACTTGGTGTGAACAGCCATTATGCGGCAACAATCGCCTACGACCGAAAAGGATATTGGTTTAATGCCGGAAACAAAGCGGTCAACTGGGCGTTAAGTAGAGAAAGACTGATAAACTGGGACTTTTATGATTTAGCCACAGCCTATCAGTCTGTGCACGTCAACTATTGAAAACGCCGGATACGAGAACCGTATGTCCGGTGTTGTGAGAGGACGGCGGCTAATCACCGCCTCCTACTCGATTAAAATGCTTCAGAATAAATTTTTTTAGCATAATTTCCGGACAATCTCCATATATTGTAAGCAGATGGTACCAGAGTGCCAAAAGAATAAGACAGGAGATGGTGAAATTATGGCAAGAGGCGTGAGAAAAAGTCCGAGAGAAAAGCTGGAGGAAAAGCTGATTTCTGTGGAGGAGGCGATTACCCAGTACAGCGAATGTCTGGAAAAGCTTAGAAATGAGAAAAAGGAGATCAAGGAAGAGCTGGAGCGGCTGGAAATTGCAGAGCTTTCGGCAATTTTAAAGGAAAAGCATCTTTCAGTCAATGATTTGAGAGACATGGTAAACCAGGCAGGGTGAGAAATCGCATACAAAAACGCTCCGCGGGGATCGCAGGGTCTGACCCAAAGGAGCCCGGCATCGCGCGCAGTGAGGGTACTGCAGCATAAGAAAACTGCAAGGATTCTTAAGTGGAAAATTATACAGTCCTGTGGTATTCTGGAGGGAGAAGAAAGAAGGGATTGTATGAATATGAATCGATGGAACAAATACTTAAAACGGGTTTCACAGGCTGCCGCAGGCGGGGCACTGGCTTTGGCTGTTATGGTGTTTCCGGCTTATGCGGATACGGTGTATGTGAATGCAGACGTGCTGAATTACAGAAATGGTCCGTCCCTGGAAAGCAGCGTTCTGGGAACCTTGAGACGGGGAACGAAGCTGGAGCGGACCGAAAATAAAGGCGAATGGAGTATTGTGGAGGTTGGCGGTACGAAATGTTATGCGGCCAGCCGTTACCTTTCCAACCAGGCGCCTGCCGCGGGAAACGGCGCAGCAGATTCCGGGAAAGCGGTTTCACAGACGCCGGAGGAAAGTCCTTATGTGGACAAGACATGGGATGTGGCTTTAAAAAGTGAATATACCTATGCCTCCTTCTCAAAAATAAACAGCGGAACAGCCATTTACTATCAAAATGGAGGCGAAAACCGGAAAGGAAAGACAGTCTGCGTCAATGCAGGCCATGGAACAAAAGGCGGCGGCTCCGTAAAGACCCAGTGCCATCCCGACGGAAGCGCCAAGGTTACGGGAGGAACCACAGGAGCCGGAGCCACCTCGGCCCCGGCAGTTTCGTCCGGCATGACATTCTCTGATGGGACAGCAGAGAGTACAGTGACGCTCCAGATGGCGAAGATACTGAAAAACAGACTGCTGGAAGCCGGATATGACGTGCTGATGATAAGAGAGGGAAGCGATGTACAGCTTGACAATGTGGCCAGAACAGTGATTGCCAACAACAATGCAGACATTCATCTGGCCCTCCACTGGGACTCCACCAATAAAGATAAAGGGTGCTTTTTCATGAGCGTCCCGAGCAGCAAAACGTACAGAGCCATGGAGCCGGTGGCCAGTCACTGGCAGTCCCACAATGCTCTGGGAACCAGCCTGATCGAGGGGCTTAAGACTGCCGGAAACAAAATCTTTTCTTCCGGCGCCATGGAAATGGATTTAACCCAGACTTCCTATTCCACCATTCCCAGTGTGGATATTGAGCTGGGAGACAAGGCTTCCTCCCATACAGATGCAGTGCTGGAAAAACTGGCAGAAGGTCTGGTCCTGGGTGTGAACCAGTATTTTGAGTCAACAGCCGGAGCGCAGTAGAAATATCGGTCAAACAAAAAAAGCCGGAACCCGTTTGAAGTTCCGGCTTAAACCTATGTATTTCGTGGAGCATATGGGAGTCGAACCCACGGCCTCAACAATGCGAATGTTGCGCGCTCCCAACTGCGCTAATGCCCCTGAAATTAAAAAATGGAAGCAATGGGGCTCGAACCCATGACCTCTCGCGTGTGAGGCGAACGCTCATCCCGGCTGAGCTATGCTTCCAGATGTTCCTCCCGGAACAAAATTAAGAATAGCACTTTTATGGGGAAATGTCAAGAGCGGAAGCAGAGACTTCTTTTATGTATGGAAAGCCGGAAGTGAAGAAATTGCAGATGTATTTTGTATGAAAATGTGGTAGGATATAGACAGTTAATTTTATGGAGGTGCAGAAATGAAATACGATAAGGAACTGTTTGCCAAACATCTTCAGGGTATGGTTCAGATTCCGACGGTATCCAGCGCTGACCCGGAGAAAACAAGAGTGGAGGAATTTTTAAAGCTCCATGCATATCTGGAAGAGGCCTATCCCCTGGTTCATAAAACCTTCACCAGGGAGATTATCGGAAAATGCGGTCTTCTCTATACCTGGAAAGGAACGGGAAAATCAGATAAGCTTCCGCTTCTTATGACTGCCCATCAGGACGTGGTGCCGGAGGGAGACCATTCCATGTGGAAATATCCGCCGTTTTCCGCCCATGTGGATGAGGACGGGATTCTCTGGGGCCGCGGCTGTACGGATTCCAAGTGTAATATGCAGGCCTATCTGGATGCTCTGGAACTGTTAATTGCCGATGGCTTTGTCCCGGATTATGATCTCTATCTGGCATTCGGATACAATGAGGAAATCATGGGAGGACCGGGTGCAGCCTGCCAGATCATGCATGATGAGCTGAAAGAACGGGGCATTGAATTCGGCATGGTGATTGACGAGTGCGGCGGTATTTCCGAGATTGACGGAAAGCTGGTGGCAACCATCGTTACCTGCGAAAAGGGATACGCAGACTATGAGTTCAGCGTGGAAGATGCAGGCGGGCATTCCGCATTCCCGCCGGTACATACAGCCCTTGGAAAGATCGGACATGCCGTATGGCAGTTGGAGAACAACCGTATGGAGGCCAGACTGACGGCTCCTGTCATTGCCGAGATGAAGGCGTTGGCTCCCTTTACACCGGGACATCTTGGCGAGCTTTATAAGGACCCGGAGGCCAACTGGGAAGAGCTTAAGACCTTGGCAGAAACCGATAAAAAGATCAACCAGATGGTACGCACCACCACAGCTGCCACCATGGCATCCGGAAGCGACCAGGCTAACATTCTGCCGGAGCGGGCCGCCGTTGTCACCAACAGCCGTCTGCTGCCGGGAGAGACCTTAGAGGACCTGGAAGCACATTTTGCAAAGGTTCTTCCGGAGGAAGTGAAGGTGCGCCGGATCAAAGGACACAATCCGCCGGCCATTTCCACCACAGACAGTTATGGATACCGTCTGCTGACAGATATCTTTACGGAGAAATATCCGGGAATCACCGTTATGCCGTCCATGCTGGCCGGAGGTACGGATTCCAGATATTACTGTGATTTAACGCCCACAAAGAGCGTTTACCGTGTCACAGGAATTTTCCACAGCGATAGGACAGCCGGGGCCCACCAGGTAAATGAGCACATTGACTGCAATATGATTCCTGACAATGTGGATTTCTATGTCCGCCTGTTTAAGGGATATGCAGATGCCAGATAAAATACGGCTGTGATGCAGCTTATCATCAGGGAGTCAGTCTGGAAGAAAGGCCAGGCTGGCTCTTTTGGTCTGTAAGTGTCTGCAATGAGAAAGCAGCAGTTCAGAACAGAAAAAAGCTGGAAACCTTGATTCTATCAGGCTCCAGCCAATCTTAAAATAGTCGGGGCAACAGGATTTGAACCTGCGACCTCTCGGCCCCCAGCCGAGCGCGCTACCAAGCTACGCCATACCCCGTGACCAAACCTATTATAGCAGAAAAACAAAAAAAATCAACAGAAATTTTTATTATTTTTGCAGAAACTGTAAATTTCTATGAGCAGATGGGAAAGCAGCCCGGGGAAAACAGGAAGGGAACGCCCTTGAAATGGAGATGAAGTCATGGTAAAATGTAAGGATAGAGAATGAGAAAATGGCAGACACTGCCGGGAAAGGATGAGAGGGTTCCATGAAAGAGACCGTCTTATTATATGGATTTACAGATAAGGAAAGGCTTTCCAAGGTAAAACGGGCCCTGCTTCCTCTGGGAATGCGGATGAAATGCATTGCCCCGGGGGAATATTTGAATCCGGTGGGGCATATGGCAGGGATAAAGGAAATTGAGCCTGCCGGCGAGGCCTATGACGGGCCGGAATTTGAAAAAGAGATGATGGTCATGGCCGGACTCACCTCCAGGCGGGTGGATGCCGTGATCTACGCCTTAAGGAAAGGCGGCGTTGGACGGGTGGACTATAAGGCAGTCCTTACGCCCACCAACCAGTTTTGGGATGCCGTAAAGCTGTACGAGGAGATTGCCAGGGAGCACGAGGCCATGAACGGGCAGCCGGAAACTTCCGTGGTATCTGAATAAATGAAAAAGAAAGTGGAGGAAAAACATGCAGTACAGAAAATTTGGAAACACAGGAATTGAGGTATCGGCGCTGGGATTCGGATGTATGCGTCTCCCCCTCAGTGAGGATGGAACCATCAACGAGGAAAAGGCCATTGCCATGATCCGTCACGCCATCGACAATGGCGTCAATTATGTGGATACCGCTTATCCGTACCATCAGGGAACCAGCGAATACGTGGTTGGAAAGGCCTTAAAGGACGGATACCGCGAAAAGGTTTACCTGGCTGACAAGCTCCCCATCTGGCTTCTGGAGTCGGAAGAGGATTTTGATAAATATCTGGATGAGCAGTTAAAGAAATTAGATACAGACCACATTGATTTTTACCTGCTCCACGCCCTGGGCCGCGAGCGCTTTGAAGAAAAGGTGAAAAAATTCAACGTGACAAAGAAGCTGGAGGAAGCGAAAGCCGCAGGAAAAATCCGGTACATAGGCTTCTCCTTCCATGACTCCCTGGATCTTTTTAAGGAAATCATCGACTATTACGATGGATGGGATTTCTGCCAGATTCAGTATAACTACATCAACACCAATTATCAGGCAGGAACCGAGGGCTTAAAGTATGCCGCAGGAAAGGGACTTGGCGTTGTCATTATGGAACCGCTTCTTGGCGGAAAGCTGGCAAACCTGGCTCCTCACGTGGCCGAGGTGTTCCCGGAAGGAAAATCCCATGTGGAATATGCCCTTGACTTCATCTGGGACCAGCCGGAGGTGAGCCTGCTCTTAAGCGGAATGACAGAGCCTGATCAGGTGGAAGGAAACCTGTTATATGCAGACAGAAGCCATGTGGGCATGGTGACTGAGGATGAGAAGAAGGTATATGCAAAGGCAAAGGAAATCTTTGACAAGATGGCTCTTGTAAACTGCACCAAATGTGCATACTGCATGCCATGTCCCTTCGGCCTCAACATTCCGGAGCTCTTTGCCGCTTACAATATGACGGCAAGCCATGGCATGAATCCTGCCAAGGCCGCTTACGCAGAGCTTTCCACAAAGGCAGATGCATGCCGGGCCTGCCACCACTGCGAGAAAGAATGTCCGCAGCACATTAAGATCAGCGAAATGATGCCGAAGGTAGCCAAGGCGTTCGCATAATTACAGGAAAATCCAACGAAAAGGAGGTCCTTTTATGTTGAAAAAGGAATATAAGGAAGAAAAGGAGAGACTGGGTGCGCGCCTGGGACTTCTCCAGAGAAAGCTCAAGGAAGCAAAGGTTCCTGTTCTTATTGTCTTTGACGGCTATGACGCCGCAGGAAAGGGCCTCCAGATCAACCGCCTGATTCAGACCCTGGACCCCAGAGGCTTTGACGTCTACACCGGGGACAAGGATGGAGAGGAGGAGCGGATGCATCCGTTCCTCTGGCGGTTTGCCACAAAGGCTCCGGCCAACGGCAGAATCGTGATTTTTGACACAAGCTGGTATAAGCGGGTACAGATGGACCGTTTTGACCGGAAGATGAAGGAGAAAGAGGTGGAAGCCGCCTTTTCGGATATTCTGGCCTTTGAAAAGCAGCTTGTGGACGGCGGAACCGCTTTGGTCAAGCTGTTCTTCAAAATTTCTGAAAAAGAGCAGAAAAAGCGGTTTGAAAAGCTGGAAAGCTCTGCGGAAACTTCCTGGAGAGTAAAAAAGGAAGAGTGGGAGCGGAACCGGCACTATGAAAAATACGAAAAAATCAATGAGGAAATGATTGAACGGACCCATACCCCATACGCCCCGTGGACCATCATTGACGCCACTCACAAGGGCCAGGCGGCTCTGGCGGTGATGACAGCCGTGGCCGATGCCATGGAAGCGGCTTTAAAGGCCCATGAAACGGGCCGGGAGCCAGGCGTTTATGAAGGGCCCATGCCGCCGGATAAGTACAAAAAGGGAATTCTTTCCAAAGCAGATCTCACAAAGTCCATGGAGCAGGAGGAATATGAGAAGAAGTTAGACAAGCTCCAGAAAAAGCTGGAGCGCCTTCACAGCGAGCTTTACCGTTACCGGATCCCGGTGGTGTTAGGCTTTGAGGGCTGGGATGCTGCTGGAAAGGGCGGTGCCATCCGCCGGCTCACAGCCCATCTGGACCCCAGAGGATATAAGGTGTGTCCCACGGCGTCTCCAAACGACGTGGAAAAAATCCATCATTACATGTGGCGGTTCTGGAACAACTTCCCCAAGGATGGACATATTGCCATTTTTGACAGGACCTGGTACGGACGGGTCATGGTGGAGCGGATTGAGGGCTTCTGCACAGAGGATGAATGGCGGCGGGCCTACCAGGAGATCAATGATGTGGAAGCGCATCTGGTCCATTCCGGCGCCGTGGTGTTAAAATTCTGGATCCATATTGATAAGGACGAACAGGAACGGCGGTTCAATGACCGGATGAAAAATCCGGAAAAACAGTGGAAGATCACCGATGAGGACTGGCGGAACCGGGAAAAATGGGATCAGTACGAGGAAGCGGTCAATGAAATGCTGGAGCGGACCTCCACAAAAGATGCGCCATGGATTGTGGTGGAGGGCAATTCCAAATATTATGCCCGCATAAAGGTTTTGGAGACCGTTGTGGACGCTTTGGAAAAGAAAATAAAAGACATGGAAAAAGCGAAGAAGAAACATGGGTAAAGTAGTGGTAATAGGCGGCGGGGCAGCCGGAATGGCGGCTGCCATCGGCGCTGCCGAAGCGGGCCATCAGGTGGCCCTCTATGAAAAGAACGAGAAGCTGGGAAAGAAACTATATATTACAGGAAAAGGACGCTGCAATGTGACCAATGGGTGCGACACGGAGGAGCTGTTTGCCCATATGGTGACCAATGGAAAATTCTTATACAGCGCCATTTACGGATTTTCCAATTTTGACATGATGGGACTCTTGGAGGCCTGCGGCTGTTCCTTAAAAGTGGAACGGGGAAACCGGGTATTTCCCGTTTCAGATAAATCCTCAGACGTGATTTCTGCCCTGGAGCGGAGGCTTCGGGAGCTGAATGTGACAGTACACTTAAATGAGCCGGTAAAGGAACTTGTGTTTTCCGGCGGGGCATGCAGCGGTGTGGTTCTGGAAAAGGGAGGAAAACATATTCCGGCGGACGCAGTGATTGTGGCCACAGGCGGGCTTTCCTACCCGGCCACGGGCTCCACAGGAGACGGATACCGGTTTGCAGAGGCGGCAGGCCATACGGTGACGGCGCTTTCCCCGGCCCTGGTGCCTTTTGTCTGTCTGGAGGACGACGTGAAGTCCCTTCAGGGACTCTCTTTAAAAAATATTGAAGTGACGGTATACGATGGGAAAAAAGTACTCTGGAAGGAATTTGGGGAAATGCTGTTTACCCATTTCGGAGTCAGCGGTCCCGTTGTTTTAAGCGCCAGCAGCTTTGCTGCAAAGGCCATAAAGAAAAATCCTCTCCCCATGGATATTGACTTAAAGCCCGCCCTTTCCAAAGAGCAGCTTGATGCCAGAATCCTGAGGGATTTTGAGGAGGCAAAAAACAAACAGTTTAAAAACTCCCTGGTGCATCTCTTCCCGTCGAAGCTAATTCCCGTGATGGTGGAGCGCAGCGGCATTGACCCGGAAAAAAAGGTCAATGAGGTGACCGCAAAGGAGAGGGAGCGGCTGGTGGACATCACCAAGGCATTCCGGGTGACCCTCACAGGGCTTCGGGGCTTTAACGAAGCCATCATCACCCAGGGCGGCGTTTCCGTGAAGGAGGTAAATCCCTCCACCATGGAATCGAAAAAGATGCCGGGCCTTTTTTGGGCTGGAGAGGTGCTTGATCTGGACGGTGTGACCGGAGGATTTAATCTTCAGATCGCCTGGTCCACAGGAATGCTGGCCGGAAGAAGTGTTCTTTCATGACCATACCCAAAGGGCACACTGTAATACAGAGCCCTTTGGGCAGGCGCACTTTGTGCGATAAGGTATGAATAAAATGACAGAAACGGAAGTAAAATAGAGGAGGAGAACATGTCTTTTAACGTGGCAATCGACGGTCCTGCCGGAGCCGGAAAAAGTACGGTGGCAAAGGCAGTGGCAGCGAAAAAAAATTTTATCTATGTGGATACAGGGGCCATGTACAGGGCCATGGCTCTTTATTTTTTGAGAAAGGGAACAGATAAGTCCGATGAAGCGGCAGTTTCCCAGGCCTGCAAAAATGTGGAAATCACGATTTCCTATGAAGACGGCGCCCAGCAGGTAATTTTAAACGGAGAAAATGTATCCGGTCTCATCCGCACCGAGGAAGTGGGGAATATGGCTTCCGCCACGTCCGGATACCTGCCTGTGCGGGAAAAGCTGGTGGAGCTTCAGAAAAATCTGGCGAAAACGGCTGATGTGGTTATGGACGGCCGGGACATCGGAACCTGCGTGCTGCCGGATGCCGATGTGAAGGTCTATCTGACGGCCAGTTCCCTTGTGAGGGCCAGGAGACGTCATAAGGAGCTGGTGGAGAAGGGCACGGACTGCGATCTTGATGAGATCGAGCGGGATATCATTGACCGGGATTACCGGGATATGCACCGGGAACACTCCCCCTTAAAGCAGGCGGAGGACGCGGTATATCTGGATTCCTCAGACATGACCTTAAAAGAGGTGGTAGATGCCATCGTGGACATGATTGACAAAAAGCTCGGTGCGTAGGAGGAGAGGCAGAGATGGAAGTGACTGTTGCAAAGACAGCCGGATTCTGCTTTGGAGTCAGACGGGCTGTGGAAAAGGTCTATGAGCAGATTGAAACCTCAAAAAAGCCCATTTATACATATGGGCCCATCATCCACAACGAGGAAGTGGTCAACGATTTAAAACGCAGAGGCGTTTCGGTGATTGAGGATGAGGAGCAGCTTAAGGCTCTGAAAAGCGGTGTGGTGATTATCCGTTCCCATGGAGTGGGAAAACGGATTTATGATATTTTGAACGCCAACGGCGTGGAGATTGTGGATGCCACCTGCCCGTATGTGAAGAAAATCCATAAGATCGTTGAAGAGCAGTGCAGGGACGGGCGGCAGGTCCTGATCGTGGGCAATGAGGCCCATCCGGAGGTTCAGGGAATCAAGGGATGGGGCAATGGAGACACGAAAGTTGTCGAAAGCTTGGCGGATTTTGAAAAATTAGGTCTTCCTTTGGGCGCCAGACTCTGTATTGTGGCCCAAACGACATTTAATTACAATAAATTTCAAGATTTAGTTGAAAAAATTTCTAAAACGCGTTATGATATAGTTGTTTTAAATACGATTTGCAATGCGACACAGGAAAGACAAGTAGAAGCAAAGAAGATAGCTTCGCAGGTTGACGTGATGCTGGTCATAGGCGGTAAGCACAGCTCCAATACTCAGAAGCTATACGAGATCTGCCAGAAGGAATGTAAAAATACCTTTTACATCCAGACCCTGGATGACTTAAATCCTGAATGTATCAGTTCTGCGTGCAACGTAGGTATTACGGCCGGGGCGTCAACCCCGAATAATATTATCGAGGAGGTTCATACTAATGTCAGAGTTAAGTTTTGAACAAATGTTAGAAGAATCATTAAAAACAATACGTACAGGAGAGGTTGTCACTGGTAAGGTCATCGATGTAAAAGAAGATGAGATTGTTTTAAATATCGGTTATAAATCTGATGGCATTATTACCCGCAGTGAATATACCAACGAATCCAATGTGGATTTAAGAAACCTTGTACAGGTTGGTGATGAGCTGGAAGCCAAAGTCGTTAAAGTAAACGATGGCGAGGGCCAGGTTGCTCTTTCCTATAAGAGACTGGCAGCAGACAGAGGAAACAAGAGACTGGAAGAGGCCTTTGAGAACCATGAGGTTCTGACTGCAAAGGTTGCACAGGTTCTTGACGGCGGTTTAAGCGTAATCGTGGATGAGGCAAGAATCTTCATTCCGGCAAGCCTTGTATCCGATGTATATGAGAAAGATTTATCCAAGTATGCAAACCAGGAAATCGAGTTTGTAATCGCTGAGTTCAACCCGAAGAGAAGAAGAGTCATCGGCGACAGAAAGCAGTTAATCGTTTCCAGAAAGGCTGAGATGCAGAAAGCTCTGTTCGAGAGAATCGCTGTTGGCCAGACCGTAGAGGGAACTGTTAAGAACGTAACTGATTTCGGTGCATTTATCGATCTGGGCGGAGCAGACGGGCTGCTTCATATCTCCGAAATGTCCTGGGGCAGAGTAGAGAGCCCGAAGAAGGTCTTCAAGGTTGGCGATAAGGTAACAGCCCTGATTAAGGATATCAACGGCGAGAAGATCGCTCTTTCCATGAAGTTCCCGGAGACCAATCCGTGGGCAAACGCTGCTGCGAAGTATGCAGCAGGCAATGTGGTAACAGGAAAAGTTGCACGTATGACAGATTTCGGCGCATTCGTTGAGCTGGAGGCTGGTGTTGACGCACTTCTCCATGTATCCCAGATTTCCAGAGAGCATGTTGCAAAACCGGCTGATGTTCTTACAATCGGTCAGGAAATTACAGCTAAGATCGTTGATTTCAACGAGGCTGACAGAAAGATCAGCTTAAGCGTAAAGGCTTTAGAGGCTCCGGCTCCTGTTGAGGAAGCTCCGGCAGAGGATAACGAATAAGATCAGGTAAGAATATATCTGGAAAGGGTGTCGGTGTGACCGGCACCCTTTTTTCGGTACCATGGGCCGCGCCATGTGCGTGCCGCTTTTTTGCCGCATGCTGCTTCAAACAGCTCAGAAAGATGTAATGGTTTTGTAAGCAAAAACCCATGGGATTCTAAAGAATTGTATGATAGGATATGGATACCTGAGAAGGAAAGAAAGAGAGGTATGTTTAAATGAAAAAAATGACAAAGCTTACAGCCGTGGTTTGTGCGGCAGTTATGACTGCTGCCCTTGGGTTTACAAGCCTTGCAGAAGGCAATCCGCTGGGTCCTGTGATGATGGAGGGAACCGTGGTTTCCGTGGAAAACGGATGCCTGACCATGAACCGGGTGCTGGGGAATGGAACCGAGGAGATTTTGATTAACATTTCTGATGATACAAAGATTCTGGAAAGTGTGGACGGATATCCGATACCAGGTGAGAATCTGGAAAAAGGCGAGGCAATCCGGGTGTATGTGGGTCCGGCCATGACCATGAGTCTTCCGCCCATGACCAACGGAGTGGTAATTTTGGCTGATGTGCCTGCGGATGCAGGATTCCCGGTTTATGCAACGGTGAAGTCTCTGGTTCAGACGGGAGGGGACTATGTTCTGACCACAGAGGATGGAGAAACCTATACGGTGAATTCCTCCACCACACTGCTTCCTTATCTCACAAGAAATATTGTGCGGGAGCAGGACCTGACACCGGGCACTCCGATTCTTTTATGGACCTGCAGAGAAAATGCGTCTGTTTCTCAGAAAATTGTGATTTTCCAGGGTGAGAACGGATACGGAAGCCAGATGCAGGAAGAAAATGGCTGGAAGAATACAGCGGAAGGCTGGTACTATTATGAGAACGGTGAGATGAAAAAGGGCTGGCTCTATGATGGAGAGGACTGGTTTTACTTAAACCCGTCAACGGGAATCATGGAAACAGGATTTGTGACCGTGGATGGAAGAACCTATTTCCTCAAGGAAGACGGCCGGATGCTGACAAAGGCTGCGGTGTTTACACCGGATGAAAACGGTGCTCTGCATATCAATAAATAGAAGCTATCATAGATCGGTAATTCCCGGAAGCAGTGAAAATGGCTGCATCCGGGATATTTTTTCTTTAAAATTCTATTGACATATAATATTATACGATATATAATATAGCCACAATACTATACAACATATAATATTGTGTAAAGTAAAAAGGAGGACGCATATGGTATTTAATACAGGCGCTGCACTCCTTGACGGAATTGTGCTTGCGGCCGTCTCCAAAGAAACAGACGGGACCTATGGCTATAAAATTACGCAGGATGTGAGAAAGGCCATTGATATTTCGGAATCTACCCTGTATCCGGTCTTAAGGCGGCTCCAGAAAGAAAACTGTCTGGAGGTTTATGACATGGCCATTGACGGAAGGAACCGGAGATATTACAGAATCACCGAGACCGGCAGAGTCCAGCTTGCCCTCTACAAAAGCGAGTGGTCTGTCTATTCCGCACATATTTCCCAAATTTTTCAGGAGGCAAAGGTATGAAGAAGGAAGCGTTTTTAAAAGAGCTGGAATATCTTTTACAGGACATTCCCGATGAAGACAAGGAAGAGGCTTTATCCTATTACAGAGATTATCTGGAGGAGGCCGGAAGTGAGAACGAGGACAAGGTGATCGAGGAATTTGGAAGTCCGGAACGGGTGGCGGCCATTATCCGGGCGGATGTCACCGGAAATTTAAAGGACGGCGGTTCCTTTACAGAAAAGGGATATGAAGACGAGCGGTTTAAGGATCCCAACTACCAAGTGGCCAAGCGCCTGGACCTGCCCGATGAGAAGGAAGCGGTTCATGGAAATCGGGAAACCTACACCGAAAGCCGGACCACAGGCGGAACCTACACCCATGTGGATGAGAAACCGCGGTCCAACAGGCTTTTAAAGGTGGTTCTCTGGGGTATCCTGATCATTGCAGCCTGCCCGTTTCTTCTGGGTGCCGGAGGGATTGCAGTGGGAGCCGTGGCGGGAATTGCAGGCCTGATTTTTGGAGCCGTGGCTTTGCTGGTGGTTTTGACGGCGGCAGCGTTTATCCTGGGAGTGGTATTGATCGTACTGGGAGCTGTGCTGATTCTTACCTCCCCGATGGACGGTTTATTCCTGGTGGGAATTGCAGTCATAGGGATCGGCTGCGGAATCCTTGGAGCCGTACTGATTTACGGAATCTTTGGAGTTCTTATCCCGCTCTGTTTTAAAGCTGTCTGCGGGCTTTTTAAATCCATTACAGCAGGCAGAAAGGGGGCCAGAAGGGCATGAAGAAATTTGTAAAGTATGGGCTTATTGGCGGATGCGTTTTATGTCTTACGGGAGTGGGGCTTGCTACGGCTTCCTTTGCACTGGGAGCAGATATGGAGAGAATCGTGAAGTATCTTGAGCTCCGCGGACATATTGGCGGTTCTGTGGAGAGGCATCTGGATAACAGCCCGATTGCCGTTGACAGAATTAAGGCCGAAGACCGGCAGGTGCAGGTTGGCGAAGACGGTGTAGACTTTAAAACAGAGAATTCCTGGGTCTCACCTTCATCGGAAGGAAGCTTTGAGGCGGGATATAAAACCGTGACCAATCTGGAAATTAAGGTGAACGGCGGCTCTGTGAATGTGTTTTCCCTGGATGAGATCGAAGAGCTCACCATAAAAAGCGGCAAGGGAACCCTGGACCATGTAAAATTTGAAGAATTTTCCCATGACCAGAAGCTGTCTCTGACCGCTTATGATGGAGAAGACTATCAGATTTTCATCCCCTCATCCTGGGAGCTTGAAGAGCTGGAGGTGAATGCACTGAAGGGGGACTTCACCGGAGAGAACATCCGGGCCTATGATGCCGAGTACGAGGCAAAGGGAGGCGGTATCTCCGTGTCCCAGATTGGGGGAAACGCCCTGGAATTGAAAGTCACAGACGGCTCCATTTCCTGGACTGCCATGGAGGAAATGCCTCTGTCTGTGGAAGCTGACTGCCGGAATGGAGACCTGATGGTGGAACTGCCGGAGGGGACAGACGCAGACGGAATCGGGTACGAGATTGAATGCAAAAACGGTGTCATAGAGATTCCGGGCTTCACGGCCGAGGGTATGATGGAAAAGAAAATTCCCGGAAATCCCGGAATGACACAAATGGAATTGGAAGCCGAAAACGGGACCATTACGGTTGTACAGTAGGCAGGAAGGAGAAACGATGGAAACGAAGCGATTATACCGGTCAGATACAGATAAAATGCTTTTGGGCGTATGCGGAGGAATCGGCGAATACCTGAATGTGGATTCAACGGTAATCCGCCTGTTGTGGGCCATCCTGGTCTGCACAGGGCCGGGCCTCCTGGCCTATCTTGCAGCCGCCATCATCATTCCGCGGCGCTAAAATGTAGCATAACGGAAAGCCCTGGATACCGGAAAATTCCGGTGCCGGGGCTTTTTGCATAATCAGGAATATTTGGGGAATACTTCCAGTACAAAAAAGAAAGAAGGAGTGGATATCATGCCGAAAAAGAAAAAGGAAGAGCCCATTGACCCCAATAACTTAAAGCCTGAGGATAAAATGAAGTTTGAAATTGCATCAGAGCTGGGGCTTGCAGATAAGGTGGTTGCAGGCGGATGGAGGTGCCTTACGGCCAAGGAGAGCGGCCGCATCGGCGGTCTCATTACAAAAAGAAAACGGGAACTGGCCGGAAAAGCAGAAACAGAAACAGACCGTTGAAAGATGGGAGAAAAAATCATATAATATAGGCAGAAAACAACGGGGGCAGGACTGTGAAGATTTCATTGATTTGTTTTACGGAACATGGATTCCAGACGGAAAAGCGGATTGCAAAGATACTAAAGGACCGGGAATACTCCGTGTGCCCCTATGTCATGGGGAAGTATGCCATGCAGGCGGCGTCCATGGACCATGAAATAAGCTTTGCTCCGGTGAAGGAGGGAACGCTGTCTTTGTGGGCCGGGGAACGGTTTGCGGATTCGGAGGCCATTGCTTTTATCGGGGCCTGCGGAATCGCCGTGCGGGCCATTGCTCCTCATGTGCGGGATAAAAAGACAGACCCGGCGGTGGTGGTGCTGGACGAAGCGGCGCAGTTTGTGATTCCGCTCCTCTCCGGCCATCTGGGCGGAGCCAACCGTCTGGCAAAGCTGCTGGCGGAAACGTTAAAAGCCCAGGCAGTGATTACCACAGCCACCGATGTGAACCGCCGGTTTGCCGTGGATGTGTTCGCCAAGGACCACGGTCTGGTGATTGATGATATGACCCTTGCAAAAGAGGTTTCTGCGGATATTCTTTCCGGAGAGCCGGTGGGACTTTTTTGCGATTTTCCCGTTGGTGGTCCGGTTCCCGGCGGACTTTTTATGGACACGCTGGGACAGAGGAATCTCTGGATTACCATATGGAAAAAAGAGGGGGGACTTCCGCCCCAAAAGAGGATGCTCAGGCTGATTCCCAGGTGTGTGGCTGTGGGAATCGGATGCCGGAGAGGAACAACAAAGGAAAAGATTTACGGAGAGATACAGAAGGTGCTGGAAGAAAACAGGATTGATATCCGGGCAGTCTGCGCCATCTCCAGCATTGACTTAAAGAGCAGTGAGGCCGGAATTATAGAGCTTTCCAGAGAGCTTGGAATTCCATTTCTGGCGTATGCGAAAGATGAGCTGGAGCGCGTGGAGGGAAATTTCACGGAATCGGAATTTGTAAAAAGGACCACAGGAGTGGGAAATGTCTGCGAGCGGGCGGCCATGGCTGCCTGCCTGGAGACCTCAAAAACGGCGAAGCTGCTGGTGAAGAAAAATGCCTGTGACGGTGTGACGGTGGCGGCCGCCTGCTTTTTCCCGGAGCTGTTTTCTGCACAGGAGGAAACGTCATGATGGTATTGGTGACAGGGGCCAGCTCCAGCGGGAAATCGGCCTTCGCGGAGAAGTGCCTTATGGACATGGGAGAAAAAACGCGGATTTATGCGGCCACCATGATTGCCTGGGATGAGGAGTGCAGAGAGCGGATCCGGCGGCACCGGGCCATGCGGAAAGAAAAGAAGTTTGAAACCATAGAGTGCCCGGTGGACCTGGAAACGCTTACGATTCCGGAAAAAAGCGCAGTGCTTTTGGAGTGCATGTCGAACCTGGCGGCCAATGAGCTGTACCGGGAGGACATGGATGCCGGGGCAGATATTTCCGTCCGCTGCCCAAAGGCAGAGGAACGGATTTTAAGGGGCCTTTATGAAATCAAGAGCCAGGCAGAGGACTTTGTGGTGGTGACCAACGAGGTTTTCAGTGACGGAGGTATCTATGACAGAGAGACAAAGGGGTACCAGCGGCTTCTCGGAAGGCTGAATCGGGAGCTTTTTTGTATGGCGGACGAGGCCTGGGAGGTGGTTATGGGAATTCCCGTGTGTCTGAAAGGAGAAGAAAAGGCGGCCTGCCGCCGGGATGACAAAGGAGTACATATGAAGCTGATTGTGGGCGGTGTCCATCAGGGAAAAAAAGAGGCAGCCTTAAAAATTCTGGGCCGGGAGACAGAGACAGAGCCGGGGGCTGTGGCAGATGGAGAAAGGGATTCTTTTGAGGCGGCCCTGAAAGGAAAGCTGGTTTTAAACTTCCATGAATATATCAGGCGGTTTTCCTCCATGGAGCCAGAGGATGCCAGAAGTAAAATGCACCTGTTTTTGGAACAATTGAAGGAAGAGAATCCGGGAGTTACCGTGGTTTCCGATGAAATCGGCTGCGGCATTGTTCCGGTAGACAGAGAGGACAGACTGTGGAGAGACTTGCTGGGCGAGGCCCTAAGGGACCTGGCCGGAGAGTCGGATGAGGTGTACCGGGTGATCTGCGGGTGCATTCAGACCCTGAAAGGCGGGATAAAATGACGGAGTATAAGCATGGCGGTGATGTGTACCGCAACCAGCAGGTGGAATTGGATTTTTCCATCAATATCAATCCCCTTGGAATGCCGGAAGCCGTGAGGAGGGAAGCCATAGCAGGTGTTTTGGAAAGCGCCCGCTATCCGGACAGCCGGTGCGGGAAGCTGAGGACTCTTGCAGCGTCTCATTACCAGGTACCGGAGGATTGTCTCATATTCGGAAATGGAGCAGCGGAGCTGATTTTTGGAATTGTGCGGGCGGCGGCGCCCAAAAAGGCCGTTCTTCTGGCACCGTCCTTCACAGAGTATGAGGCGGCTTTGAAATGTACAGGGGCAGAGTGCCGTTTCTTCTATTTAAAAGAGGAGAATGGATTCCGGCTTCCGCTGGAGGAATACCTGGAGTTTTTGAGGAAGGAAGCGCCGGAACTGATTTTTTTGTGCAACCCGTCCAATCCGGTGGGAACGGTGATAGAACGGGAGGACATGGAAAAAATCCTTGATTTTTGCAAAGACCATGGGATTTTTGCCGTGGTGGATGAGTGCTTCCTGGATTTTCTGGAAAACGGCAGGTCCCTGTCTGTGGCGGAGGAAGCGGCAAAGGGCAATGAAGGCCTGTTTGTACTCCACGCCATGACGAAAATCTTTGCCATGGCAGGTCTCAGGCTGGGATATGGCTTCCTTGGGAACAGGAAGCTTATGGAATCCATGGAAAACTCCGTTCAGCCCTGGAATGTGTCCATTCCGGCCCAGTATGCAGGCTGCGGGACCTTTGGGGACTGGAGGGAAAATTATATTGCCGATACCTGGAAGCTTTTAAAAAGCCAGCGGGAATATCTTCGGAAGGGCCTTGAGGGGGCAGGCTTTTCCCTCTTTGACTCCCGGGCCAATTTTATCTTTTTTAAAGACTCCAAAACAAGAAGGGAACGGGAGCTTTACCAGTATTTTTTGGGCCATAAAATCCTGATCCGATGCTGTGACGATTATAGGGGACTGGATGGAAGGTTTTACAGAATCTGTGTAAAGAGACAGGAGGACAACGATCAGTTTTTGGATATTTTGCAGGGATATTTATAAGAAAAAGTAATAATAAAATAATTAAAAAATAATATGAATCTCCTGTTGCAGAAACCATATAAAACTGATATACTCTAAAAAATAACCTAACTGGCGTTAGTGAAAGAAACTCATTAATAAACATAAGAAAGAGAGGGAACCTTAGAATGGGTAAGATCATTGGAGAAGGCATTACATTTGATGATGTGCTGCTGGTACCGGCATATTCAGAAGTAATTCCCAATCAGGTTGATGTTTCCACAAACCTGACGAAAAAAATAAAGTTGAACATTCCTTTTATGAGTGCGGGAATGGATACGGTTACTGAGCACCGTATGGCCATTGCAATGGCAAGACAGGGCGGTATCGGTATTATCCACAAAAACATGTCAATCGAAGCACAAGCAGAAGAAGTCGATAAGGTTAAGCGTTCAGAAAACGGAGTCATCACAGACCCATTTTATTTGTCCCCGGAACATACATTAAAGGATGCCGATGAGCTGATGGCAAAATTCCGTATTTCCGGCGTTCCGATCACAGAAGGACGGAGACTGGTGGGAATTATCACCAACCGTGACTTAAAGTTTGAGGAAGATTACTCCAAGAAGATCAAGGAATGCATGACCTCCAAGAATCTGGTTACGGCAAAAGAGGGAATCACCATGATGGAGGCCAAGAGAATTCTTGCCAAGGCAAGAGTAGAGAAGCTTCCGATTGTGGATGATGATTTCAACTTAAAAGGACTCATTACCATTAAAGATATTGAAAAGCAGATCAAGTACCCCAACTCTGCAAAGGACAACTATGGAAGACTCCTCTGCGGTGCTGCCGTTGGAATTACTGCCAATGTGCTGGAGCGTGTGGAGGCCCTGGTGAATGCAAAGGTGGACGTGATCGTGCTGGATTCCGCCCATGGACATTCCGCAAACGTAATCCGCTGCGTGAAAATGATTAAAGAGGCGTTCCCGGAAGTACAGGTAATTGCCGGGAACGTGGCCACAGGAGCAGCTACAAAGGCCCTTATTGAGGCTGGCGTGGATGCCGTTAAGGTGGGTATCGGACCTGGTTCCATCTGTACCACACGTGTGGTTGCAGGTATAGGCGTACCGCAGATCTCCGCTGTTATGGACTGTTATGAGGTGGCCAGGGAATATAACGTGCCGATCATTGCAGACGGCGGTATCAAGTATTCCGGCGATGTGACAAAGGCTCTGGCTGCAGGCGGAAGCGTCTGCATGATGGGAAGCATGTTTGCCGGATGTGACGAGAGCCCGGGAGATTTCGAGCTGTATCAGGGAAGAAAATACAAAGTATACCGCGGCATGGGTTCCATCGCCGCCATGGAAAACGGAAGTAAGGACCGCTACTTCCAGACCGATGCCAAGAAGCTGGTTCCGGAAGGCGTTGAGGGACGTGTGGCATACAAGGGATATGTGGAAGATACCGTATTCCAGATGCTGGGCGGCTTACGTGCAGGTATGGGATACTGCGGCGCCCATACAATCAAAGAGCTTCAGGAAAACAGCAATTTCGTGAAGATTTCCGCAGCCGCACTTCGTGAGAGCCATCCCCATGATATCCATATCACCAAGGAAGCTCCCAATTACAGCATTGACGAGTAAGAAAAACAGTCAGATGGACAGGCTGCACGGCCGGGCGGTGATACCGTCTGCCGGGCAGCCTGTTTTGTTTGCTGCATAGAAACCTTCGTCTCCCATGCAGCAAAAGTGATATAAAGAGGACCAAATGGAAAATTTTATGAAGATGCTTTCGACACAGGCAATTCTCATTGTGTACATGTGTGTCGGCTATTACTGCAATAAGAAAAATATCGTGGACCGGCATACCCAGTCTAAGATGACAGATTTCGTCCTTCGGGTGACGTTACCCTGTATGATTTTTAATTCTTTCCAGATGAATTTGACGTTTCATGCCTTAAGACAGGCTTCTTTGTGCCTGGCAGTGGCTTTTTTTGTGTGCTTTCTGGCCTGGCTGGCAGGAAAGTGGATTTATAACACGTATCCCTACGAAAAAAAGAGCATTCTCCAGTATGCAACCCTGGTCAATAATTCCGGATTTTTGGGGCTTCCCATTGTGTCCGCCGTTTTAGGGGAGCAGGGGCTGTTTCTGGCCTCCATTTTCATTATCCCCAACCGGATTTTCATGTGGACGGCTGGGATGGCGATCTTTACGGATTCCTCCGATAAAAAGGCAGTTTTTAAAAAGGTTATGCTGAATCCCTGTATTATTGCCGTGTTCGTGGGGATTTTCTGGAGCCTGATGGGATGGAAGCTTCCGGAGTTTGCCTCCAAGGCAGTGACGGGGCTTGGAAACAGTACGACGCCTCTTTCCATGATGCTCATTGGAACCATGATGACGGCTCTGACGCTGGAATCCTTTAAGGACTGGAGTACCGTATATCTGGCCTTTGTCCGGCTCATTGCCCTTCCCCTTGTGACCCTGGGGATTGTGAAGGCGATTGGGGCAGACCCGGTGATGTCGGCCTGTGCGGTGATTTTAACAGCCATGCCCGCAGGCAGCACCACGGCTCTTTTGGCGGAAAAGTATGGGGCCGATGCGGTGTATGGGAGCAAGTGCGTGCTGACAAACACTTTGTTTTCCCTGGCCACCATTCCTCTTATGACGCTGTTGGTATAAATTGAGAGATAAAGGAGTTTTCATATGAGTATTTTAAACGTTGAACATTTAAGCCATGGCTTCGGAGACCGGGCGATTTTTACGGATGTGTCGTTTCGGCTTTTAAAGGGGGAACACATCGGACTGATCGGCGCCAACGGAGAAGGAAAGTCCACCTTCATGAGCATCATCACAGATAAGCTGATGCCGGATGAAGGAAAGGTGGAATGGGCGAAGAATGTCCGGGTGGGATATTTGGACCAGCATACGGTTCTGGAAAAGGGAATGACCATCCGGGACGTGTTAAAAAGCGCCTTTGGCTTTTTGTTTGAGATGGAGGAGAAGATGAATGCCATCTGCGACAGGATGGGAGAGGCATCGGAGGAGGAAATGAATGCCATGATGGAGGAGCTGGGAACCATCCAGGACCTCTTAATGGCCCATGATTTCTATGTGATCGATTCCAAGGTGGAGGAGATCGGACATGCCTTTGGTCTGGATGAAATCGGCCTGGATAAGGATGTGGATGAGCTGTCCGGGGGCCAGAGAACCAAGGTGCTTCTTGGTAAGCTTCTGCTGGAAAAGCCGGATATTCTTCTTTTGGACGAGCCCACCAACTATCTGGATGTGCAGCATATTGAGTGGCTGAAACGGTATCTTCAGGAATACGAAAATGCCTTTATTCTGATTTCCCATGACATTCCCTTTTTAAACAGCGTGGTGAATTTGATTTACCATATGGAAAATCAGAGGTTAGACCGTTATGTGGGAGATTATGATAAGTTCCTGGAAGTTTATGAGATGAAAAAGAGCCAGCTGGAGGCAGCCTACAAGCGCCAGCAGCAGGAAATTGCAGAGCTCCAGGATTTTGTGGCGAGAAACAAGGCGCGGGTGGCCACCAGAAACATGGCCATGTCCAGGCAGAAGAAGCTAGATAAGATGGAAGTCATTGAGCTGGTAAAGGAAAAGCCCAAGCCGGAGTTCCATTTCCTCAATGCCAGGGCAGCCGGAAAGATGATTTTTGAAACCAGGGATCTGGTGATCGGCTATGAGGAGGCCCTTTCCAAACCCTTAAATTTCTCCATGGAGAGAGGGGAGAAAATCGCCATCACAGGAGCCAACGGAATTGGAAAGACCACCCTTTTAAAGAGCATTCTGGGACTGATTCCGTCCATTTCCGGTTCAGTGGAGCTGGGAGACTACCTGTATATCGGGTATTTTGAACAGGAGATGGCACCGGGAAATACCACCACATGCATCGAAGAAATCTGGAAGGAATTCCCCTCCTACACCCAGTATCAGGTACGGGCAGCCCTGGCCAAATGCGGCCTGACCACAAAGAACATTGAGAGCCAGGTCCGGGTCCTTTCCGGCGGTGAGCAGGCCAAGGTAAGACTCTGTAAGTTAATCAACAGGGAGACCAATATCCTGCTTTTAGACGAGCCCACCAACCATCTGGATGTGGATGCCAAGGAAGAATTGAAGCGTGCCCTGAAGGAATATAAGGGCGCCGTGCTTTTAATCTGCCATGAGCCCGAGTTTTATGACGGACTGGTGTCCAAGGTCTGGGATTTAAGCCAGTGGTCCTTAAAGATTTAAACGGTCCCGGTACCGGGATGGAGTGAGACCCTTGACCTCCCGGAAGGTTTTAGAAAAATAACTCATATCCTGGAAGCCGCAGAGGCTGCCGATTTCCACGATCTTCCGGTCTGTGGAGGACAGCAGCTCCGCGGCTTTTTGAATGCGGAACTGTTTCACATACTGGATGGGAGTGGTGTGGATGGCGGATTTAAAACAGCGCAGGCACTCGCTGGTGCTGATTGAGGCGCTTTTGGCAATGGTATCGGCGGTGAGCTCTTCCTGGTAGTGGTTCTGGATATAGGCCAGCATGGTTTTAATGCGGGCTGCGTCCCTCAGATCTTTTTCCGAAAGGGCAGGGGAAACCAGGGGGCGTTTTTCTAACAGCAGGAAAAGAAGCCGGGATAAGGAGTCACGGACGGAAAGCTCAAATCCCTCCGGCTCCGCCACCGCGCTTTGCCAGGCTTTTTCAATGAAGGTTAAAGCTTCCCGGTCATGGTCTTTCATGCCCAAAAAGGCAGTTCCTTTCAGAGAGGTGTCGCCGAGAAGAGGAGCCGTATATTTCTGCCAGAAAATGCTGTCTGCGCTGCCGCCCGTAAGCCGGGGATGGAAAACCAGGGAATGGAGGCGGCAGGGAACTGTGTCCAGATTCCATACGCTGTGTAGGACACCGGAATTGATAAAGAAGCCGTCCCCCTCGGATAAAAGAAAGGACTCGGTTCCGGCCATGACGCGGACCCGTCCTTCGGTGACAATTCCAGCCTCCAGTTCCTCATGCCAGTGCCACGGGACCGGCTCCGAGGTCAGATCATCGTGGTAGCAGGCGATGGGAAAGAGCGCCGTGCCGTGGCGGGCAAGCTCCCTTCCATCAGGCCCTGTGGCTGTGTTACAGGCGTAAAGTGCCATGGGGATTTCCTCCTCTTTGAAGGTTTTGTCATATATATTTGAAGCTTTTCTTCTATATAATCGCCTAAAATGATGGTATTATTATACTACAATCATTCAAGGAGAACAATATGGTACATTTACTTCTGGCTGTCATTTATCTTTCTTTCATAAGTCTGGGACTTCCCGATGCCCTTTTGGGAGCGGCCTGGCCTTCTATGTACGGGGAATTTTCCGTTCCCGTATCCTATGCGGGAGCCGTATCCATGATCATTTCCGCGGGAACCATTCTTTCAAGCCTTTTAAGCGACAGGTTCACCAGGCGGTTCGGAACAGGTATGGTGACGGCTGTGAGCGTTTTAACAACGGCAGCAGCCCTGTGGGGATTTTCTGTGGCCAAAAGCTTTCCGGCTCTCTGTTTGTGGGCTGTTCCCTACGGTCTGGGAGCGGGAAGTGTGGATGCGTCCTTAAATAACTATGTGGCCCTGCACTACGAGAGCCGTCATATGAGCTGGCTCCATTGCATGTGGGGAATCGGGGCATCCGCAGGACCTTATATCATGGGAATGGCCCTGACAGGGGGATATGGATGGAACATGGGATACCGTGCCATTGCCCTGATTCAGATTGTTCTTACGGCCATTTTGTTTTTCAGCCTGCCTTTATGGAAAGGAAAAAGCGGTTCGGGGAACGTAGAAAGCGGAGAAAGGGAAAAGCCCCTTTCCCTAAAAGAAATTTACGAAATACCAGGTGCTAAGGAGATCATAACAACCTTTTTCTGCTACCAGGCTCTGGAGCAGACCGCAGGGCTGTGGGCGGCCAGCTATCTGGCCCTGCACCGGGGGCTGTCCGGTGAAACCGCAGCCGGATTCGCTGCCCTTTTCTATGTGGGCATCACCATCGGCCGCATGGGAAGCGGATTTTTGACCATGGTGATGGAGGATGAAGCCATGATCCGTCTGGGCCAGGGCGTGGTTCTTTCGGGACTTCTTATACTTTGGCTTCCCGGCACCATGACAGCGTCCGCGGGCCTTGTGCTCATGGGCCTGGGCTGTGCGCCCATTTATCCCTGCATCATCCACTCTACTCCGGTCCATTTCGGGGCAGATAAATCCCAGGCGGTCATCGGAGTACAGATGGCCAGCGCCTATGTGGGAGGCATGCTGATGCCTCCGGCTTTCGGTCTGTTGGCAGGTCACATAAGCGCGGCTCTTTATCCTCTGTTTCTGTTTCTGATTCTTTTGGGAATGATTTTCATGCACGAGGCCACAATCAGGCGATGCAGACCTTCTCAAATTTCCGGATAAAATCCACACAGAAATCGGCGGTGGCGTTTAACATTTCCTCGCCCCATTCCCTGGTGGCCGTTTCCGGAGAATCGGGGCCGTACCAGCCGCTTGAGGAGTAGCGGTCCACCCGGCGGGGAACCGGAACGGAAACTCCGTTGGAAAAGACGTGAAAGGATCCGGCAAAGGTAAGGTCTTCGCTTAAGTCTTTCGGTACAAAGGGCATGAAGTATTCCATATGTACAAAGGAAGGGTTGATGGCCAGCATGGCGGCCGTTTCCTCCCCGCCGCCATGGCCGCCCTTCCACTTGGGATTTAAGTCTCCGGCCAGAGTCCACCAGTTTAAAAGGCAGCCCAGGGCGTGTTTGCCGTCCAGGTCCAGGCAGACATTCTGAAGGACCGGGGTATTGCCGCCATGGCCGTTTAAAAAGACGAATTTGCGGATTCCGTGGCCGTAAAGCTGGTCCACAACGCGGGTGACCAGATCATAAAGGCCGTCGGAGCCGATGGTGATGGTTCCGGGGAACCGGGCATGCTGGTCTGCCACGCCGAAGGGGATTGTGGGAGCAATGAGAATTCCAAGGCGTTCATCCATCCGCTCGCAAAGGGCCCGGGGAATGAGAAAATCCGTTCCCAGGGCAAGCTGGGAGCCGTGATTCTCTGTGCTGCCGACAGGAATGATGGCAATGTCCTTCTGTTCAAAATATTCTTTTGCCTGTACCCATGAAATCTGTTCGAGAAACATATGGCTGCCTCCTTCTTTTGAAAGCCGCGGGGACAGGACCTGCTGCCCCCGGACACATAACGTTTTCTTTCAGTATATCACAGGAATAAATAAGTGGCTAGTTTGCTTTTTCCGTATGGGGGAGACGTCCGCGGAAAAAGCGTTTTTTGCATTCTGACCAGGAAAAGGGAATCAGCGGGTAGATATAGCTCTTTCCGGCGATGGTTTTGTTGAAGACAATGGCCAGGACGCAGAGGACCGTTCCCAAAATAAATCCCCAGAGGTTCAACAAGGATGTGAGAAGCAAAAGAATGACACGCATGAATTTAAGGGCATAGCCCATCTCAAAGCTGGCCTGGGAATAGTTTGCTATGGTTACAAATGCCATGTACAGCATGGTTTCACTGTTGAACCAGCCGGATTTTACGGAGTATTCCCCCAGCACAATACCGGCGATGACGCTTAAAGGCGTGGTCAGCATGTTGGGGGTGTTGACAGCCGCAAGCCGCAGCCCGTCAATGGCAAATTCCAGAATCAAAAGCTGCCAGATCAGAGGCACAAACTGCTCATCGGCGATCTGGATGAATTCCAGCCATTCAGGAATCCACTGGGTATTCTGCATGAAAAGGAGCCAGACCGGGGTTAAAAACAGCGTAAGGAAGGAAACAGTCATCCTGGAAAGCCGCAGGTAGGTTCCGGTGACCGGGGGAAAATAGTAGTCATCAGCCTCTTCAATGATGTCAAAGACGGAAGAGGGCAGAATCATACAGGCGGGGGAGTTGTCCACAAGAATGATGATGTTGCCCTCCAGAATGGATGCCGCCGCCGTATCGGGACGTTCGGAAAAGCGGAATTTTGGAAAGGGATTGAACCATTTGTGGGGGAAGAGGCATTCCGCCAGACTTTCCTGGTTCATGGTCAGGGCATCCACATGGAGATTCTCAATGCGTTTTTTGATGGTGGCGAGAAGAGCTTCGTCCACCCGTTTTTTCATGTAGCAGATGGCAATATCCGTGTGGGAGCTTTCGCCGGCCTGCATGATTTCCACAGCAAAATCCACGTCCCGGATTCTTCTGCGGATTAAGGCGGTGTTGAAGATCAAAGTCTCCACAAATCCGTCCCGGGAGCCCCGGAGCACCTTGTCCTTTTCTGGTTCCGTGACGCCTCTGGCCGGATAGGTACGGCAGTCGATGGTAATGCATTTGTCGTACCCGTCAATGAACATGCAGGAGAGGCCGGAGAGAAGCTGGATTAAGATGGCAGAGTCCTCATCCTCCAGTCCGGTTTCTCCGTAGCTTACGTACTTTTTAGAGAAATCATGGGCGCTTTCCGGCATGTCCTCCGGCTTTATGGAAGCGAAGGCCTGCATCAGGCGCAGGAGAACCTCATCCTTTGTGAAACCGTCCACGAAGTATATGACAGCCTGCTTTCCGCCGATCTCTAAGGTATGGTATACGATGTCAAAATTGGTCTCAACATCCAGGATTTTGTGGAAATGTAAGATATTGGTTTGAAAATCCGATGAAAGTTTCATGACAGCATCCTTTCCCGATAAAAATTCAGTCTATATTTTATAGGAAAGGATGCCCCGAACCGCAGGAATTTATTCGTATAGCGGTATTGTGAAAAATATACGCATATTTTGTGCAAATTTTACTATGAAATCCGTTGACGGAATTGTAAAATTGTGTTATATTACATAAGCACTGAAATTAGAGGGGAATAATTTCGGCGAACTGTATAGTGTGAGGTATTTTGAACGTGAAGAAAGGCTGTATTCTTGGGGGGAATACAGCCTTTCGCCTTTGTAAAATCCTGTCAGATCAGGAAACGCCGGAAAGGGAGCGGATTACTTCCCCGGCGATGAGAAGGCCTGCCACAGGCGGTACAAAGGAAATACTTGCAGGGGCAGGGCGGCCGGAGCTTTTTTCCTCCCCGGCGGTTTTGGGCGTGCGGGGCGGCTCTTCGGAGTACAGGACCTTCAGGGCGGGGATATCCCGCTTTTTTAATTCCCGCCGCATGACGCGGCAGAGGGGGCAGACATTTGTATCGTAGATGTCTGCAATTTTAAAGGCCTCCGGATGGAGTTTATTTCCGGTTCCCATGGAAGCGATTATGGGAATATTATGGGATACAGCATAGGATGCCAGGGCGATTTTTGCGCTTACGGTGTCGATGGCGTCGACGATGTAGTCCGGCGTGCACGGAAAAGAAGAGAACACCTGGTCCATGTTTTCCGGCAGCACAAAGGTATCGCGGACCGTAACCGTGCAGTCCGGGTTGATATCGGAAAGCTTCTGTTTCATGACCTCGGTTTTTTTCTGCCCCACAGTGCTTACTAAGGCGATGCTCTGGCGGTTTATGTTGGAGGGGGCCACTGTGTCGGCGTCTATGAGAAAAAGACTTCCGATTCCGGCCCTCGCTAAGGCTTCGGTGCAGTGGCCGCCGACGCCTCCCAAACCGAACACAGCCACAGAGGCCCGGGACAGCCTTGAAAATCCGTCCTCCCCCAGAAGCTGGATGGTGCGCGTGAAGATTTCGTTCATGATTTTATTCTCCATTTGTATTTTAACTGTAATTTAACCATCAGTTTAACATAATATGTGGGAACACTCAATTCCAAACTTCCCTTTTTCTGTAAAAACGTGTATAATGGAGGGAGACCGTGGAATTAAAAATGTATGATATAAAGGAGTAGCAAAATGAAAGACGGCTTTATCCGTGTCGCAGCCGCCACACCGGACATCAAGGTGGCAGACCCTGTGAACAATGGAAATGAGATTTTAAAGCTGATGGAGGCAGGAAAGAATAAGGGAGCCAAGATTATGGTATTCCCGGAGCTTTGCCTCACAGGCTATACCTGCGGGGATTTATTCCTTCAGGATACGCTGCTGAAAAGTGCCAGGGATGGCTTGAGGAGGCTGGAAGAGGCCACCCGGGGAATGGACATGCTGGTGTTTGTGGGACTTCCCCTTGAAAAGAACGGGAAGCTCTACAATGTGGCAGCCGCAATCCAGGACGGACAGGTCCTGGCCTTCATCACAAAGATGAATATTCCTAACTATGCAGAATTTTATGAGCTGCGCCACTTTAACCCCGGCCCGGCGGTACCGGAGACCGTGGAGTGGGGAAACAGAGAGGTTCCCTTTGGAAGCAATATTCTTCTTAAATGTGCCGAAATCCCGGAGCTTACGGTCGCAGGCGAAATCTGTGAGGACGTGTGGGTTATGGATCCGCCCAGTATCTCCCACGCAAAGGCAGGGGCAACGGTGATCGTAAACTGTTCCGCCAGCGATGAGACCACAGGAAAGCACCTTTACAGAAACAGCCTGATTTCCGGCCAGTCCGCAAGACTTGTATGCGGCTATGTCTATGCCAATGCGGGAGAGGGAGAGTCCACCCAGGATCTGGTGTTCGGCGGCCACAATATGATTGCGGAAAACGGTACGGTTCTGGCAAACTCCAAACGGTTTGAAAATTCCGTAATCTACGGGGACCTGGACCTTCAGAGAATCCGGAATGAAAGACGGAAAATGACCACCTTCCAGACTGAGGCACCGGGAAACCGGTACGCCTGCGTTAGCTTCCATATGAGCCAGGAAGATTTAAAACTGGAGCGTTACATTGACCCGGCTCCCTTTGTTCCCTCCGACGAGAGCGCAAGGGATGCCCGCTGTGAGGAAATTTTAACCATTCAGGCCATGGGCCTTAAAAAGCGTCTGGCCCATACGGGATGCACCCATGCGGTGGTGGGAATTTCCGGCGGTCTGGATTCCACGCTGGCTCTCCTTGTGACAGCCAGGGCCTTTGACATGTTAAAGATTCCGAGAGAAAATATCCTGTCTGTGACCATGCCCTGTTTCGGCACCACAGACCGTACCTATAACAATGCCTGTACCTTAACCCATAAGCTGGGTGCAGAGCTTAAGGAGGTCAATATCAAGGAGGCGGTGGCTGTCCACTTTAAGGATTTGGGCCACAGCATGGAGGACCACGATGTGACCTATGAAAACTCCCAGGCCAGGGAAAGAACCCAGGTGCTGATGGATTTGGCCAACAAAAACGGCGGTCTGGTGATCGGTACGGGAGATATGTCGGAGCTGGCGCTGGGCTGGGCCACCTACAACGGAGACCACATGTCCATGTACGGCGTCAACGCTTCGGTTCCCAAAACCCTGGTGCGCCATCTGGTCCGCTATTATGCCGATACCTGTCAGGATGAGGAATTAAAGAAAGTGCTCTATGACGTTCTGGATACACCGGTGAGCCCGGAGCTTCTTCCTCCCACTGACGGCGTGATCTCTCAGAAAACCGAGGATTTGGTGGGACCCTATGAGCTCCACGATTTCTTCATGTACTATATTTTGCGGTGCGGATACGGCCCGGCAAAGATCTACCGCCTGGCAAAGATTGCCTTTGCAGGTGTCTATGAGGACAAGGTGATTTATAAGTGGTTAAACACCTTCTACCGCAGATTTTTCGCCCAGCAGTTTAAACGTTCCTGTCTGCCGGACGGCCCCAAGGTTGGTTCTGTGGCAGTGTCCCCCAGAGGCGATTTACGAATGCCGTCAGATGCCGCAAGGCGTGTCTGGATGGAGGAAGTGGAATCCCTAAATCCGGAGGGCGTAAATGATTAGCAGCACGAAGAACGAACAGGTGAAGGCGGTCATAGAATTAAAGAAAAAAGCAAAGGCCAGAAACGAACAGGGGATTTTCGTGGTGGAAGGAGTCCGGATGGCCATGGAGCTTCCGAAGGACAGGACCGCCCGCCTTTACGTTTCTGAGAGCTTCCTTAAAAATCCGGAAAATCAGGCGTTTCTGCAGGGGTTTCCGTCCTATGAAACCGTGACGGATTCTGTGTTCCAGGCCATGTCCGATACCCAGACCCCCCAGGGAGTTCTGGCCCTTGTAAAGCAGTATGAATATGGCCTTTCCGATCTTTTAAAGGACAAAAAAGCCGCCCACCTGATGCTTCTTGAAAACATTCAGGACCCGGGAAATCTGGGGACCATTGTGAGGGCCGGAGAGGGCGCCGGAATCACCGGGGTGATCATGAGCAGGGATACGGTGGATATTTACAACCCGAAGGTCATCCGCTCCACCATGGGGTCTGTGTTCCGGGTTCCGTTTTTCTATACGGATGATATGTTAAAAACGGCAGAGGAGCTTAAGGAAAGGGGCATCCGCCTGTTTGCAGCCCATCTTGCCGGAAGGAATAATTACGAGGAAGAGGATTATACTGGTAACACGGGCTTTCTCATCGGAAACGAGGGAAACGGCTTAAGCGAGAGACTTTCTCTTCTGGCTGATGCCTGGGTGAAAATTCCCATGGCAGGGCAGGTGGAGTCCTTAAATGCCGCGGTGGCAGCGTCCATTCTGATGTTTGAGACCGCAAGGCAGAGGAGAAACAGGTAAAGGAAAAGGAGATGAGGCAATGGAAATGATAGGCTGGCTTGTGGCTTTTGTGATTTTTGTGGGAATTGAAATAAATACCATGGCGCTTACTACCATCTGGTTTGCCGGGGGAGCGCTGATTGCGTTCTTTACCGCTCTGGCCGGTTTATCCGTCCGGGTACAGCTTGTTACGTTTCTGGCTGCCTCCTTTGTGCTTTTGTTCTTCACAAGGCCCTTTGCCGCAAAGTTCATCAATAAAGGGACTGTAAAGACCAATGCAGACAGTCTCATTGGCAGAAAAGCCAGAGTAACCATGAAAATCAACAACAATCTGTCTTCTGGCGCGGCTGTTTTAAACGGTCAGGAATGGACGGCCAGGGCAGTGGATGATGAGATGGAAATTCCGGAGGGAGAAACTGTGATCGTGAAGGAAATCCGCGGAGTGAAACTGATTGTGGACCGTGTTTTAGAGGAGAAATAATATGGGAATTGGTTTTTTCAGCTTTGTTTTACTGATACTTGTGATTCTTTTGGTGCTGGTGTCCTGCATCCGCATTGTGCCCCAGGCTCAGGCAGTGGTTGTGGAGCGTCTGGGCGCTTACCTGGATACCTGGTCCGTGGGCGTGCACTTTAAAATGCCCTTTATTGACCGTGTGGCCAAGCGGGTGATTTTGAAGGAACAGGTGGTGGACTTTGCACCGCAGCCGGTAATCACAAAGGATAATGTTACAATGAAAATTGACACGGTGGTATTTTTCCAGATCACAGACCCGAAGCTCTATGCCTACGGCGTGGAAAATCCCATCATGGCCATTGAAAACTTAACGGCCACAACCTTAAGAAATATCATCGGCGACCTGGAGCTTGACCAGACCTTAACTTCCAGAGAAACCATCAACACGAAAATGCGTGCAGCCCTGGATGTGGCCACAGACCCCTGGGGTATCAAGGTAAACCGCGTGGAGCTTAAAAACATCATTCCGCCGTCAGCCATTCAGGATGCCATGGAAAAACAGATGAAGGCAGAGCGTGAACGCCGTGAGTCCATTCTCCGGGCAGAAGGTGAGAAGAAATCCACGATCCTTGTGGCAGAAGGTAAAAAGCAGTCCGCCATCCTGGATGCAGAGGCCGACAAGCAGGCAGCCATTCTCCATGCAGAGGCAGAAAAGGAGAAGAGAATCCGTGAGGCCGAAGGTCAGGCGGAGGCCATTCTTAAGATTCAGCAGGCCAATGCAGACGGTATCCGTATGATTAAGGAAGCCGGAGCAGACCAGGCAGTGCTGACCTTGAAGAGTCTGGAGGCTTTTGCAAAGGCAGCCGACGGAAAGGCCACAAAGATTATCATTCCGTCAGAAATCCAGTCCATGGCAGGTCTCGCAAAGAGTATCGCGGAGATTGCTTCCAATGACGGCAGCCATTGATCTAAATAAGGAGTACGGGATTGTCTTAGAAGGCGGCGGGGCCAGAGGGGCCTATCAGGTGGGTGCCTGGAAGGCTCTGAGGGAAGCCGGCGTAAAGATTAAGGGCGTTGCCGGAACCTCAGTGGGAGCCTTAAACGGAGCGCTGATCTGCATGGATGACCTGGAAAAGGCCGAGGAGATCTGGGGCACCATGGCGTACTCCAGGGTCCTCAATGTGGAAGACGGTCTGATGGAACGGCTGAGAAAGCTGGAAATAAGATCCTTTAACCTTACGGAGCTTGCCGCTGAGGTGAAAAAAGTGGTGGCCGGGCGCGGGCTTGATATCGGGCCCTTAAAGCAGTTGATTGCGGACACCATTGATGAAGAGAAAATCCGGAGCTCTTCCTGTGATTTTTATGCCACCACCTTTTCCCTTACGGACCGGAAGGAAATCAACTTCGATGTGAAGACGGCGCCGGAGGGGACCATGAAGGATATGCTGCTGGCCAGCGCCTATTTTCCCGGTTTTAAAAATGAAAAGCTGGGCGGAAAGACCTATATGGACGGCGGCAGCGTCAACAATGTTCCCGTCAATGTGCTGACGGACCGGGGCTATAAGGACATTATTGTGATACGGATTTACGGAATCGGCGTTGACAGGGAGAGACGGTTTACACTTCCTCCGGATGTGACGGTCCACAGGATTGCGCCCAGGAAGAACCTGGGAGGAATTCTGGAGTTCGACAATGCCAGGGCAAAACGGAATATGACCCTGGGATACTATGACGCCAAGAGACTTTTATATGACCTTGTGGGGAGAAAATATTACTTTCACATGCCCAGGTCAGAGGCATACTATTTTGATAAAATGATGTCGGAGCTTCCGCTTTTTGTCCGCTACCTGATTCCCTACGAGGAGCAGGAGGAGTCTGAAACGGTTTCCGGCTACCGGGCATATACGGAAAAGATTTTTCCGGCCCTGGCAAAGAAAATGAGACTTCCGGCTGGATGGGATTACAGGGATTTTTACGGCGCTGTTCTGGAGATCTGCGCCAGAAAGATGGAATTGGAGGTTTTCCATATTTATACCGTAGAGGAAGTCATGGAGCAGGTTCACAAGGCCCTGGGAGAAAACAGCAAGTTAGGAGAAGTATCGGATGTCTGGAAACGAGAGAAGACGTAAGGTCAGAGGAGAATCCATGGCGCTGGATACCCTGCATATTGTCATTGGAATTGCAGTGGTGGTTATGGCGGCGGTCTCCTTTGTAAACCCGGAGGAATACATGTTTTTCTTCCCGGTGATATTCTTTCTGGCGGCCGTTCTTAATCTGGTCACCGGAAAGTACAGGCTGAAACGCAGTGTGAGAAACCATAGAAAAAAGGCAGCGGCCATTTTGCAGATGGTATTCGGAATCGCCCTGCTTGCGCTTACGGTTGTCAGTGCAGTCAGTATATGGTGGAGATAGGCAAAAAAGCCCCGCCGCGGTGCGGGAGACTCTAGCGGAGGGAAAGATGAAAGGAGAAATCCTCAGATTACTGAAGGAAACAGACGGATATCTTTCAGGACAGGAGTTATGTGAGAGATTCGGGGTTTCACGGACTGCTGTGTGGAAGGTGATCAATCAGTTAAAAGAAGAAGGATATGAAATTGAAGCCGTCAGAAACAAGGGATATACCTTAAAGAGTGTTTCCGATGTGCTTTCTAAGGAGGAGTTGAGAAGCTCCATTAAGACCAGATGGGCAGGCGCCAATGTGGTCTATTTTGATAAGACCGATTCCACCAATATCCAGGCCAGAAAACAGGCAGAGGCAGGGGCTCCCCATGGAACTCTGGCGGTTGCAGAACGGCAGGACGGAGGAAAGGGACGGAGAGGGAGAAGCTGGGAGTCGCCCTCCGGTGTTGGAATCTGGATGAGCATTCTTTTAAGGCCCCAGATCAATTCCCTTTCGGCTTCCATGCTGACGCTGGTGATGGCCCTGGCTGCGGAAAAGGGAATCAGGGAGGCCACAGGGCTGAAAAGCCAGATCAAATGGCCCAACGACCTGGTTCTTAATAAGAAGAAAATCTGCGGGATCCTCACGGAGATGAGTACGGAGCTGATGGAAATCCAGCATGTGGTCATTGGAATCGGAATCAATGTGAACCAGACGGAGTTTCCGCCGGAAATTGCCGCCACCGCCACATCTCTTTACCTGGAGACCGGGAATGCGTTTCAGAGAAGCCAGATCATCGCGGAAATCATGAAGGCCTTTGAGGAGTACTATGAGATTTTTGTAAAAACAGAGGATATGTCGGGACTCATGGAGGAGTATAACCAGAGGCTTGTGAACCTTGGGAACGAGGTGTGCGTACTGGCCCCGTCAGGCGAATTCCGGGGAACCTCCGAGGGAATCAACAAATCCGGCGGACTGATTGTATGTCTTCCGGACGGAAGCAGAACCGAAGTGATTTCCGGCGAGGTTTCTGTGCGGGGAGTGTACGGGTATGTTTAAACCGTCACCATATGAAGGACTTCAGACGCTTTTTGCGGAAGGGAAAGAGCTTTCGGATAAAGAGCGTCTTCTTTCTGCGTCCGGGCCTCTGCTTTCCTGGTACAGAAAAAATAAGAGAGATCTTCCGTGGAGAAGAAACCGGGATGCGTACCAGATCTGGATTTCCGAGATCATGCTGCAGCAGACCAGAGTGGAGGCGGTAAAACCCTATTACTTCCGGTTCATGGAACGGTTTCCCACCATCCGGTCCCTGGCAGAGGTTGAGGAGGAGGAACTGTTAAAGTACTGGGAGGGCCTCGGATATTACAGCAGAGCCAGAAACATAAAAAAGGCGGCCCAGGTGATGGCGGAAACTTCCGACAGCCGGGTCCCGGATTCCTACGAAAAAATTTTAAAGCTTCCGGGAATCGGAAGCTATACAGCCGGAGCCATTGCCTCCATCGCTTATGATCTTCCGGTTCCGGCGGTGGATGGAAATGTACTGCGGGTCCTCTCTCGGGTGCTTGGGAGCTATGATGATATCTTAAAGCAGTCCACCAAGAGGAAAATGGAATGCCTGGTGGAAGATATCCTGAAGGAAAAAGGAAAGGAAGTTTGCCCCGGGGACTTTAACCAGGCCCTCATCGAGGTGGGAGCGGTGGTCTGTATTCCCAATGGGGCTCCCCTTTGCGGACAGTGTCCCTTCCATACGGTCTGTGCAGCCAAAAGTCTTGGAATTATTTCGGAACTTCCTGTGAAAACGCCGAAAAAGAAGAGGAAAATTGAGGAAAAAACTGTATTATTATTGGAATATAAGGATAAAATAGCCATTAGAAAGCGGAGCCAGGAGGGACTTCTGGCTTCCATGTATGAGTTTTTCAATGTTCCCGGGAAACTTGGGCTGTCCCAGGTGAGGGACATGTTTCCAAATATATGCTCTGTGGAAGAGCTTCCCGGGGCAAAGCATATTTTCAGCCATACGGAGTGGCACATGGACGGATATTTTCTCTCTCTGGGAGAGCTTCCGGAGGGGGATTTTCTCTTTGCAGAGTGGGAGACCATCCAAAAAACGTATGCCATTCCCAGTGCCTTTACAGCCTACAAAAAATATCTGGATCATCGTTACGGAGGAAAGAAAACATGAAAAACATGATATTTTTAGTGAATCCCAGATCAGGACGGGAGCAGATAAAAAACCAGCTCATGGGGATTTTAGACTGTTTTTGTAAATACGGATATTTTCCGTCGGTGTATGTGACTCAGAATGCCCAGGATGCCAGACGGATTGCAGAGGAATATGGGGAAACCACAGACCTTTTTGTTTGCAGCGGAGGGGACGGAACCTTAAATAATGTGGTTTCCGGACTGATGAAGCTGAAAAAACGCCCGGTTCTCGGATATCTTCCCTCAGGCTCCACCAACGATTACGCCAGAAGTCTTAAGATTCCCGGTGATTTTGAGAAGGCGGCGGAGGTGGCCTGCGGCGATATCCAGAGCAGCGTGGACATCGGAAAATTCGGAGAGGACCAGTATTTTGTATACATTGCAGCCTTCGGAGCGTTCACCGAGGTGTCCTATATGACACCCCAGGATAAGAAAAATATCCTGGGCCACCAGGCCTATATTCTGGAATCGGTGAAGCACCTGGCCTCCTTAAAGGCAAAGAAAATGAAGGTGGAATGGGAAGAGGGAGAGATTGAAGGAGAGTTTATCTTCGGCATGGTGACCAATACCACCAGCGTGGGCGGTTTTAAGGGCCTGGTTCCCAGGGATGTGTATTTTGACGACGGACTTTTTGAAGCTCTGTTCATCCGTACACCGAAAACGCCGGCGGATTTGTCGAATATTGTTTCCTATATGTTTTTAAGGGAAGAGGAGAATGAGTATGTGTTCCGTTTCTGCACCTCCAGGCTCACGGTGACTGCCGATGAGGAGATTCCCTGGGTGCTGGACGGAGAGTACGGGGGGCTTAAAAAGCAGGTAACAGTGGAAAATATCCATGGAGCCATCCGTTTAAACTGCGGTATGAAACTGCCGGAAAGGGTTGAAAAAAGCGAATAAAATTGTTGAAAAATGTAGTGGGATAGTATATAATGAATCATCGTGGAGCAGTTTAAGCAGCTTTCACATGACATCTTTCACTTGAAAGGGCGTTATTCGTGGAAAAAGAAGTATTTTTAGAGAAGCTTAAAAAACTTGTCGAACTGGGAAAGTCAAAGCAGAATGCATTGGACGTGACAGAAATCAATGACTTTTTCGCCGGAGACAATCTGGGCCCGGAGCAGATGGATGAAATTTACAGTTATCTGGAACACAATAATATTGATGTGATTCCGATAATCGATGACACATTGCTTGTGGACGACGATCCTCTGCTGATGGACGATGTGGACGACGATTTTGTGGGCGACAAGATGGAAGATGACATTGATTTGGATGCCATCGACCTGTTGGAGGGAATCGGAACAGAGGATCCGGTGCGTATGTACTTAAAAGAAATCGGTACCGTACCGCTTTTATCTGCCGAGGAGGAGCTGCGGCTTGCAAAAAGAAAGGCGGAAGGAGACGAGTATGCAAAGGAACGTCTCATTGAAGCCAATCTCAGGCTGGTTGTCAGCATCGCAAAGCGCTATACAGGACGCGGAATGAGCTTCCTGGATCTGGTTCAGGAGGGAAACCTGGGCCTCATCAAAGGCGTTGAAAAATTTGATTATACAAAAGGTTATAAGCTGAGTACATATGCTACCTGGTGGATCAGACAGTCTGTGACGAGAGCATTGGCAGATCAGGCAAGAACCATCCGCGTACCGGTGCATATGGTGGAGACCATCAACAAAATGTCCAAGATGCAGAGAAAGCTCACTTTGGAGCTGGGCTATGAACCGTCTGTGACGGAGCTTGCAGATGCCCTGGAAATGTCTGAGGACAAGGTGATGGAGATTATGCAGATCGCAAGAGAGCCTGCGTCCCTGGAAACCCCCATCGGTGAGGAGGACGACTCCAATCTGGGCGATTTCGTTGCAGACAGCAATGCAGTGACCCCTGAGGGAAATGTGGAATCGGTGATGCTTCGGGAGCACATTGATGCACTTCTGGGCGATTTAAAGGAAAGAGAGCGACAGGTGATTGTCTTACGGTTTGGTCTGGAGGACGGACATCCAAGAACTTTGGAAGAGGTTGGCAAAGAGTTCAACGTCACAAGAGAGCGTATCCGCCAGATTGAAGCCAAGGCACTGAGAAAGCTTAGAAATCCTGTCCGCAGCAAGCGGATCCGGGATTTCCTGTAAACCGAAATCAGAGAGGACAGCAGGAGAGAATCCGGCTGTCCTTTTTCTGGGCGAGTGCCTGGCGATGGCTGGCTTTTTGGCTTTTCATCGAACGTGCGGAGGAAAATTCGTTGAATAAAAGAAATTACCAGAAGGAACTGGATAAAACCATTGACCGGCTGAAGCAGGAAGGGCATGTTCCAACGCTCTTTCTCCATAGCTGCTGTGCGCCGTGCAGCAGCTATGTTCTGGAATATCTGTCCCAGTATTTTGCCATTACGGTTTTTTATTACAATCCCAATATCAGCCCGGCTTCCGAGTATGCGGCCAGAGTCAGTGAACAGGAGCGGCTGATTGAAGAGATGAATGAAGAATTTGAGAAAGCCGGCGGAAGGCACAGAATCTGCCTTTTGAAGGGAGAATACCATCCCGAGGTATTTTACGAGGCTGTGAAAGGGCTGGAACAGGAACCGGAGGGAGGAAAACGCTGTACGGAATGCTTTAAACTTCGGCTTTACGAGGCAGCGAGACTTGCAAAGGAAGGCGGATATGATTTCTTTACCACCACCCTCACAATCAGCCCCCTGAAAGATGCAGACCGTCTCAATGCCATCGGCGAGGCAGCGGCAGGAGAGTATGGAGTCTCCTATCTGAATTCTGATTTTAAGAAGAGGAACGGATACAAGCGTTCCACAGAGCTGTCGAGAGAGCATCAGCTTTACCGGCAGAATTACTGCGGCTGCGTCTTTTCAAAGCAAAGCAGCCCCTGCCTTGACATTGGCGGAAATCTATTATAGAATGCTAAAAAGGGAAGGGAGTGTGGTCTAATGAAATCGAGGAAAATACAAGTGGTAAATCCGTCCGGCTTACATCTTCGTCCGGCGGGATTGTTATGTCAGACATCCATGAAATTTAAGTCTAAAATTTTTATTTTATATCAAGATAAGGAAATCAACGCCAAAAGCGTACTCAATGTGATGGCTTCCGGTATCAAATGCGGGTCTGAAATTGAGGTGCAGTGCACAGGCGATGATGAGGAAGAAGCTCTGGAGGCAGTATGCAATCTGATCTCCACAGGGCTCAAAGAGTAGGAGGGAATGAAAGATGAGTGAACCGGCAAACTGTACCCATGACTGCGGTACCTGTTCCGCAAACTGCGACAGCAGAAAGGTGGATAAGTCCAGTTTCCTGGAGAAATTAAGCGAAGGAAGCTCCGTGAAAAAGGTAATTGGAGTTGTCAGCGGAAAGGGCGGCGTAGGTAAGTCTCTGGTGACTTCTTTACTGGCCTGCCGGATGCGGGCGAAAAACTATCGTGTGGGAATCCTGGATGCAGATATCACAGGCCCATCCATTCCGAAGGCTTTCGGAATTCATGAAATGGCAGGCGTGAACCCGGAGGGAACGCTTTTAATGCCGGCAGTTTCTGCCACAGGAATTGAAGTAATGTCTTCCAATATGGTGCTGGAGCACGAAACAGATCCGGTGATCTGGAGAGGTCCGGTGATCGCAGGTGCTGTGAAGCAGTTCTGGGGTGAGACCCTTTGGGAGAATATTGATTATATGTTTGTGGACATGCCTCCGGGAACCGGAGATGTGCCCCTTACGGTGTTCCAGTCCCTTCCGGTGGACGGAATCATCATTGTAACCTCTCCTCAGGAGCTGGTTTCCATGATCGTCGGAAAGGCTGTCAATATGGCAAAGAAGATGGATATTCCGATTCTTGGCCTGGTGGAAAACATGAGCTACCTGGAATGTCCGGACTGCGGAAAGAAGATTTCCCTGTTTGGCGAGAGCAAGGTCAAAGAGGTGGCAGAGGAGTACGACATTCCTGTGCTGGCCAGAATTCCCATCCGTCCGGAGATTGCAAAAGCCGTGGACGAGGGCGTTGTAGAATATGTGGAGGCTGATTTCCTGGATAAAGCAGCCGCCGTTGTGGAAAGTATTTAAATCACGCAGGGATAGGTCCCGCAGGTGCCGGATGAGCTTTGGTGCCTGCGGGGCTTTCCAGTCAAAGAGCAGTTCGCGAAAGAGAAAGGAAATGATTCCATGACGGTGAAGTATGATACAGTGCTTACAGCGGCCGAAAAAATCCATGTGCGGATTCTGAAAATTCTGACCTGCCTTCTGACAGTTACCCTATGGGGGATGCCGCTTTTGGGAATGGTTGGGATGTATCAGGTGATCCGGCACGGAATCCGTCCGGCGGGAATTGCGGTCGGGATTGGATTTTTCCTGGTTTATCTGGTGTTTTTCCTGATTCTTGGCTGGATGTGCATACTGTGCCGGAGATTAAGGATTGCCAAGCGGTTTCTGGTGTGGATGCTCATATGGGTTCCGGTACTTAATTACGGACTTGCCATCTATGTGAGAGGACTTGCCAGACAGGAGATTGACCACACCCTTTATAAAATCAGCCTGGACGATGTGCGCGTGGAACAAAAGATCTGTGATACAAGATATCCGCTTCTTCTGGTTCACGGAGTGGGATTCAGGGATTTCCACTACTTTAATTACTGGGGGCGGATTCCCAGGATTTTAAAGAGAAATGGAGCCAGAGTGTATTACGGCCATCAGGAGGCATGGGGAACGGTTGAAGACAACGGACAGATATTAAAGGATAAAATTTTTGAAATATTAAAGGAAACAGGGGCAGAGAAGGTGAACATCATCGCCCATTCCAAGGGCGGTCTGGATTCCAGATATCTCATAAGCGGACTTTACATGGCCCCCTATGTGGCCTCGCTGACCACCATCAATACACACCCCACCGCGGTTCCATGCTGGTGGACGCCTTAATGAAGCTGCCGGACAGCATTTACCGGAGAATATGCGGTTGGATTGATGCCTATTTCGGAAGACTGGGGGATAGAAAGCCCAATGCCTATGTGGCAAGCAGACAGCTTTCCTGTGCTTATGCCAGGGATTTTAATGAGCGGTATCCGGATATGCCGGGGGTCTGGTACCAGAGTTATGCAAGCCTTATGAAGCATGGCTTCAGCAGCAAGCTACTCTGTATTCCTTACTGGATTTTAAAGGCTTTGGATGCAGAAAATGACGGTCTGGTCACAGAGGAGTCTGCCCGCTGGACCAACTTCAAAGGGACCATAAGAAACTCATATCTCCGCGGAATTTCCCACGGCGATATGATTGACCTGACAAGAGAAGATTACAGAGGATTCGATGTATTGGAGTTTTACATAAAGGTGGTGGAGGAGTTAAAGGAGAAGGGATTTTAAATCCCGTATTCTTCAAACAGCATGTTCTGGTAGGCCTTGTCGGAAACCACACGTTCAATTTCTTCTTGTCGTCCATCTTGAATCAGTTTTTGAATCAGGGAGTTTACGCGCGCAATGCCCTCTTCAAACTTTTCCTCTCCGCGGACTTCCAGTGCATCTTCTAAGTTAAACTCGGTAAAAATCATATTGCGTACCTCCGTTCCATATAGTTGGATAAAGTCAACCATAATTCCCTGCTTTATGCAGTATTCCATGGCCATGGAAATGGACTCATCCCGGGTGTTTCCCAGTAAAATGTAATTGTGTATCTGCTGAATAAAAGCAGAATATTCATATAAAGGACGGCATTTGGATAGAATTGGATGATTGGCAGATGGATTTATATTAATCATCTTCACTTGTAATTCTAGCATAGGAACCAGGGACTTTTCAAGGTAGGAATCAGAAAGTTTTAAGATGCGTTCAGCAGGCTGGGGACGAATCCCATTGTAGAAAACATAGAATTCAGGAGTTGGGAGAGGAATTTTGTTAATTCGATAGATGTCGCGGGGAGGAATCATACGCTCAATGGTTCTTCCATAATAAATGGCGCTTCGCAGAGGCATGTTCAGATTTAAGGTGGATTGGTGCTCTCCTATGATAAGAACCTTTTGTCTGGCAGTGAAAGCCAGATCGTTTTTTCTTGCCATATAGAGGACGCCTTCTAAAGTAGTAAAACGGATATCATCAGGACCAACTGGTTCGGCATGGTTCAGTGCACAGTATAGCTTAGCCGCATTTTCCGCTGTACCGAAGTATGTGGTGAAAGCACTGGATTTAAATTCTCTGTTAGTGAGCTCTTGAACTGATTTTTGTTTTGACATAAAATTTCCTTTCAGATAAGACTGTGTGATAAAAAAGAGGAATCCTGCAGATTCTGCAAAGATAAAATAGAAAAAAGAGAAGAAACTCTCTTTGAGTAGGATTATTATAGCAGAAATAAAAATAGAATGCAATGGAAAAAAGGAGGGACTGGCTGCATTACTCAGCCAGCTCCTCCCATTTTTCATAGAGCGATTCCAGCTTCCCGGCAATCGCTTCTTTTTCTTTGTTCAGTTCCATGAGCTTTGCCACATCGGTGAAGATTTCTTCCTCGCAGAGAAGGGCGTCGATTTCCCCGTCTCTGGTCTCTAAGGAGTGGATTTCTTCCTCCACCTTCTTTAAGTCATTCTGGCGCTTACGGATTCTGGCCTGCTCTTCCTTTTGGGCCTTCCAGTCCAGTTTTTCCTCTGAAACCTTTGGCTGGGGTGAAGAAACGTCTGGGGCGGCCTGGGAATGGACGTGGGCGGCCATCATGTCGTCGTGCTTTTCCAGATAGTAGTCGTAGTTACCGATGTAATTTAAAAGCTGGTTGTTGGTCAAATCCAGAATCCTGGTGGCGGTCCGGTTTATGAAGTAACGGTCATGGGACACGTAGAGGATGGTACCGCCGTAATGGCTTAAGGCGTTTTCCAGAATCTCCTTGGAGGTAATGTCCAGGTGGTTGGTGGGCTCGTCCAGAATCAGGAAATTGGCTTCGGACAGCATGAGCTTTGCCAGGGAAACACGTCCCCGCTCGCCGCCGCTTAAGTCGCCGATGCGCTTAAATACATCGTCTCCTGTAAAGAGGAAGGCGGCCAGAGTGTTACGAATCTGGGTGTTGGTCATTCCCGGATAGGCGTCGGAGATTTCCTCGAAGAGAGTTTTCTCCATATGAAGCACCTGGTGGTCCTGGTCATAGTAACCAATGTGGACCCGGGAGCCCAAAATGATTTCTCCGGCATCCGGCTCCACCAGACCGTTGATGATTTTAAGAATCGTGGTTTTTCCGGTGCCGTTGTCGCCGATGATGGCCACCCGTTCTCCGCGCTTCACATCAAAGTCCACATGGGAGAACAGATGGAGGGAGCCGAAGGATTTCCCCAGATCCCGGACGGTCAGAACGTCATTTCCGCTTAAAATATTGGGTTCCAGCCGGATGTCCATGGCATCGTTGACCTCCGTGGGCTTTTCCAGCACTTCGATTTTATTTAACATCTTTTCCCGGCTTTCCGCCCGTTTGATGGATTTTTCCCGGTTAAAGGAGCGCAGCTTTTCAATGACCTCTTCCTGGTGCTTGATTTCCTGCTGCTGGTTTAAGTAGGCTTTCATCTGGATGGCCCGCATCTGGGCCCGCTTTTCGCTGTATGCCGTGTAGTTTCCAAGGTAGACAGTGGCTTTTCCGCTGTCCAGCTCCACCACCTTGGTGACGATTTTATCCAGGAAATACCGGTCATGGGCCACGATGATGACGCTTCCCTTATAATTTAATAAGTAGGTTTCCAGCCAGGCGATGGAGGACATGTCCAGGTGGTTGGTGGGCTCGTCAAGAAGAATAATATCGGGGCTTGTAAGAAGCAGCTTTCCCAGGGAAACGCGGGTTTTCTGTCCTCCGGATAAGGTGGAAATCTGTTTTGCGAACTCCTCTTCCGTAAAGCCCAGGCCCTTTAAAACGCCGATGATTTCACTTTTCCAGGCGTAGCCGTTTAAAAGCTCGAACTGGTGGCTTAAGCGGCTGTATGACGACATCATGGTTTCCAGTTCATCACCTTCCGCCAGTTTCATGGAAATTTCCAGTTCTCGTAATTTTTCTTCCATCTCAATAATGGGACGCTTGACCTCCACCATCTCCTCATAGATGGTACGGTGGCTTAAAAGGTCCTGGTTCTGGGCCAGGTAGCCGAAGGTCTTTCCCTTGGAGATCACAACCTCACCGGAGTCTGCGGCCAGTTCGCCCACAATGATTTTAAGGAGCGTGGATTTTCCGGCTCCGTTGATGCCCACAATGGCAGCTTTCTCGTGTTCTTCTATATGGAAGGAAGCGTTTTTAATGATATCGTCGCTTCCAAAGGATTTGCAGATATTACTGCAGGATAGTATCATATTGCCTCCTGTTCCGGCCAAAGGGCCAGGATTACTTTATGTTAAAAGGGTAAAAAGGTCCATAGGACCGCTAAGAAGATGGCAGGCAGTAGATTTGCCACCTTGATTCGTTTTCCCCAGATCAGATTGGTTCCCACGCAGAAAATCAGCATGGAACCAGTCAGTGACATGTTGGATAAAGCCTGTTCCGTCATGAAGGGCTCCACAAGCCGGGCCAGCAGTGTGATGGATCCCTGGAAAATTCCCACGGGGATGGCGGAGAAAATACAGCCCTTTCCCATGGATGCAGTCATGATCATAATAATAATCAGGTCCAGGATGGCTTTGGCAGCCAGAATGGAGTAATCTCCGGTAATTCCGTCCGTAATGGCTCCCACCACGGCCATGGCGCCGATGCAGACCGTAAGGGACGCATTCACAAAGCCGTCCACAAAGGTGGTATCGCCCTCACTTTTCGTCTTTTCCTTCAGCCAGATTCCGAATTGTTCCATGTGGTGATCCAGATTCAGCCATTCGCCGATCACCGCTCCCAGGGCAAAGCAGCCGATCATCATCATGGTGCCGCCGCTTTCCAGCCCCTTTTCCGTAACCGAAAGCATTTCCTCTATGCATCCGCCAATTCCCAGAAACAGTACGCAGAGAGAGGTGGCGCACATTAAGGTGTCCTGATAGCGTTCGCTCATTTTCTTTCCGAATAATAATCCCATAACTCCGCCGCATATAATTCCAGCCACATTAATTATTGTCCCTAAACCAGTCATAATGAAAACTCCTTTGTAATTTTAAACACGCTGTTCCAATTATAGCATATTTATCAAAAGTGTGCACCCCAAAATAAAAGGTCCGAAAACAGGCGTGAAAAAAATTTCTTTCATACGAAATTGCTTGACAAGGATTTGACAAAAAAATGTGATGTGATATAATATATTTTATAGATTATTTTGGGGAAGTTTGCCGCAGGGAATTGGCATTAGGAAGGTGAAGAGTGACATGATGGATGAAAGACAGATTTCAAAGGCAGTCATATCCCGGCTGCCGCGGTATTATAGATATTTAGGAGAGTTGATGGAGGAGGGAATCGAACGGATTTCCTCCAATGAACTGAGCGCCAGAATGAAGGTGACCGCCTCTCAGATCAGACAGGATTTAAATAATTTCGGCGGATTCGGGCAGCAGGGCTACGGATATAATGTGAAGTATCTGTACACGGAGATTGCAAGAATTTTAGGCATCGACAGACAGCATAATATTATTATCATCGGCGCCGGAAACCTTGGACAGGCCATTGCCAATTATACCAATTTTGAAAAGCGCGGTTTCATTATTAAAGGAATGTTTGATATCAACCCCAGACTGATCGGCCTTGTGGTCAGAGGCGTGGAAATCCGGGGAATTGATGATCTGGAACAGTTTATCGTGGACAATGAGGTGCAGATTGCAGCCCTTACGATTCCAAAATCCAAGGCTCCGGAGATTGCGGAGCGTCTGGTGAAAGCAGGAATCAAGGCCATCTGGAATTTCGCCCATACGGACCTCAATGTACCGGAGGACGTGGTGGTGGAAAACGTTCACCTTTCCGAAAGTCTGATGCGTCTTTCCTACCGCGTGTGCAGTATGCAGGATGAAAGAGAGCGGAAGGAAAAAGAAAGACAGGCAAAGGAAGTACAGGACAGGAAATAAGGTGAAATGATAACAGGAACAGGCTGCGATTTGGTGGAGATAAAACGGATGGAACAGGCATGTGGAAAAGATGCCTTTTTATCGCGGGTCTATACGGAAGAAGAGCGCCGGCAGGCAGGGGGAAAACTCTCTGTACTGGCCGGCTCTTTTGCCGTAAAAGAGGCGGTGGCAAAGGTTCTGGGAACTGGTTTCAGGACCTTTATGCCCATAGATATTGAGGTTTTGCGGGATGAGCTGGGAAAGCCCTATGTCCGGCTTTACGGAAATGCAAAAAAGCTGGCAGAAGAGAAGAAAATCATCCGCATTGAGGTGTCCATTTCCGATACAAGGGAGTATGCCATGGCTTTTGCCGTGGGGGAAGGAGAAGAGACATGAGATATCTGGTGACCGGAAGAGAAATGAAGGAGATTGACAAAAGGTCCATTGAGGAATTCGGGATTCCCTCCATGGTTCTCATGGAGCGGGCAGCCCTTAAGGTGGCGGAAAAAGCAGAGGAGATTTTGAAAAAGAAAGGAACCGGGGCAGAGAAAAAGGGAACGGTTTGGGCGGTCTGCGGCCTGGGAAATAACGGAGCCGACGGTGTGGCAGCAGCCAGGATGCTGTTTCTCCATGGGTTTCAGGTTTCCGTAATCCTGCCCGGCACGGAGGGACGGAAAAGCGCAGAAATGGAGGCACAGCTTGCCATTGCCGGAAAGCTTGGAATTCCTGTATTTACAGCGGAGGACTTTATACCGGGAAGCTGTGATCTCATCATTGACGCTGTTTTTGGAATCGGACTGTCCAGAAATGTGGAAGGGCCCTACGAGGCGCTCATTGACTTAATGGAAGCGCAAAAAGGCGCGGCGGTGGTGTCTGTGGACATTCCTTCGGGAATCAATTCCGATACCGGAGCCGTGATGGGATGTGCGGTACAGGCCGATGTGACGGTGACCTTTGGAGAAAAAAAGCTGGGGCAGGCGCTGTTTCCCGGGAGGGAGGCCTGCGGCGAGCTGATTGTGGCTGATATCGGTTTCGTCCCTGAAGAAAAGGAGAAGGCTAAGACCCATGCCTTATCCCATACCAGAGAGGATTTGGGGGAGATTCCCAAAAGAAAACCCTATTCCCATAAGGGAACCTATGGAAAAATTCTAATTTTTGCAGGCTCCCCCGGAATGGCGGGGGCGGCGTATTTTTCGGCGCTGGCGGCCTATAAAACCGGTGCAGGCCTTGTGAAGGTGGTGACGCCGGAGGAAAACAGGGTGGTTTTACAGGAGCGGCTTCCGGAGGCAATCCTTTCCACCTATGAAGTAAGGCAGGCTATTGAGGAGCCGGAGGAATTCCGGGAATATTTAAAGAAACAGACGGACTGGGCCGACGCCATTGTGCTGGGGCCGGGAATCGGCGTTTCAGAATACGGAAGAACCATGGTGGAGGCTGTCTTAAGCAACGCCTATGTGCCCATTATCTTGGATGCGGACGCTATCAATCTGGCGGCCCGGTATCCGCATTTAAAGGGATATTTTACAGAAAACATCATTCTGACACCCCATCTTTCAGAGTTTTCCAGGCTGACCGGGCAGCCGTTGGAGGAGATAAAAGAAAATCTGGTTTCCGCGGCAAAAGCTGTGTCGGACCAGTACGGCGTGACCTGCGTTTTAAAGGATGCAGCCACGGTGACGGCCAGAAAGGATGGGAAGGTGTTTGTGAACACCAGCGGTTCGGCGGCCATGGCCAAGGGCGGCTCCGGCGATGTGCTAACGGGAATCATTGCAGGTCTTCTGGGCCTGGGAATGGACGAATGCGAGGCGGCTTCCCTGGGTGTCTATGTGCACGGGCTGGCGGGGGAACAGGCGGCAGAAAAATTTGGCGTTCATTCCGTTTTGGCCAGCGGGATTGCAGATTGTGTGGGGGAGGTTATCAATGAAGCAGTTTGACCGAGTATACGCAAAGATATATCTGGACAGAATTGAGGAAAACATGGAAGCCATGCAGAAGAACCTTACGGTCGGAACCATGATGGTCGGGGTGGTAAAGGCTGACGGATATGGCCATGGAGCCGTTGCCGTTGCAAAAACCATAAACCGGTTCGTATCTGCATTTGCCACGGCAACGGTGGAGGAGGCCATGCAGCTTAGAAAATACGGAGTCAGGAAAGGGATTCTGGTTCTGGGCGCCGTTCCTCCAAGCCGGTTTGACGTGCTGATTCAGGAAGAAATCCGGCCGTCCATGTTTAGCCTTACCCAGACGAGACTCCTTTCAGAAAGGGCTGTTTCCATGGGAAAAACCGTAAAAATCCATGTGGCGGTGGATACGGGCATGAGCCGCATCGGTGTGAGTCCCACCATGGAGTCGGCCAGGATGGTAAAGGAGATGTCCATGCTTCCAGGCATTGAAATCGAAGGCATGTTCACTCATTTTGCCAGAGCCGATGAGACCGACAAAGCCTCTGCAAGGGAGCAGCTCCGGAAATTTAAGGAATTTATCCGCATGGTGCGCGACCTTGGGGTGACCGTTCCGGTCTGTCACTGCTCCAACAGTGCGGGAATCATGGATTTGAAGGAAGCAAACATGGATGCCGTGCGGGCGGGAATCACCATCTACGGGCTGTATCCGTCGGATGAGGTGGAAAAGAACGCGGTCCCCGTGAAGCCTGCCATGGAGCTTAAGAGTTTTCTTACCTATATAAAAGAGATTGAGCCGGGTACGGAGGTAAGCTACGGCGGAACCTTCCGGGCCGAGAAGCCTGTTCGGGTGGGCACCGTCAGCATCGGCTATGCAGACGGATATCCCAGAAGTCTTTCGGGACGCGGCCATGTGCTGGTGCGCGGAAAGCGGGCGCCTATTTTAGGGCGAATCTGTATGGACCAGCTTATGGTGGACCTGACAGAGATTCCGGAGGCAAAGGAGTGGGATGAGGTGACGTTAATCGGCCGGGACGGCGCGGAAGAAATCACCATGGAAGAGGTGGCCAGCGTAAGCGGCGGTTTCCACTATGAACTTCCCTGCCTGATCGGAAAACGGGTTCCCAGGCTTTATGTGTACCGGGGACGGACCAACGGAACCTTTACCTGCGACGACGGGGAATACGAAGGATTTTAGGCGGGCATTTTTGGGTCCGGCTGCATAAGGTAATCATAGAATGTCAATACTATCGGTACGGGGATTCCCGAAAACGATTGCGGAGAGTGAGATTTTTGATTATCAGACGCGGTGATATTTATTATGCAGACCTTCGCCCGGTGGTTGGGTCCGAACAGGGCGGAATCCGGCCGGTGCTTATCATACAGAACGATGTTGGAAACAAACACAGCCCTACGGTCATCTGCGCGGCCATCACTTCCAAAATGAACAAGGCAAAGCTCCCCACCCATGTGGAGTTAAGTGCAAGGCAGTGCGATATGGTCAAGGATTCGGTGATTCTTTTGGAACAGCTAAGGACCATTGACAAGCAGAGACTGAGGGAAAAAATCTGCCACATTGACGGGATTTTACAGGAAAAGGTCAACGAAGCCCTGAAAATCAGCCTGGAGCTTCTTACATAAGCCTGTAAGTTTCAGGCTTTGGTTGACGAATTGCGGCAACAATGCTATATTGAAATACAGATTAACTACAAAAGAAATAAAGGAGTGTATATATTTTTCATGGACGATGGGAATTCGTGGATAGGAATTTTGCTTTTATTTGCAGCCATTGTGGTGTTTTACATGATTTACGGTTTCGGCGCGGCGGTGCAGGCCTTAAATACCAGTGCCCTGGAGGACGAGCGGGACGAAGGGAATAAGAAGGCCGAACGCCTCCTACATATTCAGGAAAATCCGCACCGGTTTATCCGTACCAATCAGGTTATCACCTGTTTTGTGGGCCTGGCCCTTGGAACCTTTTCCATCTCAACAGTGTCCAGGTACTGCCGCACGGCTCTTTCGGGAGTTCTTACGGTGCCGCCTGCTGTGAATACAGTGATTTCCTATCTGGTTGCGTTTCTGGCAGTTGTATTTTTCATGGTCTGTCTGGGAATCATCATCCCCAAGCGGCTGGCGGCAAAAAGTCCCATCCGCTTCTGCTACCGGGTACTTCCCCTGGTGGACGGGCTGATGAAGGTGATGCGGCCCTTAACCTGGCTCATTGAAAGTGTTTCCTATGTGGTTTTAAAGGCCATGGGAATTGATATCCATGCTCTGGACGATAAGGTGACAGAGGAAGACATCATGTATATGGTCAATGAGGGCCATGACCAGGGGGTTCTGGAGGCCAGCGAGGCCGAAATGATCACAAATATCTTTGAATTTGACGATAAAGAGGCGGCCGACATCATGACCCACAGGAAAAATGTGGTGGCCCTTTCCGGAGATATGACTCTTAAGGAGGCGATGGATTTCATTGTAAAGGAAGCCAGCAATTCCAGATTTCCGGTGTACGAAGAGGATATCGACAACATCATCGGTGTCCTGCACATGCGCGATGTGCTGTTCTTTGCGGAGCTTCCGGAATTTCTGGACAAGCCCATCAGCAAAATCGAAGGCCTTCTGCGGGAAGCCCATTTTATCCCTGAGACAAAGAACATCAATGCCCTGTTTAAGGAAATGCAGTCGGAAAAAATCCATATGGAAATCATCATCGATGAATATGGACAGACCGCCGGAATCGTCACCATGGAGGACATTCTGGAGGAGATCGTCGGAAACATCATGGACGAGTACGACGAGGAGGAGCCGGATATTGTATCCAAAGGCGACGACACCTTCCAGCTTTCCGGAATGGCAACCTTAGACGACGTGGAGGACGCCCTCCAGATGGAGTTTGATGAGGATGATAAGGACAATTTCGATACGCTGAACGGATTTCTCGTTTCCAGACTGGGACATCTTCCCGAGGAGGATGAGAGGGCCCAGGTGGTGTTTAAGGATTACCGGTTTGATATCGAGAAGGTGGAAAATAAGACCATACAGACGGTGTTGGCGAAAAAGATACCGAAGAAGACAGAAGAATAAAAATACGGGTATGCGCCGAGGCCGCTTTTTTTAATTTTACGGATATTGTCTGGCAGCCCGGGCCGCTTTCCATATGGTCTCTTTCTGGCCCTGGGGATTGGTGACCGTTGCAGCCGGATAATCCGCGTAGGCTTCCTCCACCGGAGTCAGTGTCAGGGAAGCGTTCTGGAACATCAGCTCCGAGTGGTTCAGATCATAGTAAAAAGGATCCTTGTAAACACCGAAATAGGAATCCACGTTATATGTGCTGTATCCGGAAGCATCGGCGATATATATGGTGCCGTCGATATTTACCACATTATATACGTGCCATGGCTCAGACATCTGAACGAAACCGACATCAAGTCCCACCGCGGTTCCAAGCAGATAGTAGGCCTGGGCGAACTGTTCGCAGACGAACTGCTCTCCGTTCAGTCTTTTCGCCATATAAGAGGCGCCTTCTGCCTCGTCCGTTTGTAACGGTGTTTCCTCGTAAAACGCTCCATATTTATATTTCTTTGCCAGGTAACGGTAGGCGCCGTAGGCACGCTCGTACTGGCTCTTTTCATTCCAGTTGTCGGATTTTAAGAAATCCACGAACCAGTCATAAAGGAACTGGCTCTGCGGTCCCCACTGATCCGGATAGGGGAGCGGCCGTCCTGCCATCAGATTCAAGGTGTTGGACATGGGCCTGTCAACGAACGTTCCCGTATAGCCGGTAAAACCGGTGCTCTTTAAGTCCTGTTTCGGGGTATATCCGTACCGGATTTGGTAGAGCATCCGCACATCCAGTTCGCTGCCGGGAAAGACCTTCCGGAACAGGGAGAATAATTCGGCATTTTCAGAGGCGGACGGAGCTGTCATGGATGTTTTTTTCTCCTCGGGAGTGGACAGCATTCTGGAATTCCTGATCACAGGAAGCAAAGAAATCCCAGTCCCTGTAATAGCATTCATAGGTACCGTCATCATTTATGTCTTCCCAGACCCAGCCGTTCACTGCTTCCCCCAACTGGTCGCGGGCGATGGACGGAAAGGCCTGTGAAAGTGTCAGAATTCCGGCAAGAGCAAGTGTCATGCCGCGGCGGACATGCATATGGCTGTGCCAGAGTTTTTTCTCATACATATTTATTTCCCTCCATTATAGTCAGCCATCAAAGACCGATGGAAACCGCCATGTGCCAAACGGCAGGCATGGCGGTTCATGAGATTCTTAGTTATTTCAGATAGGTATTCATCCAGTTGATGATTTCTGTCATACGGTCAATGCGGTTCTCCGGTTTTCCGCCGCGGGATAACTCATGGTTTTCGCCGTGGAATAAGCAGAGTCTGGAGGGGCAGCCGTTTCTCATGATGGCACTGTACATGGCAAGGCCTTCTGCCATATAGCAGCGGTAGTCCTCGTCGGAGTGGATGAACAGAGTCGGAGTCTTGCAGTTTTCTGCGTATTTTAACGGAGACTGTTCCCAGAGGAGCTCCACATTGTTTCTGGTTGTGGTACCCTGGTTGTTGAGAATGAAGGTATGTCCGATATCGGAGTTATGTTCAAAGGAAACCCAGTTGGCGATGGAACGCTGGGAAGCGCCTGCTGCGAACCGGTTGGTGTGGCCCACAATCCAGTTGGTCATGAAGCCGCCGTAGGAGCCGCCGGCAACGCCCACACGCTTGGTATCGATCTGGGGATATCTCTTTAATACTTCATCGGTGAAATCCATCAGGTTCTGGTAGTCCACGGTTCCGTAAATACCGTTGATGTTTCCGAAATCCGTTCCGCGTCCATCGGAACCTCTGGGGTTGCAGTAGAATACGAAGTAGCCTGCACTTGCCCACATCTGCATCTCATGATGGAACACATCGGAGAATACGGTGCGGGGACCGCCATGGATGTGGAGGATGGCCGGATAGGAAACGCCTTCCTTATAATCGGCCGGCTTCATAACCCATCCGTGGATTTCGTATCCATCGCTGGCGGTGAAGGTAAAACCCTCAGGGGTGCTGATGGAATATTCCTCTGCAAGGTGGTCATTGAAGTGGGTGATCTGCTGGCCGTCTAAGTAGAGCTCTGCAAGCTTTAAGCCCTGGAGCTCACAGCTTACCAGATGTTCTTCGTTTATATCAAAGCTGTCGCAGGAGCTTCCCTTTGTGAGGCTGTCGGAAATGGTGCCGTCAGAGGAAAGCTTTCTGAGCCATGCAAAGTCGTCCACGGTGGAGATAAAGTAGAAGTCGCCGTTTAAGGCCTTATGGCCGCGGCCTGCACCGTATCTTGCATCGGAGCCAACGGAGCCGGAGCCGATGGAAGCGTCATAGGGCAGGTAATGGGTCAGGGACTTGTCCTTTAAATTTAATTTATAGAATTCACAGTACTTGTTATTGTCCTTGTAGCTGGGATCCAGGGCGGCAACAAGAGCTTCGTTTTCGTTTAAAAGCTCAATGGCGCCTGTATACATGGTTTCCGGCTCCAGCATGGTCTGGGTTTCGCCGGTCTTTAAGTTATAAAGGTAGATTCCGGCGTTTAAGCTGCGGACGCTCTGTTTCCAGGGATATGCCTTGTAGAGCAGGAGATCTCCGAAGACGGAGGATTCCATACAGTCGGTCCAGTCATCGGCTATGTAGGTGAGGTCTTCGGTTTCACGGTTATAAACGGCAAGACGGTTTCTCTTGGCGTTGGTGTAGCCTAAGCCGTTGCCCCAGAAGGGAAGCTCATCAAACACCTCGTAGGATTTTTTCCTGGTATCTTTATAGTTGTCCTGATTGATGGTAAGCAGGAAGCGGCCGTCGGGCAGGGATTTGATGGCAGTTGCCTTTGCAGAAACGGTGAATGCCTCTAAAGCTTCGCCGCCCTTGGGAGAAATTTCATAAAAGCCGGTAATGGCTTCGCCGGATTCCTGTTTCTTCTTTATTTCACTGCTTCTTGCAGCCGGGAACAAAAGGGTGTTGTCCTTTGTCCAGGCGTATGTTTTTGCATCACCCCCGCTGGTCAGCTTCAGCACTTTCTTCGCATTCAGATCGTAAACATGAAGATTTGCCTTGTAGGTGTTCTCCGCCTTGTCCGCTGTGGATACTACGAAAGCGATGTAGGCACCGTCGGGGGAAAAGGTTGGATTGCTCACGAACTGAAAGGACAGAAAGGTCTCGATTTCAATCTTCTTCATTGTACTCCCTCCATTATTTGATAATTGTACCTCTATATTATAACATTCCTATAAATGGTGTCAAGAAAAGCTCTTGCCAAGTAAATGAAATGATGCTAAAATATTTAAGATTATGATATATAGGCGTTGTTTCTGGTGGGAAACAGCCGGATATGAAAAACGCAGCCGACGGTCAGGGTCCGGAGGCGGCGGATAAACAGAAGAATCGAAGAGAGAAGGAGCAGGAAAGATGTCAGGACATTCTAAATTCGCCAACATCAAACATAAGAAAGAGAAAAATGACGCAGCCAAGGGAAAAATCTTTACGGTAATCGGACGTGAGATTGCAGTTGCAGTAAAGGAAGGCGGCGCAGATCCGGCCAACAACAGCAAGCTTCGTGATGTAATTGCAAAGGCAAAGGCCAACAACATGCCGAACGATACCATCGACCGCGGTATTAAAAAGGCAGCCGGAGACTTAAACTCCGTAAACTATGAAAATCTTACTTACGAGGGATATGGTCCGAGCGGAATCGCCATTATCGTTGAGACTCTGACCGACAACAAGAACCGTACTGCAGCCAACGTAAGAAGCGCATTTACAAAGGGCGGCGGAAACGTCGGTGCACAGGGAAGCGTGTCCTTCATGTTCGATAAGAAGGGCCAGATCATCATTGATAAAGAAGAGTGCGAGATGGATGCCGATGAGCTGATGATGGCAGCTCTGGATGCAGGCGCAGAGGACTTCTCCGAGGAAGAGGACAGTTATGAAGTGGTAACGGATCCCGATGCCTTCAGTGAGGTGCGTGAGGCTCTGGAAAAGGCCAATATTCCCATGCTTCAGGCAGAGGTTACGATGATTCCTCAGACCTATGTGGAGCTTACGGACGATGATGCCATCAAGAAAATGAACCGGATTCTCGATCTTCTCGATGAGGATGACGATGTACAGGCGGTTTACCACAACTGGGATGAATAATTGCCTGATGGCGCAATAGGTGAAAAAGCTCTTTTCTGTTCCGGATAATGGACAGAAAAGAGCTTTTCTATTCACTTATTCATGGACAATAAGCTCCAGTACATCGGGACGGGAGTAGTGGCCGGCCGGGTCAAATTCCATCCGGGAGGCGGGTACCCGGTCCATGGGAAGATCGGCAAAGAGTATGGCTTCCTCATCCCAGGAGGGCTCCATCACAGGATGGCCCGTTGGGTCAATGACGCTGCTGCCGCCGCGGCAGACCATATCCGGAAGCTTTGCAACCTCATCGGCACCGTTGAGGTCATAGGGGTAATCGCTCTTTGTGAAGAACATATTGCAGTTTACCACATAGCAGTGGCCCTCGATGGCGATGTGGCGCACGGTGGACTGCCATTCCTCGTTGTCGTTGGTGTTGGGAGCCAGGTAAATGGTGACGCCCTTCTGGTAGAGGGCAGTGCGGGCCAGGGGCATGTAGCTTTCCCAGCAGATCAAGGCACCCATGGGGCCCCAGGGGGTCTGGACCATGGGGAAATATCCCTTGTCGGCATCTCCCCAGACGAACCGCTCGGCTCCTGTGGGTTTTAACTTTCTGTGGACAGCGGCCAGAGAACCGTCGGGAGCAAAGATAAGGTTGGTGTTATAAAGGGTGGCTGTGACGGCATCCCGCTCCGATACGCCGATGCTCACATAGGCCTTTGCCTTTCTGGCGGCCTCTCCCATGGCATCGGTTTCCGGGCCGGGAACCAGAATGGAATTGTCATAATACCGTTTCCAGTCTTCTCTTCCTGCCTCATTCCGGCTTCCAACGGTGAATCCGAAGGTCATTCCGTAGGGATAGCCTGGAATAAAGAGCTCCGGGAACACAATGAGCTCTGCCTGGGACTTTGAGCAGGTTTCTATGCGGGAAAGAACTTTTTTCATGCAGGCATCCTTGTCAAAAAGAACCGGGGTGGCCTGTACAACGGCAATGCGGCAGGTGGCTTTCAAATCGTTCATATTGATCTCTCCAATCTTTTTATTTGTCTATATCATAGCATGAATGGTCCGGAGAGAAAAACGGAAAAAACCAATGAGTCAAATCGAAAAAAATGATAAGAGGAACCCATGGAACTGAGGAATTTAAAAACATTTATCCGGACAGCGGAGCTTAAGAATTTCACAAAGGCAGCAGAAAGCCTTGGCTATGCACAATCCACGGTTACGGCTCAGGTGGAGGCCCTGGAACAGGAGCTGGGGACGCCGCTTTTTATAAGAAACGGAAAGCGGATTGTTCTTTCCTCGGCCGGAGAGGAGCTCCTTTCCTATGCATACAGATTCCGTGCACTGGAGGAGGAGACCAAAACACATTTCGACAGGGAGGGAAAGCCCAGGGGACGGCTGTCTGTGGGAATGGTGGAATCGGTGAGCGCTTCGGAATATGTAAAGGGGATTGCTTCCTATTTAAAAAAGTATCCTGAGGTGGATTTAAAGGTGACCGTGGATACTACCATACGGCTTCTGGAGGCTTTAAAAAAGGGAGAGATGGATGCGGCAGTGCTTCTGGACCGCCCGGTGGCCGATGGAGAGCTTCAGACCGTTTACAGGAAGACTGAGAAAATCTGCTTTTTTGCATCCGGCGACAGTAAATATGGAAGGAACGCGTCAGCAGTTTTAAAGGATTTGGAGAAGGAACCATGGCTTTTGACGGAAAAGGGATGCAATTACCGGAAGGAGCTGGAGGAGGAGATGGCCGCCAGGGGAATTTTTATTGGGAACCGGCTGGAAATGGGAAGCACCAGGGCGCTGATTGATTTTGTGGCTGAAGGGCTTGGGATTTCCCTGCTTCCGGAGTTTGATTTAAAAGAAGAACTTTTAAAGGGGCGGATTGTGAAGATTCCCGTTTCCGATTATGAGATGGAAATGGAGCTTCAGATACTGGTTTCTAAGGAGCGGTGGATGAGCCCGGCCCTGACCTGTTTTTGTGAAGAAATGGCAGATGAAGGAGGATTCAAATGGCAAAGGCAGTGAAAACCAATGTAATGCGTCTTCTGGACGCGGCGAAAATAAAATATGAGGCAAAGGAATACCCGGTGGATGAGCATGATCTTTCCGGCAGCCATGCGGCGGATTTAATGGGTGTGGACCATGGCAGCATGTTTAAGACCCTGGTACTTAAGGGAGAAAAGACGGGCTATCTGGTCTGCTGCATTCCGGTGGACGGGGAAGTGGATTTAAAAAAGGCAGCAAAGGCGGCCGGGGATAAGAAGGTGGAGATGCTTCCCATGAAGGACCTGCTTTCTGTGACCGGATATATCAGGGGCGGCTGCTCTCCCATCGGAATGAAAAAAAGGTTCCCCACCTATCTGGATTCTTCGGCCCTGGAATATGAAAAAATTGCCGTAAGTGCAGGAATGAGAGGGGTTCAGGTCATATTGTCTCCCGAAGATCTGGTGGAGTATGTGGGAGCAAAAATCACAAATTTAATGTAAAAGTGGTTGACATAAGATAAAACATCCCCCAAAACACCGGCAAAGTGGGGGATAAAAATGTAACAAATTTGTAACATATGCAGACAAAACCGACCGCCAATGCATACAAAAAACCGCGGAAAATCAAGGTTTTTTTCTTGCAAAATGTTAAAAAATCATGACAAAAGTTAAAAAAGCGGCTGTTAAATGCAACAAAAATGCAAAAACCTTATTGACATTTCCCTGTGCAGTCTCCTATAATCACAGTCACCACCCGAACGGGAGGAAAAAAACCCATTGTTAACATCACGGCGAAGTGATGGCAAGATGGAGAAAAGAGGCGTTCTATGAATCAAGCATGGAACTCATTTCTTCAGACAGTTTTCCAATTCGTAAAAGCGTTGTTTACCAATGTGTCGAAGAAGATGCACCGGGACGCAGTCGTGCTGACAGTCGGGATTTCAGTTGTGACAGTGGTAACATTTACGGCCGGTGATTTCCAGGGGGGCGGAAAAAATGCCCTGGTGGCATTCGCGGAAACCCAGGAGGAGACCGAAACGGAAACTGATCTGGAAGAGGCTGACGAAATTACGTCAGCGGCAGAAGAGGAGACCAGTCAGAAGGAAGAAACAGAAAGTAAAGATACTTCCGGCTTTGCAGAGGACATGGAGCAGGAAGGTGAAGATACGGAAGACCCGGAGGAGGCCAGGGAACCGGAGGAAGCGACAGAGTCCGTGGAAGAAGACCAGGACGACACAGAGATTTCCCTGTCAGACCGTGATTATAAGGTACTTCTTAAAATTGTGCAGGCCGAGGCCGGAAACTGCGATAAAAAGGGCAGGATTCTGGTGGCCAACGTTATTTTAAACCGTGTGGAAAGCGACGAGTTCCCGGACACTGTCGCCGGCGTGGTCTATGAGAGAAACCAGTTTTCTCCGGTGATCGACGGCTCCATTGACAGATGCAAGGTGGCAGACGAAACCATCGAGGCAGTGGAATGCGCCCTGGCGGGGGAAGATTATTCCGAGGGAGCCCTTTACTTTATGAACAGAAGAACATCATCCGGAAAGAATGTCCGCTGGTTTGACAATCATCTGGATTATTTATTTAAACACGGAAGTCATGAATTTTTTAAATGATTCCAAAGAACAACCTCTGGCAGGCTGCGTGCTGCAGCCTGTGCCAGGGGTTTTTAAATGATGATGAAAATATGCCGCTGAAAAATGGAATTGACATTTGGAGGGCGGGATGGGATAATGAATAAAATTCTCAGGATACCATCAGAGTAAGGAGGGAACCATGAAAAAACAGAATCTCTTTTTTGACCTGGACGGAACACTGACAGATTCCATGCCGGGAATCACCAGGGCGGTACAGTATGCATTGAGGCATTATGGAATTGAAGCGGAGGATTTAAATGCCTTAAGTCCTTTTGTGGGACCGCCGCTTCATGAAAGCTTTAAGGAATATTATCAGTTTTCGGATAAGGATGCCGGCGAGGCAGTCTATGTGTTCCGGGAGTATTACAATGAGAAGGGCTGGATGGAGAACGCTCCCTATGACGGTGTGGAAGATATGTTAAAGGCCCTTAAGGAGAGCGGAAAGAAGCTTTATGTGGCTACTTCCAAGCCGGATGAGATGGCAAAGCGGGTGCTTTCCCATTTCGGGCTGACGGAATATTTTGAATTCATCGGAGGAGCCAATGACGACAGTACCCGGGTGAAAAAGGACGATGTGATTCGGTATGTGATGGAAAACTGCGGTCTTACGGATTTGGAGTCCATTGTGATGGTGGGCGACAGAAAGCATGATATCGAGGGTGCCCATAAGGTGGGAATCGAGGCCGTGGGAGTTCTCTACGGATACGGGGATGAAAAAGAGCTTAAGGAAGCCGGAGCAGACTGGATTGCCGGGACTCCAAAGGACCTTACTGCACTTTTAAAAAGCCTGTGATTCGGCCGTTTCCGGAGACTGGCAGAAATGTCATAAATCCCATAAATCCAACAAGAAATGGACCTTGAAAAAATCACAGGGATGCGCTATAATAAGGCCATAAGAAACAGGGCTGCAATTCCTGGAATGTTCGATACTCCTGTTTATTTTGAACCTACATTTTGACACACGGGATTCCTACATTCTTAAGCGGATGTCAGGCCTCCTTCTGAGTGGAAGGCAGATGTTTAAGTGCGGTTGCCCACCTAGCAATGCTAGGAGTCAATTATGCAGGAACCGGCATTTTGGGATTGCAAAAGATAAAAGCAGCGAGAAATCGCTGCTTTCCTGTTTTTCTCTTTTTATTTTTTATGAAATATGATATGGTATAAGGGACGGATGGAAGATCTGCTAAGGAGAAAGGAACGGTATGAAAGACCACAGGTTTGACAGATATATTTACATGGGCATTACGGCGATTTCCGTGATCGTTGCAGCCACAATCGTGGTATTCCTGTTTGTGGAGCGGAAAGCGCTGATGGCCATGGGCGGAAGGATTCTGGTTGTGCTGGCCCCGATTATTTACGGGGCAGTACTGGCGTTTCTCTTTGCCCCGATTTACAACATGGGAATGAAATGGACCCAAAATTCCTTAAAGAGCATCTGTAAAAGTGAAAAAGTGACGGCGGCGGCCGGAAGGGCCGTGGGAACGGCGGCCAGCCTTGCATTTCTGGCCATCATCGTTGTGAGCCTTGCGAAAATGATCATTCCCCAGCTCTATTCCAGCATTGTGGGAATTGTCAATACCATGCCTGTGTACTTCCAGAATATCTATAACTGGCTGACCGATCTTTTCGCCAACAACCCGCCGTTGGAGCAGGCGGTGCTTGCTGCATACCAGCAGACGGCGGCGGCGTTCCAGAACTGGGCCAGCGACAGCCTGATACCCAATCTCCAGAACCTGGAAAATCTTCAGAACCTGGAGAAAATTGTGGGCGGTGTGTCAAACGGAGTCATCAATATTTTCAATCTGGCCAAGAATCTTTTAATTGGCCTGATTGTCATGGTGTATCTTCTGAATATTAAGGATACGCTTTCTGCTCAGGGGAAAAAGCTTGTATATGCTCTTCTTCCGGTCCGTGCTGCCAACGGGACTGTGGAAGAGTTTCGGTACATTCACCGGGTGTTCTCCGGTTTTATCATTGGCAAGCTGATCGATTCCCTGATTATCGGAATTATCTGTTTTATTCTGATGAATCTCTTTAAGCTGCCTTTTGCCCTCTTAATCAGCGTGATTGTGGGGGTAACCAATATTATTCCGTTCTTCGGACCCTTTATCGGAGCCATTCCCAGTGCGGTTTTGGTATTCCTCATCAGTCCGAAGCAGTGTCTCTATTTTGTGGGGCTGATTCTTTTGCTCCAGCAGTTCGATGGAAATATTTTGGGGCCGAAGATTCTTGGAAACTCCACAGGACTTTCCAGTTTCTGGGTGCTGTTTTCCATTTTGCTGTTTGGCGGATTGTTTGGATTCGTCGGCATGATCATTGCAGTTCCGGTGACGGCTGTGATTTTCGATCTGCTTTCCAAGTTCCAGTACCATTTCCTGAGAAAGAAAAATCTGTCTCCGGATACCAGGGACTATATGGAGCTTAAGAAGGTGGATGAAGAGAGCGGCAGATTTATCAATCGATAGTAAAGAGGAGCTATGGACGAAAAAAAGAAAATGATTAACTGGGTGGCAGGGATATCGACATTAATTGTCGCCCTGCTTATCGTTATTGTGGTCATGGAACCGAAAAATGACGGGGTTTCCCGGGCAGCGGCCTCCCGGGCGGCGGCTCTTGCACTGGCTTCCAAAAGCGAGATTCTGGAGGAGGGGCCGGAGACGTCGTATTTTCCTGCGGAAATTCAGGATGAGTGGTATGTGAAATACATGGATTATCTCTATGAAAAGGGATATCTGGATCCGGAACAATGCCCGGCCACAGAGGAGAGCGCCCTTTCTCCGGTTACCTATGGGGAGCTGTCCCTCTGGACGCAGAAGGTGTCCGGGGAGCAGGAGGAAACGGAAGGAAAAAAGGCCAAAAGAAATGTGGAGAAGGCGGAGTTCTGGAAGTTTTTTGACGGATTCTGCGCCCTGGCGGACCCGGATGGGAATGTGAAGGAGCTGGAGACGGATATTTACGGCACTCCTGATAATGTGGAGGCAGCAGCTCCATGGACGGCCTATACAAAGGATGGAAAATTCCTGTTTGAGGGCCTGTACCTGGATTCCTGTATTGACAAAACCGTGCGGCTTCTGGTACGGGACGGTGATATTTTAAAGGTGGAAGAGGTGGTCTCAGGAGAGATCGTGTATGAGAATGCCTGGATTTCCGGCTTCTCAGACCAGAAGGTGACCATTTTCATCGGAAATATCCAGAGAGAGTTTCCTGTGAAGGGCGTTTTAAAGGATGAGGAGGAAATTTCCGGACAGATCGGCGATCTGTATTTGAAAAACGGGAAACCGGTCCGCCTTGTTTTAAAGAAGGAAACCATCACCGGTACGGTTCTGGCGGTGAGGGAGAATGAGATTGAGATTGAGGGCTATGGCAATGTTCCCATGGCGTCCAATTTCAAGATTTACCGTACATATGGAGTTTTAAAGGAGCAGCAGAAAAAGGATATCCTGGTGGGATACCATATGCAGAAGTTCGTTGTGGCCGGAGGAGAGATCTGTGCCGCCTTAACTACGGAAAAGCCGGAGATCGACAATATCCGTGTGCTGGTAATGACAACAAATTTCAAATCCCTGTTCCATTCGGAGCTGACCTTAAGCTGTGATTCCATGGCGGTTCTGGAGTACGGGGATGAAAAGGAAAAGAAAACCCTGTCGGTGGCTGCCGGGGAAACCGTTACCATCCAGGCGGACGATGCCAGACTGAACAGCGGCCGTATGATTTTTAAGTCTGCCAATGAAGGCGGAATGATTACGGTGGAGAGCATTGAGCGGGGGCAGGGAACCCCTGTATACCCGGGCCATATGGAGATCACCAGGGAAGAGGAAGGACTTCTCTTACTCAACGAGGTGGATTTGGAGGAGTATTTGAAGCGCGTGGTGCCCAGCGAGATGCCCCAGAGCTATGCGTTGGAGGCCCTGAAGGCTCAGGCCATCTGTGCAAGAACTTATGCATGGAGGCAGATACAGGGCAACGCCTATTCCAAATACGGCGCTCATGTGGACGACAGCACCAATTACCAGGTGTATAACAACACAGATACCTACGATTCCACCGATTCTGCGGTCAACGAGACCTTTGGCCAGATGCTGGCCTATGGGGATTCTCCGGTGGAGGCCTTTTATTATTCCACCTCCTGCGGCCATGGAACGGACGGGTCTGTCTGGGGGGCAGATGCCTCTGGAACGCCGTATCTGAGGGCGGTGTCCATTGACGATAAGGGAAAGACCATGGACCTCTCTTCCAATGAGACCTTTGGGGAATTCATTAAAAACATGGACGTGGAGGCCTACGATTCTGAATTTTCTATGTTCCGGTGGAATGTGAAGACCACCAGCCGGATTCTGGATGAGAAGATCGGCGGTGTGGGCCGGATCACAGGCCTTACCATCACGGAGCGGGGACCGGGCGGAATTGCCAGGGCTCTTAAGGTGGTGGGAACGGAGGGCTCCAAGACTTTTACGGGACAGAGTAAGATCAGAAGTGTGTTGGGGAATGCAGCGTTGACTTATAATAGGAAGGACGGCAGCACGTCCACGGGCTGGGACACTCTCCCCAGCGGATTTATTTATATTGAAAATGAGGGAGCAGACGAGGACCAGGTCACAACCTTTACGATTTACGGCGGCGGCTACGGACATGGTGTGGGAATGAGCCAGAACGGCGCCCAGGGAATGGCGAAGGCCGGAAAGAGCTGTGCAGAGATTTTGAGATTCTTTTACAGCGGATGCGAGGTTGTGGACATCGGTGATATGTCTTAGGAAAAAGATGCCCCATACAGGATTGGAATTGGGAAAATCCTGTGTGGGGCATTTGTCTGTCAAGGACAGCTATTTTCGGTACAGATATTTGGGAAGGCCGTTTTCCATCATGCGTTCCGGCTCGCCTTCAATGAGGGGAAGGGCATAGGAGAGAAAGGCATCGAGAATATCGTTTCCTTCCGGGGAAATCCATTCTTTTGGGAATTTCTTTTCCTGATTGCAGATGAGCGTGACATTTTCGGTCTGGCAGCTCATGCGGTAAGGGGAGCTGCTTTCCCGTTTAAAGGCAACCATCTTTCCTGTTTCTCCGGAGAGGGCCGCCTTTACGCCTTCATATCCGGCCATGGCAGCTTCCTCCACATCGGTTTTTGATACCATCATGCCGCTGCATCTCTGGTTCACGTTCAATTCGATGGAGCGGACCTTAACGCCGAATTTGTCGCGGACAAAGGTTTCCAGAATTTCTCCGCAGCCTGTGAGCATTTTGTGGCCGAAGGAGTCTAACTTTGCCGCATCGGAATATTCGCAGATGAAGGTTCCGCCTGCATCGGCAATTCCTTCGGAGACGCATACCACCACGTTGGGGCTCTTTTTGAAGGCCTCTTCCAGATCATGGTAGAAAGCTTCCAGCTCAAAGGGGGCCTCCGGGAGGTAAATTAAGTACGGGTTATCGCCTTCAAATTTTCTGGCCATCCGGCTGGCGGCAGTGAGCCATCCGGCGTGGCGTCCCATGATTTCCACGATGGTGACGGATTTTTGCTGGTAAACGGATGCGTCCAGAACGATTTCCCTGACCGTGGATGCCACGTATTTGGCGGCGCTTCCGAAGCCGGGGGTATGGTCCGTGAGAACCAGGTCATTGTCGATGGTTTTGGGAACGCCGATGAAACGGACATCGCTTCCCACAGTGGCAGCATAGCGGGAAAGCTTGTCCACCGTGTCCATGGAATCGTTTCCGCCCACATAAAGGAAATATCCGATATTCATTTCACGGAAATTATCGAAGATGGCGGGGTAAACGGCATTTGTTAAGTCCTCCGGAAGCTTATAGCGGCAGGAGCCAAGGTAAGCAGCGGGGGTCAGCTTTAAAAGCTCCAGCTCCTCATCGGAGAGGTCTGCAGACATGTCCATGACCTCGTCGGAGAGGAATCCCTCGATTCCGTTGATCATTCCCAGTACATGTCCCTCGTTTCCGGATTCCTTCCAGGCTTTTATGGCACCGTAAAGGCTGGCATTGATGACGGCAGTCGGTCCGCCCGACTGTCCAATTACAAGATTTTTCATATGATTCTCCAATCTGTAATGCATTTCGCATTGATGAACCTATTATAGAAAATGTATTTGGGAAAATCAATCCGGTTTTTTCAAAAGAATGGTATAGAACAGGAAAAAGCGGTAATAATAGGAGTATCACCAAAGAGAAAGATTAATACTTATCCTCCCCTTTTTAGACGGCCCCGGCGCCAATGGACGCGCTGGGGCTGTTTTTTTAACAAAAGCCTTTCACCAAAAACCTATACTTTAGTATAGGGTGGAATCCTATGAAAATTTGTATAATGAAAAATGTAGTTTTTTACCTGTAACAGCAAAGCTGCTGAAATTACTTTTCCATCAGGGGAGGGTTCGCAAATGAATGAAGTACTGCGGCAGGAAAAGAAATACCTGATGACGGTCATAGATGGCAAAAAGCTGTGTGGGCGCCTTGGCAGTATCATGATGGAAGATCAGCATAATGGAGACATTGGCTACCGTATTCGGTCTTTGTATTTTGACACTTTAAATGACAGCGACTATATGGACAAAATAGACGGTATGGAGCTGAGGAGGAAAATCCGCCTGCGGATATATGATACGAATGCTGATTTTGCCATGCTGGAGATGAAGCAGAAGGAAGGGGTCTATCAGAAAAAGCGCTCTCTTCTTATGAAAAAAGAGGATGCAAAGCGGCTGATTCGCTGTGACTATTCGCCGCTTTTACATTACAGTGAGCCATTTGCCGCGGAGTGCTACGGTCTTATGAGCCGTATGTGTTACAGACCAAAGGCGGTGGTGGAATACCGGCGCAGGGCGTACATCGCCAGGGAAAACAATATTCGGATTACACTGGACAGCAATATTGTGGCAACGGAAGCCTGCTTCGATATTTTTTCATCTCAGCTTCTGCAGTACCCAGTATTGGATCCCTTTCATGCGGTGCTCGAAGTAAAATACAACGGATTTCTGCTAAGTTACATAAAAGACTTAGTCAGTGCAGCCAACCGTTCCGAGCTTTCTGTAAGCAAATACTGCATGTCAAGAAGCGTAGGGCTGCATAATCAAACTTGAGTGAGAGGTACATATATGAAACAACAACTTTTTGAAATGTTTGGCTCGGCCAATGATTTATCGTTGGAGGTTATCATCACACGCCTGACTGTGGCAACTGTTATAGCCTGTTTTATATTTTTATCCTACCGCCTTTCCCATGACGGAAGCATTTACAGCAAAAAATTTAATGTGTCCTTAGTGGTACTGACCATTATTACGACTACGGTTATGATTGTAATTGGAAACAACCTGGCAATGTCTTTAGGTATGGTCGGTGCGCTGTCAATTGTCCGTTTCCGTACTGCGATCAAAGATTCAAGAGATACAGTCTATATTTTCTGGACGATTGTAGTTGGAATATGCTGCGGCGCCGGGGATTATCTTGTGGCGTCCGCCGGAAGCGTCTTTGTGTTTGCGGTTATGCTTGTTTTCGGCAGAATACGTAATGACAACAGAATGCTGCTTATTGTACGGACGGCCCGTATAAACGAGGAACGAATTGAGGCTCTGATTTTCCAGCATTACGCAATAAAAGCAGTGCTGAGAGTAAAAAATACCACAGAAAAAGACGTGGAATTTATATATGAGCTGAGCAGAAAGCTTGTGGATAAAAAAAGGAAACAGGGAAACAGCATAACGGATGAAGTATATGCCATAGGAAATATTGAGTATTTTAATATCGTTATGCAAAACGATGATATCAGCAGCTAGTCTGTAATTTTCAAAAGGAGGATGACCGAAATGAAATACAAAATATCTGGCATTGTCATGGCGGTCATTATGTTTGCTGTTGCGGCCATGTCGGTTCCTGCGGAAACGGAAGAACAGCAGAGGGGCCGTGTACACCAGCACCTGACGTACAGGCAGTATGAGGAATGCGAGGACGACGGATCACAGTTGTGCAGCCATCTGCCGTTGGTTATCATCGATACCGGCGGACAGGAAATACCGGGTGCGCCGACAGATCAGGTTGACATGTTCGGAGAGGAGATCTACACAACGGCTGAGGACGGTACTTCGTTCATCGAGGCCGAAATCTCTGTCATCGACAATGAGAACGGCGGCAACCGCCTGTCCGACACACCTGCCTTTACTGTGTCGAGTCAATTCCGTATCCGCGGCCACGCCTCCAGACGTTTTGAGAAAAGCCCGTACTTGTTGAAGTTTATTGACGAGGACGGTAAGGACAACGCCGTTTCCGTAATGGGCATGGACGCCCACAGCGAATGGGTGCTTCATGGTCCCTATCTGGATAAATCGTTGGTGCGCAACTATATGTGGTACAACATTTCCGGCGAAATTATGGACTGGGCGCCCAATGTACGGTTTTGCGAGGTGATTCTCGACGGGGATTACAGGGGGCTTTACCTTATGACAGAAAGCATAACAAACGGTGATGACTGCAGGCTGAATCTGAAAATGAATGTGAAAAATTCAGAAGCCACAGGGTATCTGCTGAGAATAGACCGTCCGACGGAGGAAGATATAGAATCCATCCGTGATATTTACACGTTTACTGAAAGGATCGGGCGTGTAAATGATGATATCGCCATCCGCTACCCTGGGAAAAACAGGTTGACGGAGGAGGTCGCGAAGGATATCGAGCTTGATTTTGCGGCTTTCGAGAAATCACTCTATTCCTATGACCATGATACTGAAAATTACGGCTACTGGAATTGGATCGACGAAGACAGCTTTGTAGATTACTTCATTATAAATGAGTTTTCCAAGAATGTGGACGCCGGACGGTACTCCACATATATGTATAAGGCAATCGGCGAAAAATATAAGCTCTGTGTATGGGATTTTAACAACGCCTGCGACAATTTCCCCGATGACGTGATTGACACAGAGGGGTTTACAATGCCGAACCGCCCGTTCTATTTTATGCTGTTCAAGGATGAGGAGTTTGCGCAGCATATCATTGAAAGATACAGGCAGCTTCGGAAATCTTATCTGAGTGATGAGTACCTGATGAATTATATTGACGAGACCTTGAGTTATCTGGGTCCGGCAATCGAGAGAAACAACGAAAGGTGGAGCGAGGTGATAACGAAGTGGGCGCCTCTTAAACCGGAAACACGCAACGTGTACAGCCATGAGGAAGCCGTTGCTCAGCTTAAGAACTGGCTCCTGGAAAGAGGTCAATGGCTTGACAATAATATCGATGCGCTTCAGGCCGACGCTCATCCATCGCGAAATAAGAAATATGACCATTAAGATTATACTGCGGAGGACGGTGAGTTTTCCTTGAAAAAGTTTATTATAGCTGCATGCGCTGCTGTGCTTGCACTGTTTATATGGAATGCCGCCTATTATCATTTGGGCATTTATGTAGATCTCAAGCCGGAAAAAAAGGCGACAACCTTCATGAAGACGGACGAAACCACAATCTACATGGAAAAAAACGGGCAATACGTCCCCTTTGAAATACGCGGGGTGAATCTGGGTGTGGGAATTCCCGGAGAGTGGGCTACGGATTTTGCCATAGATAAGGAAACGTATCTGCGCTGGTTTGAGGAAATACAGGATCTCGGGGCCAATACGATACGTGTGTATACCATTCTCCACGATGATTTTTATAACGCTTTTTATGAGTACAATCAAGGGCGCGAGGAACCCCTCTATCTGCTCCAGGGTGTTTGGGTGAGCGATTATATCCTATACTCACACAGCGATGCCTTCGATGACGAGTTTTTACAGACCCTGCTGAATGACTGCCGGACAATGGTGGATGTCATTCACGGCAACCGGAATTTGTCTTTGTCTTATGGAAATAAGGGAAACGGCAGCTACCGGAAGGACATTTCGCAGTGGGTGATCGGCTATATTCTTGGTGTGGAATGGGAAGACAGCACGGTTACCTACACAAATCAGAACTGTGAGGATAAAAAAAGTTTTTCCGGTGAGTATCTTTATACGACCGAGGACGCTTCCCCCTTTGAGGCCATGCTGTGTCAGGTGGGAGATAAAATAATCGAATATGAAAGTGAAAGATATAAGGAACAGAGACTGGTCGCCTTCGCCAACTGGCCCACCACGGATCCATTCAAATATCCGGTCGTTACCACGGCTTACAGGCAGAAAATGGCCTGCGTGGATGTGGAACACATAAAGAGTACGGACTCGTTTCTCTCGGGGATGTTTGCCTCGTATCATGTATATTCATATTTTCCGGACTATCTGGAAATTATGCGGGAATCCGAACAATATACGGACGAGGAAATAGAAGAAAGTATGGGAGCGGAGGGAAAGGCTTTTTGGGAGTACAGAATTTCACTGCTGAACGCGCCGCGCATCGAGGAATATCTGACAGACGCCGATTACTATGACTCCTATGGCCGTTTTAATACATATGCGGCTTATCTGAGAGCGCTCAACCGATATCATACAATACCTGTGGTCATTTCAGAATACGGTGTCACAACCGGCAGAGGTATGGCGCAGATCGACAGGAATACAAACCGCAATCAGGGACATATGACGGAGCAGGAACAGGGGCAGGCACTGATCGACTGCTATAAGGACATCATGGCGGCCGGAAGTGCCGGAAGCTGTGTGTTCACATGGCAGGACGAATGGTTCAAGAGAACATGGAACACCATGCATGCGGTAGATCTGGATAACACCCCTTACTGGAGTGATTATCAGACCAATGAGCAGTATTTCGGGCTGCTTACGTTTGATCCCGGCGATGAGAAGAGTATCTGCTATGTGGACGGGGATATTTCAGAGTGGACGAAAGAGGACCTGGTGATCGAGTCCGGCGATATGGAGCTTTCCGCGAAATATGATGAAAAGTTTGTGTATTTCCTGTTGAAAAAGGAAAACCTGGATCAGGAAAACGACACGCTTTACATACCGATTGATACGACACCGAAAACGGGCAGTACATACTGCGAAAACTATGATGTTTCGTTCGAGAATGCCAGCGATTTTCTTATGGTGATACATGGCAAGGATGACAGCCGCCTGCTGGTCCAGGAAAGATACGAGGTGCTGATGTCCATATATGGCAATGAATATTATGCGATGAATCCTTATTATAAGGAAAACCGGATAGAAGCAGATAGTCCGCTTTTTAAGCCGATCTATCTGGCACTGACCGTTTCGGATATTCTTCCTGCGGTTGACCCGACGCTGCCTGTCGGTGAAAAGTACGAAACGGGAAAGCTCCGTTACGGCAATGCCAATCCGGAGGCGGAGGATTTTGACTCCCTGGCGGACTTCATTTTTTCCGGGGATTATGTGGAGATCCGGCTCCCCTGGCAGCTTCTTAATTTCTCAAATCCTTCGGAAATGATGGTACATGACGATTATTATGAGAAGTACGGCATAGAAAACCTTCATATAGAAGAAATGTATGTGGGAGCAGGCTCTTCAGACAATACGGAATACAGAATTCATATGGCCTCTCTCCCGCTTGAGGGCTGGGGGAAAAAGGTTACTGCCCATGAAAGGCTGAAACGGTCTTATTATATGCTGCAGGAATACTGGAACACGCTGGAATAACAAAATCCGGCCGGGAGGTGAAAAACATTGGGAAGCGAAGTGCTGCTTTACGGCTATGGAGCCGTATGCATCAGCATGCTGGTGTTTAATATTATATATAACATTTTGATGAAAAGAAAGGTATGGCGTCTGGAGAAAAGAAGCAAACGCTTTGCCGATGAAATGGAACGGCAGCTGGAAAGAGTGAGAAACGGTGAAGAAATGTCTCCGGGATATATGAAGCATCTTCAGCGCAGGCTTTCTCATGTGAACAACCTCATAGCCTTTGACCGGGTTATGGACGAACATTTGTCGGCTGAAGAAGACGAGGCAGTTTCTGAATACCACAGGCAGATTCAGCCTGTTATTCTGTACCTTACCGTTTTATACAAGGACAGGGACAACATGCAGGCGGCGTATTTTGCATATTTTCTGTCCAGACATAAGTTAAAAAAGCATATGTCAGTGGACGCTGTCCAGGATATTTTGGTGGAATATATGAAAAAAGACAGTCTTTACTGCCGCGTAAACGCCATGCAGGCGCTCTATGATTTTGGTTCTGCGGTAAACGTTGCAGAGGCTGTTGTTTTGCTTGACAGGAACGGCGGCTTCTTCCATGAAAAAATACTGACAGACGGTCTGCTTTCGTTTACAGGAAGCCACGAAAAGCTGATGGAGCTTTTGTGGGGGAGGTTTGAACGCTTTTCCGATAAAACAAAGCTGGCTGTTCTTAACTATATACGGTTTCGTTCCGGAGACTATTGTGAAAGAATATTCCGTATTATGTGTGAACAGGATGAAAATAAGGAACTGCGTCTTTCGGCAATCCGGTATTTTGGACGTTATTATTATGAGCCTGCAAAAGAGCCTCTGCTCGCATTTGCCTCTGATAAGGATACGGTGAACTGGGAATATGCGGCAATCAGCATTACTTCCCTTGCCTCTTATCAGGGAAGCGATGTTTTGCATGTGCTTATGGGAGCCATGCACAGCTCCAACTGGTACATACGCAAGAACGCGGCGGCAAGTCTTGAAAAGCATCAGCTTGACTACACCGACTTAAGCGAGGTAGCTGGAAGCAATGACCGGTATGCGAGGGAAATGATGCTGTATCAGTTGGATTCGCGCAAGCATGAGGAAATTACAAAGGAGATTGCAGTATGAGGGATATTATCCAGATATTTTTTAATTTCGTTGGTATATTTTTTGTACTGTATATGGTTGGATATGCCACATTTCTGTTTTTTTCCGTTACGGTCGGCTCCTCGGCACTTTACGGAGCAAAACGCCGCAATACCTTAAAAAATGAACTGCTGAATGATTATTACATACCGATCTCGATTATTGTTCCGGCCCATAACGAAAGCGTGACCATAGAAGCCACAGTGCGTTCATTGCTGGCTCTGGACTATAAGCTTTATGAGATTATTGTCGTCGACGACGGCTCCGACGATGATACGGCGCAGGTATTGAAAAACGCTCTTAATATGGTGCATGTAAACCGGCCGATTCAAAGAAAACTCAAATGCGAAATAGCGGAGGCGGTTTTTGAGACAAGGGCGTTTAAGGTACCGGTTACTCTTATACAAAAAAGAAACGGAGGAAAGGCGGATGCCCTGAATATGGGCATAAACGCCGCGCAGTATCCTTATTTCCTTTGTATCGACGCTGACTCTGTTCTGCAGTATGACTCGCTGGAAAAGATCGTACGGCCCATATTGGAAGACGACAACGTGATTGCCGTAGGCGGCGCTGTCCGTCCCTGCAATGGAGCCGAGATTACGGACGGAAGAGTCGTTCAGTATCATATGCCAAATAAAATACTGGCGTGTATGCAGGTTTTGGAATATGACCGTTCCTTTCTTGCGGCCCGTATTCTGTTTGATAAATACAATGGAAGCATTATTATATCCGGCGCCTTCGGCCTTTTCAAAAAAAGCATGGTCGTGGCTGTCGGCGGATATGATACGTCCACGGTCGGAGAGGATATGGAGTTAGTGGTAAAGCTTCATGTATTCTGCAGGGAGCACGGCATTCCTTACCGAATACGGTATGCCACGGACGCCATCTGCTGGACGCAGGCTCCTGAAAAGCTGTCAGACCTGTGCAAACAGCGCAGACGCTGGCATATTGGCCTGTTCGAGAGTATGACCAGGCACAAGAATATTTTAGCAAATCCAAAATACGGACTGGTAAGCTTTGTGTCATATTTCTATTTTCTTTTATATGAGCTGCTGTCTCCGTATATTGAGGTGTTTGGTGTACTGACCATGATTTTTGCTTCCATGGTGGATTTCCTCAATGTTCCGTTTATGCTTTTGTATTTGGCGATCTATGTAGTATATTCGGCGATTTTGTCCTTAACGGCTTTTTTTGCCCGTATCCATACGATCGATCTGAAGCTTGCATTTACGGACGCGCTGAAGGCAATCGGTCTGTGTATTCTTGAGGTGTCGTGTTTAAGATTTGTTCTTGCATGGGTAAGAATGACAGCGCTAATTGGTTACAGAAAGAAAAAGGCTGCATGGGGACAAATTGAGCGGAAACAAATTAATTTTAACAGCAGCGGGCCAACGGACATGAAATAACGCCGGCTGATTTGTATAATATAACCGGGAAGAGAGGATGAAATATGCGTCTTGATGAATTAAAAAAAGGCTTTTGGGGCTATCAAAGGGAAAGCGTTTACCGCTATGTTGTATCATTGGAGGAGGAAGCGTCCAAAAAACTTGCGGAAACGGAAGCGCAGTCGGCACAGAAGATTCTTGAGCTGGAAAAGGCTTTGAAAGAGGCTCAGGAGGAAAATGCAGTTCTTCGGGAAAGCCAGATGGCTGTTTCCGCCGCGCTGCTTCAGGCACAGGTGTATGCAGCGCAGATGCAGGATGAGACTGTACGCCAGGAAAAAGAAGCGCGTGCAGAAATAAAACGGTCTGTCGATGAAAAACTTAAGGAGCTGGAGGAATGCTCTGCCAAGGTTGGTCAGCTCAGGGAGAAATTCCGCTCTATGATAGAGGAAATGGATATAAAGGCGGCAGATCTGGAACAGAATGTTGAAGAGACACGCTCAAAGGCTGCAAATTTATCTCTTTTCAAAAAGAACCTCAAAATTGAGCGTCAGGAGAAAGTATCATGAGTGAAGCAATCATATACGCTGCCGGAAATCCAGACGCATACCCCATTGAGTACTACGATTCCGAAACAGGGTCTTATGAAGGGCTGATACCGGAGCTTTTAAAAAGCTTTTCTGAGCAGACGGACTATGACGTTATATACTACGGCGCCGGTAAGGATGATGAAAGGGAGCAGATGCTGGCGAATCTTCAGGTGGATATCATTTCCGGCTGCGACGGCACGGAGCCTTTTGTCCGGAAGTCAGACGGCTGGATTGCTTTGGCTGAGACTGTTAAGGATGGAAAAACAGCAACATACAGCATTTACCTGACTGACGCGGCACCGGAATCCCTGGACGCAGAACTGCGGGGGTTCCTCTCCGGGGTCACTTCGGAGGCAAAGACGGAAATAATGCTGGAAACCGTAAAACAGCGATCCCTGGCAGAACAGGCAAAAATGAAAAAGGCAGTGATAGGACTTTCCATAGTGGTTTTCTTTCTTGCCTTTGTAATTATAGCGCTGTTTCGCAAAAACAAACGCATTGTCAGGGACATAAAGCAGAATAAGGAAGTTGACGAAGTTACCGGCATTGGAAACATGGAACATATGGCCCACTATTACAAGTCTCTGGTTCAGGATAAAAACAGAATTTTATACAGTATGTTTTATTTCTATTTTGACGCGGAACGAATGGAGCGGGCCGGCAGCTATGCCGATGTCGTTGAATTTTTGAGGTATACGGCCACTGTTCTTCAGGACTATACCTCGGATACGGATATTTTGGCAAGGGTTTCTGACAGCGGTTTTGCCCTTCTCAGGCTGACCGCCAGCGAAAAGGAAGCGAAAGAATGGTTTATGCCGGCTTTAAACAGAATACGCGGTTTTTCTGAAAGATACGGCAAGACGTATGCCTGCGACGTCTCGGTTGGTATGTACAATCTGAAGGCGGACGACAGGGAACTGAATGCAATCCTGTTTAACGCTTCCCAGAGTGCACAGTCCGCATACAGGGAAGGCTCGGACTTCAAGGTATGCACCGATGAGGTGATCCGTACGCTCATGGAAGAAAAACGGCTTCAGGCAGATATTGGCAGGGGCTTCAGCAACGGAGAGTTTCAGCTTTATATTCAGTTTTATGTTGACACAGGAAACGGTAAAATTGTCGGCGGTGAAGCCCTGTCACGGTGGGAGCACCCTGAAAAGGGACTGCTGACTCCGGCGCGCTACATTTCCATGATGGAAAAGGAGGGGCTCATAAGCCAACTGGACTATTACTCCCTGGAAAAGGCGTGTGCTTTTTTGGAGGGAATGAACCATGCCGGAGTAAAGGACTTTTTTATTTCCTGCAACTTTTCAAGAGAGACATTTTCGGCGGAGGACTTTGCCGTCCGGTGCAAAAAGATCATGGAAAACTACCAATTTGACCGGGAGCTGCTGATTTTTGAAATAACGGAAAGCGCTGCCATCAAAAATATCGTTTCCGTCAAAAAGAACATAAGAGATATGAAAGATATGGGAATACGAATCGCCCTGGACGATTTCGGCGAGGGCTTCACTTCGTTTTTCGATATACAGGAGTATCCGCTTGACGGGCTGAAGCTGGATAAAAGTCTCATCGATAATCTTGGTACAAATCCGGGAGATGTGATTTTGCGCGCAATGATTCAGGTAGGGCACGAACTTGGCATTACCGTTCTTGCCGAAGGTGTGGAAACAGATGAACAGATTCGTATTCTTAAGGAAATGAACTGTGATGTGATTCAGGGCTTCCGATTCCACTATCCGATTCCTGAGTGGGAAGCAAGAAAAGAACTGATGGAACAGATTGGAAACAGGTGAAAATAAGACCATGAAAAAGAAATTTGTATCAGCAGCATTTACAGCACTTTCCGTCTGCATCGTTGTTGTATTTCTGATTTTTTATCTCGGCACACGGCATAAAAAGAACGAAGTACCGCAGACGGGGTTTGGCATGTTTAGCTGGGGTACAGAGGCCATGGCCGAAGAGGAAGCGAAAACACTGTCGGATTGTATCAGGCTGGCACATGTGGCAGCGATCTATCAGGAGTTTTCTGAAGATAGTTTTGAGTCGGGCGAGGCAGACCGGTTTATTGAAAGAATGGGGAAGCAGAAGGTACAGGTTTACGCCCTTATGGGAGAGAGGGAATGGGCGTATGAGGCGGACGGCAGCAGTTTAATCGAAGCCATGGAAAATGCCGCCGACTATAAAAGAAAACGGACAAAATACCGCATAGACGGTGTTATGGTGGACGTGGAGCCGTACCTTACTGACCAGTGGGACGAGGGATATGATAAACGGGCGGAGCTGATGGACAGCTATCTTTCCTGTATGGAACATGCGTATGAATATGCCAGAGAGCAGGAACTGGAATTTTTTGTATGTATTCCGACTTTCTATGATATAACGAACGGAGATATTTTGGAGAAACTTATTTCCGGCGCCTGCGACGGCATAGCGGTAATGAATTACAACCGTACAGACGAGTACGGCCAGATTGCCAGGGAAGTCGGCTATGCCCGTGAATACGGAAAGAAGATTATATGTATATATGAACTGCAGGAGGCAGGCAGCCATGACCTTGAGGAAATCAATACATACGCCAACGAAGGAATGGAAGCTTTGTATCAGTCAGCCGAGCGTTTAAAGAATCAGTTTGGATATGAAAAACTGCAGTTTGCCTATCATTATTATAAGCCGCTTAAGGCACTTTTGCCTTGGCCAGAGGAGTCTGAAGACAAATGATGATGTGTAAAATAAAAACATATATCAAAAAGACGCTGCTGTACAGCGTATCTTGCATGTTGGGGGGTGTCAGCGATTTACAGCCGGGATTGTAAACAAAAAATACTTATTGTAGACGACTCTGAAATGAACCGCGCTATCCTGACCGATATGCTGAGCGAGGAATATGATATTATCGAAGCAGAGGACGGCGTTGAGGCTGTCTCACTCCTGCGGAAACGGGCAATGGAAATATCCTTAGTGCTTCTTGATATTGTAATGCCTAAAATGGATGGTTTTGCTGTGCTTGCGGTAATGAATCAGAATCACTGGATTGATGATATTCCTGTCATTATGATTTCAGCCGAAAGCGGCTCAGATCAGATCGAACGCGCCTATAAGCTTGGAGTCGCAGATTTTATTATGCGGCCCTTTGATGCTCTCATCGTCCATCACAGAGTGGTCAATACCATACTTCTTTATACAAAGCAGAAAAAGCTGATTGGAATGGTGGCGGACCAAATATATGAAAAGGAACGCAGAAGCAATCTGATGATTGACATTTTAAGCCACATCGTTGAATTCAGAAACGGAGAAAGCGGTCTGCATGTTCTGCGTGTGCGTACTTTGACAAAACTTCTGATGAAGCGCCTGATGGAAAAAACGGACCGATATCCGTTTTCTGCCTTTGATATTACCATTATATGCACCGCGTCGGCTTTCCATGATATCGGCAAAATCGCCATCGACGAAAAAATATTAAATAAAAGGGGTAAGCTTACAGAAGAGGAATTTGAGATCATGAAAACGCATTCACTGGTGGGAGCCGAAATGCTGGAGGCACTTCCGATTCACCAGGAGGAGCCGCTTATTAAGATCGCTTATGAAATTTGCCGCTGGCACCATGAACGGTATGACGGACGTGGGTATCCCGATGGATTGAAAGGGGAAGATATTCCGATATCCGCGCAAATTGTGTCACTTGCCGACGTATATGACGCACTTACCAGTGAGCGGGTATACAAAAAGGCATTTTCACATGATACCTCCATTCAAATGATTTTAAATGGTCAGTGCGGCGCCTTTAATCCGATTCTTCTTGAATGCTTGAAAGATATTTCCGATCATTTGGAAGCGGAGCTTAAATCTGCCATGCCTGGCGGAGAAAAGCAAAGTGAAATGTGGAAGATGACGAAGGAAATGATAACCAGTGAGGCGCTTACGGTTTCCGAGCATTCCTTAAGCCTGCTGGAGCATGAGCGAATGAAGTATAACTTTTTTGCGGCCATGACGGAGGAAATCCAGTTTGAATATACAGTGTCTCCGCCGATGCTTACATTGTCAGGATGGGGTGCCGAGAAGTTAGGTTTGGATGAGGTTACGATGGAACCACAGCACAGCAAGGGAATCGCTGAGGTTTTGGGGATTGATGCCTGGAATGATATATCCGAAAAACTGCGTGCCACAACACCTGAAAATCCAATTACGGAAGGCGAGTATAAGCTTTGCTGCAATGGCCAGTCCCGGTGGTATAGAATCGTTGCCCGCTCCATGTGGTCAAATGACAGTCAGCCGCAGTATTCAGGAGCCATAGGCAAGGCGGTGGATATTCATGACTCCAGAATAAAGATGGAAGAACTGGAGGAACGGGCGTCCCATGACCTGCTGACAGGCCTTTTCAATCATGCCAGCGCCAAGGAACAGATACAAAAGCGTATGGAGCAGAATCCCGGCGGTAATTTCACCTTGGCAATATGTGACCTTGATAAATTTAAAGATGCCAATGACTGTTATGGACATATTTTTGGAGATAAAGTTTTAAAGCATGTGGCGAAAAAGCTGAGGCATAATACAAGAGGCAGTGATATTGTGGCAAGAGTCGGCGGCGATGAGTTTTTAATTTTCCTGGAGGATGAGCCGGAAGTTGAGGCGATTATAGATAAAATATTTGATTCGCTTACAGGAGAGTATGAGAAATTTCCGATTTCTGTAAGCATGGGTGTTGTGAGAAGCAACGCAGTTGGAGTTGAGTACAGCACGCTGTTTCACTCTGCGGATCAGGCGTTATATTTCGCAAAGCGCAGCGGAAGAAAAAAATATTGTTTCTATGATGAATCCATGAAAGATATGCTTTCTGTCATTTCTCCGATTGACAGCAATGAGGTAAAGGTAAGCGAAAACAAACGAGAAAGGAGATAATCTTATATGACATTGCAGGAATGCTATATGGCCTTGGGCGGTGATTACAGAGATGTGGTAAATCGGCTTCGCAGTGACAGGCTGGTACAGAAATTTGTATTGAAATTTTTGGACGACGACAGTTATAACCTGCTATGCCGTTCAATGGCGGAAAAAAAATATGAGGACGCTTTCCGCGCCGCGCATACGATTAAGGGCATGTGCCAGAACTTGAGTTTCACCAAGCTTCTGGAAGCCAGCAGCCAGTTAAGTGATGCTCTGAGGCACGGGTGGACGCCCGAGGCTGAATATTATATGAAACAGGTCACAGAGGTCTATCGGCAGACCGTTGAAGCGATCAGAAAATTCCACGAGGGGCTGGCCTGAGAGAAAGAAATCTGCTTATAAGGCACTTTGCGAAAGCAAAAGAAATGCATGTATGTAAGACATTAGGGCAGTGGGTGGAAAAATCATGTCTTTAGTATATGGTGTAATATGTATTGTTGCGTTTATTTTGTTGTGGGTTTGTAGAGCATGTGAGATTTTTTCTGTAAAATAATCTAAAAAAGGTTCTTCTGTGATAAAATAAATTATCATTAGGAGGGCCTTTTATTATGGCAAAACAGAAGAAACCTGTCCACAGAGTAGAAATGACAGAAGGAAAAAGAAACATCATCCGTCAGCTTCTCCAAGAGTATGACATCGAGACTGCTGAAGATATTCAGGATGCACTTAAAGACCTTCTCGGCGGCACGATCAAAGAAATGATGGAGGCTGAAATGGATAACCACCTTGGTTATGAGAAATCTGCACGGTCTGATAATGACGATTACCGAAACGGCTATAAACGAAAACAGGTCAACAGCCGCTACGGTTCTATGGAAATTGAAGTACCGCAGGATCGGAAGTCGACCTTTGAGCCGCAGGTGGTTAAAAAACGTCAGAAAGATATTTCTGACATTGATCAGAAAATCATCTCCATGTATGCGAAAGGTATGACTACACGCCAAATCTCAGAAACGATGGAAGATATCTATGGTTTTGAGACTTCTGAAAGTTTTATTTCTGATGTAACAGATAAGATTCTGCCACAGATTGAGGACTGGCAGAACCGGCCATTGGATGAGGTGTATCCGATTCTCTACATCGACGCAATTCATTATTCCGTGCGGGATAATGGTGTGATTCGTAAGCTTGCTGCCTATGTAATTCTGGGGATTAATACAGAAGGAAAGAAAGAAGTTCTCACGATTACGATTGGTGATAATGAAAGTGGAAAATACTGGCTTTCGGTTTTAAATGAGCTGAAAAATCGAGGAGTTAAGGATATCCTGATTATCTGCGCGGATGGTCTTGCGGGAATAAAAGAAGCTGTTTCTGCAGCATTTCCGAAGACGGAATATCAAAGATGTATTGTTCATCAGGTAAGAAATACCCTGAAATATGTGCCGGATAAGGATCGAAAAGCGTTTGCCACGGATTTAAAGACGATTTATCATGCTACGGACGAGCAGAAAGCCCTGGCAGCGCTGGACCGCGTAACAGAAAAATGGACTCCGAAATATCCAAATTCTATGAAACGCTGGAGAGATAACTGGGATGCGGTTTCCCCAATTTTCAAGTTTTCAGCAACCGTCCGGAAAGTCATTTATACAACCAATGCAATAGAGTCATTAAATTCCACTTATCGGAAACTGAATCGTCAGAGAAGCGTATTTCCGAGTGATACGGCCCTGTTAAAAGCTCTTTATCTGTCCACTTTTGAGGCTACGAAAAAATGGACCAGCACCATTCGGGATTGGGCGCAGGTCTATGGCGAGCTGAGCATCATGTACGAAGGTCGCCTTCCGGAATAAATAAAAAAAGCCAAGGAGCCAG
>JAETQD010000029.1 GCA_021770825.1 Clostridium sp. | reverse complement strand
AGACATTATATCTGCGCCGATTCGCGTCCGCCCGAAGGGAGGACAAATACCGAAGCGAATCGTGTGCATCCTGCGGAGCATATCATGTCGGAGACAGGATATAATGTCGAAGACATCGAATTGAATAGAAAAAGCTTTCATGAAACACAAAAGGAGACTAAGTATTATGTCAGTAATCAATGAATTAATCCGCACAGAAGAGAATGGAACTATCAGCTTCGGCAACTATGCGCTGGATAAAAAATCCAAGGTTGAGGGCTTTGAGCATGATGGCGATTTGTATAAAGTAAAAACCTTCCATGAAATTACCAAGCTGGAGCGGAACGGCATGTTTGTTTACGAGTCCGTGCCGGGAACAGCCGTAAAGGAATTTTCTGTAAAGGATACAGCCGTGTCTTTCAAGGTGGAAGGAAACCAGGACGCACAGATTACAATCCAGTTGGAAGACGATATGGAATATGAAGTGTTTGAGGACGGCGTGGCTGTTGGCGGAATGAAGACCAACATGAGCGGAAAATTAAGCCTTTCCGTGGAGCTTTCCGAGGGAAAGACCGTTGAGGTAAAGGTAGTACGCAAATAAGAACGAGAGAAATGAGAAAGGGATTTTATAGTGGCAAAGGCAAAGAACAGTACGGTATTTTTCTGTAAGGAATGCGGCTATGAATCCAGCAAGTGGATGGGGCAGTGCCCGGCATGCAGGGAATGGAACTCTTTCGTGGAGGAGCCTGTGGTTTCTGAGAAGAAATCCCAGGCAGCCGAACGAATCCGGATTCCCGGCCGGGGCGCTGCCCCTGTCCATATCTCGGACATATCCATAGAGGACCAGGACCGGACCGCCACAGGTTTTGAGGAGCTGGACCGGGTCCTGGGGAGCGGAATTGTACGGGGAAGTCTGGTTTTAGTGGGCGGAGACCCGGGAATCGGTAAGTCCACCCTGCTTTTACAGGTGTGCAGGAATCTTTCCATGGCGGGAAAAAAGGTCCTTTATATTTCCGGTGAGGAATCCTTAAAGCAGATTAAGATGCGGGCCAACCGAATCGGAACCATAGAAGGAGAGCTGTTATTTCTCTGTGAGACAAACCTGGATGTGATTGCTGGGGCGGTGGAGAAGACGAAGCCCCAGGTAGTGATTATTGACTCCATTCAGACCATGTACCGGGAGGACATCACCTCCGCTCCCGGCAGCGTAAGCCAGGTCAGGGAGTCCACCAACCTTTTGATGCAGGTGGCAAAGGGCCTTGGAATTACCATATTCATCGTGGGCCATGTGACCAAGGAGGGCGTGGTGGCAGGTCCCAGAGTGCTGGAACACATGGTGGATACGGTATTGTATTTTGAGGGAGACAGAAATGATTCCTACCGGATTTTAAGGGCGGTGAAAAACCGTTTTGGCTCTACCAATGAAATTGGCGTGTTTGAGATGCAGGAGGGCGGCCTCATGGAGGTGAAGAACCCGTCGGAGATGCTGATTTCCGGCCGTCCCAAAGAGGCATCGGGAGCCGTGGTGGCCTGTTCTTTGGAGGGAACCAGACCGATTTTACTGGAAGTCCAGGCCCTGGTGACCGCCACCAATTTCGGAATGGCCAGGCGGACCGCCAACGGTGTGGACTATAACCGCATCAACATTCTTCTGGCCATCCTGGAAAAGCGGTGCGGCTACGCCATGAGCCGGTATGATGCCTATGTGAACATCGCAGGAGGCATGAAGATGAATGAGCCGGCCCTGGATTTGGCCGTGGTCATGGCCCTGGTGTCTAGCTTTAAAAACCGCGAGGTGGACCCGGGCATGCTGATTTTCGGAGAGGTGGGCCTTTCCGGAGAGGTACGCGGCGTGTCCCAGGCGGCCCAGAGAGTGGCAGAGGCCGTGAAAATGGGCTTTACCACCTGCGTCCTTCCGAAAGCCAATCTGGCGAAGATGAAGGAAGAAAAGAGAATTCAGTTAATAGGCGTAGATAATGTGAGGGAGGCTATCAGTCTGATTTAATGTCAATTTTTTAAATTTTTCCAAAAATATCAGTTGACATTTAACAATTCTTATGATAAACTCTCTGAGTGTGAGAAACACACAGGGGAATAGTTCAATGGTAGAGCAGCGGTCTCCAAAACCGTAGATGGGGGTTCGAGCCCCTCTTCCCCTGCTTTTATTTTGCCTTGAAAACGGTCAAAATCCTTGGAAAAAATGAGGATTTTGGCCTTTTTGCATAAAAAATCCTTTTGATTTTATGAAAGATAGTGAAATTTGTCAGTTGACTGTTTTTTCGGCAGGTGATATAAAAGAAATAACGCAGTCAGAAAAGATGAAGGTTTTTCGGTGTGAAAAGGAGTTTATAGTTATGATGAAGCAGAGAAAAATTAAAATCTCTTCTATCGCAGCAGCAAAAGACTTTGTATCCAAGGCAACTGAATGTGATTTTGACATTAATATTTTCTATAACCGCGTGATCATCGATGCAAAGTCCATCTTGGGAGTTCTCAGCCTGGACCTTACCAGGGTGTTGACCGTTGAATATGACGGGGAGAATGCAGAGCTGGAAAAATTTATAGAAGAGAATGATGCATCCAAGATTGATGCAGTTGCTTAAAGTTTAATCGAATAGGAAAATGAACAAAAGAGGAGCCGCCGTACCGTTTGGGGTATGGCGGCTCTCTTTTTGACATTTACAGGCTCATATGGTAAGATGAACCAAATGACAGTGATGGAGGAAAAACGGACCATGGAACAGAAAGCGGCGGAAAACAGAAAACAGGTGAAAATTTCCGTCAGGAACCTGGTGGAATTTGTGCTGCGGTCCGGGGATATTGACAGCCGTCACTCCGCCTCCGCCCAGAAGGATGCCATGCTGGCCGGAGGAAGAATCCACAGAAAGATTCAAAAACGCATGGGAAGCGGCTACCGGGCAGAGGTACCCTTAAAGCATAGGGTTGAGGATGAGGAGCAGGAGATTGAACTTCTTGTGGAGGGCCGGGCCGACGGAATTTTTGAGGAAAACAGAATTGTCACCATTGACGAAATCAAAGGCATGTACATGGATGTTTCCAGACTTACGGAGCCTATTTTGGTCCATATGGCCCAGGCCATGTGCTACGGGTATTTTTACTGCTGTGACAACGATCTGGATGGAATCCGCCTCCAGATTACCTACTGCAATCTGGAAACGGAAGAAATCAAACGATTTTGGGAGGATAAGTCCAAAGAAGAGCTGGAAACCTGGTTTTCCAATGTGGCCCATGAATATTTCAAGTGGGCCAGATATCTTTACCACCATGAGCTGGTCCGGAATGCGTCCATCAAGGGTCTGGAATTCCCATACCCCTACCGGAAGGGTCAAAGGGACCTGGTGGTGGCAGTATATAAGACCATTGCAAGGAAAAAGAAGCTGTTCATTCAGGCTCCCACAGGCATTGGGAAAACCCTGTCCACGGTATTTCCGGCAGTGAAGGCCATCGGCGAGGGAAAAGGGGAAAAACTGTTTTACTTAACGGCCAAGACCATCACAAGAACCGTGGCGGAGGAATCCCTTCGGATTTTACGGGAACGGGGATTGTGCTTTACCTCCGTGACCATCACGGCCAAGGAAAAGCTCTGTCCCATGGAAACCATGGAATGCAACCCGGAAGCCTGTCCGTATGCCAAGGGACATTATGACCGGGTCAATGAAGCGGTGTTTGACATTCTCCATCTGGAGCAGGAAATGACCAGGGAGAAGATTTTAGAATATGCAAAGAAATACCAGGTGTGCCCTTTTGAGTACTGCCTGGATATTTCAAGCTGGACCGACGGCATCATCTGCGACTATAATTACGTCTTTGACCCCAATGTGCGGCTGAAACGCTATTTTGCTGAGGGAAATAAGGGGGAATATCTGTTTCTGGTGGATGAGGCCCACAATCTGGTATCCAGGGCCAGGGAAATGTACAGTGCATCCATAGAAAAAGAAGAGGTCCTGGAGGTAAAGCGCATCATAAAGGGAAAATCCCAAAGGCTGGAGCGGCAGTTGGAATCCTTAAATAAGCTGATGCTTTCCATGAAACGGGAGTGTGAGGAGTGGCAGATTCTGGAGGATGTGACCGCTCTGGCTGCCGGGGTGATGGCTGTCTTTGCGGAGATGGAGACCTTTATGGAGGATTTCCCGGAGTTTCCGGACCGGGATCAGGTGTTAAATTTTTATTTCCGTCTCAGAGATTTTTTAAATGCCTATGAAGAGCTGGATGATCATTATAGGGTTTATGCGGAAAACCATGGTGCTTCATCCTATTCCGTGCGGCTGTTCTGCGTGAACCCCGCAAGACTTCTCTCCCAGTGTATGGGGCAGGGAAACAGCACCATTTTGTTTTCGGCCACTCTGCTTCCCATAAAATATTATAAAACACTGCTTTCCGGGGACCAGGAGGACTATGCTGTCTATGCGGAATCTCCATTCCCGGAGGAGAACCGCCTTCTCATGGTGGCCACCGATGTCAGCAGCCGCTACACCAGACGAAATGAGACAGAATACCGGAAGGTGGCAGACTACATCCGGGCTGTGACCCGGGGAAAATGCGGAAATTATATGGTATTTTTCCCCTCCTACCAGTACATGGCCGAAGTGGAGCAGATCTTTGAGGAGGAACCCCTGGAGGCAGATCTTCTGATTCAGGGACAGGGCATGGGGGAGCCGGAGAAAAAGGAATTTTTAGAGGAATTTGAGAAGGAGAGGGACCATTCCCTGGCGGCTTTCTGCGTCATGGGCGGCGTGTTCTCCGAGGGGATTGACTTGAAGGAGGAACGGCTCATCGGCGTGATCGTGGTGGGAACCGGGCTTCCCATGGTCTGTGTGGAGCAGGAGATTCTTAAGGGGTATTTTGAGGAGACAGAGCAGAGGGGATTTGACTTTTCCTACCAGTATCCCGGAATGAATAAAGTCCTTCAGGCAGCCGGACGGGTAATCCGGACGCCGAAGGACAAAGGAGTCATTCTTCTGCTGGATGACAGGTTTTTGCGGAGAGAATATCTGGAATTGTTTCCCAGGGAATGGGAGCATTTCCAGATGGTAAACCGGAACAATGTGGCCAGGTGTCTGGAAGACTTCTGGGAGCAGTGACGGCCTAAAGCATGTCAATGAACTGTCTGGCTGCCTGGGAGATGGGAATGGTTTCGTTGTAGGCCACGATCAGTTTTCGCTTTGGAAGGGTTTCCGTCAGCTTTAAAACATATAAGTCCTTTTCTCCCTCCGGAATGCAGAAGTCCGGCACGAAGGCGATTCCTAAGCCGATGCGGGCCAGATCGATGAGAAGGTCATTGCTGCTTAACTCAATTTCCGGAACCAGGTCCAGATGGGATTTCTGGAACAGGGTATGGAGGAATTCGCTGGTGGTGCTTTTCCGGTCCAGCATCATGATGGGATATTTCTGGAGCTCCTCCAGGGTAACCCGCTTGTCCTTTAAGGGAAAATGGTCTGCGTTTGCCACGAAAACATCGCTGAATTCCCGGATGGCTCTCACATTTAAGGTGTTTGAGAGACCGGAATTGGGATAGTTTGTGATAATGAAATCCACCTGCCCGTTTTCCAGAAGATGGGCACATTCGATGGAGGTGGAATTGGTGACCTTAATATGGACGTTGGGGTAGGAGCTGTGAAAGGAATTTAAGTAGGGTACCAGGAAGTAGCGGCAGATGGTGTCGCTGGCCGCAATTCTAAGCTGGCCGCCGTTCAGGGAGTTGGCTTCTAAAAGCTGGTTTTCCCCTTTGCGGATCAGGTTCATGGCCGGCTCAATGTGTTTAAAGAGAATTTCCCCTTCGGGAGTAAGCTGGACTTTTTTTGTGCTGCGGACAAAGAGACTTTGGCCCAGCTTTTTTTCCAGAACCTTGATGGACTGGCTGACAGCGGACTGGGAGATGAAAAGCTGCTTGGATGCCTCGGAAAAGCTTAAAGTTCTGGCAACGTAATAGAAAACTTTATATAATTCATAATTAATATCCATCATTAGACCTCCTAATAAGTGCCAGTATATTCTATCACAGGAATACTGGTTTGAAAAGAGGAAAATGAACAGAAATGCAGGAAAGGAGAAGGAAGCAATATGGAAGAGCGTTTGGAAGATATGGAAATGGAAGAAGAGGATAAAGAGGGAACTTCGGCAGAGGACATTTACCGTGTTTACATGGAGGAGGTGGCTGCCATTCCTCCCTGTACGGAAGCGGAAAATGCCAGGCTGCTTTTGGAGGTAAAAAAGGGAAGTGAAGAGGCTAGAAACCGGATGATCGAAGGAAACTTAAGAACAGCCCTTTTGTATGTCCAGGAGTATTTAAACCATGGAGTTGCCATGGTGGACTTAATCCAGGAGGCCAGCATGGAGTTAATGATGCTGGTGGACGAAGGTCTGGAAGGCAGCTTTGAGCGGCTTTTGGAGAGCAGAATCCGGGTGCGGATGGAGGAAGTGATTAAGGAACAGAAGACGGAAACCGATATTGAAGAGGAGATGCTTGCCAGGGTCAATGTGCTCCAGGAGGTGTCAAAGCGGATGGCCGAGGAGCTGGGACGGGAAGCCAGCTTAAAGGAACTGGCAGAACGCATGAAAATGACAGAGGACGACGTCCGGGAAATCATGAAGGTGACCATGGATGCCCTAAGCCTCAGTGAAGCGAACCGGAGCCTGCAAAGCTAAGAGTATCAAGCCTGGACGCAGTCCTTCTGCCATGAGGGGAATGCGGCCGTAAGCTGCCTGGCAGAAAATAACATGATTATTAGCAAATATTATAAATTAGATTAAATATATTAATTTTACTAATTTATTTACTATGTGGTAGAATGTAAAAAACCAGAAAATTATCATGTATCACGCTGCCGAAAAAGTACAAGGAGGAGAAAACATGAGCGTAAAGCGCGTATTTGTTGAGAAAAAGCCGGAATTTGCCGTAAAGGCCAAAGAGCTCCGCTCTGAGATTGAGAGCTATCTTGGCATTACCGGAGTAACCGGTGTCCGTGTATTGATCCGTTATGATATTGAAAATATTTCCGAGGCCGTTTATAAAGAGGCTCTGGCCACAATCTTTTCCGAGCCTCCGGTGGACGATGTGTTTGAGGGCACATTCCTTCACAATGCATCCGATACCGTATTTTCCGTGGAATACCTGCCGGGCCAGTTTGACCAGAGAGCAGATTCCGCTGAGCAGTGCATAAAGCTTTTAAATGAGACCGAGGAGCCTGTTATCAAGTCCGCCACCACCTATGTGATTTCCGGAGATATTACAAAGGAGCAGGCAGAGGCCATCAAGTCCTTCTGTATCAACCCGGTGGACTCCCGTGAGGCCGCAGAGGAAATTCCGGAGACCCTGGTTGCCGTGTTTGAAAAGCCCGCAGACGTTGCAGTGTTTGAGGGGTTTACGGCTATGGACGAAAACCAGCTTAAGGAGCTCTATGGTTCCTTAAATCTGGCCATGACCTTTAAGGACTTTCTGCACATCCAGAATTACTACAAAAGCGAGGAAAAGCGCGACCCGTCCGTGACCGAAATCCGTGTGCTGGATACCTACTGGTCTGACCACTGCCGTCACACCACCTTCTCCACCGAATTAAAGAATGTTTCCTTCACTGAGGGCGATTACAGAAAACCCATTGAAGAAACCTTTAAGAAGTACCTGGCAGACCACCAGGAGATGTATAAGGGAAGAGACGACAAGTTCGTATGTCTTATGGACCTGGCATGCCTTGGCGCAAAAAAGTTACGCAAAGAGGGCAAGGTGGAGGACCTGGAGATTTCTGAGGAAATCAACGCCTGCTCCATCGTAGTTCCCGTGGAAATTGACGGAAAGACCGAGGAATGGCTTGTGAACTTCAAGAATGAGACCCACAACCATCCCACAGAGATCGAGCCCTTCGGCGGTGCAGCCACCTGTCTTGGCGGCGCCATCCGTGACCCGCTTTCCGGCCGTACCTATGTATATCAGGCCATGCGTATCACAGGAGCGGCCGACCCCACCAAATCCTTAAAGGAGACCTTAAAGGGCAAGCTCCCCCAGAGAAAGATCGTCACCGAGGCTGCCCATGGATACAGCTCCTACGGCAACCAGATCGGTCTGGCCACAGGCTTTGTAAAGGAGTTATATCATCCCGGCTACGTGGCAAAGAGAATGGAGATCGGCGCTGTTATGGCGGCTGCTCCCAGAGCCAACGTAATCCGTGAGACCTCTGACCCGGGCGATATCATCATTCTCCTTGGCGGACGGACCGGACGTGACGGCATCGGCGGAGCCACCGGTTCCTCCAAGGTTCACACCGAGGAATCCATCGAGGTCTGCGGCGCAGAGGTGCAGAAGGGAAATCCGCCCACCGAGCGGAAAATCCAGAGAATGTTCCGCCGTCCGGAGGTTTCCAGACTGATTAAGAAATGTAACGACTTCGGTGCAGGCGGTGTTTCCGTTGCCATCGGCGAGCTGGCAGCAGGACTGATGATTGACCTGGACCGTGTACCGAAAAAATATGCCGGACTGGACGGCACAGAGCTTGCCATCTCCGAGTCCCAGGAGCGTATGGCTGTTGTGGTGGATCCCAAGGATGTGGACGCATTCTTAGGTTATGCTGCGGAGGAGAACTTAGAGGCCATTACCGTGGCAGAGGTGACAGAGAGCCCGCGTCTTGTGATGACATGGAGAGGAAAGACCATCGTTGATTTAAGCCGCGCCTTCTTAGATACCAACGGCGCCCACCAGGAGACCGATGTGACTCTTGAGGTTCCAAACCGCGAGGGCACCCCGTTCGAGAAAAAGGAGATCGGCGATGTGAAGGAGAACTGGCTTAAGATGTTAGGCTCCCTCAATGTGTGCTCCCAGAAGGGCCTTGTGGAGATGTTCGACGCTTCCATCGGCGCAGGCACCGTTATGATGCCCTACGGCGGAAAGTACCAGCAGACAGAGATTCAGACCATGGTGGCAAAGCTTCCGGTTCTCAAAGGAAAGTGCGACGCCGTTACCATGATGAGCTATGGCTTTGATCCCTATCTGTCAAGCTGGAGCCCCTATCATGGAGCTATTTATGCAGTATTGACCTCCGTTGCCAAGATTGCGGCAGCCGGCGGCGACTATAAGAAAATCCGTTTCACCTTCCAGGAGTACTTCCGCAGAATGAGCGAGGAGCCCACCCGCTGGAGCCAGCCCTTTGCAGCCCTTCTTGGCGCATATGACGCACAGCTTGGATTCGGCCTTCCGTCCATCGGCGGCAAAGACAGTATGTCCGGCAGCTTCAAGGAAGAGGGCGGCGAGGAAGTAAACGTTCCGCCTACCCTGGTTTCCTTCGCCGTGGATGTGGCAGACCAGAAGACCGTGATCTCTCCGGAATTTAAGAAGGCCGGAAGCAAGATTGTTGTATTTAACATTGAAAAGGACGGCTATGACCTTCCCGTTTACGGACAGATCATGGACGGCTATGGAAAATTATTTGAGGATATCAAGGCAGGCCGTGTAATTTCCGCGTATGCAGTGGAAGGAAACGGTATGGCTGAGGCTGTCAGCAAGATGGCATTCGGAAACCACATGGGCGTAAAGATTGAACACAATGTGGATCCCAGAGACTTCTTTGCACCGGGCTGGGGCAATATCGTATGCGAAGTGCCTGACGGCAAGGTGGGCGAGCTTTCCATGTCCTACACCGTAATCGGTGAAGTGACCGACAAGGCAGCCTTTGAGTATGGAAATGTGTCCATTTCCCTGTCCGAGGCCATGGATGCATGGAATGCACCCCTTGAGGATGTGTTCCCCACAGAGTCCAACGTGCCCCAGACAGAGGTAAAGGAGAACATCTTTAAGGCAGATACCATCACCATCTGCACCCACAAGATCGGTACTCCCAACGTGTTCATTCCGGTATTCCCGGGAACCAACTGTGAGTATGACAGCACCAAGGTATTTGAGCGGGCAGGCGCCAATGTATCGGCAAAGGTGTTCAGGAACCTCAGTGCAGAGGACATCAGGGACTCCGTCGAAGTTTACAGAAAAGAGATTGCAAAGGCCCAGATTCTCATGTTCCCCGGCGGCTTCTCCGCAGGCGACGAGCCGGAGGGCTCCGCAAAGTTCTTTGCAACCGCCTTCCGCAATGAGGTGATCAGGGAAGAGGTTGAGAAGTTCTTAAATGAGAGAGACGGTCTGATTTTAGGTGTCTGCAACGGCTTCCAGGCTCTCATTAAGCTGGGACTGGTTCCGGAAGGAAAGATTACCGAGCAGAAGCCGGATTCTCCCACCTTAACCTACAACACCATCGGACGTCATGTGTCCAAGATGGTAAACTTAAAGGTGGTATCCAACAAGTCCCCGTGGCTTTCCGGCGCAGAGCTGGGCGGCATCTATGTGAACCCGGTTTCCCATGGTGAGGGCCGGTTTGTGGCAAGCGAAGAGTGGTTAAAGACCCTGTTTGCCAACGGACAGGTGGCTACCCAGTACGTGGATGCGGACGGAAATCCCACCATGGACGAGTACTGGAACCCCAACGGCTCCTACATGGCTATCGAGGGTATCACAAGCCCGGACGGACGTGTATACGGTAAGATGGCTCACTCCGAGAGACGCGGCGATGCAGTTGCCAAGAACATTTACGGCGAGCAGGATATGAAGATCTTTGAGAGCGGCGTAAGATACTTCAAGTAATAGAAAAGCCCCATTCCCCCAGATACATGAGTACTTAAGTTGAAAATGAAAAATAGTTTCAGCCCCTGGATTGACTTTTCGACAGGTACCGTGTATTATTGAGTCAGTAGTAGAGGGGAGTGATATAATGAATACAGAACAAATGCTCGAAGTCATACTACAAAAGATAAATTCCATGGATACCAGAATGGAAAACGTGGAAAACAAGATTGATTCCCTGGATGCCAGAATGGATTCTCTGGATGCCAGAATGGATTCTCTGGATGCCAGAATGGATTCTCTGGATGCCAGAATGGATTCTCTGGATGCCAGAATGGATTCCCTGGATGCCAGAATGGATTCCATGGATGTCAGAGTGAAATTTTTGGAGTCCCTGCCGCAGCAGATGAAAGAAATCCAGCTGACTCTGGAAAATGAGATCAGCAAAAAAATTGACATCATCGCAGAAGGTCATCTTGATTTAAGCCGTAAGCTGGATGAGGCATTGGAATTTCAGAAGGAAAAGGAAATGATTTTACTGCGGGTAACTTCACTGGAAGGCGACGTACAAAGGATATCTGTTGAGTACGTTGGAGTTTCTCAAAAAGAGAAACGGAGACGTGCGAAATGAAAAACCACCCGCTATGCGGGTGAGAGTCAGTTTGTTATACAAAAATCACCTTTCCGTCTATAATAGAGGTGTCCAAGCCGCTAAATAGAGAAAGGAAAGGTGATTTTATGGCGAAGAAAACCAATGAATTAGCACATACGAAATGGCTGTGCAAGTATCATATCGTCTTCACACCTAAGTATAGACGAAAAGTGATTTATAATCAATACCGAGAAGATTTAAGAGATATTTTAAAGCAGTTATGCAATTATAAAGGAGTCCAGATCATAGAAGGGCATATCATGCCGGATCACATACATATGCTGGTGAGTATCCCCCCGAAATACAGTGTATCGAGTTTTATGGGGTATTTGAAGGGAAAGTCAGCGTTAATGATGTTTGACCGTCATGCCAATCTAAAGTATAAGTTTGGGAATCGTCACTTTTGGTCTGAAGGGTATTATGTAAGCACAGTAGGATTGAATGAAGACACCATTAAGAAGTATATACAAGACCAGGAGAAATCAGATATTATGCTGGATAAATTAAGTGTGAAAGAAACGCCCCTTGAAGGGGCAGCAACAGAGGTAAAAGCCAGCGCCTTGAGACGCCGGCCTAGTAACAAAGGCTTATAGCCGAAGCGCGAGCCACCCGCTATGCGGGTGGCCGCGACTGTACTTTTGTGTGAATGGAAAGATTGCGAAAAGAAAACAAGTGTTCGGATACGTATTGCATTCCTGTTAGAGGTGTGTTATAATACTCTCATATATAGAACGTATGTTCTTTTGACTGTATGGGAAACTCTTATGGAGCCTCGCGTGTAATTAAATGTGTAATTAAAAAGCTTTCCGGGTGGGATCACAGGGGCTGTCTAAACGGAGCACGGCCCCGTGAGCAGTGAGGGCACAGTGCGTGGTGAGTGCCCATGTGCGATGAGTGCCCTGTGTGCAGAGCGTGCCCCGTGAGCAGCAAGGGCACTGCGTTGGGAAGAAATTATGCTGCTAAAGCAACCCGCTCGCAGGCGGAAGATTCCGCGAGCGGAACTTTTTTTACAGAAGGAGAGACAACGTATGCTGCTGCAGGAAACTATGGGGCTGGAGGAGAAATTGAAGATTCTGGCTGATGCTGCAAAATATGATGTGGCCTGCACCTCCAGCGGAGTTGACAGGAAAGGAGAGAAGGGATATACCGGAAATACCATAAGCGGCGGAATCTGTCACAGCTTTGGGGCCGACGGGCGGTGTATTTCTCTGTTGAAAATCCTGATGACCAACTGGTGTATTTATGACTGCAAATACTGTGTGAACCGCTGTTCCAATGATGTGGTGCGGACGGCCTTTACCCCGGATGAGATCTGTGAGCTCACCATGGAATTTTATAAGAGAAACTATATCGAGGGGCTGTTTTTAAGCTCCGGTGTCATGGAGAATGCCGATAAAACCATGGAGCTGCTCTATGAGGCCATATGGAAGCTGAGAAATGTTCATAAATTCCGTGGGTATATTCATGTAAAAGCCATTCCGGGTGCTGACCGGGCGCTGATTGAGCGTGTGGGGTTTCTGGCGGATCGTATGAGCATCAATTTAGAACTGCCTACGGCTGACAGCCTGAAAAAGCTGTGCCCTGGAAAGACCAGAGAGAAGATTCTTCTCCCCATGCGCCAGATACAGACAGGAATCACGGAAAATAAAAATGAACTGGCGCTTTACCGGAGTGCGCCAAGATTTGTTCCGGCAGGGCAGAGTACCCAGATGATTGTGGGGGCCACACCTGAAAATGATTACCAGATGGTATCAGTGGCCGAGGCACTGTATCAGAAATTTAGCTTAAAGAGGGTATTTTATTCTGCCTTTGTGCCTGTGGTGCCGGATAAAAGCCTTCCGGCGCTTTCCGGAGGCCCGCCTCTTTTACGGGAACACAGACTGTATCAGGCCGACTGGCTTTTACGGTTTTACGGGTTCCGGGCGGATGAACTGTTATCGGCGGAAAGACCGAATTTCAATGTGTTTCTGGATCCGAAGTGCGATTGGGCTGTGCGGCATTTGGAGGAGTTTCCGGTGGAGGTTATGACGGCGGACTATGGGAAGCTTCTAAGAGTCCCTGGCCTCGGCGTCCGCTCCGCCAAGCGGATTGTCATGGCCCGGAGAGCGGGAAAATTGTCCTTTGAGGATTTGAAGAGATTTGGAGTGGTGTTAAAGAGGGCGGTATTCTTCCTTACCTGTTGCGGAAAAATGATGGTTCCGGTGCGGATGGAAGAAAACTTTATCACCAGCCAGCTAATGGGAGAGGAACGAAAAAAAGTCTGGGAAATAGGAAATGAAAACTGCTTCAGGCAGCTATCGTTATTTCAGGACTGGCGGCCGGAGGCAATGCCGGAAGCGGCCGATGCCCCAAAGGCACTTTTCGGTGAGATGTGAGGAGGTGCAGAATTGACCGTATTCCTGTGTAAAAATGGTTTTGATGGAATTCTTTGCGGCGTATACGATGTATATGCAAGCCGCCTCCCCCTTTCCGAGTGCAGACTGGAAATGGAGAAAGAATATGAGCCGCTTTTATTTACCCAGTACCGGGAAGTGCCCCTGGAGGCCTGGAAGGCGAAAAGAGTGGCGGAAAAAATAAAGAACTTCATGTCTGAGGAGGCTTATACGTATTTATACCGGGCCTCCCTTCACAAAAGCCCGGACCGTGGAAACTGGATTTTAAAGTTTATTTCCCTTGGACTTGCATCCGGGCGGAAGGTACTGGGGATGCTTCAGAATCCGGCTGTGTATGAGATATTTCAAATGAACCGGTATGTGGGGAATGAGGCTCACTTTCTGGTGGAATTTCTCCGGTTTGAGCGGCTTAAATCCGGGATTTGCTATGGAAAAGTGGGGCCGGAAAACCAGGTTCTGGAGCTGGTGGCTATCCATTTTGCCGACCGTTTCCCGGATATGAACTGGATGATCTATGACGAAAAACATAAAACAGCCGCTTTCCACGCCGACACCGGACACTGGGTGATCCGTGAGAATGTGGAGAACGAAGCAGTGGAGGCCTGGAAAGGAGAAGGAAACGGCGATGTTTACGTGGACATGTGGAAGACCTTCTTCCATACCATAGCCATTGAAGAAAGAACAAACCCCAGATGCCAGAGAACCATGCTCCCGCTCCGCTACCGAAAATACATGACCGAATTTCAATAACCACGAGAAATATTATGGGGGATGTGGTATAATATCGTTAGATATTATACCTGCGCCGATTCGCGTCCGACCGGAGGGCGGATAAATTCCAAAGCGAATCGTGTGCATCCTGCGGAGCATAGCATGTCGGAGACATGGTA
>JAETQD010000028.1 GCA_021770825.1 Clostridium sp. | reverse complement strand
GCCATCCATGACGCGGGCGGAAAGGCGGTTCTGGCCCATCCCTGCCAGCTCGGCTGCTCCCACGGGCGCCTGGAGGAAATCCTCCGTGCACTGAAGGACGCGGGGCTGGATGGGATTGAGTGCTTTTACCCCCGGCATTCCCCCGAACAGACCGCCGCCTATCTGCGTCTTGCAGACAAATACGGCCTCCATATCACGGGGGGCAGCGATTTCCACGGGGAGGCCGTCCGACCTGATACCTTCCTTACCCCCATTCCCCTCAACCTCAACTGGCTGGGAACCTTCCAAAATGCCCAGCTAGTCCTCAATTGATTTACGTACGGTGTCACAAATGGCGTTTGGCATGGTATGATGGATTTCTCGATTAGATAAGGGTAGATCAGAACAGGTATGTATCCGGGGCTTTCTTCATCTGAAATAGCATAACAGAGCAGTATGTCGGCTTCGGTTATCAGGCGACAGAACTGGAACTGCACTTCCGAACCGCCAGCCCGGAAGGGCGGCGTACGGAAGTGCAGTTCTCTTTTTACACCAATCGCAGAAGCTGCGGCCTATGTGTTTTCTCCTGTCAGAGAAAAATATCTATCTTCCTATATAGTTCAGCCCGGCAGGTAAACAGATGCCCTAATTCACCCCGACCAATCACCCTGCTCTACTGCGCTTTCGCCGCACCGAAATAGTTCCCGCAGCTTGGTCTACCTTATCCGCCTGTTCTATCTCTCCCAACGTCTTTCGCAACAGAAACCCTACCGGAAGTAATAGCAGATTCAAAAAGATGGCATATCCGAGAGACAGGCATGCTACATTTAGGGCAATCCCTAATTCCTCCAGATTACCGCCACCCAGGCTGTGCATCATTTTAATCAGACTAAGCAGTGAGCCAGCACCTCCGGCCAGTAAAGATCCTATAGCCACCTGCCGATAGGCCAGATAACTCTCCAGCGCACGGGCGGCAGAAGGTTTTTTCTCTTGAAACATAGCCCGGATTGCCCAACCAAAAGCGCGGAAAGAGTTGTTCCCCAGAAGAACCAGTACGCACGCGATTAGCAGGAACGCCAGCGTTGTATAATCCAGAAGCGACAGCAAGTTTGCAACATCCAGTCTGATTCCGGCCGGTGTAACTGAACAGACTGCCCCACCTCCGACCAACAGAGCGCATCCAAAGAGATAAACCAGATATCGCACCTATACCACGCCCTTTCTCTGTCTACAGTAGTATTTCAGTTTCCCTCTGCTCTTAATGGTTTCATGTATCATATCGACATATTTTTGCAAAAATTAAGGCTCTAACCTGGCTACATCTCCTCACTGCTGACAGTGTACTGGCTAAGGTGAGGTACAGGAACGCGCCGTACTCAAAAATGCGGCTAAAATAAACGAATATGAAAAATGTCCGGTGGGTCTCCCATCGGACATTTTTGGCCGTGTCTACTGCGGATACCCGTACCCCGGTCAGGATATCTCCATCATCTTCCCATTTTCCAGCACAATAGGCGGCAGCTCCGTCTCGTCTCCATATAGGTCCGGACGGGCCAGAAGATAGTGCTCCAATGCGTTCCGGCTCTCAAATTTGGTCGCCTGGAAGGGACCAGCCGGGCCATACTTCTCCACAAACAGCAGTCCGTCCTCCGTCTCCATCAATACGCCGGTATGTCCTACAAAGCGGACCCCGTCAAGTGGGGAATGCAGATATACCTCGATCAGGGACATTCCCTTGGCGCTGTCCACCTGTATGCCACGCTCCGACCACGCTTCCTCAATGCGGGCAAGGTGTTCCTCCTGGTTCGCCGCCCCCTCCAGAGGTACGGCATTGAACAGAGTAATGAAATCGGCCCGTGCTTCTGAACTGAGCTGGTATTCCTTCTGCGTGTCAATGGCCTCAATGTCAAACATTAGATAGGTATCACTCTCATCCGCAGTCCCACAGGTCTGGAGCTGATCCCGCATCAACAGGAACGCGGTCAGGCGGCAATTGGCCTCCATAAAAAATGTGCCGTCTGGCAGTTCCTTAATGTCAAACAAAAGTGAGCTGTAGTCAACAAAGTCACCCTCCATGGCGGTAAAGCCCTCCGTGAGGGTGGGCGTGGTCACCCGGGCGTTAAAGTCGTCTGCCCAGGCCAGCAGGGTATCGGTCTGCTCCTGAGATACGCCGTGGGCCTGAAGCGCATCCACGACCTCCCTCCTGGAGCTGTCATCCGTCAAATTGGAATAGAGGGCCTGTGTTTTTTCCGGCACATGGGAACCGTCAGGCGCGGAGGGTAAGCTCCCAGCAGGTGTACTACAGCTAGCCAGAGAAATTACCAAGAGTGCTGCCACAATTGTAGCGAATCGTTTTTTCTTCATATCAATCTGAGTTCCTTTCATAATTGCCTGTGAATTTGAGATGTATCTAACAGAGCATATATGTTCCGGAGCAAATCTGTCAGCTATCGTCCAGCACAGATTTGCGGCGTCTCCACATTATAGACGCAAATCCAGCTAAAAAGTTTTCAGCAGCTGCTTTGTTTCTAATATTCGCGCTCTATCGCGCCCACAAGGAACGTGGTATAATATTTAATAACTTTCTCAAAAAATGTGGAGGGAAATGTGACCTGGCGGCCAGGCCATGCGTGTATAGAACAGGAGGTAAGAACATTGCGTCATGGAGAAACGGTTGATTTAACGGCGCTATACGAAACATATTCCGATCTGCTGTTCCGGACAGCACTGACCTATGTGAGCCATTCAGAAGACGCTCAGGATGTCGTCCACGATGTGTTTGCGGTCTATCTGGCGAAGCGGCCTACGTTCCAGGATACGTCCCACCAACGGGCATGGATGCTGCGCGTTACAATCAATAAATGCCGGGATCTCCAGCGCCGCAACGCGGTACGCAGGTATACCCCTTTAGAAGATGCGGAACACATCGCCTCGCCGGAGGATTCAGAAACATCCGAACTTCTGGCCGCCGTTCGGAGCCTGCCGGACAAGCTGCATGAGGTGGTGGTGCTCCACTATCTGGAAGGGTTTTCAGTGGAAGAAACCGCACGCTGCCTGCGCATCTCGGTTTCCGCAGTCAAAATGCGTCTGACCCGCGGCCGGCAGGCAATCAAAGCACTCCTTGGAACGGAGGAATGAATATGTTTGATCAAAAAGATGTAGAGGCATACCGCAGGATCAAAGCGCCGGAGGAGCTCCGGGAGCAGGTCATGCGCCTGGAACAAAAGCCGGAGCCGACACGCACCAGAACGAAATGGATTTCGTTTGGATCTCTGGCCGCTGCCGCCTGCGCAGCCGTCCTGTTTATTGCCGCTCTCCCTCCCTTTGCTGTGCGGGGGGAAACCGCCCTCTTGTATCAGGGCGTACCCATTGGGGCGGAACCGGTCTCCATTCCGGCGGACCATCCTCAAATGACATCTGGACTTCGGGAAGTCTCCGGCGGAATTCCTCTGGCGCTGGAAACCGGCGAAACGACCCGGGTATCTGTTTCCGGCGGTGAATTCAGCCTGTTTGATCCGGAGGGCGAACTCCTCGGAGACGGCACCGAAGCAGAGATCTCCGAAGACGTTCTGCTCTACTGGGACCTCTCCGGCACAGAGGACACCATGTTTTCCCTGACCTTGAAAACCAATGGCAAACAGCTTACCTATGTACTCTCCATGCGTGACGATGGAGGGTATGACCTTCAGCAAAATCAGTCACCCAAATAAATGCAGAACAGGAGACCATGTATTATGAAAAAGATGATCACTTTTATTCTCGGTGCGGCAATGGCGATCTCCCTGGTGGGATGCAGCGGCAACAATGGCAGCAGCAATCACGGCGGAAGCGGAGACGGCTCCACCTCTTCCTACTCCAGTGCGGTGGAGGTTCTGGAGACGGTCTATGGGGTGTATTCAGAGGATCAAAAGTTCCCCATCGGCGGCGGCGATTCGGAGCACATGACCACAGATGCCCCAGGCGCCTTTGACGTATCCAAGACCGAGGAGCTGACCTCCACCTTGAGCCTTCCGGAGAGCGAGACCACCCACATTGATGACGCGGCATCTATGATCCACATGATGAATGCCAACACCTTTACCGGCGCGGCCTATCACCTGACCGGCGATGTGAGTGCCGACGAGTTCGCCGACGCCCTCAAGGAGGGAATCCTGGCGAAGCAGTGGATCTGCGGTATGCCGGATACCTTAGTCGTAATCAACGTGGACGGCCAGTATGTCATTGCCGCGTATGGCGCGGATGATTTGGTGGAAACCTTCAAGGATAACGCGCTCTCTGCCCTGGACGGAGCCGAGGCAATCATTGACACCCCGGTGGTAGAGGGCTGAGAACCGCCAGTTCAATATAACATTATATAGCGTTGCGGGGCGGCCTCTTCGCCAGGGAGCCGCCCCGTACGTTGCTGTTAAGGAAGGTTTTCTATGCTTTTTTCCAGCATCCCATTTCTATACTACTTTCTCCCGCTGGTTCTGGCCGTATACTTTCTCACTCCGGCCCGCTTCCGAAATGCAGTGCTCCTGCTGGCCAGCCTGATCTTCTATGCCTGGGGCGAGCCTAAATACGTCCTTCTTATGCTGGCCTCCATCCTGTCCGGCTATGGCTTCGGCCTCTTGCAGGAGCGGTACCGGGGCCAAAAAGGGGCCAAACTGGTCTGCGGGCTCTCCGTGGCGGTCAGCCTGTCCTTTCTCCTGTACTTCAAATACGCAGACTTCTTCCTGGAAAACTTCAACGCGGCCACCGGACTGGGGGTTCCCCTGCTGCGCATCGCCCTGCCCATTGGCATCAGCTTCTACACCTTCCAGATCATCAGCTATACGGTGGATGTATACCGGGGCGAGCCAGCTCAGAAAAATCTGATCCACTTGGCAGCCTATGTGTCTATGTTTCCCCAACTCATTGCAGGGCCTATCGTCCGCTATTCCGACATTGCACAGCAGTTGGAACACCGTTCCCACTCCACCGCTCTGGCTGCCGAGGGGGTACGGCGCTTTCTCATTGGATTGGGGAAAAAGATCCTGATCGCCAACCAACTGGGAGAGCTGTGCAGCGTGTTCCGGGCGTCCGATGAGAAGTCCGTGCTCTTTTACTGGCTATACGCCGTCGCATTTGCCCTGCACATTTATTTCGACTTCTCCGGATACAGCGATATGGCCATCGGCCTAGGCAAAGTATTTGGCTTCCACTTCCTTGAAAACTTTAACTATCCCTATATTTCCGCCAGCATCACAGAGTTCTGGCGCCGCTGGCACATGTCGCTGGGTACCTGGTTCCGGGATTATGTGTATATCCCGCTGGGCGGCAACCGCGTCGGAAGGGCCCGCCAACTGCTGAATATTCTGGTGGTGTGGATGCTGACCGGCTTCTGGCACGGGGCAGCCTGGAACTTCGTTGTCTGGGGACTGATGTTCGCCGTTCTTCTGATCATGGAGAAGCTGTGGCTGCTGAAACCGCTCTCGAAATGCCGCCCCCTCGCCCATCTCTATGTAGTATTCTTCGTCGTGATCAGCTTTGTGATCTTCAACGCGGAGAATATGGGGCAGGCCCTCTCCGACATTGGCGGTCTGTTCGGTGCCGGCGGTATCCCGCTGGTTTCTGCAGAGGCGGTCTACTGTCTGCGCAGCTTCGCTCTGGTGCTGATTCTGGCCGTTTTGGGAGCCACCCCCCTCCTCCGGAATGGGCTTGTCCGCCTCTCCCAGTACCCCACCGCCGGTAAGGTCCTCAACGCACTGGAACCCTTTACACTGTTTGTACTGCTGCTGGTCATGACCGGCTATCTGGTGGACGGCTCCTTTAACCCATTCCTATACTTCCGGTTTTGATAGGAGGATACCATGGATAGCAAAAAGAAAAACCTGACGGTCTGTATCCTGTTTGGGCTGCTTCTGGCCGTGGCCTTTCTGGCCTGTTTGTTTCTCCCCAAGGAAGCCACTTCGGACAGTGAGCGGAGGAAACTGGCCGCCATGCCGGCGTTCACCTTGGATACCGTACTGAGCGGGCGGTTCATGTCCGGCTTTGAAACCTACACCCAGGATCATTTTCCCTTCCGGGACCAGTTCCGTACACTGAAAGCCCTGTCCGCCACCGGCCTGTTCCACCGGCAGGACAACAATGGGATCTATGTTTCCGACGGCTTCGCCGCCGCGGTGGAATACCCCCTGAACGAGTCCTCCCTGGACCGGGCGGCAGGCCGCTTCCAGTACCTCTATGACAAATACCTGAACGGCAGCAATCGGGTGTTCCTCTCCGTAATCCCGGACAAGAACTGCTTTCTGGCCCGGGAGAGCGGGCACCTCTCCATGGATTATGCGCAATTGGAGTCCCTGATGGCACAGAAGGTTGGCTTTGCCGACTATATCTCCATCTCAGACCTGTTGGAGCGGGACGACTATTACAGGACCGACACCCATTGGCGGCAGGAGCGGATCACCGATGTGGCGGAGCGGCTGGCCCAGGCCATGGGGGTCACCTTGACTCAAAATTACGAAGAGTCCGTGTTGGAGCGGGACTTCTACGGCGTTTACTGCGGACAATCGGCCCTCCCCTTGGCCCCCGAGTCCATCCACTATCTCATCAACGATGCCATCCGGGACTGCACGGTGTATGATTACCAGAACAACCGAACCGGAACGGTGTACGACATGGAGCGTGCCATGGGAAAGGACCCCTATGAAATCTTCCTCTCCGGTTCTCTGTCTCTGATTACCATGGAAAATCCTTACGCCCAAAGCGGCCGGGAGTTGGTGTTGTTCCGCGACTCTTTTGGCTCCAGCATTGCGCCTTTGCTGCTCAGCGGATACTCCAGGATCACTCTGGTGGATATTCGCTACATCCAGCCGGACTACCTCGGGCAGTTCATTGATTTTGAAAACTGCGATGTACTGTTTCTCTACAGCTCCCTGGTTCTGAACAACAGCGACACGCTGAAATAACCGATCCGGCTGTGGATGCTTTGGGTTATCCACAGCCGGATCTTTTTGTTCAAAGGCCAATCTGCCAATCCATGCTGTCATTGGAACAGCATCCCCATTCCCACCCTCGCAGACGCAGTCAATACCCGGTCATTACAATCATCCGTTACAATACATCTGTACGCAGTCGGGGCATAACAATTCTTGAGGACTCGAACCTCGCACGTGCCCTTCCGTGTATCCATGATGCGACTTACGCTGTCGCCGCGCGGCATTCGCCCTGCTTCTGCTACCAGGCACTTTGGCCTATTCCACTAAGTCGGTCTTCCAGTTGCTCTCTTGCAGCCGGTTATCCAGCCGGCGCAGTTCTTTGGACATCCGGTCGATCTCCTTTTGCCAGTCCGCCACAGAGAACGCAGACCGGATCTTGATCTCCGTATTTCTGGCGCGGTAGGATATCTGACTTCCCGCGTACACAACATCCCGGTATACATGGAGTTTGAGGGACAGGGCATCCTTTTGGGCAATCAGTTCTGTCAGAGTCTGCCCCTCAACCACAGTCTGGCAGTTGGTCCGATTGATTCTCGCAATCAAATAGGACAGGCGAGAAATGGAAGCATCCAGCTCCTGTTTTAGATTCTCCGGGCATTCCACCGGTTGCTCGCCCTCCTGCACCAGCGCATTGCTGCTCAAACGGTTTTTGAGCTGTTCAATATTCCGGTTCAGATCTGCGCGTTCCTGTAAAGCCTCTGCAAGTTTCATAACTTCACCCTTCCCGATCCATCGGCTGCTCTATAGCCCTGGCTTTCTTAGGAGATGTAGATACCGCCTGTTTCAAAGGCATCTTACAGCGTCTGCATCTCTCCTTATCCGATTGAATACTGAAACATACATACAGAGCGTGAATCCCATAAACGCTATGTATAAAAGCAATTATAAATTATAGTATAGCATACTTTATCAGAAATGGAACCATCGTCTGCCCGAAAATATTCTTTTTGCAGCAGCGGTTTTAGCGATAAAAATATTGTGTGGGTACCAAACCGGCCAGCAAGGAACTGTGGACCGCTGTTCTTCGCCTCCGCTCCGTTGGGGACAGATAGTAACCCCACACACCTTGAATTTCATCAAATTGTATGATATTATTTGCAACAATGTTATCGCGGAACGGCCAGTGCTCAACTTTCTTTTCCCTTTCCTGCCCGCATTTTTTCTATTTTCAGCAGCCGCAATTTTTCACATCATCCACGGCGATATGATACTCCCTATCTTGTCCCCGGCATGCGCCGGACTAGAGCAATGGGTGCCCCGAGCAGGCGGGAATCCCTGGGGCGTCAATATGAAAGCAGGTCAGATAAATGAAACGGTTTGTGAAGAATGTCGCTCTGGTGCTCCTTGTGTGGCTTTTATTCATCATTCTCTGTCTAGTCATTCCACCGGCGTTTCACAAAAGGGCCACTCCCGAAGATTGGCTGAACGATATCCGCTATGAACATACCGCACCAGAGCGGGTGCGGAGCATCGACGACAACTCTGATGCCCTGCTGTGGCGGCTCCGGCTTATTGAGGAAGCAAAGGAGCGGATTATACTCACCACGTTTGATTTTTGGGATGAGGAAAGCGGCCAGGATGTGATTGGCGCACTTTGGGCGGCAGCCGAGCGCGGTGTCAGGGTTCAGGTGCTTCTGGACGGCATCAATGGCGGACATTTCCTTCCCATGAGTAGGAACCTTTGCCAGTTGTCAAGCCATGAGAACGTGGAGATCCGGCTCTACAACCCGATCAACCTTCTAACCCCGTGGAAAATCAACTATCGGATGCACGATAAGTATCTGATCGCTGATGACTTTGCCTATATCCTGGGTGGTAGAAATACAGATAACCGCTTCCTGGGCAATTACCAAGAACACTACAATGTGGACCGGGATATTTTAGTATATGAAACCGAGCCTGGGGCAGGCCAGTCCTATCAACAGCTGATGAATTATTTTGAGGCGGTGTGGGCGCTTCCATGCTGTAAGGTTTTTAAAGATTCAAGGTGTGAAAGCGATCTGGCTGGCTGTTATGAGCAGACCGCCCAACGTTACCCGGAAGTCTTTACAGACAGTTTGACTACAGCAGAATGGGAGTCCGCCACACTGGCGGCATATAGCGTGGAGCTATGGTCCAATCCAATCGAGCCGGAAAATAAGACACCAATCCTGTGGGCCCGCATGGTAGACGCTATGGCGCAGGACAGTAACGTTCTGGTTCAGACGCCCTACATTATATGCAGTAAGGATATGTACGAGGACCTTCGGACTGTCTGTGCTGCGGGTACCAGAACAGATATTCTGATCAATGCCGTAGAAAGTGGGACAAATCCTTTTGGCTGCACCGACTACTTAAATCAGAAAACGCATCTCCGCAGCACCGGCACCCATATCTATGAATATCTGGGCGAGCAGGCACAGCATACTAAGGCCGTGCTCATAGGCGAAGATCTGACGCTCGCAGGTTCCTGCAACTTTGATATGAGGAGTGTTTATCTGGACACCGAGCTAATGCTTGCGATCAAAAGCCCGGGGCTAAATGCTCAGATCCGTGCTCAACTCGATGTACTGAAGGAAAGCAGCCGACACATGAGTCCTGATGGCTCTATAGAAGATGGCCCAAGTTATGTTCCTAGAAAGCTAAGTTGGGGAAAAGAGGCCATGTATGCTGTCCTGCGGGTAATTACTTTGCCATTCCGGCATTTGCTATAATTTATTTCCAAATAGGCTGGACTTTTTGCGCTTCTGTGTGTGGTATTCCGTCTATCTATTTTCCGAGTGAATGCCTGAGTCACACCGTTGGGCCCAGATCCAGAGGTAACGTGAGCGGCTCCGCCGCCACTGACACGGTCTGGATTCGAACCAATAGGCCGTGTCTATCATACTTTCGTCCACATCGAGGTGTGGCAGAACTGCTCTTTGCAGGGCGGCTGTTCCCACCTGTCTCAAAACTGGGGTATCGGCTACGAAAATATGGCTATTTTGGTTACTATAACGTCAACGAGAATGGTTCCCGTAAAGTTCTGTGCACTGCTGATGGTATGAATGAGGATAAAGCGAGTAGCGCCAGCTTCTTTCAGCGGCCCGGTGACCATGGCCTGGAAAGTGGGCAGCTTATGGTTGAAGAAAAGTGTTTGGGAATTCTGGAGCCTGTACGAGAAGTGTCTCCGGAGGCAATACCAGCACTGCACTGTTTGTATTCACTGTTACCCTGGATTCCAAAGTAAAGCTGGCAGCAAAATTCTTAGAGGTCCGGCACTGTTTTATGTTTCTATCCCGTAGCATAAATTGTAAAGCTAAAAAAGAAATCCCTTGAAACCATTTCGTTTCAAGGGATTTCTGCAAAGGACGGTCAAAACCGATATTTCTATAAAATTAAAAAACGCCGCGAAGCGGCGATACCAAATCACAACCCAGCGCAGCGGTTGTGATTTGGAAAGGATGAGCAGCGGCGTGAGTGCGCTCTGACTTTTGTAAAAAAGTCGGAGCAAGCGATACAAAGCTTGCTCCGACGTGGTCGGAGTGTAATTATAGGACTTGGAAAAATCCAGTCATATCAATGGTTTTAGCGCAGCAAGCAAGAGGCTTTTATCCCATTAGATACGATAATTAGAAAGATCATCCAGCTTTTCGGCAAATGATTTTGTCTGATCGGCTTCTTTTTCAAATTGCGCCTTGATTTGCTCATTTACATCTGGAGACATAACAGGAATCAATTTCAGATCCTCTTCTTTCATGTAGAGGTCTGCAATATCTTCCTTATCTCCACATTGAGGAAAGAGGACGACCCAACAGCCGTCTTTTGGCTCCTTCTCCCAGACAACCCCTTGCATTCCCTTGTGAACGCCTTCTTTTGCATAGCTATCTTTTTCTACCATCACTTCTACGCAATCCATCATCTTCATTTTATTTTCCCCCATACGGCGTATTCAATTTGAGTTTTCCGTTCAGCATAAGCATCCATCCAGTAATAAATGACACGCTGCCTGATTTGCCTTTTCTGGGAATCGTAACTCTGATATCAATTCGCTAGCCTCGTCTATCCAACTTTCCTAACATATAGTCACCGGATAGATATTTTTCAAGTGCCTGTTTCTCACTTTGATTCTTAAGCCACGTAGAATCTGAAGCAGAATAGCCCCAACTTTCAAATGCTCGATTTTTTCCATGTCTATATGTATTTTCTGGGTCAAATAGATAGGGATCAAATTTGCTGTAATCGCTATATGATGTTGTATTCATCAAAACCACAGCATAGGGAATCGGGTCTAATGTGCAGTGGCAGTATGGATGATGTGGACAAGACGGAGCATTTTCTTCCTGAAACCAACAACCATCCAACATTAAGCATTCCTCACAGTGGGTTTTGCCCTCTGAATGGTGCGTCCATTGGACCCAGCTTGGCTGCTCTGCCGTTTTCTGCGGAAGCAGCTTTCCCGTATATCGTTTGTAATATATCATATTTCCTCCTATCATGTAAAATCAGGCTTCTACATATAGGCTGGAAAAAGGGTCAGGTAGAATAAGTTTCGCAAAAAGACAAAGAGACATGGTTTGCAGATGTCTGGTAGAATGAAGTTGCGACACCACCATTCGAAAGGAGACAGCAAACCATGTCCGAAAAGA
>JAETQD010000042.1 GCA_021770825.1 Clostridium sp. | reverse complement strand
GTAAACGGTAAAACGTAAGTACCTTGACAAATATTAGACCGCTTTTGCGGCCATACTATTTATCATTTTGAAGTTTTGGGCTTCCGGATGTGCTCAGGCAGTGCTTCTGACCAGGGCAGAAGATCTTTCAGAAAACCGTTACCTGTATCATTTTCATGTTTTGGGATCTCTGTAAGGAGATACTCGAAATACTCAAATGGTTTCAGGTTATTAGCCTTTGCGGTCTCTGCTATGCTGTAGATGATTGCTGAGCTGGTTGCACCATTGACCGTATCGATCATCTCCCAGTTCTTCTTCCCAATACAGAATCCACGGATTGCACGCTCGCTGGCATTATTATCCATTGGGACATCGCCATCTTCCAGAAACACTTTCAGGTAGCATTCCTGATTCAGGGCATAAGTAAATGCTTCTTTCATTTTCCCGCTTTTGGGGATCCTGGGCTCATTTTGTTTCAGGTACACGAAGAAAGCATCCACCAGAGGTCTGACCACCAGCTGACGCTGCACGAGCCGCTCCTGTGAGGGAAGATCAGACAGCTTGCCTTCTTCACGGTATATGGCCTGTATCTGTTTCATGAGCAGATGCAGTATGGATTCCTCACGGTGCTCCTTGGGTATCACTTCCAACGCATCATGAAACTTGCGCCTGCAGTGTACCCAGCATCCGGCGATTGTCAGATCCTCCTTTTCCTTTTCCAGTGTATGATAAACCTGGTAGCCATCCGTGACACATATCCCGGAATAATCCTTCAGGAAAGATCTCGGATGGGATGTATTACGGGTCTTCTGATATTCATAAAGGATGATCTGGTGGTCCTGGTACATAAAACCGGATCGGTAGACCCACATCCAGCTTTTGCTCCCGGCAGGCCTTCCGTCTTTATTGACCAGGACAGGGGTTTCGTCAGCCTGTATCACATGGTAATCATACAGGAGCTTGTGTAGATAGTCATACATGATCCCCAGATACCTTTCTCCCAGCCGGATCATCCAGTTTGCCATGTTCTGCCTGGTGATCGCAAGCCCGTACCGTTCGAATTCTTTTTCGAGACGGTAAAGGGGAACGGCATTTACATACTTGCCATTCATGATGGCAGCACCAAGGGATGGGGAGACAAGGCTTCCGTGGAGCAGATTCCGCGGATGAGGGGCTTTTACCATATGTTCATCCGTTTTGCTGGAATAAACACCGATATGATGTTCTTCTACCTCAACTTTAGCCGGGATAAACTTATAACATCTGGAAATGGCATCAGGAAGCTGCTTCCATCCATTTTCACCGAA
>JAETQD010000041.1 GCA_021770825.1 Clostridium sp. | reverse complement strand
TAGCACTGTTCCACTGCATGAATTTTCGTTTCCACACTGATCGATGCCATAATAATGCTCCCCTCTGAGTAGTGTGCGATTTTTCTCGCTTTGTCTACTCTATGGGGAGCATATCATTATATTCCGAATCAGGGCACCGGTTTGTGGGTCTATATGACCTGAAACAGACCGGCGCCCTTTTTCATTTTCATGGCAGATTCAAAAAGGGCGCCAGCCCAAATCATGTATATTGGAGGTAATAAGATGGAGCAGAAAAATCAAGTTCCCGAGTATCAGAAGCTCATGGAGCAAGCTCCCCAGATCAGAGCCAGCGGTCTGGAGGGCGACTACCGTGCGCTGGCGGAGTTCAACAATGTGGTGCTGGCAGGGCATCAGACCAAATTCGGGATGGAGTTTGTCACATGGGAATGGGTGCAAAACCACACGGCTCTGTGGCAAGGGCACTACTACGGCGATAACTATACCGCCGCCAAGCAGGACTTCGTCACCCGCTCGGGATTAATCCCCTCCTGTGCACTTTTTTCTCCTGAACAGCTTACGGAGGTTTACCGCAGCATTTATGAAACATTGGAAAACTACAGTATTACCCCTGAACGGCAGCAGTATTTGCAATCTGCCGCTGATCAAATGGAAGCCTTTGTACCAGATTTGGAGGCACGCGCTGAAGTATCTCTACAAAAAGAGGAAGAGTATTGCGACACTCTTGATCCAGAGGAAGGAGGGTATGTATTTTATGTAGAAGAATAACCTGAGAGCTTTAATACCCCAATATAACATCAGGCCGTGTTCCGCAAGGAACAGCGGCTTTTTTGCTGCCCTTCCGGAATGCGACCGGAAAGGAGCAGAAAATGCCGAAGTATTTTATGAGCGGAACCAAGTACGAAGCCTTTGAGCGGATGATGATGACCCCTCCCGCAAGAGTCAGGTCGGATGATGCGCCCAAAGAGGAAAAGAGCAATCACGGAAAGCCCAATACCAAGGAAGGGAGCGCAGAGAAAAATGCAGTTTCACGCGATACTCAGTAATCCTGCCCATCCGGAGTACGGCGTCGCCACCATCCCCTTCCCGCTGTCCAGAGAGGAATATGACCACTCCATGGAGGTGCTGTCCGCCCTGGAAATCGGGGATGCGGTCAGGCAGGACTGCAAGGTGGACGAACTCACAGACTGCTATCCCGTCCTCAAGCGGCTGGAGAGACAAGCGTTCAATGTGGATGAACTGGACTATCTCGCCAAGCGGCTGGACAGCTTCTGGGGTGATGAAGGGTCTCAATTTCAGGCAATGGCGGAAAAGCTCGACCTGACAGACATCCGGGACTTTATCAACCTGACCTTCTGCTGCCAGCA
>JAETQD010000027.1 GCA_021770825.1 Clostridium sp. | reverse complement strand
CTACGCTTGAACGGGGTGATGTCCCGTGCCTTCATGGCTTCCAGGAACTCCCTGCTGCCCATGATGACGGTATCCTGCAGGTAGAATTTCGCGTCCCCGGGTTTGAACTGCATGAGTGATTATTATCAAGCTTGGGAGCCACCGTTCTCATACTTGAGAGCCACTTTGTTTTCAATATAATTATCACGCTTGAGAGCCGTCATAAACCACTATATATAGTATTGTTACAAATGGCATGACTGCCATTGCAGCCATGCCATTACTATCATAAATATGCGATATTATCCTAATGAATCAATTACGACTTTTGCCTTCTTAGAATTATATAGTTTTCTTAAATTGTTATCTGTTGTTGGTATCGTATAAGAATTATGGATGATCCTATCCATAATGGAATCTGCCTGTGTTCCACCTCCAAGTCTCTCATGCCAATCCTCCACATCGTATTGCCCCACAAAAATCGTTGGACTGTTTCCACATCTCTGTTCTATAAGTTCGTATATAAATTTCGATTCCCTTTCATTGATTTTATAGTTTAACCATTCATCAATGATCAAAACCTTGTAGTTCCCAAGCCTTTTTCTGTACCGTATCTGCTCTCTGAGATTATCCTTGTGATTTTGAAAATGGCCCAGCATATCAGGCATTCTAATATAGCAGGTTCGCAAAGTCTGTTTACACGCCTCTACTCCAAGCACACATGACAGATACGTCTTTCCGGCGCCTGTCGCTCCTGTAATAATCAGATTGGTGGCAGCACTTACAAATCCCATGGAAGCCAGGTTGACGATCATGTCTTTGTTTATTCCCCTTGCTTCACAATCAAGTGTTTCAAGATTTGCATTTGGATACTTTAACTCTGCATTCTTTGTAAGCCTTGCGATCAAACGATTCTGTCTTTCTGTTATAAGTTCTGTAAGGAGATGTTCCAGCCTGTCATTGTAATTTAAGTTTACCAATGACACATCCTTCTCCTGATTTTCTATGACAGATACCAGATCCCCCAATTCCAACACTGCTAATTGTTTCTTAATCTCTATATTCATTACTTTGTACCTTCTTTCCTATAATAATCTGCACCTCGTACGATTCCATGTTTCTGCTCTTTTTCGTTCTCAGACTTCATTTTATTTTTCTTGCTTTTAGATATATCCTTTATGTAAGGAATGAGTGTATTGTATGTAATCATATGGAAATCCTTTAAAGCTCTTCTGCAAGCTTCCTCCAGTGTTTTTTCTCCATAGATACTTGCTATATCAAGAACGGATCTGACATCCATAAGAGCCTGTTCTTTTATTTTTGCATTCTCATAAATCCTGCATATCACAGTCGTTGTATTTGTGCCAATTTCTTCCGCTTTTGCAGTAGTTGATTCTACAGTTTCAGGAATATATACTGGATAAGGAAGGTGCGATGCTTCTGTTCTCTTACCGTTTTTAAGTCCTGACGGAAGACGTTTATGTTCTGCAATCAATTTATGCGATGAATAAATATAAACGATTGCATTGTTGTATCTTACATCAACGTATTGATTCATATAATCGCTGGGAACAGAGTATTGTCCTTTTTCAAACCATATATGAGAGTTTGGCCCAACCTTATGGTTATAGGACCACTCACATATCTCAAAGGGGATCAGAGGCAAAGCCCTCAGCATTGGCTTTTCTTCGGTTTCAAAAAGAATCTTTCTGCTGCCATTTCTCTTTTGAAACTCCTTGGAATTAAGCTTAGCAAGAGCATCCATTATGCTGCGATTCAGAGCTTCCAGGGAATGGAATGTTTCATGTCTCAACATGCCAATAATCTTCCTTGCAATCTTGCCCACGGAACCCTCCACACTTGGTTTCTGCTTAGGTTTCCTAACTTCAGCCGGCATGATTGCGACCTGATAATGTTCGGCAAAAGATAAATAAGCATCATTTAAGACAATTTCTCCGTGTTTGGGATGAGTGATAACTCCGGTTTTCAGGTTATCACATACGATTTTCACAGGAGAACCTTCAAAAAAATCCAACATATGTACATTACAGTACAACCAGTCGGACTGATTCATAGAAGCTGCAGCTTCAACGTATGTATACTGACTATAGGGGAATGTTGCAACAAAAAGGTACGCCGTACATTCTGTATTCTTATCCGGATCAATATAACTCATTGTTGGTCCTGACCAGTCAACTTCCAGTGTAACACCCGGTTTATGCTCCACATGGCTGGTATAATTTTTGCTGACCGTATACCCTTTATAACCTCTGGCGAATGTAGGATAGGAGCAGGGTTTTACACCTTCTTTCTTACATTTTTCACAGTATTCTTCCCATAAGAGAACTTCCGTGACCCCAACTTTACTGAGCTCCCTGTGAACATATGCATAATCAACTGGAGCATAACTGTTTTTGGGCTTGAACTTATCGGGATAAAAGAAGCGATATAATTCATCATCAGTCATCATCAGAAGTTCCTCCCATTCCCCATTGTAACCATCAGAAACCTGTCTGATCCGTGCAACGGAATTTCTGGAGACACCAAGAACATTGGAAATCTCCCGGTCACTCAGATTCTTTTGAAGCAGTTCTATGATCTGCCTCACTCTTGTTTTCTTAAACATAAAGAAAACCTCCTTAAAATGTATTTGAAAGATATAATCTTTCATGAAATACAGTTTAAAAGAGGTCAATATTCCATATCAATATTTTCTATCGTAACCACTATATATAGTAGTGGCTCTCAAGCTTGATAATACAGTAGATTCCAATGGCTCTCAAGCTTAAGAATGGTGGCTCCCAAGCTTGATAATAATCAATGACCAATGCCCGGACACTTGGGGCACAGATGGAAAAGAAGGTAACTGTCCTGGCTACCAGACAGCGGAAAGCCTGAATGCTCCATATATGGGCTGTGGGTCTCATGATAGAAACCGCAGCCTTTTAAATTTGGGAGGAGAGCCACATTGACAGCAGTGCGCCGCATGTTCAGCAGGATCATGCATTCACAGACAGCACTGCGCAGTCAATGGGGGAAAGGTTGGAAAATAATGCGCTACTCATGCACATCTGCCCAGAAAGCTGCAGAACGTTTTTGTGATCCCTCCAGCCATCTGGTGGGATATCCGGTCTCCAGCGGTTTTTGGTTTGCTGATACGCTTCTGGCCCGGATACAGATGTATCCCGGCTTTTGGTCCTTCTTATCTGTGTTTTTGTCGGCCTGACATAAGATACAAAAAATCCCCCGTTAATGCTGCTACTCATAACATTTGGAGGCAAAAAAGCTTCTCCTCAAAAATCCTTTCTGTCGCCATGCCTAGGCTGATACCCCTCAAGCTCCTGGCTCCCGGCTGCTCTCGTCTCCCCGGTCACTGGTACCCGCTTCCTCCCGCCGTTGTCTCCCGGCCACCGACTGTTCCTGCCTCCCGGCTGTAGCTTTCCCGACTTCCTGCCTCCCAGCTGCTGGCTGCGGCCTCCCTGGCCCCTGGTTGACTCCCGCCGCCGGCCACCCCTGTCTCCTCCCACCTGCCAGTACCTGAATCCCCCGCCACTGTCTTCCTGCCGTCGGTACCTAGAAACCTCCGTACCCTCCCGTATAGCCGATACCCATGACTGGCCGATACCCCCTTCACAGCCTTTCCCGTGCCAGTAAACCCATGGGCCTGCATACAGCCCATTCCCTGCGAAAACCCTTGTCAACCCGGCTTTTCCCAGACTTTTCCAGTGTGCTCACGCATGGGCGCAAGCCCGGAAAGAGAGTGTGTGCCTGAATGTGCCTGAATGTTACCTGGTTCAGCCTGAATCAGAAAGGAGCCCCACCCGCAAAGCCCGGTATATCAAGAGGTTCCGGGGATCCTGCCGCCACGGAAAAATTCGGCTGTGGATGTTTTCTTTCGGCAACGCTCGGATCCTTTCCAGGGCAGCCCGGTTTCTTCCTCAACGCCCCGCTTCTTTCCAGAAGACCTTGATTTCTTTCCAGATGGCCTTGAAAAACTTCCATTTGCAGCCATGGTTCCTTTCCGATGTGGATAACTCACGATTTTGCCCTGCCTAAGACATATTCTCTGTGGATAACTATGTGGATAAACTGTGGATAGCTAAAATGCCGGGGCAGCAACCTGCACTGAAGGGGAGCCCTGACACCCCGCCTTTCGTCTTCCTCCATGCCTGCAGTCTGCAAAAATAGCACAAAAAAGCCTGTCACCAGCTGCCTTGGCTGGAGCAGGCCCCTTTTTCTCCGCTTCCTGTCCTTATTTTCCTGTTTTCCGTCTTTTTTCTCCCACGCCAACTAAGCCTCCCGTTTTGGGGCGGCTTCCAGATATTCCCTTTTTCTGTTGTTTTGGCTTTGCCTCTGGTTAGCAGGCCCCTCCGTGCGCAAAGATCCCGTCCGGATGGTTGCGGATCAGCTGGCGCAGGTATGCCGGCTTGCAGTCGATCCACCGGCGGAGCACGCTGATCTCCCTTGCCAGGTAAGCAAGCGCCTGTTTCACGATACCAAGCCCGTACTGGGTCGCCATGGAGGCGTACTGGGCGGATTCCTCCTCATCGGCTTTGAAAATGAATTCTTTGTCCAGGTTTTCCTTCTCGTAACCGAACACCTGGAACCGCTGCGGGAACTTCCCGTACTTTCTGTGGTATTCATCCGCCGCATCATATTCTTTATTGTATAAGGAAACAAGCTGCGGTATGTATTCCCCCAGCTTCTCTCGATTCTCCCGGTCGGCTTCAGCACGCCTTCTCTTTGCGTCCTGCTCCTCCGGCAAAGAGACTGAAAAAAATCTCTTTCCTTGGCTCGCACCGATCTGCAGGAACCCGCACATCTTACGGATCATGTCGATGGATTCCTGGAGTTTTCCCTTAGTTACGTATTTGGGCAGGAAGGAGCGGATGTCCTTTTCCCGTACAATGGCTGTGCCGTCTGAACAGGGGTTATCTACTGTGATCAGCATCCTGAGCGCCATGCGCAGAGCGTTCACGTCACGCATGGCAGCCAGCTGCCTCAGCATCCCTTCCTCAAGGTTGAGATACCCACGTCCTCCCTCGATATAGGTCAGACCGATGTTTTCATAGTCCGGCTCACAGAAAGTAAAATCCCCCTCCCGGTCAATGCCGCCGGCATCAATATAATCCGCTTTGGCAAGCTTCCAGACAGAGTTCCGAACTGTGCGGACCGTCAGCCCGGTAAGCTCTGCAATATCCCTGGTGTTCCCGTACTGACAGAACCCACGGGAGTCTAAGTCACAGTAATGCAGGGCCAGGTACACGAGGATTGTCGCCATGCTCTGTTTCCCGCGGTCCCCGCACCGGAGGTTTTCATTGACATAAAACTGGTCACCCTGCTTGAACCCAAACCCGGCACAGGCACCTATGGTTGGGCATACTTCCTCCTCTTCCGGGTTTTCCCCTGGATAATGCAGGAAACTACGGGTAAGGCCTGCTTCCTGGTCTTCCTGCTCGTACTGGGCAAACTTTGTCCGCATTTTGTCCATGAAATCTGGGAAGGATGAGCTGCTTGCGTCGCCTTCTTCCTCCCAGTCTTCCCCGTCCCTGCACTCCTGCATCTCCATGGCGGTATCCATTGCAGGCGTGGATGGCCCGTTGTTGGACCATCCCTCTTCCGGGCCCATCCCCTGTGGGTCAAGGTCGAATTTGTGGTTGGGCATCTTCCCCACCAACGTGATGATTGGCGGGATCGGGATCTTTGCGAAACGGACGAATGTATTTTTCTCTGCTAGCATTTTATATCCTCCTTGTAGGCATTCTTCTTATTAAGAACCAGGCTGTGATCTGGCCTGGGGTAATCTTCCTAGAGAAGTATGGCTGATATTTTTTTAACAAACTTTCTGCGGATAAAAGAAATTTGTCCTGATTTTCCGGCTCCGGTTTTGCAAGGAGTATGGAAGATACCTGCCGATTGTCGTGACTGTGTCTGCCCTGCTGATAGTCATTTTTTTGTATACTTATCCTGGTTCCACCGCCTGGCAGCTGCCCGAGTCTACATACACATAAAAAAGACCCCCGCATTTCTGCAGAGGCCTTTCGGCTTATCCTTCTGTTTTTTCTTCTGTTCTGTTTGTTTCGTATATGCCTGTACTACTCTTTTCTTCCGTCACAGTCTCCATTTTTGTTCATAAGTCCCAAGTGCCTGCTGATATGCATGTCCCGATCCCGCATCTCGGCGCTTTCGTTTAGAAGCAGATTTTTCAGGAAAATTTCCAGAAATTCCATGGTTTCATGGATCCCACGCGTTAAATCTGTGTGATTGGTGTAAACATCAAGCCCCATCTGGAGCGGTGAACTGGTTCAGATAGGGTTACCAAGTGGCTTCATACCGGCTATCATACGTTTTGTGTTGCATTCCCACACCATCTTCGCATGTTCCCGGGTCAATTACCCCGACCTATAAAGGGATCGGAACTTGCTAAAGGCTCCTGCCCAATACGGTATCAAAGGTTTGCAGCTCACCCATCTGGTCCTAACGTAAGTCTCCCAGACTGGACTTTTGCGCGTCTCCCCCGGTACAGAGGATTGTGGCCGCATCGCCGGACCATTGACGGAGGCCCGCTTTTTTCTCCCGCCAGGATGTACCCGGCGGGAATATGTCAGTTCATCTCCGGTTTGGTAAAGTGCGGCTCCGGGTCACCGCCTACGTACCGCATCCCGAGGGCATGGATGTTCATGGCCCCGATCCGGTCGTCATTAGACCGGTACCCGCAGCGGTCACAGATATACTCGTGGAGCCCATGCTTCCGGTTCTCCTTACGGATCCTGCCGCACTTCGGGCAGCGCTGCAAGGTATAGTCCTCGGGCACGCTTAACACGAAAGAGCCGGCGGCATCCGCTTTGTAGGTAAGGAACTGCCCGAACTGGAAGAACGCCCAGGAACGGAACTTCTCCCGCCACCGGGCATCGCCTTTTGACAGGCTGCGCTGGTCAAAGCTTGCGTCCGTAAGATCCTCGACAACGAACAGCGTCCCTGCCCCGTATTTCTGGACGAGTGTCTTAGATGCCCGGTGGTTCACATCGGTCATCCAACGGTTCTCTCGCCCGGAGATCCGTTTCAGTACGCGTTTCGCTGACTTTGTGCCTTTGGACTGGAGCCCAGCCCTAACCTTTCGGAAGCGGTCCCGTTTGTTCATAACGGACTTCCCGTCCAGAAACAGACATTTCCCATCCCCGTCATAAGCGACAGCCAGGAAGCGCAGGCCCCGGTCGATCCCGACGACCTGCCGGACGGCTGCCGGGTCAAACGCTTCCGCGCAGGCCGGGGCTGTTGCGGGGATATGCAGGTACCACTTCCCGTCCCTGCACAAGATATGGGCGGTGCCAAGCTTCCATCCATCATCCAGGAAGCCCTGAAAGTATTCCGGTACGGTGAATGGGATCTTGCGGCGTTTCCCCAGCGTATTGATGGAAAGAAGGGTGCCATGATCCGTAAAGCTGTAATCCTGCCTATGCACCAGATCCACCTGCGGCTTTGAGAAATAGATTGGCTTTTTCAGCCATTCCACAGTACGCTTGGCGGTATGCCATACGCCTTCCTTGTCCCGGAACCGGTACGGGTGCTGCTTCATAAACTCATCAACAGCCTTATATCTGGCCTTGACCGTGCGTGCGGCTGACTGCGCCATCTGGGACTTTAACTTGTAAACTTCCCTGACATGATGGTACATCGCAGTATTCAGGGTGAGTTTCCCCATATGGACGTCTTTACTGAACATATATTCGGACATGGCGTTGCACGCATCACGGTATGCTTCCATCATCTCCTGGAATGCCCGGGCAGACTCACTGTCCGGATATAGCCGGATCTTGATAGTCTTAATGACCTTGCGGTCCTGGTCAAGCGCGTTCTCCATACATCATCCTCCTTCCATGGAAAGTATGGAGGATGCCTGGATTTTGCCGGCCATTTTTTGCGGACACGTGAAATGATCTGGGGCTTTTACGACATGCAGCTCAAATGCCCCTCTTTTGTCTGTATTTGTATGCGGATCTGCAGAAATTCCATGCTGTTTTTCGCCTGTTCCGATCCGCATCCTGTTCCCATTCTTTCCATGACACAAAATATAAGGAATAGGGAGGACACAGTCTTGCAACAACACTTCTGCGGCATCAGCACTGCTGCGCTGGGAGCCGTTTGTCTGGCAGGTGACCGGAAGGCTGCATGCTTTTCCGGCTACGGGGCAGCCCATATGGACCGGCTGCGGGTGATAGAGGCTACAAACGACTGGTAAAAAAATCAAAAAAAGAGGGTGTCTTATGACCCCCGGAAGAAAAGAGATTACAGAAGAACGGATCCTTGGATGGCTATGCTGCGGAAGCGACCCCGCCCCAAAACTTCACTTCACCCAGTTTTCTGAAGGGGTCAGCGGGATCACCCATGCGGTTAGTGATGATACAGTATCTACAGCGAATGGATATCTCGTCATCCTTTGCAAGAATGAGCAGTTCCCGTTCTATCTGCCCAATGCATATCCTGTACGCTGAGCATCATAGATTCTCTACTTAACGCAAAAAACCGGAGGCTTACGCTTCCGGTTTTTTCTGCTCTGCCAGCATTACGCCTCGTTGAGCCCTTGCCGTAGGACTGTGAATCTCACAAATCCCTCGGCTGTGCGCCTGACCTCCGGGTCTTCCAGGAACTCTGCCCATTCCGGGTTATGCTGCCTGCAGTACTCGATGAACGTCTCGCAGCTTGCGATGTGGTTGTCCCAGATGTAATGCCGCATCTCTCGGTACGGCACCGGCTTTTTGTCCTGCTCCCAGATATCATCATTCTCCCCAGGCACAAGTACGAATTCCTTCCCAGTCGGCTTGTAACCAGCCTCCGCCATGGCTTCCAGTACCTCCGGAAGCTGGGCCTTCGCCTCTTCCTCATTGTTGGCATTGTCAAACATGATCCCTTGATAACTATACATCTTTCTTTTTCCTCCTATTTTCTTTTTCTTATTTGCTACCCGGATTATAGGCAATTTTCTTCTGTTTTCCAAAAAATATTTTTATTTTTTTGCAATAAAAAAGCCCACCGGGTTGCGCATGGTGGATCAGAGGCGTGGCGGGCAGCAGAAAACCCGTGATTTTGCGCATAGTTCACCAGAGGCGTCACGGGTTTTGTTGGTATCAGTATACGGCATGGGGGCCTGGATGTCAATAGTGTAGAGTGGATCTGGTATTACCCCCGTGCATGCGGGGAACACGATTCTAGTATTCATACTGAGTCGATAACATCAGGATCACCCCCGCACATGCGGGGAACACGTTAAAAATCTCCTTGCTCATCTGTGTTGTCTATACAAGCCTCGCATGCGGTGTCCCGGAGTGCCTTTGCCTTATTGCTCGCAATAGCCATTTCTGTGATATGCGCACGCCGTTTCTGAGAAGCTTCAATTTTTTCTGCCGTGTTTCGGCTGATCGATACGAAAGTCTTCTGGAAAATCCCGGTAAACGCAATACGCAGGTAGCCGTCTATCAAATAATCCGTAATCGATGCACCAGAACTGTAAATCGTGAGGATGCATGCATGGTCTTCCGGATAAAAGCGGTTGTGCGCATCCGTGATCTGCTGCACTGCGTCTTCGATTGGCTGCCGAATCGTCCTTGCAGGGTTATTATTGCCTGTTTCATCCGGCAGTTGGAGTTTTTGCTGGATGGCCCTTAAGCTGATCGTAAAATACCCCTGTCTTTCAAGCTCCCGCGTGTGCTGCCTAGCAAGATAAAAAATATAATATAAAAGATCAGCAGCCCGATTTGGCAGCCGGAAATAATAGTGCGGGAGGATCGTAAAATAATGGAACAGGAAACTCCAGCTGATCGCATAGTTCAGGCGGACATAACATCGGCCTTTACTGATCCAGGATTCCGTAAACAAGACAGACAAGCCCTTGACAAAATGTTGTTTCTGCTTAGATTGCTTAACAGATCCACAGATCTTAATGCTGGTCAGCGTCCCCATCGCAGATAGGAAACCAGTCCTTGCGCTCCTGACAGACTGGTAAAACCCAATGTTGACAAGCTCCTCCAGGGAAAAACTGATGTAATCACGGGTGAGTTTCCCGTCATACAATGCCTGTTCGTTGATCTTCATGAGCGTGAACACGAAGAATTTTTTTGCTGCTTTATTGCTCCCAGCTAATTTGTCGATATCCGATATCTCAATCTCAATCTTCGCATTCCGGCTTTCCATGGAAACAAGTGGGAAGCCTGCATCATTGGTGACCTCATATTCCGTACTGCGGGCAACCTGTTTTTTTCGCTGGGGAAGATTAGGGATATCCGCACCTGCGCCTAATACCTCAAGGACAAAATTGCTGGCGGGGCTGTTAGGCATACGAAAAAAGCACTTATCCTTCGTGACAGAAGAAGGGTTTGATATCTGCTCGTTTGAAGCGTGTTTGTTTTTTCTTGAGATCATCTGGCACTCCCCTTGTAGATATTTTTTCTTCTATATAGAATGATGTCAAAGGAGCTTGCACGTTCGGTTGTGAAAGCCATAAATCCGGGCAGCGAATCTTGCACCTGCTTGATAAGCGACTGGGGCACTTTAATGGATTGATAGTCCACTGAGTAAAAGAGACTTTCAGAGATGTGGAATTTCTCCTCCACATCTTCCATCCCGTCCTGTGCCTGAGCTGTGAGCTTTTCATGAAAAGCGCCAGACATCCCATTAAATTCATCCATCAATTCTTCAATCAGCCTCGTATCCTCGCAGAAAGCACAGACATCCGGCACTTCGTAGTAATCCCCGATCATTTGGATAGAGATATTGAAACCACGCAAAAAATAATAGCTGTCAAGCAGAGTCTCCCGGGCTTCGCGGACAATGTCTATGTTTTCGTTGCAACCTTTGCTTTCTGAAAGGAAGGCCTCAATCCCAAAATTGTCAAACACATGTCTGAGACTGGGCGGCACAGAAAATGTTCCGTCCTGAGCTTCTGGTCTGCTGCCATCTTTCGTATGGGCAGTGTTGGCCTGCTGGCTTCTTAAGTAGCTGCGGAATTCTTCGCAGATTGATAAGTCGATCAGATAATCTGTCATGATCCTGGACTGCAGCTGTGCTTGCTGCATATGGATCTGCGCCTTGTTGTGATACAGCATGATCCATTGATGGATCGCCAGATACCCGTTATAAATCTGTTCCTGCTCCTTATTGTCCAGTTCAAGCGCCCTGCGCCGAAGCTCTCCCAGATCCACAATATTGCCAGGCGGACCGCCTTGCGTCTGATGCTTGAAGTCAAGGGCCATATTGCTGACTTCGATAATCCCCAGTTCCTTGCCTGTCAGTTTTTTCTTTCGCATTAAGCGCCGGATATCAGTCATATTTTTTCCTCCCTGTATTTTGGCAAATGCATGTCTTATAGGAAGTATGGGTGACGATCTCCCGCGATTGTTTTTTTTTGCGGATAAATAAAAAGATGGGCGTTTTTTGCGGATAAGCATAATATACACGTAAGTACTGGAAAGCAAAGCAACACTGCCACCATACCGCAAAGCCCTCTGTAGTTGGACGCTTTCTGAGTAAAATATCACTTAAAAAGTCATATTCCACTCAGAAAAAATCACATTCTACTCAGGAAAAGTTATATTCTACTCAGGGAAAATCACATTCTACTCAGGAGGGGAACACCCCAGTGAATACCCGGGAAACCAATACCAGCAAGGCTTTTTTTGCCCCCGTGAACACCCCGGCTTTTGTCCTAATATCTCAATAATTGAGTAATCAATTATTCTTAACGCTACATTCCGCCAGCGGGGCTGGCTGGAATTCCGCGGTGGCCAAGGCTGGGCTATCGGCTACGACAGAAAAACTGGCCCCGCCCATCCCCCCGCAGGCTGCAGTTCCTGGCTCGGAGCTGGGATACTGGCCTGCGAAAGGATCGGTGTATAGGCCAGACACGATCCCTGCTCCATAAACTGTACTGGCTGCCACCAGGCTGAGAGGGGAAGGTCAGGTACCGGCTCTTCCAGGAACTGGCCGACCCGCTGCGGTACCGGCCCAGTCTGCGTTACGGCTATCTTGTAGGCAGGATTAACCAGGCAAGTGTGCTGCCGGAGGGGAGCCGTACTGGAAACAGCCAGGCTTTGGGGCGCTGGCGCAGGCGGAGGAAGTGCATGAGGCACACAGTATTGGACGGCACCAAGCTAGACAGGATGGGAGGGGTTTCCTACCCTGCAGCGACTTCCGGGAAGTCGGGGCTGCTGGAGGGTGCCAGTGTCTGCTTGTCTTGGAAAGGACTCAACTCGGCATCAGGCTGAGGGGGATGGCTGCGGGGCATGATGCAGGGATGGGGCATATCTGGAAGGGCTATATTGATCCCCGCTGGGCAGGCGTGAGAGACATCCGGCAACCGCATGGCGGCTTTCGATAATCTATCAAAAAATAGCTATCCGCACAACTCCAGGGATGAAAATATCAGCCATACTGTATAAGAAGGCTATGGCGGCCGATGCAGTAGCTGCCATGACCAAATTCTTAAACCAAAGGAGGATCATATCGTTATGGAAACGAATAATCTTACGTCTGAACAGGAGCAGGCACAAGATGCATTGGAAAGGTGGATGTCAGACCGTATCGCTGACAAAACATCGCCGCCAGCCATAGTACGTTGTTTCACGAAGATCCAAGAGGACAAACATGCCAAGCACATCAGCACAGGTTTCCCACAGCTGGATTCCATTCTGGGCGATGGGCTCCGGCCTGGGCTTTACATTGTTGGCGCAGTCAGTTCTCTGGGTAAAACCGCTTTCTGTCTGCAGGTCGCAGATCAGATCGCCAGGGACGGGCATGGCGTCCTGTTCTTTTCCCTGGAAATGTCTGAGGAGGAACTACTTACAAGAAGCTTCAGCCGGCTGTCTTTCCTTACCGACAAAGCCGCTGGCAATCATGGCATCAATGCCAAAACACCATTGGAAATCCTGCATGCAAGACATTACCGTACGTACAGCGCAGGGGAACTATCCTTAATTCAGCAGGCAATGACTATTTACCTCGATGAGTATGCAAGGAATGTACATGTGGTCGAGGGTGAAAACGGCATGAGTATTAATGAGATACAAAATGCAGTGGCGGAATATAAAAACTCGCACGGTGATCCGCCTGTCGTGATCATCGACTACCTGCAGATCCTGGCACCGTCTAATGACCGGAATACGGACAAACAGAATACCGATGTGGCTATGACCGCATTAAAACAGCTGAGCCACGATTACGGGATCCCGGTCATTGCCATCTCCAGCTTGAACAGAAGCAGCTATGACGCTTCAGTCAATATGGCGAGTTACAAGGAATCCGGGGCCGTTGAATACAGCAGCGATATCCTGATCGGGATGCAATATGCAGGAATGACGTCTACAGGTAGCGAAACAGGCAGGGAACGGAAAGAGCGGATCCGTTCTCTGAAAGATGACATGGATGCATGTGGTGCTGATGGCCGCCCGCAGAAGATCCAGGTTAAGATATTAAAGAACCGGGGTGGGATAAAGGGTTCCCTTGTCCTGCGATTTTATCCGAAATATAGTTGTTTCTTGTCTGATAGCTCAGAGGATGCAGACAACAGGGAGAGCATGTGAGATTTTTTCTGTAAAATAATCTAAAAAAGGTTCTTCTGTGATAAAATAAATTATCATTAGGAGGGCCTTTTATTATGGCAAAACAGAAGAAACCTGTCCACAGA
>JAETQD010000040.1 GCA_021770825.1 Clostridium sp. | reverse complement strand
ATTGCTCCAACGCTTCATAGATAGAGGGAATCAGGGCCGGTACAAGACAGTCAATTTCTACCAATTCCGCTTCTGACAGCATCCTTTGCCACCACGCTTCTGTAATCCCATCCTGCGTTTCTGGAAAATAGACTTGTATCTCCTCACCATGAGATTTTTTCAGACAAATACGGATAGAGGCATCTTTTTTTAGGGAAGGTAAGTTTGGAAGTACGGCTGCTTCCGTTTTCACACCTTCGGTCAGATAGCCGCTTTTCGTATAGATTCCGCCGTCTGACTCCCGCCACTCCATTCCAATTTTTTCGTAATCCAGATATCCCTGATACTGTTCAATCAGCCGCGCCCGATCCTTAAAATATCCATTTTCCAGACAATACTGCCCCAATGCCCCATCATCTGTAATGCCCTCTAACAACATGCCGTCTTTTGCCCATAAGATAAGCCTATGGAGTGCTTCGAAGGACTTTGCCTGGGTTTCCCCGAAAGCTTCTGCCAACGCTTCTAACCGTTTTTGGGCAAAACTATCTAACTCCCTTAGCAATAGGGACAGCGTATTCCACTGAGACAGCGTCACGGAAAGACCATCTTCTTCACTTTGACTCCACAACCAGTCTGTAAATACCGGAAGATTCGGACAATCTACAAAACAGCTGAAAAGCCCGTCTTCTTCCTTTACACCCATCTTCTCCATCAAATCTCGAATTCCCCAGGAACTTGCCGGAAGCATAAACAACACGTCCCTGTCCTCTCCATCCTTTTTCGGGGATACATCAACCAGAAGCACACCCTCCGTTTGAGCATATGCCGGTTTCCCGGATTTTTCTGAAGGCTTCTGACAAATATACTGGCTTCCTGCAGCAGAAACTGCTAAATTGATTCGCCGTCTCGGTTTCATATGCGCTGTGGTAAAAGAAGGCAGCATTCTGCTCTTTTGGCATAAACGCAAGCAATCCGCCCGCAGTGCTTCCGCTTCCATATCTGTGAGGGTATGCTTCAACTGGCAGAAAAATTTTAAATATACGGTCCCCTGCCGCATCGTTAGTTCGGCATCCATTGAAAATACCTGTTTCCTGATATCCTGGTCGCTCAGGTAATAGGCCAGCCCTCTCAGACCTTCCTCAGCCAATCTTTGCAAACGAATCTGTTCATTCCAGCCTTCCAGATACTCTGCCGCTTCCTGTACCGAAAGAACCCGTTTCTGCCAGGATTTTTCTTCTCCCATCAGTTCACATCTTACCATTTGCATAGACACCGGAAAGTAGAGTGCGGCTTCTTCTAACCGCTCCGGTTTTTCCCAACCATCCAACAGGCAAAATAATTCCGCAAAACCCTTCCCTTGGACAGTTTCTAAAAACGCTTCGACCTCATAAAGCATTACAGCCGGTAATCTCTTTAACCGTAAGGCCAATTGATTCAGCATTTGGAGGCTGGTATGTTTTTTTATGA
>JAETQD010000039.1 GCA_021770825.1 Clostridium sp. | reverse complement strand
ACTGGCGGAGAATGTAGGGGAAGTCAAGTCGGCGGGATGGTCCGGAACCACTCAGGCATCCTGGGAAGAGGCTACGGGGGCCGGAAGCTATGAAGTGAGGATATACAGGGATAGTAATCCTGTTGGCGGAAGTAAGAAGGCGGAGGATAACAAGTTTGATTTTACAGCCAGCATGGGCCGGCCGGGGAAATACAGCTATAAGGTCCGCCCGGTCAATAAAATAAAAACCGATAAAAAAGGGGAATGGGTGACCTCTTCTTCCGTTGATATCGATTCAGCCATGGCAGAGCAGATCAGGAATGCGATTGCAGCGGGAACTTCCTTCACCAACCCGGGAGCATGGGTTCAGGATTCAACCGGATGGTGGTACCGGAATCCCGATGGAGGCTACACGAAGAACAACTGGCAGAAAATCGGAGACGAATGGTTCTTTTTCGGAGAAAACGGTTATATGCGCACCGGATGGATCGAATGGAACGGAGCTTGGTATTACTGTGATACGACCAGAGGGAATATGCTGGTGAATACACAGACGCCGGACGGATATACTGTGGATGCCAACGGAGTTCTTGTGCAGTAAAACAGTTAGCATGAATAGCCGGTTATGACAAAACAGAAGGACAATGGAGGTAACACAATGGCTGTAATTGGTTTTATCGGCATGGGCAATATGGGCTATGCGATTATGAAAGGGTTATTAAAGGTTTATTCCAGGGAAGAGATCCTGTTTACGGATGTTAATAAAGCCAGAATGGAGCAGGTGAGCCAGGAAACCGGGGTTCGTTATGCAGAGAGCAATGCGGAATGCGCTAACCAGGTAAAATACCTGGTATTGGCCGTAAAACCCCAGTACTATGATGTGGTACTGGATCAGATTATGAATGTGGTCACACAAAAGCATGTGATCATATCCATTGCTCCCGGCATTTCCATAGAGCAGTTAAAGAGAAAACTGGGAGTTGAGAAGAGGATTGTGCGTGCTATGCCCAATACCCCTGCTCTGTTAGGTGAGGGAATGACCGGGGTTTGCTATGATCCGGCTTTGTTTGACCTGGAAGAGAAGGAGACAATCAGCACATTTTTCCAGTCCTTTGGCAAGATGAAGATAGTGGAAGAGCGCTTGATTAATGCGGTTGTCTGTGTCAGCGGAAGTTCCCCGGCCTATGTTTATATGTTCATTGAGGCTTTAGCCGACAGTGCGGTAAAATACGGGCTGCCGAGGGATGCTGCTTATGAGATGGCGGCTCAGACCCTGATTGGCAGCGCCAAGATGGTATTGGAAACAGGAGAACATCCGGGGCTGTTAAAGGACCGGGTATGTTCGCCGGGAGGAACGACCATTGCAGGGGTGGCAGCGCTGGAGGAATATGGTTTCCGCAATGCGGTGATGAAAGCCACAGACGCCTGTTATGAAAAGTGCACCAACATTAAGTAAATATTTATTAAAAAAATACTGCAGGCAGCTATTAAAGCCGGA
>JAETQD010000014.1 GCA_021770825.1 Clostridium sp. | reverse complement strand
TCTGATGGGTTGATTTATCCATGAGATAGTCCTCCTCTATAAAAACTTAGTTTTTTCAGAGTTGATTATCTCAGATTTTAGCGAAACTGGCACGGTACTAGCTATTTACCGTATACCCTTTAACGGATATACCGGGCGACCATTCTCTTCCTCCACACCTATGACAATATAGCCACCGCCCCAATTATCAAGGTCATTGGCAAATGCACAAACAGATTTCAAGGAAGCTGCCGGATCCCATGTTTCTTTAAATTCAATTCTTGCCCATTCGACTACTTCGCCGGATAGTAATGTTTTTATGTTTGTTGGTATAGCCATTAAGACACTTCCTTTCATGCAATACAATACATAGCAACCTTCTTACATAATCAATAACTCTTTATTCAACAAAACCTTAGCATTCTGAATTTTACAATTGAATGCATGCACACTCATTCCCAAATTAATACATTCTTCAAACTCTACATAAAACTGTGTATCCTTTAACAATTCAATACCTTTAACATAAGGATTTAGCGAAACGATAATATAATCAACTCTATATCCCGACTGTAATAGTTCCTTTATCTTACTTAGTTGATTTAATGAACGCTCCGAATACACTGTAGGAAATACCCCAATATCACCTGCTGATATGACACTCTTTATTTCTACAATGGTCTTGGTATCTGCGATATACAAATCACATTTATACTCGTTTACATTCTTTTCTCGCGAGCAAGCTTTTCTTTTTCCCAGATAAGATAGCTTTCTCCCCTGTATCGCATATTCTACTAATCTGTTTGCATAAGAAGTATTTAATACTATATAACTCCTCTTGAATTTTACTGCCACAACGGCAAAGGCAGTTCTAGCTTTTTTTGCTACCGTTGGCATTAACAGTACTTCTTTTCCCTCTAACTGCAAAAAATTGCTCAAATGGCAGGAGGAAGGTATATAACATACCTCCACCTTACCATCAATAACGACCTCACATAGAAATCTATTTTTCAATTCTCTCACAAATTGACCAGCAATACACTTTTCTAATGATATATTACTCATCTTTAAATTTCCTTAAATACTCTTGCAAATCTTCCTCCGAAATATAAAAGCCTTGCATTCTATAATAATCAGTCTCCGTCATTGCAAGCATATCTCCTTTTCCTAATAAATCCTCTGCACCTGTTCTATCCAATATCGTCATAGAATCCTGATGCGCTGGTAACCTAAATGATATTCTTACAGGAATATTGGCCTTCAATGCTGTAGTCACAATAGAAGCACTCGGACGCTGAGTTGCAATAACTAAATGAATTCCTAGATTTCTTACTCGCTGAGCCAGCATACATAATCTGGCTTCGAAATCCTTTCTAATACCAAGCATTTCCGCTGCCTTAACTAAATCTGCGTATTCATCTATGAAAACAACCAATCTTCTCATTGGATTAGACGGATTTTTAGCATTATAAGATTCTATATCTCTGCTATTGTTCTCTATTAGTAACTGTGTTCTATGTTCCTTCTCAGTACTATTGATTTCATCCAGCATCTTCAACGCCTCTTCTGGGTCAGTAATAATCTTGTTATCTCGCAAATGTGGAAGCCCTTTAAAAAAATGAAAATCTGTTTGCTTTGGATCCACAATTACTATTTGTAAGTTATCCTTCGAATGCTTACTTATCAAGCTAACTATCATAGAATACAAGAACACCGTTTTTCCTGAACCAGTTGTACCAGATATCAATATATGAGGTGCCTTTGACACATCAAGAATATCTATGTTACTATCCGGTTTTTGTCCTGCCAATATATCAAGGCTACCACTAGAAGCATAAAGCAAGTTCAAATTTTCCAATAACTCAAGTGCGTTACCGTTTCTCTCAAACGGAACATCCATACCCACATAGCGTGTTCCTTTGATATTATCAATCATGATCTCACCAAAGGCTTCTATTTCTCGCGATATATCTTGCTTATATTTTTCTAAATTCCTAATAGTTTCTCCTGAACGAAGTTCTATTTTAAATCTTACAAAACGGGATGCTACTAAAACATTTTCTTCAGTTATGGGCACTGCTTTAATCCCAAAATCTCTCAACACCTTATTAAGGCGGTAGCACTTTTCTTTTATAAATAATGCTTCCTGCTCTTTTTCTGGCGTATGATCCATATTTACATCTTCTGTTTCTTCTTGCACTTCCTTTATCTGTTCATCTGCCATATTTGTTGCGTCACTAATAATTCCCGTTTTTTCATCATTGTTCTCTGACATAGACTCTGATACATCATTATCTATATCCGAAACATTAACTTTGTTTTCGCCATTAACAAATATTTCATTCGCTTGTTCGGCTTGCAAAAAAATATTTTCATCAACTACAATACCAGATAATATTTTCTGAATATCTTCACTACCAATCTTAGTAAAAATAATCTTGTTGCCAACCAAAGAATCTCCAGCCTCAAGAATTTCACTCTTTGTATCTGCCGAATTAAAATCAACAAAAACTATGTTTTTCTTGATTTTTAAATCTAACTCTCCGGCAAACAGTTGATTTAATTTTTCCGTCAAATTATGCTTTTCAGTATTAGTAAGATCTGCACTATACAAGCTTTCAAATACGTGATGACGCAAAATTTCTCGTCTTGATACTGTTGTTATCTTTTCACTTCTTCCAAATATCTCCTTAATCAGGTTATCTAACACGCACACCTGCTCTACTGCATGTCCTGATATTTGTTCACCACAAATTCTAAAATCACCATTTCCAGTTTTCACCTCAATAAGGTCTACTCGAATATCATCACCCCGAAGATTAATACCTATCAAATCAGGCAGGATACCCTCCTCCCTTTCAGAAAGCCACTCTCTTGCCAGTTGTGTATCTAATCCTACAAGTAATGCGTCACTATTTCCTTTTAAATAAGATATAGCAGCTATGCCAAGACCTAAACTACCCTTTCCATGATTATCATCGAAGATTCTATTGGTGGAATGTGAAACTATGCTAAGCAATCCATCATCATTTACTGATCTGATTGTTTTTATCATATTTTCCAAGCCTTTTTCAGTCGCAATGTAGTTACCCAAGTTCTCTATAGTTTTTTTATATCCCAAAGAAAACTTTCTACTATTTTTTGAATAAATACCTATCGAACGGCATTCATCCTCCTTATAAAATAGCTTTTCACTTTCTGATTGCAGTGAAATGTCCCAGCTTTTTAAATTTTGGTCGAGAATAATCATCCAATCTGTATTTTCAAGTAAACTATTATAAGTTTCCCTCCTTATTGGTGATCTACTAAATATACTCGTATGTGCAAAGCTTGAAGAATGCTCATTGAGCTTCTCCAGTATACTTGAATAATACGAAAAAATACCACCCTCATTAGACGGTCTAATATCCACCTCGTCCTTGAATGGATTATATTGATAAACCATTGGCACGCACAAAGGATGAATGTGATTATATCTTTCACTCTTAGCTGTGCGAATTTCCTTTTCGTTAGGATCAAAAATTACAATTAAATGCTGCTTCTTTTTACCTAATTCCAACAACAGCTTATCATAGTCTATAGTCTCATTTCTAATATTCAAGGAAAAGTGCATATTCTTTCCATTTTTAATCTTTCCCAAAAGTCCTTCTTGTAAGGATTTGTCCGTTATTTCAACCCAATGACTAGGGGCTTCCTTTGTCCTATATATTGATATATCCACGCCAAACGAACTCAAATCTCTTTCCGCATCTAATTTTTTCAGCATTGCAATTACATTTTCTACAGAAGGTGGATTCACGAATGTTATTCTTAGCATCATGCTTGCATGCGGATATAAGCATATATACCTTACAACACTTTGTTTAACAACTTCAATTCCACTATTACCTTCATTAATCTGCGGTTGAGTTGAATATATAGGTAAATTGCCAAGTTTTCCGGCTATAGGAAGATATACTGCACCTTCCTCTCTAAGCATTTTAGTAATCATAACAATAGACACTGGTTCCGGAATATCCTCTGCTTTTCGTATTATGAAGCTCTTATCATCCTCATTAATTGAAGCAATCTCACTTCCATCTATACCCTTTGACTCAAGGATTTCCTCTGCCAAGCGTACATATTTCCATAAATACATCGGATTCATCGGCGTTGGAATAGCATGAAATTTGCTTTCTCCGATCACAAACACATAATCCATAGCCATAATATAATTTACAATATCTTTCGCTACACTTTGTGCAATCATCGTACTTATTTTAGGAAATTCCACATTAATTGCAGCAAGTAACTTCTCATATGCATTAATATAATCCGAAAAAATTTTTATATTACTAATTATCTGTAGCATAGGTATGTCATGCAAGCGTTCAGCAATAGAATAGCCTTCCATCTCATCTCTTATCTGTCCGTATTCATCGGTTATCATTCGAGTATATTCATCATATATAACATCTCGACACAATAAATATTCTTCAAAGGCTTCAACTATAGACAAATCCGGAATATATTGCAAAGATGTCTTTAACCAATCCTTTATCTGCATAACAAACTCTTGGTTGAAATCTTTATGATAATATTTATCATTATAACCGTCTATAGCTGCTCTTACATTATCAACCTCCGCAAAAATACAAGCTCCATAGTTTCTTTTAGATGACATTTTTGTTGCCACAGTTTTTGAAACAGGTTCTCTACTTACCTGCATTTTACTGTCGCCCACCTCTACTTCAAGAGTTTCTGATTTATCTGGATTCTCTTGATTTTTAACTCTCTCTACAAATTCTGATATTACCTCTTCTATTTCTTCCTTACTGCCATCAAAAATCAACTGCGCCGCTACTGTTGTTTGAGATATTTTTCCACCACTGCCTTTCTTTTTGCCAGTGGGTTTCTTTTTTGACGCAGACACAGCCTTCAAGCATGCTTCGACCTCTTCGATATCCATATCGCACAATATATTGATATCCTTTATATCTCTATACTTTAAAATCAACTTTGTAACTGAACTTTCAGGGTGCTTAGTATAATAGTTATTAATACCCTGTCGCTCCTTTTGCTCTAATCCACCAATTCTTTTAACAACCGCTGCATTACGCTTTATGCTTTTTACAAATTCATCAACACCAACATTGCCAATTGCAAATGACTTATCCGCACACAAGCCCAATTTATATAACTTTGTGCGAACTACCTGCGGAAGTTCTTCTTTACTCGCAGACATAATATCTCCTAAATATGCTAAAACATTTTCAAAGCTCAACACCGATTGTATGCTTTTTCTTTTCAATGCCCTTATCAAATTTATAATCGTAGAATTTTTGTCTTTAATATGACTCATGCTATAATCACAGATAGACTTATAGGTTCCCGTCATATCAATTTCTTCAAACCATCTCAATGAGGAAAGTTTCTCAATATCCTGTCTTTTTATAATAAGAATTCTAAACACACTTTCATCACCAGTATTTCTGGATATTTCTGCCTCTTCAACTGTATAAAAAAAACTTATACCATCCCTTCTCACCAATTCCATAGACTTAATCTCTTTTTCATAAAAACCTAAAAAGAAAATTTCAGCCTTCTTATTTAAACTTATATTAGACACAAGATCTGCATAATTGACAGAAGGAATATTAATCAATGAAACGCCAAAGCTTCCATCATTGCATTTCTTGGATATAGTTTCTGCAATAACTTTAGTTAATAAATCCATCACTGTAACCTCCATCCTATAATAGTAACACCATCTGCATATCTTTTTGCTAAATTCATGGAATTAAGCATATCTGCTATACCCCTAGCATTATTAGCTAACTCTCCTCTTAAGTCTCCTGGCACTAACTGCGCAATATTCGCATTTTCTAACAGCTCATACTCTAATTCAACATCTGTACCAATAATAATATTATATTTTTCCCTTAACCGCTTACCAAATTCCTTGAACTCCATACCATTTTCTAATTCTTGTGGTGACACAACTGATAACGCAATTGTTTCTAACAAAAATCTATCTATAAGCAAGCGTTTTGTTGCAGCATTACCCTTTGGACCAACCAATCCACTTCTACCACCACACACTCTGCAAAAATCAGAGGGAGTATTATTAGAATATGTAAAAGTATATAATGCCATCTGCAATGCCTTTGCCAATGCATCTAATGGTGAATCTCCACTTTGCACATATGCAGAAAAATACCTTTTTACTAATCCTCTTTCATCCTTTTTCTCATTAGTTTCATCAAATGGAGATTTTTCAATATAACTCATACACTCTTCCTCAGAGTTATGATTTACAATCTCACTGCTCAATCTTTCTTTTATGCAATTAATATAAAAGTTTTCCACTTCCTTCTTTCCGCTTTTATAACACTCCTCACTTGCCGCCTCTATAGCAGACAAGCCAATACCAGAATCCAGCAGTAATGGAACGCGAACAGCATTATACATAGCATGATTCACATCAATCAAATAAAAAACTGTTGCAAATGTAGCATAATTAATTATTCTTTTAAGGAACAGCAGTGAATTATTTGCCTGCTCCATAAAAATCATATTCTCTGCAATTGCATCATATCCATCACGTATAACGCCTTTTGAGAAATTCATATCAATCTCAACAAAATCCTTTTCAGTTTTTGTTTGTCGTTCTCCCTGAATTACTTTTGCACCTAATATAGGCTTAATTAATCTTGTGATATCATCCTTATCATTTTTTAATGCCTTCTGTGTTAATTCAATAACTCTTGACACTTGTCCATCCCTAGGCACTGCTAAAATATTATAAATAAAATCACCTATTCTTGCCTCAGAATCTATCCTGTCCTTTATCAACCAATGTGAGCTAATATTTAAAACTGAATTAGCATAGCTTGGATAAACAGTTGCATCTGGATTAAACACTTTTTCAAACAAAAAACGTACTTCTTTTATATTATCACTGTTCTCATCTGTACCATATTCCAAAATATCCACATACTTTTCTTTTAAATCCTCTGAGGTGATTGCTTTACCATCAGTTCGTCTCTCACTTATGACCCATTCATGTATATCTTGCACGTTACACACTTCACCTGTACATGCTCTAAAGAAACCATTTGCAATATGCATTGGCTTCGTCGAGTTTGAGGTTGGCAAAAACTCTAATTTTGTATTTGCAATATCTGTACCAAGTTCCTTCAAAAACTTCTTTGTCGCCATTACAAATCTTCTCCTTCCGTAAAGCTGTACTTATTATTACGAATATAAAGGGATTTTTTATAATCCTCTTTTCGATTGGCAATAATAATTTCTCCTTCGTCATATGGTCGTGTTGCTCCATTTTTTCCTGCTATTTCGTCAAGAAACTGACTTATCATCTGCTCATATTTATCAGACAGTAAGCCTACCGGATATCCCTTTCTAACCATAAATAACGTTTTCAACATATCTACATCTAATTTCAACACTGGAGAATCAAAACTCTGATGACGTAAAATCAAATGTGTTGGTGTATATTCCATATCTGCAAGCCAATCTGAAGGACGTGGGCATTCCAACAACAGTTCACTATTCGGAATATATCTGCTAGAAACTGCTGCTGAGGATTCTCTGCTCAAATCATAGCTATGAGTACTCCAAATGCGTAATTGATTCTTTGCATCATCAGACTTCAAATACATTCTATTTATGGCCTGTACAATGATATCTCTAACTTTACTTTTCCGTGAATCAATCTGCTGGAACACCTTACAGCAATCAACATATTCATCTGGCTGTAATTCTGATATTCTTTTCGAATAGATATTCTCAAAATAGAATTTTCTTTTTATTGAAGCAAATGCAGTTAATGCCTCCTCTGTATCATCATACTCAAGAGGCCATTTACTTGGCGCATTCAAAACCCATCCATCTTCTATCTCACCATTCCATATTTGCTCATCTATATCAGGTTCACTTAAATAAACAGGATCAAACTGCTTTAAATAATTGTTCAATTCACTGCTTCCACTAAATAATGTATCATAATAATGCGTATATTCTTCATCATCAACACACGCCGAAACCGCATAAGCAATAGTCCCCAATATATCCCTCATCACAAAATGTTCACCACAAATCGCAATAATTTCGAAAATCTTTAGCAATTGTTCTCTTACAAGCTCATTAGACAAGGCTTGTATATTTTCATCTAATATATGGTTTATACCCTTACTATCCTCCAACAAGCCTACTAATTTATCAATAGCCGCAAGAATTGTTTTCTTCTCTCTATCCAATAAATTTCTATCATTGAGATCAACAACGACAATTCGTCCACATTCAAAGGATGGAACACCATATACGATGCTATTCTTCTTTACAGCACGTATCTGCTCTGATATTTCTGGATATTTTTCTCCCATAGCCTTTTCCAGCTTAATAAACGGATATTCGTTTGCCGCTATAATACAAGCACTACCATTTTCGTAGCATTGTTTGATATTTTCTACTATATCAGAATAATCCTCTATACTGCTTAAATCCGTTTCAACATAAGCACTCACCTTATTAATCACTGCATCCAACGCTTTAATAATATAGGTCTTTCCATCTCCGGGATTACCTGTCAAAAATATGATTTTCTTATCCTCAAGCATCTGACTAATTATATTTTCAGTTGTAGACCTTATATGAATAAGTTCTATTTCTTCAGGTGTTAATGGATCAGAATAACAATTTTTTCCTCTGTAAAGCTTACGAACAAAATCCAACTTATTCATGCTTACACCTCCTACTTAACATGAATTCTTCTACCTTAAAATTATTTAAGCGTGCTTTAATATCGACTGTATTTATCCTACTCTGCAACCAACGTTCATACCAAAAATCACTCATTTTCCTTGTGGCTTGTGCAATACTTTCGGGGCTATCCAAATCAAATGCATACTGTAGCTCTGATGTATAACCGTTCAAAAAATCCTTCGAATTCTTAGCCAATTCCATACAATACACAATTCTTGGTGAATAATGCTGTAAAAAAGAATCGGCCTTTAACCCAAGCGAAGCGACACCTCTACTTATTAACCTAAATCTAGGGCTAGTTCCTTCCCCAAAGATATGATTAATTTTTTTACCACCATCTATTATTTCTAAAATCCTTGATAATAAATCAGTTGTATACTTAGAAAAATAAACTGTTCCGAACCCTTCAGTAACTCCAACCTTTTTATATATTAATTCAAAATCCTCTGATATCGGAACTTTTATTCTATTGTATTGACTACTACCTATGGCATACAAACTAGTTGTTCCCATATAAGCTAATCTACTATCCCTTATAACCTTTTTTCCTTTCATTCTAGAGGCTATTTCACTTACCTGCTTTTTATATCTATTTGTATAATCACTTATAACCTGCGGACTACATGCCAGTATACTTACTAATTTTCCACCAAGTAATTCGTTGTATGGTGGGATTGCACCGCAAACTATAATATCCATCATATTAGCACCAATTTTGTTTTTTCTATTAGCAATCAAGGCTGCGCTAATAGCCTTTCGACCATCATCCGTTTTTAACATTGTAACGATTTGTTCTCTTGCCGAAGAGGCATGATATTTTTGAAAAATGTTCCTTGTTTCTAACAATTTAGCCAACTCAATTAACCTCTTCTTTTTGAACAATTCACTTTCCGCCTCTGCAACCCAGTCAGTAACATTATCATTTTTAGTATTATTCAAATTTTTAAGCCTTAATTCCTCAGCCTGAGCCCTCAAATTTTGAATATATTCTTCATCAGAATGCTTTGTATTTCTATGATACCCCAAATCCTTTACATAAATATCATTCAACGCATCCTTTATATTTGTTTCCAGTTGAATTAACAATTTGTTTGCATATTCTTCAGTTCTTCTTATATACTCCTCTTCACTCTCTAAAAATCGTTCAATTTTTGTAGAAACCTCTTTTCCTTCCGTTTGGCTTATTTGCTTATTTGATTTTTGTACATCCTGTTTTCTTGCCATATTGCTCTCTACCGCATCAACAGTCCAGCCTATATCATTATCTCGTACAGTAAGATTCAATACAGAATTCCCTAATGCAAAAATACCTATTACCGGATGATTTTCTTGTGCCTCATCTCTAACAAGATAATATATATTTCTACCCGGCATGGTCTTATACGGAATAGACCAAGTATATCTAAAATACCTCCATATATCAGACAGTTTATAGCCCGTGTATATATCTCTATCATTCGTAACCTGTTGAATGTATGGACTAACAACAATCTCTCCATTATTAATTTTATTAATTAAAGCTGTTGGATCTCCTATTAATGTTTTGATGGATATTTCCCTTCCTTCAAAATTCCTCTTTTTTTCCATTCTCTCTACAAATTGAACAATTGACTTCTCCTCAAACTGAGCGTTTCTTTCAAAACTCAAGCGATATTTTATATAATCTTTATTATTACTATTTTCAGAAGAAAAGAGTAAATATAATGCCCCATCTCTTATATCTATAACCCAACCCTGCTGAATCAAATCTAATAACACCCTTAATGAAGCTACATATTTTAACTCTTCAACATCACTCTCCGTAGATACTTTTTGTGTCTCAATTTCCTCCTTCAATATCTTAATTCTATAATTTGCATAAGCATTATCCATTCTGAATATAAGCTCTTGAAATTTATCCTTGTACTCCTGCGAAAGACTAGGATTAAACAATTCTTCCACATTCTTATTAGTATTTTCCATAGTTGCCTCCATTTAATTATCAAGTAAACCTTTTACCAATATTTCTGCCTTCTCCGTAAGCACATACCTACCCTTTGTTCTCATGGTTTCAACATAGCCTTCCTCTGTTAGCTCTCGAATTATCTGATTCACTTTTGGTTTCCCACAAGGCACTTGATTCGCAATCTCTTGCTGATTAAGCGGACACACTTTAATTCCATCTATCTCCATCGAATTCTCACTAATAACCAATAATACCTTCATTTTTTCATTAATAAAATTAAATATTTCGCTCATTGTGTTCCTCTTTTTCATTTTACAAAGATTTTGGTTTCGTTTCATAACCATTTTATCACTCATTTGTGCCTTTTTCAACCAACTTCGTTCAGTATTTTACATATTCATGACATATAGCAGAGCACCCTATCGCACTCTGCCTCTGCCACTTTCTTTTCTTCCAACCTCCTTATCACCCTGCATTTCCACAGTCTTATCATAAATAGCCTGATAATCCTCAAACACCTCGTCCATATCAGAAGTATCTATGCCACACGCCTTACATACCGCATTGTAAAGCTGCATATTGTAAGAATTATCATCCAGCTGAAATTGCAATAGCTCTGCCTTTTCCCTTGGAGTCCAACAGATAAAAGATAATCCACTTTTTTCAACCGTTTCCAGAACTTCATCCACCTTGGTTCTAACAACCAGCTCACGCATACCCTTATAGAGTAGCTCCGTTTCTTCCATAAGCTCATCCGTTGTCGGCTTGTGCTCCAGCTCTATGAATTTAAGCTTCACAACACCTTCTACCGCTTCATAGCTTCTTAACCTTGTAAAGCCACAGCTTTGTGCCTTTTCCAAAGGTGTCATACGCTTATAATCCTCATAAGTGATTTGAACTATTGAAAAGGTCTCCTCTATCGCTACACTCTCCGATGCATTTACTCCAGCATCAGTAACGTCATCTTCTACCGCTATAATGTCCTCTTCCACAACAACATTTGAAATCTCCTCAACATCCAAAGAAACATCCTTCTTTTTATCTGTATCAATTTCCATCTGCACCTCTGACACTGCAGCATTATCCACAGTATCCGTCACAGGCTCATAATCATCATAATAATCCACCTGCTTCTTCTCCGCATACGGATACTCCGGCACCTCTATTGAATGTCTTATCTCATCCTCGATATCCATATAATCAAACCTTGAAAAAGTCCTATATTCAGTCTTACAAGCCTCCACTAGCTTAAGGCTTTTATTCAGCTCCTTCTTCTCTGTCATTAGAGCATCCAACTCCGCCTGCACATCCATATGCCACAGCTGATATTCGCGAATATCCTCCACCGTCTTGCATGCACGCTTACGCACACTATTTTCCTGATACAAAGTCTTCTGTCGCTTGGAGATTTTCTCCACCTCATTTTCCCGTATCACCTGATAGCCAATAAGTCCTTCCACAGACTTAATATCATTCTTTACAAGGAATAGATACTGCTCCTGCAAGCGGTTCATCCGCTCCAGCTCCTTGGCAAGATATGCTGCATGCTTATCGAAGCGACGTTGCTCCACCATTCTCGCCTGATAGATTCTGCGATAGAATTTCATCTGAAATGCTGTTGTTCCCTTACAATAGATTGCCCCAGTGGTTTTGACTACAAATCGTGGACTACCATATGGTATATCCAGATAAAGACGAAACTTATCTTCTGCAAATCGTTCATCCAACTTATCCAGTTGATGATACCATCTGCCACCTGGAACCTTTATGGAAAGATATTTTCCATATTCAAACTGATACCCTATCCTCTTCATCAAAAATACAAAATGGTCAAAGCTGGTCGCCTGACTCTAACAGAACTCCGCGTCTGCCAAAATCATTTCCCGAAAGGTCTGCTCAAGCTCCCACTCCTTACGGGACAGATTCTTGGGCTCCTTGGCATACTCCGCCGGCATAATATTAAGACCATACTCCGCACAAAGCTTATTGGTAAGAGGCTGCATCCTCCGCTTCCACTCTCCCTTACGATAATCATACTTTGCACCGGTTTCAAAGCTCACGCTATTAAATACAATGTGTCCATGCATATGCTCCTTGTCATTATGCACCGCATACACAGCCTCGTATTTATCTCCCAGATATTCCTAAGCAAATCGCCCTACAATATCAAATGCCTGCTCCTCTGTTGCCTCTCCGGGCACAAATGAAATCATAATATGAAAGCCCTGTCTTTTATCCGTCTTGCCATAGGTCACCTTTGTATCCATCATCTGCTCAAAGGCCGTCTCCGGCAGGCAGTTTATACTGCCTACCAGAACACGTTCCTCCGTTTTCTCAGGATTCTGAATATACTCCAAAGCATTTTTAAGATGCCCCGCAGGATTTCCGGTCTGTGCCTCATTTAAGTACAATATCTTAGTGACTGCCATACACTCAGCACCTCCTGCGTCAGTCTCTTAATATCCTCCAAATCGCGCTTAAGCCCATCAATATCACTGGTATAAGCAAAGCCCTGAGTATTTACCACCTTAGCAATCTGATTTACATTGGTAGCAATTCCTGTTATCTGTCTGATAAAGGAGCTTCTATCCGAAGCAAATGTGGTATCCACGCCCTTACTGTTCTTCACAAGCTCGCGCAGATATTCACTTCTATTTTTACCGGCTTTCTTCGCATCAGACTCCAGTTTCAATAATTCCGCCTCAGAAAGCTTAAAGGAAACCTTGTAAACCTTCTTATCAGACCTGTATTTTCTGTTTCCATCTGCCATACACATAACCTCCAAATCTATAGCTTCTTGTCGTCATAATCACACTTCCCATTCCCATGGTTGTGCCCTCCTTCCTTGTTCCTTTAGAACTGTTCATTCATTTTGCAAGATACGGGAAAGGTCGGACCTTTCCCCGAAAAAAATATTCGCCTACTCGGCGAACATCCTTTTTTCGTCTTGGCAGGAGCACCTGCACCCTATATATGACAGCTCACGCTGCCCATAGCTGTCGTCAAATATGCGCCACTTGGCGTCATTTTGCCTCCAAATATATTGATACTTATATAGAATTGGCGTCACTCTGATACCAATTCAGATACTCCTGCCACCATTCTGACGCCAGTAAAAATTGCATCTTAATCATCATTCAAGCCCTTCAAAAAGCTGATTGCAGAGCCTGAAAGTGCTTTTTCCTCATGAACCACTGCAATCAGCTTCTTTTCCGGCGCTTCAACTAATGCTGGTTCATTCTCCGTAGAAACTACTGCTTCAACCAAAGCATTATCAGCTACAGCCCCTACTTCTACAACACCGGCATTTACAGCCTTCATACTATCAGCAATTCTTTCCTCAAAATCACCTAGCATCTGCTGTAGCTCCGGCTTTAGCATATCCACAAGTAGCTCTGCAAGCACCTGCACATCGACCCCCGAAGCTTTCGCCTGTCCCGGTTCAGCTTTATCCTCATAGATCTCACTATAAACCAATTCAATCCCATGCTTTATCAGCTCCGTCTGATTTAGGAAATGCTTCTCAGCAAGTAACCGTTCCAGCTTTTCAATTACTACTGCATCCGTCTGTCGGTCCACATAGAGACGGCAATTCAGCCGCCTCTCTCTACCTAATTCCATCATGTGTACCACCTCGCCTTACGCAAGCTGTCTTGCCAGATACTCATAGCCCTTCGCATTGGCTCTGACATCCACCACATAGTCAATGTTATTACCTCTGCGACCATAGGCAGCCATCACCTTAGCACCGCCACCCACATAAATAATGTTGGCAAATTCCGTATCATGACCATTCTCCTTTAGAATACCCTCTACTTTTTTGGCAAAGGCTTCCAACTCACTCTCCATCAGCCTCGTGTACTTTTCAGCACAGTTGCAATCTCCATTGCTGATAAAAGCTGTGATGACATCCTCCGAAATTTCCTTACCGAACAATTCACTACTCTTGCTCCTGATTCCCTGAATTACCGAAATCATAGACTCGGTGAAGGTCTCACACTTACTTTCCACCGGCACCCCATCCTTCACATGCATAATGTCAATGGTCCAAGAGCCAACATCCACAATCAGATATTCTCCACTCATATCTCCAAGCTTATCAGCCACCGCTGCGTAACACTGAGGGAATACCAGCACATTTTCGATTGTAAAATTGTACTGTGCATCCTCATAGTTAAATTTCACATTCTGCTCTCGCTTCAGATACCTTACAAATGGCTTTCGCACCGCGGCAAAATGCTTTAGTGGAAGTCCTACTCCAAGAACCACACGAGCACCATTTGGTATCGCTCCACTCTGACATTCCTTTGCAAGAGCCACCAGCGTCAACAGATAATAGTCATCATCTGCCAGCTTGCTGTCCTTTACGCTGTTACGCTTCTCTCCAATCTTATAAAACACACCCTCGTGTATCAGCGTGTTGCCTGAAAAGGTCGGCTTTGTTGCCAACCTTTCCACACCATTCTTAAATACATGATTTGCTGATTTCATCAGGTGATTGCCGTGGTCAATTCCCACATAATAAATCGTCTTATCCTCCATAAACAAATCCTCCTCTTACTCTGCCATCTGAGCCTTATGCTCCTTGATAAACTCAAGTCGCTGTTCTTTGATGGAATCAATCAGCTCATATAGGTCATTATTGATTATCTCCTCAGCTGTAGCTTCAATTTCCTGTATCCTATAAATCTTCTCCATAGCATCCAAGTCAGCACTGTCTGCATTTCTTGAAGCCTTTAGCTTTTCCACCAGCTCATCATGAAGCTGCCACGCATAATCCTCATACTCCTTTGCCTTCTGATAAAGGTCACCACACATAAAGTACAGATTATACAGATAGCGGTCATGCTCCATCATCATTCCAAGCCAACGATGTCCCCATTTCCCAAGCTTTAAAAACTCGTTTTCTTCCGATTCTCCAAGCACAGGATAGTAATACCCATCCACTTTCTTGTACTCAACTCCTAACTGTTCTGCAATCGTTGGCGTTGCAGTCGCCTTATTTTCTTCTCTCATAAAACATCCTTTCTGCGCCTAGCGCTGTAAAATCTAATCCTCTGCTCTTTCCAAAATCTCCAGCACATGCTGAAGGGATGTCAAAAGCTCCTCCTTTGGCACCGCTCCCTCTGCTGTATGCTGTAGCTCCTTCAAAATCGCCTCGAGATACTTTTTCATGGCCCTAGCCACATTTATTCCACACACCACACGAATCTCATGCTTCAAAAGACAATCCACGATATAGTCCCTCTTGCTAAGACCGCTTAAGGCAACCTTCACATTCAGCTCCTCTGCCTCCTCTGGTGACAATCGAAAGCCTACATTAACACATCTGTAACGGTTATACTTATCCACTCTTTTTTCACTCATAGCAATTGCTCCTTTCCATATCAGCCCACCAGATAATCGTCGATATTTACAATTTTACAATCATCGGCAGCGTCTTCATCATCAATATCATCTACACCATTCAGCCTGTCATTTTCCACATCCAACTTGTCCGCCATTTCAATCTGAGTAGAAGGGAATAGATGCGCATATCGATAAGTAATATCAATACTCTCATGTCCCACTCTGTCAGCAATGGCAAGTGCCGAGAAACCAAGCTCGATGAGATGTGATACATGCGAGTGCCTCAGATCATGAATTCGAATCCTCTTCACACCCGCCAGCTTGCTTCCACGCTCCATCTCATGGTGCAGATAGCTCTTCGTTACCTGAAAGATTCTGTCCGTTTCCTTATATCCATACAGCATCTCAAAATACACCTTCATTTCCTCTGCCAAAAACTTCGGTAGTTTGATTGTACGATTGCTCTTTTTCGTTTTCGGTGTGGTAATCACATCCTTACCCTCCAGACGCTGATATGATTTACAGATACGAACTGTATTCTTATTAAAATCAAAATCTGCCATAGTAAGAGCAAGACATTCACCAAGTCGCATTCCTGTCCAGTACAGCATCTCAAATGCATAGTAGGACATGGGCTTATCAATAATCGCTTCAGAGAAGCGCTTATATTCCTCCGTGGTCCAAAACAGCATTTCCTTAGATTCCTCTCTGCCCATGCAACCCGCCTGTCTCGCCGGATTATTACGCAAATTGTAAAACTTGCATGCATGGTTGAAGATACAACTAAGCTGATTGTGCATGGTCTTACGATAGGTCATGGAGTAACCAACTCCATTTTCATCCTTGTAGGCAATCAATTCATTCTGCCATTTGATTACATCCGCTGCGGTAATCTCGTTCATCTTAAGCTTCTTAAAATATGGCAAAATCTTGGTTCTTACAATATGCTCCTTGGTAAGCCAAGTGTTACGCTTTAAGCGTAGCTCCATGTCCTCTGAATATATTTTGAAGAAATCCTCAAAGGTCATATCCAGATTACTTTCCTGCCTTACCTTGTAGCTTCGCTCATATTCGAGAGCCTCACGCTTGGTAGCAAAGCCTCTCTTTTTCACCTGTTTATTTGCACCAGTCCAATCCTTAACATAGAACTTCACAAACCAGGTTCCCGTTTTCTCGTCCTTGTATGCCGGCATAAAATCACTCCTTCCAAATCTTGGGACAGACCTCCGGCATCTACCCCCAACCTCTTTAGCAATAAGCGGCTGTTACACCGCATCCTCTCCATAGAATCTCTCCATGAAATACTTACGAAGCACCTTTCCATGGATGGTAAGACGTCCCTTTTTCTCAAGCTCTGCATTGAGCTGGCGCATCAGCTGATACGCCTTAGAACGTGATACCCCAAGGATTTCACACACCTCGTCCACCTGTATAAACATGTTCTCCATCCGCGTCACCTCCTTCTTCCCAAACAATACTCAAAACGGAAAACTGCTAATGCTTAAGGCGATAAGTCGGTTTGGCTTTCTCTCATATCCTATACCACCGGTGTTACAACCGGCCTTTAGCAAATGCCTGTGGGCTACTCCTGCGCGAGTTCCTTTCCCACCCTTGACGGAAGTGTCTTCCCTCGCTCCTTCTGATTGCTCAGAGCTCTTGGCAAGGTCTGTTAATATAGGATACAGCTCATTCAATTGTCAAAGTGCGTTTATTTTGTCTTTCTATACATTTCTGTATAGTTTTTCTCCTTGTCTGTTATACTATACTATTTTGTATAGAATGTCAACGGCTTTTTCTAAACTTTTTTATTTAGTATCTTCACAAGCAGATTTTTGTGTGCTATACTTCTTTTAAACAAAAATGATTAGAAAGTTTTCTATTGAATGGAGGAACCACAATGACTGTTGGTGAACGAATTAAGAAAATAAGAATATTCCGCAAGATGACCATGGACGAATTTGGTGCTGCTCTTGGCTTTGAGGGCAAGAGTATGTCTGTAAGAATCGCACAGTACGAAACAGGTGCCCGCGTGCCTAAGGCCGATATGCTTGCCAAGATTGCAGAGGTTTTACAGTGCAACTACAAAGCACTTGATGATTACAGCCTTGGTTCAGCAGAGGACATTATCGAGACACTTTTCTGGTTAGAGGAAAGTGCTGCTCCTTCTACAGGAAAGCATTTCCCTGAATATCAGGCTCCCGGCAATCTTATCCGCCTTGCAGCTATGACACCAGTTACCAAGGATGACGATGTAAAACTTACCTATAACGATAATGAGTACATGGCAGCCGGTGCTCCCGTTGCTGTCACCTTCGAATATGGACTTGTAAATGATTTTCTTTTGGAATGGAACGAAATGAAAAACAAATTGAAGACTGGGGAAATTACCCCAAATGAATACTTTGAATGGAAGATTACGTGGCCTCATGCGTAGTACCAAAATAGTACCAACGGACATAAAGAAAGCTCGCAAGCGCCCATTTTATAGGCTTTTGCGAGCTTTTGAAAATTATTCAAACTCAATCGTAGCCGGCGGCTTCCCCGTACAATCATACAGCACCCGGTTCACATGCTTCACCTCATTGACAATCCGGTTCGCAACCTTCCCAAGTACCTCCCACGGAATCTCCGCGGCCTCTGCGGTCATAAAGTCAATGGTATTCACCGCCCGCAATGCAATTGCATAGTCATAGGTTCTCTCATCGCCCATAACACCAACGGAACGCATGTTGGTCAGCGCAGCAAAATACTGTCCGATTCCACGATCCAGTCCAGCCTTTGCAATCTCCTCGCGGTAAATCGCATCCGCTTCCTGTACCATAACAACCTTCTCCGGTGTCACTTCACCGATAATACGGATTCCAAGGCCCGGACCCGGGAACGGCTGTCTGTATACCAGCTTTTCCGGAATTCCAAGCTCCAGACCGGCTCTTCTCACTTCATCCTTAAACAAATCCCGTAAGGGCTCAATAATTTCCTTAAAGTCCACATAATCCGGAAGACCGCCCACATTGTGGTGGGATTTGATCACAGCAGACTCTCCGCCAAGACCGCTCTCTACCACGTCCGGATAAATCGTACCCTGTACCAGGAAGTCCACGGCGCCGATTTTCTTTGCCTCTTCCTCAAATACACGGATAAACTCTTCGCCGATGATTTTTCTCTTTCTCTCCGGCTCTTCCACACCTTTTAACTTGTCGTAGAATCTCTGCTGTGCATTGACACGGATGAAGTTCAGGTCGTACGGGCCATTGGGTCCGAATACTTCCTCAACCTCGTCACCCTCGTTTTTCCTAAGCAGGCCATGGTCCACGAATACACAGGTAAGCTGATCGCCAACAGCCTTTGCCAGCATTACGGCAGCCACAGAGGAATCCACGCCGCCGGACAGGGCACAGAGTACCTTGCCGTTTCCAACCTTTTCCCGGATTGCCTTGATGCTGTTCTCAACAAATGCATCCATCTTCCAGGTTCCTGCGCAGCCGCATACCTCATAGATAAAGTTATGGAGCATCTTGGTTCCTTCCTGTGTATGAAGGACCTCCGGATGGAACTGAATTGCATATAACTTCTTTTCTTCGCACTCAGCCACTGCAACCGGGCAATCTGCGGTGCTTCCTACGATCTTGAATCCCGGAGCTTCTTTCTCAATATAATCGTTGTGGCTCATCCAGCAGATGGTTTTTTCGGACACGTCTCCGAACAGCTTGCTGTTTTTGTCCACCGTTACCTCGATTTTTCCGTACTCGCGTACAGGGGCTTTGCACACATGGCCGCCCAGCACATGCATCATAAGCTGTGCGCCATAGCACAGACCCAACACAGGAATTCCCATCTCAAACAGCTCTCTGCTGCAGGACGCTGCACCTTCTTCGTAGCAGCTATTGGGACCGCCCGTAAGGATAATTCCCTTGGGATTCATGGCTTTAATCTGTTCAATGTCTGTCCGGTAAGAATAAATCTCGCAGTACACGTTACATTCACGGACACGGCGGGCAACCAACTGGTTATACTGTCCGCCGAAATCAATAACGATAATCTTCTCCTGATTCATTGGGAGCCTCCTGTTAATTTTGCTTGTCGTTGGAATGAACCGCAGAGTAGACAAATATGGAACTGCCCGCGAAGACAGCTCCATATATTCATTCTCTGCCAGAACGTCCATGGGACGTCTCATCAAGTGACCTTATTATAAATGAAAGAATCTTAGTTGGCAAGGGGATTTGTCAAAAAACGGTACATTTTGTTGTTCCCCTTCGTTTCTATGCCTCGTAGGTTCCTTTTTTGCAGACAACGCCGTCCTTCATCATCACGGTTCCGTTGGCCACAACTGCATTCATGGACAGATCTCCATTGAGAACCAGCACATCTGCATCGCTGCCCTCACGCACGGCACCTTTCTTCGGATAAAGCTCCAGAGCCTTTGCCACATTGCTTGTTCCGAAAATAATGGCATCTTCCAGGGCCATATTCTCTTCCTTTACCTCATATACAATCTGGCGGTAAACGGTATTTACATCGGATACACCCATCTCTGTAAGATTTCCGGCCTCATCGTAATTGGACCAGCTTCCCTGTCCGTCAGAGCTCAATGTGATCTTATCGAGCGGTACCTGTTCCTCAATGGCAGCCTTTAAGGAAGCGGCAACGGATTTAAATTTCTTCTCAAACTGTCCGCAGGTAATATCAATGGTGCCTCCCATTTTTGCGAACTTAAATGCATCGGCCTGAAGCTCTTTGGACCGTCCCACATGAGTCGGATGGAAGGTCTTAATCGGAATAGAAGTATTTTCCAGAGACTCAAATACCGGACCCAGGCATTTCTTATCGCCGCCCATATGCAGGCACACAAATCCGGCCTTTCCGCTTAGCATTCCGGCAGTACGCACATCACTGGCCAGACGGGTCAATTCATCCACAGAAACATTGGGAGCACGATGGTCAGAAATGGCTAACTTCAGTCCCAGAATCTCATCCACAAACATAATATCCTTGCTGATATCTCCAGTAATTGTCGGACTGGGATATCCATAGGCGCCGCAGCAGCAATATGCAGAAATTCCCTCTTCCTTCAGGGATTTTACCTTAGCCACCAGATTCTCAACACTTCTGCTGATTCCATCGGTACCGAGAACGCCCACGACTGTGGTAACACCGCCTTCCACCAGTTTGGAAAGCTGTACTGGCGGTACCTGGGTATGGAAGCTTCCCTCTCCGCCGCCTCCGGTAATGTGAACGTGACGGTCAATGATGCCGGGTGTAACGATTTTTCCGGTTCCGTCAATTACCTGACATCCCCCATACTCCGGAAGATTGTCTCCGATCTTTTCAATCTTCCCTCCGGCAATGAGAACATCTTTTTTCCCAAGATGTTCCGGTGCATACACATCTGCGCCTTTGATTAATAACATGGCAACCCCTCCTGTTTTATGATTCTGTTTCCCTTTTCTGCCGGTACGAATCCCTCCGGCATTGATACTTTCAGTATATCACAACTCTACTTCTTTTCCAAATATTTCTTTACATATTGGCCTGTGTAGGAGATGGGATTTTGACAGATTTCCTCCGGTGTTCCCTGTGCAATGACCGTACCTCCCCGGTCTCCGCCTTCCGGTCCCATATCGATAATATAATCGGCTGTTTTAATCACATCCAGGTTATGCTCAATCACAACCACCGTATTGCCTCCCTCGGACAGCCGCCTTAAAATTTCCACCAGCTTGTGTACGTCTGCAAAATGCAGACCCGTTGTCGGCTCATCCAGAATATAAATGGTCTTTCCGGTCCCTCTTCTGGAAAGCTCGGTTGCCAGCTTGATTCTCTGGGCCTCTCCTCCGGAAAGCTCCGTGGAGGGCTGTCCCAGCTTAATATAGGAAAGTCCCACATCATGGAGCGTCTCTATCTTTCTCGCGATGGACGGCACATTTTCAAAGAATTTCACTGCCTCCTCCACGGTCATGTCCAGCACATCAAAAATACTCTTTCCTTTATATTTCACCTCCAGGGTTTCCCTGTTATACCGCTTTCCTCCGCAGACTTCACAGGGCACATACACATCCGGCAGGAAATGCATCTCGATTTTAATAATTCCGTCGCCGCTGCACGCCTCACAGCGTCCGCCTTTTACATTAAAGCTGAAACGCCCCTTATTATAGCCCTTTGCTTTTGCGTCAGAAGTGGAGGCAAACAGATCACGAATCAGATCAAATACCCCTGTATACGTTGCCGGGTTTGATCTGGGGGTACGTCCAATGGGAGACTGATCGATGGCAATGATTTTATCCAACTGCTCCACACCGTCAATTCCATCGTGATCTCCTGCTATGGTCCGGGCGCGGTTTAACTTCTTTGCCAGAGATTTATATAAGATTTCATTAATCAAAGAGCTTTTTCCCGAACCGGAAACGCCCGTTACACAGGTCATAACCCCCAACGGGATTTTTACGTCCACATTTTTCAGGTTATTTTCCCTTGCTCCCCGGATCGTAATCCACCCCGTCGGCGTCCTTCTTTCACTGGGCACCGGAATACTGAGCCGCCCGCTTAAGTAGGCCCCGGTGATGGACTCCTTGCATTTCATGATCTCATCCGCCGTTCCGATTGCCACAACATGTCCGCCGTGCTCTCCGGCACCCGGACCAATATCCACGATACAGTCGGCCGCCCGCATGGTGTCCTCGTCATGTTCCACCACAATCACGCTGTTTCCCAGATCCCGCAGATGTGTCAGCGTCTTTAACAGCTTGTCATTGTCTCTCTGGTGCAGGCCGATACTGGGCTCATCCAGAATATACGCCACTCCCACCAGGCCGGAGCCAATCTGGGTAGCCAGACGGATTCTCTGAGCCTCCCCTCCGGAAAGAGTTCCGGTGGCCCGTGACAAAGAGAGGTAATCCAGACCCACGTCAATCAAAAAGCTGATACGTGCGCGGATTTCCTTTAAAATCTGCTCTCCAATCATCTTCTGCATGGTAGAAAGCTTCAGACCGTCAATGAATTCCCGAAACCTCACAATGGACATATTGGTAGCTTCATATATATTCAGATCTCCAACTGTAACCGCCAGGGATTCCTTCTTCAGACGCTGGCCATGGCAGGCGGTACAGGGCGTAATCCGCATGAAAGTCTCATATTCCGCCTTACTGGTCTGAGAAAAGGTTTCCCGGTAACGCCGGTTCACATTTTCAATCAATCCCTCAAATGCCACATCATACACTCCGGTTCCACGCTGGCCTGTATAGTGAACCTTTACGGATTTTCCATTGGTGCCATGAATCAAAATGTCATGTATCTTTTCCGGATAATCTTTAAACGGGGTATCCAGATCAAATCCGTATTCCTTCGCAAGGGCATCCAGAATCGCCCTGGTAAAGCTTCCCTCCTTGGCGCAGGACTGCCATCCCATAACAACTATGGCTCCCTGCCGGATGCTTAGGGATTTATCAGGAATCATCAAATCCTCGTCAAATTCCATTTTGTACCCAAGTCCGAAACACTCCGGGCAGGCACCAAAGGGATTGTTGAAGGAAAAGCTCCGCGGCTCCACTTCTTCAATACTGATTCCGCAGTCCGGACAGGAAAAGCTCTGGCTGAAGTTGATGGGCTCACTGCCAAACACATCCAGAATCATAAGGCCATCGGACAGTTTCATAACCGTTTCAATGGAATCGGCCAGACGTTTCTCAATCCCTTCCTTTACCACCAGCCTGTCCACCACAATTTCAATATTGTGCTTAATATTTTTTTCCAGTTGAATCGATTCCGTCAGCTCATGAAGGTTTCCGTCGATGCGGACACGGACATAACCGCTCTTTTTTGCCTGCTCCAGAACCTTTTCATGACGTCCCTTCCGTCCGCGGACCATTGGAGCCAGAAGCTGAATCCGGGACCGCTCCGGCAGTTCCATGATCTGATCCACCATCTGGTCCACCGTCTGCTTTTTAATCTCCCGGCCGCATTTAGGGCAGTGGGGGATTCCGATTCTGGCATATAAAAGACGCATATAGTCATAAATTTCCGTAACCGTTCCCACGGTAGAGCGCGGGTTCCGGTTTGTGGATTTCTGATCGATGGAGATTGCAGGGGACAGACCTTCAATACTCTCCACATCCGGCTTTTCCATCTGTCCTAAAAACTGCCGGGCATAGGACGACAGCGATTCCATATACCGTCTCTGTCCTTCTGCATAAATAGTATCAAACGCAAGGGAGGATTTTCCCGAACCGGACAATCCCGTCAAAACCACCAGTTCATTTCTCGGGACATCCACAGATATATTTTTTAAATTATGCTCATTGGCGCCACGTATTTTAATATACTGCTTTGGCATTGTAACACTCCTTTAAACGCTCATGGATTCTTCAAATACTGAGTATCCATAGTATAACACAATCCTTTTTAATATGCAAACATTTGTTCGCTGTCTTCCACCTTTTTCCTCCCGGATTTTTTCCACCCAAGTACACAGCGCTGTTTCCCGCTTTCCTCATTGCAAAGTCTCCCGCTTACCGCACAGGGTTCCCGCCTGCCGCACGGAACTCCCCCGCCTGCCGCACGGGCTCCCGCCTATCACACAGAAAAAGGAGACCCTTTTCGGGCCTCCCCTTTCCGGAGGTAGTTTCTATTTTATGACTTCAATCTTATAGGTTCCGTCACTCTGCTTGGTAATTTTATATTTCACACCGTCTGCATCGGTAACTGTGCCGCTGGTCTTCACCTTACCCTGCTCATTGACCACGTAGTCCTTTCCGCCAACAGATACCTTCTCGTACTTCATTCCCTCTTCCGCCTGCACCAGGTTTCCTTCATCATAAAGGCTTCCATCCTTCACGCCTGTGAATCCGTCGCCCTTATTTCCAAGACTTCCTGTGGTGGTGAAGTAGAACACCTCATTGTCATGGTTATCATCATTTACCACAACACGTCCTGTACGCATCTTTCCGTTATCCGGGTCAAAGTAGAACTTTCTTCCGTCGTTGATCTCAATCATTCCTGTCACCATCTGCCCTCTGGAGTTGAAGCAGTAGGTTTCGCTCTTGATTTTCGCCATACCATAGGAGCCAATCGCTGTTGTGCCATTTCCGGAGGAATATGCCCGGCCATCCTTAAAGTAATACCAGTATTCATCGTCCTCATCCGGAGACATTAACTTTAACCATCCGTCTGCTCTCTGACCACCGCTTCTGTAATACTTTAAGGAATCGATCTTAGCTGTGGTAAGATCATCACGTCCGGAGGAGCTTCCGTCTGACGGGTTCACCCATCCGGTCAGCATTCTTCCTTCGCCGTCAAAAATATAGGTTTCGCCGCTGATTTTCTTCTCTGTGCCGGATTCCATCTTTCCAGTGCTTCCAAAGTAGTACCAGCTCTCTCCCCAGTCGTCGTTCTCATCCCGAATCTTCTTCCATCCGGTAACCATAGCTCCGGAGCTTCCCAGATAATAGGTTGCATCTCCGGTATGGTACCATCCGGTATCCATAATCGTGTCAGTGAAGTGATACCGCGTATCCCCGATGGTCTTCCATCCGTCTGTGACCACCCGGCCGCTGTCTGTGAAATAGCGCCAGCCTTCCTCGCTGCTCCATCTGTCCTTAAAAAGCACCCATCCATTGGTTACCATGGCGCCGCTGCTGTTGACATAATAGGTATCGTCAATATAACTGTTTGTCGCCATAACGCCGTTGGAGTCCATGTAATACCATTTATCGTTGGATTTTACCCAGTCATCCCGGACCATCTTTCCGCTGTTGTCATTGTAATAATACCATCGTCCTCCGCTCTCCGACCAGCCTGCCAGGGAAGTCATTGCCATTCCCATTGTCATCGCTGCCGTCATTGTCATAATAAATAAACCCTTTCTCATTTTCATACTTTTTCCTCCTGAACATTTAAAATTCAATAAATTTGTTTTCTTTTTGTTTTGTACTCCTAGCATATCATATAATTACAAAGTTTTTCTTTGTTTTATCTTACAATTATCTGACACATTCAGGGCAAAAAAGCGGCAGCTATGCCATTTCTGTTCATAGCTGCCGTATTGTATCTTTTTCTCTTATTTTTCCCCAATCAAACGGTTCACCGCACTGAAAATTCCGCGCAGGGAAGCTCTTGTAATGTTGGAGCTGATGCCAACGCCATAGGTGGCCCGTTTGGTATCCTGGTCCATCACATGGATATAGGAAGCCGCCTGTGCCCCGGAACCGGAGGTCAGCGCATGCTCGCTGTAATCCAGCACCTTGATGTTGATTCCCAGCTCTTCTTCCAGACCGCGCTGTACTGCATCGATGGGGCCGTTTCCAACACCCTCAAACTGCTTGGCCACGCCATGGTCCGTATAGGTCACAACTGCCACAGTTGTAAAATCGCCCTCGGACTCGAAATCCGTGATTTTGCACTTTCTGAAGTGATACGGTTCCTTCATTTCCAGATAATGTCTGCGGAACTCCTCCATGATCTGCTCCGGAGCCACTTCTCCCTGTCTTTCAGCGATCTTCTGGATAATATCTGCGAACTCCTTATGCATGCCGCGGGGCAGCTTGAAGCCGAAGAAGGAATCCATAACAAAGGCCACGCCGCCCTTTCCGGACTGGCTGTTGATGCGGACAACCGGCTCGTATTCCCGGCCGATATCCGACGGATCGATGGGCAGATAGGGAACCTGCCATACCTTGCTCTGGCGCTCCAAAAGTGCATGCATTCCCTTGTTGATGGCATCCTGATGGGAACCGGAGAATGCGGTAAATACCAGCTTTCCAGCGTAAGGATGGCGGGGATCAATATGCATCTTGGTGCAGCGCTCATAAACCTCTGCAATCTTCTTAATATCGGAAATCTCCAGCTCCGGATCAATACCCTGGGAGAACATGTTGTAAGCCAGTGTCAGCACATCCACGTTGCCGGTTCTCTCACCGTTTCCGAACAGAGTTCCCTCCACCCGGTCCGCTCCGGCTAACAGTGCCAGCTCTGTGGCTGCCACGCCGGTTCCCCGGTCATTGTGGGGATGGACGCTCACAACAATACTTTCACGGTTATCCAGATGTTTAATCATCCACTCAATCTGGTCTGCGTATACGTTGGGCGTTGTCATTTCAACCGTAGAAGGCAGGTTAATGATCATCTTCTTATCCGGTGTGGGACCCCAGGCTTTCTGAACCGCGTTGCAGACATCCAGCGCAAAATCCAGCTCCGTTCCCGTAAAGCTTTCCGGCGAGTACTCCAGAATCACTTCTCCGTCATAATCTGCCATATATTTTTTCACCATTGCAACGCCGTCAATGGCAATCTGCCTGATTTCATCCCGGTCCATATGGAACACCACGTCACGCTGAAGCGTGGATGTGGAGTTATAAATATGTACGACGGCCTTTTTAATTCCCTGGATAGCCTCAAAGGTTCTCTTTACCAGATGATCTCTGCACTGGGTCAGAACCTGTACAGTCACATCGTCAGGAATCATGTTCCGATCTACAAGCTGTCTTAAGAAATCGAACTCAATCTGGGAAGCCGCCGGGAAACCGATCTCGATTTCCTTAAAGCCCATCTTCACCAGAAGGTTAAACATTTCCACCTTCTCTTCCACTACCATGGGCTCCACCAGGGCCTGGTTTCCGTCTCTCAAGTCAACGCTGCACCAAATCGGTGCCTTTTCGATCTCCTTATTGGGCCATTCGCGCTCCGGGTAATGTACCACCGGTACTCTCTGATATCTCTTTACATTCATCATGGTTTTCTTTCCTCCGTTTTTTAATTTTCATTTCCGCTGCTTTTTCATATAAATTCATAGTCGCCGGCCACGGAGTCGGTAAACCACGCTGTATTTCTGGACAATAAATAATGTCACACTCTTAGGTCTAACCCCATTTTCATCAGTCCTTTACTCTTAGAGTCGCCCAAAGGCGTTATTTTATTCTAACATAACCATTTCCCATATGCAAGCCAGAAACTATATCAAAATATTATGGTAGATATTCTAAAGCAACTGTCCGCAAGGAACCAGGGAACCGTAACATCCTGTAAATGCCGGGTCTGCTGCTCCTGGCGGCATCCCCGGCATTTGTATCTTTAGCCGATCACATGTCCTTTTGCCTTCATGGCATCAATCACCTGGTCCACATACTTTTCGCAGAGCTCCGGTGTTTCGGCTTCCACCATCACGCGGATTAACGGCTCTGTTCCGCTCTGGCGTAAGAGAAGCCGTCCGTCATTTCCAAGGGCCTCATCCACCGCGGCTGCTGCCTTCTTCACATCTTCGTCTCCCAGTGCGGCTGCCTTGTCGGCCACGCGCACGTTCTTTAAAAGCTGCGGCAGGATTGTCACCTCAGAAGCCAGCTTGGAAAGGGGCTGCTTCTTCTCCAGCATAACCTCCATCACCTTTAAGGATGTTAAAATACCATCGCCGGTGGAAGCATACTTGCTGAAAATAATGTGTCCCGACTGTTCGCCGCCCAGGCAGTTTCCGGTCTGGGACATGTTTTCATATACATATTTGTCGCCCACAGCCGTCTTCTCATATCCGATTCCTTCCCGGTCCAGAGCCTTATAAAGGCCCATGTTGGACATAACCGTGGTAACGATCTTATTGTTTCTTAAAAGTCCCTGCTCCTTCATATACTTGCCGCAGATATAAAGAATCAGATCACCGTCCACCACCTGGCCGTTCTCATCCACAGCCATGCAGCGGTCTGCATCTCCGTCATAGGCAAAGCCCACATCCAGATGATTTTCCAGCACATATTCCTGAAGGCGCTCGATATGTGTGGAGCCGCAGTTCTTGTTGATATTCAGACCGTCCGGCTCATTGTTGATCACATAGGTATCTGCACCCAGGGCATCAAACACGCTTTTGGCCACAGAGGAGGCGCTTCCGTTGGAGCAGTCCAGGCCCACCTTTTTTCCCTTAAAGGAACGGGTTGCAATGGAAATCAGATAGCCGATGTAGCGGTTCCGTCCTGCTGCGAAGTCCTGTGTCCGTCCGATGTGCTCTCTCTTTGCCAGCGGCAGCTCGCCCATTTCCCCGTCCAGATACTTTTCGATCTCAACAATTACGCTTTCCTCTAACTTCTCGCCGCTGCCGTTCATGATCTTAATTCCGTTGTCATAATAGGGATTGTGGCTGGCGGAAATCATGATGCCGCAGTCAAAGTCCTCTGTACGGATTACATGGGACACGCTGGGAGTCGTTGTTACATGCAGAAGATATACATCTGCGCCGGATGCTGTAAGGCCGGACACCAGAGAATACTCAAACATGTAGCTGGACCGTCTTGTATCCTTTCCGATTACAATCCTGCACCGGTCGCCTTTGGCCTGTTTCCCGTAATACCATCCGAGAAATCTTCCGACTTTATAGGCATGTTCCACTGTCAAATCCACATTGGCCTCCCCACGGAAGCCGTCAGTTCCAAAATACTTTCCCATTTTCAATTTCTCCTTTCGGATTGCAGTCTAAAAAGCGGTCATGGCTCCAGTATCTGCGCGGCCAGCCGCTTTTTATCCTTTGTTTTACTATATGCGGTTTACCAGGTAATTTCCTTTAAATACCGGGCAACGGCATCCTGCCACTGGGGCAGACGCTCAAACCCGTTTTCTGTGAGCTTTTCCTTGCTGATGCGGCTGTTCATGGGGCGTTTCGCCTTGGACGCCGGATATTCGCTGGTGGGAACCGGAGTCACAGTCACGTTATCCATTCCTGCCTGCTTAAAGATTTCACATGCAAACTCATACCAGGAGCAAAGTCCCTCGTTGGTTGCATGGTAACGGCCGTATTTCTCCGTCTGAATCATGTCCACAAGAAGTCTTGCCAGATCATAGGTATAGGTGGGAGAACCGATCTGGTCGTCCACAACCGTCGCCGCTCCCCGCTCTTTTCCAATGCGGAGCATGGTTTTAATGAAGTTCTTTCCGTTGACGCCGAAAACCCAGGCAATGCGGACGGTGAAAAACTTCTTTACCAGCTCTTCCACAGCCAGCTCGCCCTCGTACTTGGTCTGTCCGTAGACGTTTAACGGATGTCTCTCGTCATCGGGCTCCCAGGGTCTGGTGCCCTGTCCGTCAAACACGTAATCGGTACTGATGTACATCATTTTAATATCCAGCTTCTTGCACACCTCGGCAATGTTTCTGGTTCCGTCCGCATTGACCTTGCGGCACACCTCCACATTATCCTCGGCCGCGTCCACAGCCGTATAAGCGGCGCAGTGAATCACTGCGTCCACGTTGGCTTCGGTAATTACCTTATCACAGGCTGCCTTGTCGGTGATGTCCATTTCCTCCACATCAACGCCCACCGGCTCCAGGCCGCGTTTTACCATCTCATTTACGACGTCATGGCCAAGCTGGCCCTTTACGCCTGTCACTAAAATTCTCATAGCTTCTCCTTCTGGCACCATCCTATTTATCGCCCAGACGCTCGCCGTACATATTTTCAAAATAATTGCTGTACTCGCCGCTTAAAATGTGCTTCCACCAGTCCTGGTTGTCCAGGTACCACTGGATGGTCTGCTGGATTCCGGTATCAAAGTTATATTTGGGCTTCCAGCCAAGTTCTGTCTCCAGCTTTGTGGGATCAATGGCATACCGTCTGTCATGTCCGGGACGGTCTGTCACGTATTTAATCAGGCTCTCCGGCTTGTCCAGTGCCTTTAAGATTGTCTTTACCACTTCCAGGTTGGTGCGTTCGTTATGGCCTCCCACGTTGTAAACCTCTCCCACGCGGCCTTTGTGGATGATCAGGTCAATGGCCTCACAGTGATCGGAAACATGAAGCCAGTCGCGGACATTCTCTCCGGTTCCATATACCGGAAGAGATTCATCGGCAAGGGCACGGCTGATCATTAACGGAATTAACTTCTCCGGGAAATGATAGGGGCCGTAGTTGTTGGAACAGCGGGAAATGGTCACCGGAAGTCCGAAAGTTCTGTGATAAGCCATGACGAATAAATCGGCGCTGGCCTTACTGGAGGAATAGGGGCTCGAGGTATGGAGCGGCGTTTCCTCTGTGAAGAACAAATCCGGGCGGTCTAAGGGCAGGTCTCCGTATACTTCATCGGTGGATACCTGATGATACCGCTTGATGCCGTACTGCTTGCAGGCGTCCAGAAGTGTCGTAGTTCCCATAACATTGGTGCGGACAAAGCTCTCCGGGTCCACCACAGAGCGGTCCACATGGCTCTCTGCTGCGAAGTTTACGATCACATCCGGCTTTTCCTTCTCGAATAAGTCAAAGATGAATTTTCTGTCTGCAATATCGCCTTTTACAAACTTATAGTTGGGCTTTCCCTCCACGGGTTTTAAGGTTTCCAGGTTTCCTGCGTATGTTAAAAGATCCAGATTGACGATTTCATAGTCCGGATATTTATTTACCATATGATGGATAAAGTTTCCGCCGATGAATCCGGCGCCGCCTGTTACAATGATTTTCATGTTTTTCTGTCTCCTTCTTATTTATCCGCATGGCCCGGCAGCTTATCAATGTATTTGCCGTCTACCACATCCTTTAAATACTGGCCATACTGGTTTTTCTTAAGAACTTCATAGGTTTTCATAACCTCATCCTTGGAAATCCATCCGTTGCTGTAAGCGATCTCCTCCAGGCAGGCGATCTTTCTGTGCTGATGGGTTTCAACGGTCTTTACAAAGTTGGTGGCCTCCACCAGGGACTCATGGGTTCCCGTATCCAGCCATGTGAAGCCCTGTCCAAGAAGCGTCACGTCCAGTTCGCCGTTTTCCAGATAGATACGGTTTAAATCTGTAATTTCCAGCTCACCCCTCGCGGACGGTTTTAAGTTCTTTGCATATTCCACAACGCGGTTATCATAGAAATACAGGCCTGTCACACAGTAGTTGGACTTGGGCTTTGCGGGCTTTTCTTCGATGGAAACAGCCTTGCCTTCTTTGTCAAATTCCACAATGCCGAACCGTTCCGGATCGTCCACATAATAGCCGAATACCGTTGCTCCCTTTTCCTTTGCGGCGGCTGCGCGGAGGCGCTTCTTTAAGCCCTGGCCGTGGAAAATATTATCTCCCAGCACCATGGCAACGGAATCCTTTCCGATAAACTCCTCGCCGATGATGAATGCCTGGGCCAGTCCATCGGGGCTTGGCTGAACGGCGTAAGATAACTGGATTCCGAACTGATGACCGTCTCCTAAAAGAGCCTCAAACCGCGGTGTATCATCCGGAGTGGAAATAATTAAAATATCACGGATTCCGGAATTCATCAATACGGAAAGCGGATAATAGATCATGGGCTTATCGTAAATTGGCAAAAGCTGTTTGGAAGTTACCTTTGTTAAGGGGTAGAGGCGTGTACCGCTGCCGCCTGCAAGAATGATACCTTTCATATGTTCTCCTTTTCTTCCCACTTGGGAAACCCGGTGCCTGAATTTCTGCGGTGAACGCAGGAACCAGATACGCAGGCATAATATCTGTCGTTATTCTACCATAAAATCTCCCGCATTGAAAGGCCATTCTCTTTAGGAATTCCTTAAAAAGATATAAAATTACTGCTGTTATTCTTTCTCTGCCCGCTTAAATTCTTCTTCTATGGCCAGGGCGTCCTCCATGGTATTTTTCCATCCAAACCGCTTTAGGTCCACCCGGAAGCCCTCCGGCGTCCAGATCACTTCCACTCCGTCCTCCGTCAGAAGAATCTTCTGCAGGTCATAGGTCTCAAAATGGAAGGCGCCGCTTAAAATTCCTTTGGAGTTCACCACACGGAAGGCCGGCACATCCCCGCCTGCCAGCCCCATCTTCAGTCCGTAGCCCACCTGTCTGGAATTCTTCGGTTTCCCGCACAAAAGTGCAATCTGTCCGTAAGTCGCCACCTTGCCGGAAGGAATCCGCCTGCATACAATTCCTATTTTCTGATAAAAATCCAGTTCCATCCTCTGTCTTTCTCCCAATATTCCTATAAACCATTGATTATTTTCATACAGTTCTGTAAAATATACTTTGGGCTCTGCCGCAGGCAGGCCACAAAAATTGCAAAGGAAGAAAACCATGAACACATCATCCAAACAGCAGGCCGGAAAAATCTTCGCCTGCATCCTGGTCTGTATCGCCCTGGCAAACGGCATGGGGGACGGCATTTTTTCCAACTATTTCAACGAAGTATTCCATATTGATTCCGTCCAGCGCGGTTTCATCGAAGTGCCCCGGGAAAGCCCCGGCGTTCTCTGCATGGTGGTAGTAGCCGCTTTGGGATTTCTCGGAAATCTCCGCATGGCCATTGTGGCCCAGTGCCTGTCCCTAATCGGTCTTGTGGCCATGGGATTCTTTTCCCCCGCTTACGGCGTCATGCTGGCCTTTTTATTCATTCACTCCCTGGGCACCCACCTGTTCATGCCCTTAAACGACTCCCTCTCCATGTCCCTGGCGGACACAGGGAAGGAAGGCGCCACCCTGGGAAAATTTAAAAGCGTAACCACCATGAGCTCCATGATATCGGCCAGCCTGGTCTTTGTGGGGTTCCGGACCGGAATTTTCACCTTCCAGAGTAAAAAAATTCTTCCCTTTATCCTGGCCTCCGGCTTTGTGGCCCTGGCCATCCTGCTTTTGTTCCTTCTTCTTCGCACCATGAAGACGGAAACGGCAGTAAAAAACCACCGTCTTCTTTTCCGGAAACGGTATCTTCCTTATTACATGGTGACGCTGGCCTATGGCTGCCAGAAACGAATCCGTATCGTTTTTGCTCCCTGGGTCATTGTAAAGCTTTTGGAGCAGGGCGCCGATACCGTGGCCCTTCTCACCATCGTCACCCATTTTGTCGGAACTCTTGTGGCCCCGGTGATCGGGCGTATGCTGGACCGGCTGGGCACAAAGAAAATGCTGTGGATGGAAGCCGGATACATCGCCGTCACCTTCTCAGTCATGGGACTCATTTCCGGAATGCTTTCCGACGGCACCCTTTCAAAAGGCGGCCCCCAGGCGTTCCTTGTGTTTGGCGCCTACATACTCTGCATCCTGTTTGAGCAGTTCAATATGGTCCACGCCTTCATGATGCGCTCCATCGCCCTGGATAAAAGCGAAGTCACCAGAACCCTGTCTGTGGGACTCAGTGTTGACCACATCATGGCCATCATCGCCTCTCCCATCATGGGCCTGATCTGGGAAGCGTTCGGTGTCCAGTATGTATTTTATCTGGCCGCCCTTTCTGCTCTGTTCCAGCTCGTTGCCGCATCCATGGCTGAAAAGTCCCTTTCTGCTTCCGCCGTCTAACCGAGCTCATGCTTTGGCCCGTCATACAAAAAGCCAGTCAGAATCCGAGAACATTCGGTTCTGGCTGGCTTTCCATTAAATTCCTTCGTTCATCTTGGCCAACTTGGCTGCCTGGTCAGCCGCAATCAGGCTGTCAATTAACTCCTGAAGATCTCCGTCCATAACGGAGTCAATCTTATACAGTGTCAGCTTGATTCTGTGCTCTGTCACACGTCCCTGGGGGAAGTTGTAGGTACGGATTTTCTCAGAACGGTCTCCGGTACCGATCTGGCTGCGGCGGGCCTCTGCCTCTTCATTCTGGCGGCGCTCCAGCTCCATGTCATACAGCTTGGAACGCAGAAGACGGAAAGCCTTTTCCTTGTTCTGAAGCTGGGACTTCTCCGTCTGGCTGTAAATAACGATTCCTGTGGGAATATGGGTCAGACGAACGGCAGAGTCTGTGGTGTTTACGCACTGGCCGCCGTTTCCGGACGCACGCATAACATCAATACGGATGTCCTTGTCGTCAATGACAACATCAAATTCCTCAGCCTCCGGCATGATGGCCACCGTTGCTGTGGAGGTGTGGATACGGCCGCCGGATTCGGTCTCAGGAACACGCTGTACCCGGTGTACGCCGCTCTCATATTTTAACTTGGAGTAAGCGCCCTGTCCGGTGATCATGAATTCCACTTCCTTCATACCACCGATGCCGCTCTCACTTACGTTAATTAACTCCACCTTCCAGCGCTGACGCTCTGCATAGTGGACATACATTCTGTATAATTCCGATGCAAACAGGGCCGCCTCATCGCCGCCTGCGCCTGCACGGATTTCCACGATAACGTTTTTATCGTCATTGGGGTCTTTGGGAAGAAGCAGAATCTTAAGCTGCTGCTCCAGCTCCTCAATTCTCTTCTTGGCATCGGAAAGCTCTTCCTTTGCCAGCTCACGCATCTCCTCGTCACTTTCCTCTTCCAGAAGCGCCAGGCTGTCCTCCACATCCTGCTTCGCCTTGGTATACTCTTTATATGCGTTTACCAGAGGAGTCAGATCGGCCTGCTCTTTCATCAGCTTGCGGAACCGCCTCTGGTCCTCAGTGACGGATGGATTGTTTAACTCAAGCATAATTTCCTCATAATGCTTTACAATGTCATCCAAACGGTCAAACATAGGAAACCTCCTTCTCACACTCCGGCCAGCCGATTCCCCCTCGGCACCCGGTCCTATTCTCTGTCAGGTCTTTCCGGCTTTCTATGCGGGATTCCATCTCCCGCAGACCACCCGGTCCTTGCCTGCCAGATCTTTTATCACCTTTGTATCCTTAAATCCATGGTCAGAAAGCAGATTCTTAACTGCTTCCCCCTGGTCATATCCGATTTCAAAATAAACGGCCCCGTTTTCTTTCAGAAACTTTCCGCTTTCCTCCGCCAGCTTCCGGTAAAAGAACAGTCCGTCTTCCGTCCCGTCCAGGGCCAGACGCGGTTCAAAATCCCGCACCTCCGGCTCCAGGCCTTCAATCACCGCACTTGGAATATAGGGCGGGTTGGAGACAATCACATCAAATCGCTCCTTTGGGTCAAATGCCGAAAACAGATCACTGCGGCGAAGCTTTACCGCACCCAACCCAAGAATTTTTTCTGCATTTTTCTCTGCCACAAGAAGAGCTGCATCCGAAATATCCGCCGCCTCCACATGGGTATATTTCCCCAAAGCCGCCAGACTTATGGCTATGCACCCCGAACCGGTACACATATCCAACAGGGAAATCTCCTGATTTTTATGGGCGGAAAGTACGGTCTCCACCAGCGTCTCCGTATCCTGTCTTGGAATCAGTACGTTATGGTTTACATAAAATTCCAATCCCATGAACTCCTGAGTCCCCAGAATATGCTGGAGCGGTTCCCTCTCTGCCCGTCTTGAAAGTCCGGTCTGAAACTCCTTAAGCGCTTCTTCCTCTGCCGTCGCCGTCTCTTGGGAGCGCAGAAAATAGTCTGCCCGTCCCATGCCGAATACATGCTCAAACAGATACCAGGCATCCAGGCTGTACTCCCGGATTCCTGCGGCTTTCAGTTTCTCCTGTCCTGACAAAAGCAGTTCTCCCCAGGTCATGCCGTTTTCTCCTGTGTTTCAAAATATCCCTTTGGATAGGTCTCCGGGAAATTCTCCTCCAGATACGCTTTCCAGTCAAACACCTGCTCCACGGCTGCAATGGCCACTTCAATCATGGAATCATCCGGTTCCTTTGTGGTCAGTCCCTGCATCCACATGCCGGGGCGGCTCACCAGGTCCATGATTTTGGAGTTGCTTCTTCCTGCCAGGCGGAGCACCTCATAGGACACCCCCGCGATCACCGGAATCAGTATGATTCTGCTGACAATCCGAAGCCAGATGGTGTCCACACGGATTACCATAAAGAACAGAATGCTGATGACCATTACAATCAGAAGGAAGCTGGTTCCGCACCGTTTATGCTCTTTGGAGCTCTTTCTCACATTTTCCACATTTAATGTCAGTCCGTGCTCCAGACAGTTGATACATTTATGCTCCGAACCGTGATACATGAAGGTCCGCTTAATATCGTCCATTCTGGATATCACTTTAATATAGGTAATGAAAATTCCAATCCGGATACATCCCTCCAGAATTGCCATCACCGTTTCCGATGTGATGAATCTGCGGAATACGCCTGCAATCAAAAGCGGAAGCACCATGAAAATTCCGATTGCCATGAACACGGAAAAAATCATCACGGCTGTCATCACAACGCTTTCCAGCTTTTCTCCGAATTTATCTATGAGAAACTTCTCAAACTTTCCCGGCTCCTCATCCCCCTCGTCATCCTCAAAAAAGCTGGCTGACCAGGTGAGAGTTTTCATTCCCAGAATCATGGAATCTGCAAAGCTGAAAATTCCGCGTACAAACGGCAGGGAAAAGAACTTCACCTTCTCTGTCATACTCACATAGGTCTCTTTCTGAATCACGATCTCCCCGTCAGGCTTTCTGACGGCAGTGGCATATTCATCCCTGTTTTTCATCATGATTCCCTCTAATACTGCCTGTCCCCCGATTCCGGAATATTTCAATTCTAAACCTCCAAAATTTCCTGTCGTACAAAGCTTCCTGTAATCGAAAAAAGGTTGAGTTTTCAGAATCCTCCAAAAGCTCAACCTTGCTTAATCAAACCTTATTTGTCTGCTTTCATACCATACTTACGGTTGAACATCTCAATACGTCCGCGAGCGGAAGCAGCCTTCTGCTGACCGGTATAGAATGAATGGCATTTGGAACAGATTTCTACGTGAATGTCTTTCTTAGTAGAACCAGTTACAAATTCATTACCGCAGTTGCAAACGACCTTGGCCTGATAGTAATTTGGGTGGATTCCCTGTTTCATGATTTTCACCTCTTTATTATTTGGTACATGACTGACAGTCACGTTTCAATATTCACCTGTCCCTTAGAACAGCTAAATAAGTATAGCATAGTTTAATTTCATGTGCAAGTATTTTTTCTTAAAATCTAGCCTTCCATCAGATGAAGATTGCGGATTTGGCCGTCCTTAATCCTCCCCATCAGCTCTAACCCATGGGGTTCCAAATAGTCCCAGCTTCCTCCGGTTAAGTCCTGCCGCTTCAGCTCCCCTATGATTTCCCCGCTGATGGCTTCAATCATTCCCATGGAAACCTCCCGGCTTTCTCCCCCGGTCAGCAGTGTTTCCAGCTTTTTCGCCGTCCCGGACAGAACCGGAAGTTCCCTGGATGCCCGAAACGCCCATTTATAATATGGCATGTAGCAGCGGTTTAAAAGAAAGATCATGGAAAGCCCATTCTGTACAAATTCCGAAAGTGCCATGGCGGCCGCTCCGTATTCGCCCCGTTTTCTGCACCGTTCATAATTATACTGTCCCGACTGCGCCATCAAAGCCGCGCGGGCTGCCATCTTTTTCAACCGTACATCCTCCGGATAGCCGTCGGAAAGCTTTTTCCGTATTTTTGAAAATTCCCCCAGGTCATCCCGAAACACGGCCCCGTTCACCGCACATGCCAGACTGTATTCCGGTATGTGAAGCCACTCCATTAAGGTTTCCGGCCCCTCTCTCTGCCCGGTAAACTGCTCATAAAAATCTCCGGTGAGCATGGCTCCTCTGCGGTTTCTCCCCCACAGGCTCTGCTTTTCCCGTTTCACTCCCAGATATTCCTTCGGCAGCTTATCATAGGCTCTGGAAAGGGGAAATTCCAGCTCACGCCTTAAATCATCCGGAATCCAGAGACAAAATCCCGCCTCAAAATCATGGTCTCTGGACAGCTCATCATCATATCCAAAGCAGTCCGAGCCCTCTCCGGCCATGCCGACGGCGATCACCTGCTCATACCGGGAAAACCTGTCTGCAATCATCCCCCGGCCGTATTCCTCATAAAAACGTTTTGAAAGCTCCAGTCCCTGCATCCTATTCTTCCTTTTCTCCTGCTGCCCCGTAAATCCTGTCTGCCTCACAGGCCAGCTCTCTCTTCATGCGGAAATATCCAAAATGTCCGAAGGTATCGGCACATTTCCTGCAGTTAAAGGCATAGTACGCATCCCGCACAACCTCCGGGTCATGGAAGCCGTCCATGGCCTTATTGAGGCATGAATCAATTTCTTCCTCCCGGCCCCACTTTTCATAGAGCACTGCCAGATTCACCCAGGTAACGGCAATTTCCAGAATACTCCCCGGACGCAGCCGCTCCATGATTTCCATGGCCTTTTTATAATACACCTCTGCCTTTTTATAGTCTCCCAGGTCTTCATAGGCAAGGGCCATATTGTTGAACAGGCCGCCGAACCGGTAATCCTCCGGCGCAAGACTCTCTCCATATGCCCGGAAGGCCTGTTCATAATAGGGCATGGCCTCCTTTGCCTCCCCGAAGGCCTTCATGGTTGTGGCAGCATTGACAAAGGTAGTGCCTCCGCTGACTGTCCCGGAAAGCTTATGTTCCTTCACAAGAGCCAGTCCCTGTTTCACCGAAGCCAGTCCCTTCTCCTTTTCCCCGGAATTTCTGTAAAATCCCATCATTTCATTTAAAATTGTGATCTGGCAGGCCCAGTCTCCGTTTTTTTCAAACTGCTCCAGCCAGTCCTCCAGATACCGCCCGGCTTCCTCCTTGGCATCCCGCGCCAAAAGCCGGTCAAACTCAGCAATCACCTGACCGATCTCATAGGATTTCTTTCCGTGGGGAATTTCCACCGTAACATCCTGCGGCCGTAAGCAGCACCTGGCCTCTTCCCAGTCTTCCCGTTCCAAAATCATCTTTCTTCCTCTTTCTTCAAACTCCGCCCGCCGGACAGTATACGCCACAGCCATGGCATATATCTTCCAAGAAACAGGGCGGCTCCATAGGAAAACGCCACCACAATGGCCGGAAGCAGAAAATATACTGCCAGTGAGGCCGCCGCAATGGCTGCCTCTCCCAGACACTGCCTTAAAATCATAGCGCTTCCCTTATTCACAAAACGCACCACCACAAAGTGGATGGCATATAAGAACATACTCTGCCGCATCCATGGCTTTGTTTCCATCCACCGCTCCCCATCTGCCAGAACCCACAAAGACACCGGCATGAGGAAACGGTACGCCACCGTCCATAAAACATCCGCCCCCGGACTTCCCATTCTGAAAAAGCACAGGATGGCCAGGAGAAGCAGACCGATCCCCGCCATACGGCGCTTCGGCGTTTGTACCGCCTCCGCCGCTTTTCTTCCATGGAGAGCCGCATAAGCGGCAAAGGAATAGTAAAAAAGCACATCCGTGTTGGGATGCCGGGTATCCAGATGAAAATGGACTGCAGCCAGAAGCGCCGCCAGATACACCAGTCCCAGAATCCTCTGCTTCAAAAGCAGGTATACAACCGGGGAGAGCAAAATCAACAGAATCAACTGGTACAGATACCAGAAAATCGGTGCATACCGGTATTGGAATACGGCAGCCATCCACTCACTTTGATTCAAAGGAACCGGATTTTTCCCCACAATCTCTGTCACTGCCGGGAGCCTGGTGGCAATTACATACCCCAGATAATAGAGAGTATTCCAGACCAGGTAGGGGACTGCCACACTGAAAAAACGCCCCTTCCACTTTCTTCCAAGCTGGTCCCAGGAAAAATTCCTGAAAAACAGGTAGGCAGACAGCATAAAGAAGCCGGGGACCGCAATCTGGCCGATTCCCACCGAGACAAACTGCTGGATTTTAGCCGCAGTGTCCCACCAGGGGCCTCTAAGTCCCCCAGAGAACAATTCCACATTATAAGAATGTACCCAGATGACAAGTATACTGAACACAAACATCATCCAGGAAACCTGATTGCGAAACGCTTTTTCCCTCATACAAATCCTTTTCCCGCTCTTTTATTCTATATTGTGAAGAGTTCCGGATAAAATGTCAAGAGATATCCCGGCAGATATTGACAGGAATTTTTTTGTGTGCTATTCCATAGATACCACAAGTTTTAAGGAGGCGGCTATGGAACGTTTCTTTCAACTGACAGCCTGGCCCATGGTGCCGCCCAGGCCCTGGTCTGCCTTCCATCTTCTGCTGGCAGTTCCCGGTGTTTGGGCCGCCTGTGTTCTGGCAGTCCGCATGGCAGAACAAAAAAAAGACCTTTCCCGGACCCTGTTTTCCTGCGGGCTTCTTCTGGCACTCATGGAGCTTTACAAGCAGGGCTTTTTATATTTCATTGAAAATGACCATCAGTACAATTGGTGGTATTTCCCCTTCCAGCTCTGCAGCATTCCCATGTACCTGTGCCTTCTCTTCCCGCTCCTAAAGTCTCCCTGTTTCCGGAAGCCGGCTGCAGAATTCATAAAGGATTTCGGTTTCCTGGGCGGTATTATGGCTCTTTTGGTGCCTCCGGGGCTCATGCATCCCTACTGGACCATGACGCTCCATGGATTTTTCTGGCATTTTATCCTGATCTTTGCCGGAGTTTTTTGTGCCGCATCTCCCCTGACCGATGCCGCACCGCGAAGCTTCCTGCAAACGCTTCCCCTGTTTTTTTCCTGCTGCATCATAGCGCTCCTCATCAATGCTGCCGCGGGTCCCATGGCCGATGCGGATATGTTTTATTTATCCCCATATCATCCGTCCTCCCAGCCGGTTTTCCACCAGATTTCGTCCATCCTTGGAGTTTTCCCCGGAATTCTTTTCTATATTCTGGCCATGGTGCTCGGAGGCTGTCTGGTTCACAGGCTCTGGGGGCTTTTAATGTAAACCATCCGCAATTTATTGGTTTACATTTTCCTTCTTTTGTGCTATTGTAAACCTTGTAAGACCCATTTTGTTTACGATTACAGAAAGAGGAGTGAACGGTTATGTCTCAAATAGAAGAATTAAAATCCCGTATTTTATCCGGCGGCCAAATCAATAAAGAAGAGGCCCTTTCCCTTTATGATTCCCCATTGGAAGAGCTCTGTGAAGCAGCCAATGAAATCCGCATTCATTTCTGCGGAAACCGCTTCGATATGTGCACCATCATCAACGGAAAAAGCGGCCACTGTTCCGAAAACTGCAAATACTGCGCCCAGTCTGCCTTCTACCACTCCCACATTGAAGAATATCCTCTTCTCGGAGCCGATGAAATTGTAAGGCAGGCAAAAATCAACGATGACCAGGGCGTGCTCCGCTACTCCATTGTCACCTCCGGCAAACGCCTGAACAATGAAGAGGTGGACAAAATGTGCGATGCCATCCGCCGAATCCGCAGGGAAACGGGAATTTCTGTCTGTGTATCCTTTGGACTCCTGGATGAGACCCAGTTTAAAAAAGCAAAGGAAGCCGGAGCCACCAGAGTACATAATAACCTGGAAACATCCAGAAGAAATTTCCCCAATGTCTGTACCACCCACACCTTTGAGGATAAGGTGGAAGCCATCAAAGCCGCAAAACGGGCCGGACTTACCGTATGCAGCGGCGGCATCATGGGAATGGGGGAGACGCCGGAAGACCGTGTGGATATGGCTCTGACTCTTCGGGATATGGACATCCATTCTGTCCCGGTCAACATGCTGAATCCCATTCCCGGAACTCCTTATGAAAACCTTCCCAAACTCAGCGTCGATGATATGCGCCGCATTGTGGCTGTTTTCCGATTCCTGATGCCCGATGCCTTTATCCGTCTTTCTGGCGGCCGCGGCCTCATGGCTGATAAGGGAAGAGCCTGTTTCCTTTCCGGCGCCAATGCAGCCATCTCCGGCGACATGCTGACCACAGCCGGAATCAGTGTGGCAACTGACATGGAGCTTTTAAAGGAGCTTGGCTACGAGGTACGGCTAGAATAAAAGCTCCAGCTGCTCCAACCCCACATTCCCGCCGGAGATCACAAAGCATACCTTGTCCTCCGGCTTCACGGGAATTTTCCCTTCCAGCACAGCGCCGATTCCGATGCAGGAGGAGGGCTCTGCCAACAGCTTTCCTTCCATTAAAAGAAGCTTCATTCCCTTTAACAGGAACTCGTCGTCCACGGCTGCAAATCCGTCCACATGCTCCTGCACCACCGGGAAATTTTTAAGTCCCGGTCTCTGGGATACCAGGGCATCGGCCACCGATTTTTTCTCCGGCATCGGCACCACCACAGGCTTTCCTGCCTTCAAGCTCTCGCTGTATCTGGGAAGCGCTGCCGGTTCTGCGCCGTATACCTTGACCCCTTCCGAAATTCCTTTCACCGCCGTGGACACGCCGCCGATCAGTCCGCCGCCGCTGGCCGGAACCACCACCATGGACACCTCAGGGCACTGCTCCATAAGCTCCAGTCCCAGAGTTCCCTGCCCTGCCATCACATCATAATCATCGTAGGGCGGAACCATGGTACTTCCGCGCTCCGCACAGATCTTATCCGCAATCTCGAACCGCTCCGTGGCATCGCACAGCACCACCTCTGCTCCCAGGCCCCTGATGGCCTCAATTTTTACAGGTGCAGAAGTTTTCGGCATCACAATAACGGCCTTTGCTCCCATCATTTTAGCTCCGTAGGCGATTGCTTTTCCATGGTTTCCGGAAGATGCCGCCACAATGCCGCAGGCAAGCTGGTCCTCCGACAGCGCAAGAATCTTATTCATGGCTCCGCGGAATTTGAATGCCCCTGTATTCTGCATACATTCTGCCTTCACGTAAACCTGGCAGCCCAGTCTGGCATCCAGTGCCTTAAGCCTTAAAACCGGAGTTTCCGTCACATATGCCCGGATTCTCTCCCTGGCCTCTTTGATTGTTTCAATGGTAAATCCCATATTTTTTTCCTCCCTCTGCGGTCTTTTCCTTTGATTTCATCATACAGCAAAACAAAAAACATGTAAATGCCATAATTTCCACTGGACAAAATCAAAACTTGTGATATGATAGAAAAAATGCTCAAAAACAAGCGATTTTTAAGGAGGTCAGTATGGAAAACCGCAGAATTATTCAGGTAGAGGAAAAGGTTCCCCTTAATCTTCTGATTCCCCTGAGTATCCAGCACATGTTCGCCATGTTCGGCGCATCGGTCCTTGTCCCGTTCCTGTTCGGAATCAATCCGGCAATTGTCTTATTTATGAACGGTCTGGGAACGCTTCTTTTCATTTTCATCACCAAAGGAAAGGCACCTGCTTATCTTGGTTCCAGCTTCGCATTTCTTGCTCCCGCAGGTATCGTCATCGCAAATCCCGAATTCGGTTATGCATATGCCCTTGGCGGCTTCGTTGCCGTCGGCTTCATCGGCTGCATTCTGGCATTTATCATCTACAAGGTTGGATATAAATGGATTGATGTGGTCCTGCCCCCGGCTGCCATGGGACCTGTTGTGGCCTTAATCGGTCTGGAACTTTCCTCCAGCGCCGCCAGCAATGCCGGACTTCTGGATGAGGTGATCAATCCGAAAAATGTCATTGTATTTCTGGTAACCCTGGGCTTTGCCGTATTCGGCTCCGTGCTCTTCCGCGGCTTTTTATCCGTCATTCCGATTCTCATTGCCGTAATCGCCGGATATGTGGCTGCCATCGCCTGCGGCATCGTGGATTTCTCCGCTGTGGCCGCCGCACCGATTTTCGCGGTCCCCAACTTCTCCGCTCCCAAGTTTGACCTGGAAGCCATCATGATTATTCTTCCGGTCATTCTGGTCATTACCTCCGAGCATATCGGCCACCAGGTGGTAACCAGCAAGATCGTGGGCCGTGATCTCTTAAAGGATCCGGGACTTCACCGCAGTATCTTCGGAGATAACTTCTCCACCATGCTGTCCGGTCTCATCGGCTCCGTTCCCACCACAACCTACGGCGAGAACATCGGAGTTATGGCCGTAACAAAGGTATACAGCGTACAGGTCATTGCAGGAGCCGCCGTATTCTCCATCATCTGTTCCTTTATCGGAAAGCTGTCGGCCCTGATTCAGACCATTCCCGGTCCGGTCATCGGCGGCATCTCCTTCCTGTTGTATGGAATGATCGGTACCTCCGGTCTCCGCATTCTGGTGGATTCCCAGGTGGATTACGGCAAAAACAGAAACCAGGCCTTAACAGCAGTAATCTTTGTGACAGGTCTTTCCGGCATCAAAGTAAACTTCGGAAATGTCCAGCTCACCGGAATGGTTCTGGCATGTGTCACCGGAATGATCTTAAGCCTTGTGTTCTATGTCTTCGATAAATTAAATATGACCAACGACCAGTAAAAAAGCGGACAGGCTCCCGGAACAATCATCATCCGGTCCTGTCCGCTTTCTCTTTTATTTTTCTTCTGTCAGTGACAGCCGCACCAGAGCCCTCTGGAGTGCTGCCTCCGCGCGGGCAATATCGGTTTCATCACTGCCCTCAGTGAGGCGGCGTTCCGCACGGATTCTCGCCTCGTTGGCCCTTGCGCCGTCAATGTCCTCCGGCCATTCGCAGGCCTCTGCCAGAATTGTCATTTTCTCCGGAAGAATCTGGATAAATCCCGAAAGCAGGGCCGCTTTTCTAAGGCCCTCTGCTCCATGAATCTGAAGAACCCCTGGAGCCACCGCCACAGTCAGCGGAATATGCTGGGGATAAATACCCATCTGTCCATCGGCAGTATTTAACTCCACCATGGACACGTCTCCCTGGAAAAACTCTTTATCAGGTGTAATCACCTGAAGCTTCATCGTTTCCGCCATGTCCTCACCCCCTACTTCACGCGGGCAAGAACATCATCAATATTACCTGCATTTAAGAACAGGTTCTCCGGAATGTCGTCATGCTTTCCTTCCAGAATTTCCTTGAAGCCCTGGATCGTCTCGGAAAGCGGTACATAACGGCCCTCCAGTCCTGTGAACTGTCCGGCTACGAAGAAGGGCTGGGAAAGGAATCTCTGAATCTTTCTGGCTCTGGATACGGTCAGCTTATCCTCTTCAGAAAGCTCGTCCATACCAAGCATGGCGATAATATCCTGTAATTCCTTGTATCTCTGCAATACTTCCTGCACGCCGCGGGCTACCTTATAGTGCTCCTCACCCACAACTCTGGGATCCAGAATACGGGAAGTGGACTCCAATGGGTCAACGGCCGGATAAATACCAAGCTCCACGATGGAACGGCTGAGTACCGTTGTTGCATCCAGATGGGTGAAGGTATTGGCCGGAGCCGGGTCTGTCAGGTCATCGGCAGGCACGTAAACAGCCTGTACAGATGTAATGGAGCCGTTCTTTGTGGAGGTGATTCGCTCCTGCAAAGCACCCATCTCTGTCTGTAAGGTGGGCTGATAGCCTACGGCTGAAGGCATACGTCCCAAAAGTGCAGACACCTCGGAACCTGCCTGGCTGAAACGGAAAATATTGTCAATGAATAACAGTACGTCCTTTCCGCCTTCATCACGGAAATACTCTGCCATGGTAAGGCCTGTGAGGCCCACACGCATACGTGCTCCCGGCGGCTCGTTCATCTGGCCGAATACCATGGTGGTCTTATTGATAACTCCGGAATCCTGCATCTCGTAATACAGGTCATTTCCCTCACGGGTACGCTCTCCTACTCCTGTGAATACGGAATAGCCGCCGTGCTCCGTTGCAATATTACGGATCAGCTCCTGAATCAAAACGGTCTTACCTACTCCGGCACCTCCGAACAGGCCGATCTTTCCGCCCTTCTGATAGGGGCAGAGCAGGTCAACGACCTTGATTCCTGTCTCTAAAATCTCTGTCTCTGTGGACTGCTCCTCGAATGTGGGAGCTTTCCTGTGGATTGGGAGAGATTTTTCTGTCTGCGGTTTCTCTTTATTGTCAATGGGCTCACCAAGTACATTGAAAATACGTCCCAATGTCTTTTCACCCACCGGAACCATGATGGGTCCGCCGGTTGCCACAGCCTCCATTCCGCGGACAAGACCATCGGTGGGGCCGAGAGCGATACATCTCACTGTATCATCACCCAGATGCTGGGCCACCTCCACAACCAGCTTTCCGCCGTCTTTCCTGGTGATCTCAATGGCGTCATTGATTTCAGGAAGACCGCCCTGGGGGAACTTGATGTCCAGCACGGCACTGATGACCTGAGTGATTTTACCAATTTTTTTCTCTGCCATCTCGTTTCTCCTTGTCATTATTCAAAGTTGTTTTCCCGCCGCCCGGACGGGAAACGCGAACTATCCTTCAATCGCATTGGCACCTGCAATGATCTCCGTCAGCTCCTGGGTAATGGAGCCCTGTCTTGCACGGTTGTACTGCAGGGACAGCTTTGCAATCATTTCCTCGGCGTTGTTGGTGGCCGAATCCATGGCTGTCATTCTTGCGCCGTTTTCACTGGCCACTGCCTCAAGGAATGCCCCATAAATCAGACTGCTCAGATATTTGGGGATGATTGCATCCAGAACTTCGCTTTCATCCGGCTCATAATTCATAAGGAGAAGATCAGGCTTCAAGCCCTCTGCCTCTTCCCCGCCGTCCTTTAAGCCTGCTGCGTTCAAATCCACAGGAAGGAGCTTCATGAAGGTGGGAACCTGGCTTACGGTATTCTTGAATGCCGTATAGGCCAGATAAATTTCCCCGATCTCATTCTCCTCAAACAGCTGTAACAGCTCTTTGGTGATCTGCATGGCATCGGAATATAAAGGCTCGTTGATCACCTCGGAATAATCCTTTGTGATCTCATATCCTTTTCTGGATAATCCGTCCCGGCCTTTCTTTCCCACTGCAAAGATCTTTGCATCCTCTGGGGAAATTCCGCTTCCGGTCACAAGACGTACCATGTTGGCATTATATCCTCCGGCCAGGCCGCGGTTACTGGAAATCACCACAACGGCCTTTTTAGGAGAATCTCCCGCCTTCAGGTATTTATGCTCAATCCCGCTGGATTTTTTTAACATCTCCTGAATGGTCCGGTACATCATGTTAAAGTACAGTCTGGAATTTTCTGCTCTGGTTCTGGACTTCTGAAGCTTGACAGTGGCAACAAGTTTCATGGCTTTGGTAATCTGCTCGGTACTTTCAATACTGGCTTTCCTGCGTTTAATATCTCTCATGGTTGCCATGATTCATCACCTGCCTTATCTTGCTGCCTTGCACTCTTCAATGGCTTTCTTAAGAAGCTCCTCTGTCTCCGGCTTCAGTTCCTTTGTCTCGCGGATACTCTTTGGAATCTCCGGATACTTTGTATCAATATGTTTAAATAAATCCTTTTCAAAGCTTAAAACATCGCTGGTGGGGATATCCAGAAGGTATTTTCTGGTGGCCGCATAGATAATCATTACCTGGTATTCCACAGGCATGGGCTGATACTGCGGCTGCTTTAATACTTCCCTGATTCTCTCACCCTGTGCAAGCTGTTCCTTTGTGCTGGCATCCAGCTCGGAACCAAACTGTGCAAAGGAAGCCAGCTCTCTGTACTGGGCCAGCTCCACACGGATGGGAGCAGCAATCTTTTTGATGGCCTTAATCTGTGCTGCACCGCCAACTCGAGATACGGAAAGGCCGGCATTGATGGCCGGACGGAATCCGGAGTTGAACATCTCAGTCTCCAGGTAAATCTGACCGTCGGTAATGGAAATTACGTTGGTCGGAATATAGGCGGAAACGTCTCCTGCCTGGGTCTCGATGATGGGCAGAGCCGTAAGGGAACCGCCGCCCAGATCATCCGACAGTCTGGAGGCACGCTCCAGCAGTCTGGAATGCAGATAGAATACGTCTCCGGGGTAAGCCTCACGTCCCGGCGGTCTCTTAAGAAGCAGGGACAGGGTACGGTAAGCGGCTGCATGTTTACTTAAATCATCGTAAACCACAAGCACGTCCTCGCCGTTCTCCATCCACTCCTCGCCGATGGCGCAGCCGGAGTAGGGAGCAATATACTGTAAGGGAGCAAGGTCCGAGGCAGTGGAAACCACCAGAGTGGTATAATCCATGGCGCCGAACTCTTCCAGGGTCTTTACGATACCGGCCACTGTGGATGCCTTCTGTCCGATGGCAACATAAATACAGTGAACGCCCTGGCCCTTCTGGTTGATGATGGTGTCGATGGCGATGGCCGTTTTACCGGTCTGACGGTCGCCGATAATAAGCTCACGCTGGCCGCGTCCAATGGGGATCATGGCATCGATGGCCTTGATACCTGTCTGCAGCGGGGTATCCACGGATTTTCTCTCAATTACGCCGTGAGCCACGCGCTCAATCTGGCGGAACTTGTCGGTCAGAATCGGTCCCTTGCCGTCGATGGGCTGGCCAAGAGCATTTACAACACGTCCTGTCAGCGCATCGCCCACGGGAACCTCAACCACACGTCCGGTGGTCTTTACCGTGTCGCCCTCGCTGATACTGGAAGTATCGCCCAGCAGAACGGCACCCACGTTGTCTTCCTCCAGGTTGAGCACCATGCCGTAGATCTCTCCCGGGAATTCCAGAAGCTCTCCCTGCATGGCGTTTTCAAGACCATGGATACGTGCAATACCGTCTGCCACCTGAATGACCGTTCCCACATCAGAAACTTCCAGTTTGGTGGAATATTTTTTAATCTGCTCTTTAATGACCGAGCTGATCTCTTCTGGTCTCAAATTCATTTGAGGTTTGCACCTTCTTTCTTTTTGCAATCTTTAAGTTTCCTTATGCGAGCTGGAGCTTCATCAGATCACGTTTCATCTCCTCAAGCTGCGTCCGGATACTGCTGTCCACAACCCGGTCTCCAATGCGGATCACAAGGCCTCCAAGGAGCGCCTCATCCACGGCATAGGACATTTCCAGGCTGACAAAGGATGTGGTTTCGAGAAGTCTCTGTTCCACACGCTTTTTCTGTTCTTTTGAAAGCCGGACGGCACTGGTGACCTTCACCACGCCGATTTTCTTATATTCCTTTACCCTGTCTATGAAATACTCACAAATAGAAAGGATATCGTTCTGACGGCCTTTTTCGATTACAATTACCAAAAATCCCAGCAGACCGTCGGAAAGCTTTCCGGAAAAGACCGTTTCCACGAAGTTCGTCTTTTCCTCCTTCACGATCTGCGGATGGTTTAAGAGCTGCACAAGATCGGAATTTTCCATGAAAATGGTTTTGAGAGACAGTACCTCTTCGTACCATGCGTCCAGCACATTTTTTTCCATGGCTTCCTCAAACAGCGCGTCTCCGTAAACCTTTGACACTAGCTTTGCCATGTGCTCTCACCCATTTCTTTTAAGGTCTCCTCAATCAGGGAATCCTGAAGCCCGGCATCCATAGAAGCGGCAACGGCCTTTCCTGCCATCATGGCTGCGATGGAGACAATCTCTGTCTTCACATCCTCCAGAGCCTTTTTCCTCTCCAGATCAATTTCTCTGTTTGCTCTTTCAAGGATTCTTGCAGCCTCTTCTCTGGCCTCCGCAAGAATTTCCGCTTCCTGCTTCTTTGCCTTCTTTCTGGCCTCGTCCATAATCTGCTCTGCTTCTTTATTGATGGCTTTCAGTTTGTCTTCGTATTCTGCCTTTAAAGCAACGGCGTCTTCTTTGCTGGTCTTTGCGGTTTCCAGGTCATTGGCAATCTTCTGCCTCCTCTTCTCCAGGAATGCCCTGGCCGGGTCAAACAGAAGATAAGACATGGCAAAGAACAGAATGAAAATATTGACGCCTGTGATAACGACATCATTTATCCATTGAGGGTCAAAATTTATTAACCGTTCCAAGGTTAAGTCTCGCCTCCTTTTCGTTTATGTCCGGTTAAAAACCGTCTGAATCAACCGAACGGCTTTACGAACATAAGAATGATAGCGACTACCAGACCATAAAGACCTGTTGTCTCGGCAACGGCCTGACCAAGTAACATGGTGGATGTAATATCAGACTTTGCTCCCGGGTTGCGTCCAACGGCTGCAGCACCGTGTCCGGCTGCAATACCCTGGCCGACACCAGGTCCGATACCGGCGATCATTGCCAGACCTGCACCAATGGCAGAACATCCATAAATAAAATCCTGTCCTGAAATATTCATAAATAAAACCTCCTGTAATTGATAGTAATTGGGTCCGTCAGGGAGTACTCTCTCCTGACATTAAAGTTTATCATTGACGTATACCATAGTGAGCATACAGAATACATATGTCTGGATACATCCTGAAAACAAGTCACAGTACACATGAAGCGCTGCCGGAATACCGATTTTTGCGAAAATCGGCAGCATCCCATACCAGAGTCCCAGAATGATCACGCCCGAAAGCATATTTGCAAACAGACGGAGTGATATGGAAATCGGGTTTGCAAATTCACCGATCAGGTTGATCGGGAACAGAACCGGAAGGGGTTTAAATAACCCTGTGAAGTGTCCGACTCCATGATTCTTGATTCCCTGATACTGCACGATGGCAAATGTGACAAGTCCCAAAAGGAACGTCACGCCAAAATCCGCCGTCACGGTTCTAAGCCCCACCAGACCGCTCAGGTTGCAGAACAGGATGAACAGAAAAATTGTACCAATATAATTGGCAAAGCGCCTGGCTTCCTTCCCCAGGATTCCCGTGGTCATACTTTCCAGCATTTCCATCCCCAATTCAATGATATTCTGGAAGGTACCCGGTACATCCGTTGCTTTTTTCATGGTACGATTCGCGGCAAAGGCCAGAATCAGCAGAACAATTGTGATAATTGTCATTCCCACTGTGGTTGTTGTGAGCCATAGCTCCTGGCCGAACAGAGTGTATTTCACGACTCCGTGTATCATAAAATCCGCTTCACTGCCACCACCCATTGTTTTTCCTCCTTTCTTTCAGTATCCTTAAAGCATTTATCCCATTCAGGCCCTGTGATTTTCGGCCTTATGGTCCATGAATTTGTGTACGGCGGGATACAGGTAAGCTCCCGTCTTAAGTCCCAGTATTCCCAGAACCACGGTAAAAAGATTAATTTCTGTAAATTTCCATAAAAGTGCCATCACAGCAAAAACCGAAAGGCTCCGGCATATGGCATGGACAGTCATTTTCCGTTTGGCGTAGTCTTCATCGGCGGCCTCCACGCAAAGCTCCGTGGAATGGGCCATACTGCACAGGGAAAGAATTGCTGCCGCCATGCCGATCAAAACTCCCAGAAGATTTTGGAGAGACCGAAACCAGATCAGGCATATGAGAAAAATCACCAGATTATGGACCACAATTCCCACGGACATTTCGATGACCTGCCGTTTTGTTTCTTCACTCATTCCGGTCACCATCCCTTCCGCTTGTTTCTGCCTTTTCCGTCTCCGGTTCCATAGCGTTTTTCCCAGTTTTCAATCTGCTGCTTCTGTTCCTTTTCATTCTCAGCCTTTTCCCTGTCTATGATGTTCTTTGCCGTCTTATAGGCGCTTAAACCGCCGGACAGGATGCCGAGAATCAGGAAGGGGAGAACCAGGCTGGTTCCAAATTTGTGGTCCAGGAAAATCCCCGCTGCCACACATAAAAATACGGCAGTCACCACATTCAGTCCAAGCTGGGAAATCAGCACCAGATTTTCAAATCCACTTTTCTTCCGCCGCAATTTTTTCTCCCTCTCGCAAAAAACAAATTTGAATTCATTATACTAAATATTTACATTTTTGTCCATTTCTAAGCGCCTTTTCCCATATTAATTTTCTGGGAATTTTTCTAAAAAATTTTTGAACTTTTAAATAAAAGGGCCGCTGTCATGTATTCTCTGACAGCGGCCCTTTCCACCTACTCCATTCACTTAATAGTTAATTCCCATCACGCCAAGCTCTCCGTCCATGGAGTTCACAATCACATTGGGAGTCTCCTCACCGATTACCACTCCTGCCATCACAGGCTCAAGCGCCTCAACATCCACTTTTTCCATGGCAGCGATCAGCTCCTCGCTGAAAATCACATCCGGATCCTGGGCCAGAAAAGCTTCCTTATCGTCAACCATTCCGCCATTTTCCTCCACGGCAGCCACATAGACCGGGTAGTGCATCAGGTCGGCCAGGGCTTCCATATTCTTTGACACAACCGCATCAACCACCTGTTTTGCAAATTCCTTATATTCAGACTTCTCCAGATCAGAAAGGTTCTGGTTTTCCATATTCACCAGGCTCTCCTGCTCCTCTTCCTCCTCAAAGGCCCCCGGCCCCAGAGCTTCCTTCGGGTCCACTGCAGAAAGATCAGGCTTTGTGGGGGGCTGCTTTTTTTCTGTTTCTGCCTCCGCTGCTGCCGTTGTGGTCTCATTTACAGTATCTTTTGAACCGCAGGCTGCAGCCATAAAAGCCATTGCACATACGGTCAGAATCAGTAAGATTTTCTTCTTCATTTTCACTACACTCATCTTTATAATAACCGGATTTTCACATCCTGCAACAGGCTATATTATACCATCCGGCAAAGGCCTGTACAAGAAAAAAATTATTAAAAAACTCTTTATTTTTCGTAGGATTTCCCCTTGATTTTTTTATTTTCCTTTTATAGATTCTCCACACTTCAGACACATTTATCCAGTATACTTTAGGCATAATAAAAAAACAAGAGGCCGGCAGCAACCAGCGCGCAAAGGCAGTCGGGCTCGCCAAACAACTCTTCCATCCCCAACGGGTTTGGATTTACATATAGACTATCATGTAGTAACTCTTACATCCCCCTTTTTAGTATTTTGTGGAAAAAAGCTCCCGCTATGCCAGGCAGGAGCTTTTTTCATGTTGTTTTTTATTGTTTCAGAAGCTCCCCCATCTCACCCAGGGATTCAAAAACCCCATCGGGCTTCACGTTGGAGTTTTCGAGATCGGAACACTTTGTCTCCCCTGTAAGTACCAGGATTCCCTTTGCCCCGTTCTTAACGCCCGTGGCCACATCCGTGTAAATCCGATCTCCCACAAACGCTGTTTTTTCCCGCGGCGCTCCCGTCACCCTAAGCACCATATCCACGGTCTCCGCAAACGGTTTTCCCACATATTTGGGCTGCTTTCCTGTGGAAAGGGCTATGGCAGCGCACATGGCTCCGCAGTCCGGAATAAATCCGTTTTCCGTGGGGCAGTTGATGTCCAGGTGGGTGGCCAGAAATTCTGCTCCGTTTCTTATAAAAGTACAGGCCCGCTCCAGCTTTTCATAGGTGAGAGTCAGATCAAAGCCGATGACCACCGCATCCGGATGTTCCTTCACCAGAGGAATTCCTCCCTCCAGAAAGGTTTCCTCAAGCGCCGGAGTACCCACCAGATACACGCGTTTTCCCGGCCGGTTCGCTTTCAGATACTCAATCATCACATCCCCGGAGGTCATGATCTGGCTCCTCTCAATCGGACAGTCCATCCGGGCCAGCTTTTCCATGTATAATTTCGGGGATTTGGAAGAGTTATTGGTAAAAAACAGATACCGCTTTCCCATTCGTTCCACCTGTCTCACAAACTCCAGAGCCCCCGGGAGAATCGTATCTCCCAGATAAAAAGTTCCGTCCATATCCAGAACAAACAGCTCCGTGTCCGCCAGCAGTTTTTTTCTCAAGTCTTCCATGGTCTCTCCCCGCTATTTTGCCAGTTCTTTAATATCCTTGTGGCTTCCCATGACCATCAGCGTCTCCCCTTCTGCGAACACATAGTCCGGATGGGGCATTGGGAACAGCCTCTGTCCCCGCTTGATGGCCAGAACGATTACATGATGCCGGGTACGCACTTCTTTTTCCAGGATACTGTGTCCTTCCCATCCATCAGGAAGGCCGATTTCATAAATTCCATACTCCGGCGTCAATTCCACGTAATCGAACACGCTGCTTCCTGTGCCGTATCGGACCGCCAGCCGTTCCGCCACCTCCCGCTCGGCATACACCACATGGTCGGCGCCGTTTCTTAAAAGCAGCTTTTTATAAATATCCCTGGTTGCCCGGGCCACCACATACTGTGCTCCCAAATCCTTCAGCAATACCGTAATTTCCAATGCGGTCTGGAAGCTGTCGCCCACTCCCACAACACAGATATCGAAATTTCCCACACCCAGAGAACGCAGGAAATCTTCATTGGTGGCATCGCCAATCTGAAGGTTCCGAATCACCGGGGCCATCTCATCGGCCCGTTCTTCGTTTAACTCCACCGCCATCACATCATTTCCCTGCTCCACAAACTTCATGGCCATATGGCGGCCGAAACGTCCCAGTCCAATAATCAATACGGATTTCATCATCTATCTCCTCTTCTCCTATCCAAGCTGAATCTTTTCCAGCGGTTTTTTCGATGCCACCGGCATTCTGTCCGATGAAAAGGCCAGCAGCATGGTCAGGGAACCTGCACGGCCAAAAATCATAAGAAAGGCCAGAATCATTTTGGAAACCATGGAAAGCCCAGGCGTAATTCCAAGGGTCAGTCCCACCGTCGCCACCGCAGAGGCAGTCTCAAACAGAACGGTTAAAACGGGAAGCTGTTCCACCGCTGAGATAATCAGTGTGGACACGATCAAAAGGCCCAGATACATGGAAAAAATGCAGGATGCGGTCCTGGTAATATCATCCTCCAGGCGCCGTCCAAAACATTCCACGTTCTTTTTTCTCTTAAATGTGGTAAAAATGCTGAGTAACAGCACAGCCGCAGTGGTGGTTTTAATTCCTCCGGCCGTGGACCCGGTGGAACCGCCCACCAGCATAAGGCAGCTCATGAAGAAAATACTTCCCTCCGAGAGAGCCGCCAGGTCCACCGTGTTAAACCCTGCGGTCCTCACGGTCACCGACTGAAACAGGGAGGCTAAAATCTTATCTCCGGTTCCCATTCCTTCATATGCATTTCCCGAACATTCCAAAAGGAACAGAACCGCAGCTCCGCCGAAAACCAGAATCACCGTAGCTGACACCACCAGCTTCGACTGCAGCCTCAGCCTGGAAAAACGGAATTTTTCAGCCAGAAGGTCCTGCCAGACAAAAAATCCCAGTCCGCCCACAACGATTAACAGCATGATGACCAGATTCACATACCAGTCAGAAGCCAGAGATGTAAGAGAAGAAAACGTCTCCTTCTCTCCCATCAGGTCAAAGCCCGCATTGCAGAAGGCTGAAACCGAATGAAACACGGCATAGTATATTCCCTTTAAGGCTCCCATCCTTGGACAAAAGTGGACCGCCAGGGCAGCCGCCCCCAGTCCTTCAATCAAAAGCGTTCCCTTGAGGATGAACCTTGTCATCCGGACAATTCCGCCCACCTGGGGTGCAGAAACAGCCTCCCGCATCAAAACCCGCGAGGAAAGGCCTATTTTCTGTTTTGACACAATATGCGTGAACAGGGCGATGGTCACAAATCCCATTCCGCCCACCTGAATCAGAAGAAGTATCACGATCTGGCCAAACAAGGACCAGTGGGTGAAGGTATCAAACCGGACCAGTCCTGTCACACAGGCCGCCGAGGTGGCCGTAAAAAAGGCGTCTGATACGGGTGTCATACTTCCGTCCCTGGCTGAAAAAGGAAGGGCCAGAAGTACAGTTCCTATAAGAATTATGGTGCAGTAACCCACCACAAGGACCCGCGTGGGGGACCATTTCATAAGACGAAATTCCAATTTAAAAATCCTGCTTTCCTTGATATAAAAAGTGTGTGCCCGGCACCGGGCTGCGTCGCCCGGCCTGGCAGGCGCGGCAGTTACAGAAACAGGCTGCTCCGTAAGGAACAGCCCGTATACTTTTTAGTGAGTCATTAAGTCCAGAACCAGCTCTGCACACTTATTCAAGTCGTCAATCTTTAAGGTCTCATTAGTGGTATGTACCTTGGTCATACCTGTGGAGAGAACTACCGGCTTGATTCCGTGGAGGGCCATCACGTTGGCATCGCTTCCGCCGCCGCCCTTGGCTGTCTGGGCCTCAAGTCCCAGTCTCTCACAGGAGGCAAACACTCTCTTAACCAGGTCATCGTCATTGGAAACATTGAAGCTTACATAATTGGTCTTAAGCTCGATTTCCAGAGTTGCACCCATCTCATCGCAGGCTTCCTGTAAGCACTGTTTGATATGTTCTGCCTGAGCATTTAACTTATCCAGATTACGGCTTCTTACCTCTGCCACAAATTCAGCCTTTTCCGGAACGATGTTGGTTGCATATTCTGCTTTCAGTGTACCGATATTACAGGTGGTCTCCTCATCAATTCTTAAGAGATTCATCTTTGCAATACCCTTTGCAGCAACCTGAATGGCGCTGATACCTGCCTCAGGAGCCAGACCTGCATGGGAGGAACGTCCGATAATCGTTGCAAAAATCTTGACCTGTCCCGGTCCGCAGGTTAAAACCTTTCCAATATCGCCGCTGGCATCAAATACCATGGCCTCTTTTCCCTTTAACATTCCAAGGTCCATGTTCTTCACGCCGTGCATACCGCCCTCTTCGCCGATGGTGAACAGGATATCTGCGCTTCTGCACGGAAGGTTTTTCTCCTTGATTACCTTAAGAGCTTCCATAATGGCAGCAATTCCGGACTTGTCGTCTCCGGCCAGAATGGTGCTTCCGTCGGTACGGATTACGCCGTCCTCGATGATGGGCTTAATGCCGTTTCCGGGAACAACCGTATCCATATGGGCACACATAATTGTGGGCTCTCCGGGAATGGTACCCTCTAAAAATGCATGGACATTGAAGCCGTTGGAGCCAAAGCCTTCGCCAGCCTTGTCAGTCTGAACTTCAAAGCCCAGAGCCTTCAAATCTGCAACCAGCCTTTCTCCCATTGCCTTTTCATTTTTTGTCTCGCTGTCGATCTGCACATACTCCAGGAATGTGTCCAACAGCCGCTTCTCATTTACCATAGTATACCCCTCCTAATAAATATTATTAATTAATTTGCCTGAATCCCATTTAATATAGAAGAAACCCGGTTAAAATCATACTGTGCTTCTTTCACCGCCGACTGCTTCTTATACCAGGTCTTCATTTCCTGGTAAGTGGTGGAGAAAGAGCCATAGCCCAGATACAATTCCGGCGTCTGGTAATTGTCCGCGAAAACCACCATGGGCATAATCTTAACCCCCAAAACCCCGTTGGCTTCCAGAATCTTTCCGATTTCTTCCGCACCTTTTTTTAACTGAGGCAGCGGATTGGGAAATTCCTCTTTCCGTTTCGGATCTTCCCGCCGCCAGTTCTCTCCCTCCGGAGTCCCGTAAATCTTCGTTCCCCAGCCGTAGGCTCTGAGAAGATAAATTCCGCTGCGGTCCATAAGAACCCCGTCAAACTGCTGTTTCCCGCTGTCCAGGAGAAAAGAAACATTGCTGTAAATTTTAGAAGGTTTTTTTGCCAGACGTTTCAGCCGCTTGGTTACCTTTTTCACGGCTGCCTCATGATTGCGCTGCGCGTTCATATGCCGGACAATGAGGACAAACACCACCATTCCGGCCAGAATAAACAAGAAGAATGCCAGGTAATCTCCAAATGTATGTAATTTCCAAAGCTGGAAATCACCGCCTCCAAAAAACATAAACATTCCTCCCATTCCCAATTCTTTATAAATAGTATCTTAACATGAAACAGCCATAAACGCAAGCTATGTTCAGAAACCGTTTGCGGCAATTATTTTATTATCCAAAAATGAAAAAACTAAAATTTTTATAAAAAACTTGTGGATTTTTTATCATGCATATGATATGGTAGTATTGTAGACAGATTTTTGTGTAAATTCTGTCAAAAACAAAATAGGAGGGGTCTCACATGAAAGAAAAAAATGCAACAGCAAAAACTTCATGGGTCGACAAACTTATCAGCGGCATCGAAGCAGTTTGTAATAAGCTTCCGCCGCCAGCCATCTTATTCTGCTGGCTGTTCTTATTCACCGCTATCATCGGTGCTGTGTTCACCATGACAGGTCTTACACTTGTCAACCCGTCATCCGGAGAAGCCGTTACATCTGCTAACCTTTTCTCCACCGAAGGCCTTCACTGGTTCCTTGACAATATGGTTAAGAACTTCACAGGCTTCGCTCCCTTAGGTCTGGTTATTTCCATGACCCTTGGTATCGGTCTCTGCGAGGAGTCCGGTATGCTGATTTCTCTTCTGAACAGTTCTTTAAAGAACGTTCCGGCATCCATGGTTCCGTACGTTATCGCGTTTATCGGTACCGTTGGTAACATCGCATCCGATACTGCAATGGTTGTTATCCCGCCGATGGCTGCTATCGTATACATGGGCGTTGGCAAGCATCCTGTTGTAGGTATGATGGTTGGTTACGCTGGTGCTCAGGCCGGATTTACTGCTAACCTTATGGTAGCCGGTACAGATACTCTGTTACAGGGTCTTACCAACCAGGCTATCGCTGCATTCCTTCCGGATACCACCTTCCAGGTTGACGCAACCTGTAACTGGTTCTTCATGATTGCTTCTACATTCCTTTGTGCAGTTGTAATCGGATGGTGCTCCGTACACATGATCGAGCCGCGTTTCGGAAAATACGAGGGCGATGGCGCCACAAAACTGGAAGAGGTTACTCCGCAGCAGAAGAAAGGTCTTCGTGCAGCAGGAATCACTGCTATCGTTTACATTATTCTGTTACTGATCCTGTTCTTTGCAGGCCCGCTGGCTACAGAAGATGGCAAGTTCGTTGGTTCCCCGTTCCTTAAGGGCTTAATCCCGATCCTGTTCATCCTCTTCTCCATCTGTGGTCTTGCTTATGGTTACGCTTCCGGTTCCTTCAAGAGCGTAAACGATGTCAACAAGGCTATGTCCAAACAGATGTCCGGCATGGGCTCCTACGTTCTGTTCTGCTTCTTCTGTGGACAGTTCCAGGGTCTGTTCAACTGGACAAAGCTTGGTACCCTGCTTGCAATCGCAGGTGCTGATTTCTTAGAGAACGTTGGTTTCACAGGTATTCCGCTTTGCGTAGCATTCATTATTCTCTGCGCATTCGTTAATATCTTCGTATCCTCCGGTTCCGCTAAGTGGGCAATCTTCGCACCGATCTTCGTTCCGATGTTCATGCTCCTTGGTTACCATCCTGGATTCACCCAGCTTTGCTACCGTCTTGGTGACTCCCCGTTCAACTGCTGGACACCAATGTCTGCATACATCTGGATGATCTTAAGCGTTGCACAGACCAAGTACGTTCCGGACTTAAAGATTGGTACTCTTATTGCCAACATGATTCCGTTATCCATCGTTCTTCAGATCGTATGGATTATCTTCCTGGTTATCTGGATGCTCATAGGTCTTCCGTTTGGACCGGGTGTTGGTATCTACTTACCGGCAGGTATTATGTAATACATACTTACGGCCCTCCGTTTTGGAGGGCCGTTTTTCTATTTAATCGTTTTTCTATTCAACCGTTCTTCCAGAATCCCCGCCGCACAGGCAGCAAGCTCGGCACAGGGCCGCTTTTTATAATATTCGGCCGTCCTGGCCTCCGGAACAGGCTTTGTATCGTCGGTGATGCCAGCCAAAAGCTCCCGGCATATAATACTCCCATTCTCCTCCTGAAAGGCTCCCGCCAGCTCCTGTATGAGCTTATAGTGGGCCGCCTTTTCCTCATTGGCCGCAGGGCTTTCATACCCCCAGAGCTTCCCCGCCACCAGGGCCATTCCGCTCACACAGCCGCACACCTCCCGGAGTCTCCCAAGGCCTCCCCCAAAAGATGAGGAAATTCTTGCGGCCTCTTCCTTTTCCATTCCCATTTCTTCGGCAAAGGCCAGGGTCACCGCCTGGGCACAGTTATACCCCTCTTCAAACAGCTTCTTCGCTTTTTCCGCATGTGTCATGGCTTCCTCCTGCTTGTATGATTTCTCCATACAGTATAACAGACTTCCCGCCATCCAACAAGATATCGCCAAAATACGGTTGAAAATTTCCTATTCCTGTGATAAACTATACCTGTTACGCACTGGGCCATCGCCAAGCGGTAAGGCACAGGACTTTGACTCCTGCACTCGTTGGTTCGAATCCAACTGGCCCAGCGAACCAAAATAGCTGAAAAGCCCCAAAGGCTCTTCAGCTATTTTTTAAAGGAGTATCAGCCATGTTCAGAGAAATGAGACGAAAAAGACAGCAGCTTCCCAAGCAGGAGTGTATCCGGATTCTGGAACAGGAAACCTCAGGCGTCCTGGCCGTTTTAGGAGATGAGGACTATCCCTATGCGGTGCCGCTCAGCTATGTTTACGCCGAAAACACCCTCTACTTCCACTGCGCTAAGAGCGGCCACAAACTGGATGCCCTCAAAAAGCACACCAAGGCCTCTTTCTGCGTCATCGCCCAGGACCATATTGTGCCCGAGGAATACACTACCTATTTTAAAAGTGTAATTGCTTTCGGAAAAGCACGTATCCTGACAGAGGCAGAAGAAATTCAGAAAGCCATTGAGCTTTTGTCCTTAAAATACCACCCCTCAGACAGCCCGGAAAACCGCCAAAAGACCATCGAGCGGGAATCAGCCGCTCTTTGCATGATTGCCCTGGAAATCGAATCCATAACCGGAAAAGAGGCGATTGAGCTGGTTAAAAATAAGGAGAGGACACTTGATTCATAGGAAACATTTCCTATGAATCGAAAAAATCCCGCAGCCACTGCTGCGGGAAAATCGGGTGGATACAGGGACTCGAACCCTGGGCCTCCAGAGCCACAATCTGGCGCGCTAACCAACTGCGCTATACCCACCATATGAAATTTCGGAGCTTTCACTCCAAGCGAGCCTGAAGGGATTCGAACCCCCGACCCACGGCTTAGAAGGCCGTTGCTCTATCCAGCTGAGCTACAGACTCATACCGAACCTGTCCATTTATCATGACAGCAAAAGTAGTATATACTAAATTCCCTTGTATGTCAAGCAAATTTTAAGGTTTTTTATCTTTTTGTATACCGCCGGACTTTCACCTGCGGCGGGCAAAAAAGAGAGCGGGTGATGGGAATCGAACCCACGTATCCAGCTTGGAAGGCTGGTGTTCTACCATTGAACTACACCCGCATAAAGTATTCTTTTATTTTATGAGACATCGGGGTGACAGGATTTGAACCTGCGGCCTCCTGGTCCCAAACCAGGCGCTCTAGCCAAGCTGAGCCACACCCCGCTTCACAAAAACGCCCTTTTGAAGCAATCCAAGTTTCCCGGAACGCAAGAGATATTATATCTTAACAGGGCGCTTTTGTCAACCATTTTTTAGAAAAAAATTGATGGTTCCATGGCATTATTTTCCAGGTAACAGATGGTGTAATGGGCTTCTCCCTCACGGTCAATTTCCATCACAATATAGGATGGCTTTCTCCCGTCCTGCCGCGGATAGGAAAGACTTCCGGGATTCAAAACCACCAGGCCGTCGTTACAGTATTCCAGACAGGGCTTATGGGTATGGCCAAACATGGCAATGTTCACCTTTCTGGATCTGGCCTCCTCTTTAATTCCCTCCGTTCCCAGGGAAACGCCGTACATATGGCCATGGCTGATAAAGGCGCGGTAGTTTCCAATGGAAATCTCTTTTTCCCGCTCACAGAAGGAAAAGAAATCGTTGTTGCCGCGGACCGCATGAATGACGCAGCGGTCATTGTTAATCCATTCTTTAAAATACGCCTCACTGCCCTCGGTGTCCCCCAGATGAATCATCATGTCAAAGGGAGCGGTTTTTTCAATCACCGTCTTAAGATTCTGGTCTTTCCTGTGTGTATCACTGACAATCAAAATTTTCATGACTATTCCCCAATTTCTTTTTCCAGGCATGCCTTCATGGCCCGGAGCGCCTTGCCGCGGTGGCTGACTGCATTTTTTTCTTCCATGGTAATCTCCGCCGAGGTTTTTCCGAATTCCGGCAGAAACAGGATGGGATCGTATCCAAAGCCGCCCTCTCCGGCCGGCTCATAGGCAATGCGCCCCTCCATGGTATCTCTGACCGAAAGTGTTCTTCCGTCGGGAAGCACCGCTGCAATCACACAGACAAACCGTGCCGTCCGCTTCTCATCGGGCACACCGTTCAGTCTGTGAATCAGATTCCAGTTTTTGATTTCATAAGAGGTATTCTCTCCCATATACCGGGCAGAATAGACTCCCGGCTCTTTGTTTAATGCATCTACCTCCAGACCGGAATCATCCGCCAGGACAATTCCTCCGGTCTGCTCCCAGACGGTTCTGGCCTTAATGAGGGCATTGGCCTCAAAGGTGTCTCCGTCCTCCACAATATCGATCTGGACTCCCGCTTCCTTCATGGATAAAATTTCTGCTCCCAGATCTTTTAACAGTTCGCGGATTTCCCGCATTTTTCCCGCATTGGATGTGGCAAATACAATCTTATGTTCCATGTTCTCAAATCCTCAACTTATCTTTTTTCTGCCTTTGTCCCATAGGCCTTCAGGCAGACATTGCACGTTTCTCTGGTCTCTGTCCTGAGCCAGTCCGTTCCATTGAAACTAATATACCCTTCTCCATCGCTTATGTCAACATTTCCGGTTCGGGTTCCCGCCTGATATTCGATGGCCACAGGCTGTACCGTCCCCGGCGAGTCAATTTCCACCAGAACGGCAAAGCGTTTTTTCTCCTCCACAGTCATTTCCCTCTGCCACGGAATGGTGTAAAAGCCCGCATTTTTAAGACTTCCCTCCGCCACCAGGATTTTTTCCGAAAGAGCTTCTCCCATATTGGATTCTTTCCCGGACTCCGGCATCACGGCAAAATAAATCCGGTATTCGGTGTCCGGCTTCGTGGCGTAAAAGCCCGCTGCCTTTATCTTCTCCCGCTCCTCTGCCTCATAGACATTGGCAAACCATGCCCGGGAGCTTCCATAGCCCAGTTGTCCGGTCCATCCGCACAGGTCCGTCTGGTGAATGAAGTCGTAGTTTTCCGGCGATTCCACCCCTGTGTAAGAAACGCTGTGGCATCCGATTCGGGTGTCCTCATAGGACACATAGAAAAATCCTCCGTTCCCAAAACTCTCTCCCCAGCTATTCATACAGAGGAAGGCACCGTCCTTCTTTGGCTTCTTAAAAAAGTTCTCTCTGGAATACCCATCGTCCCAGCCCACGATCACCACATCGTGGTTGGCCTCGGCAGTTCCGTCATAATAAAGGCTGTATGTATCCCTCCGGTAATAGGTATCCCGGTCCGGTCCGGCATCCGCAGGCAGATATAAGGAGCTTTGAACGCCGCCTGTCTCATACACGGCCTTTTTAATTGCCCCGTAATCCTTTTCTCCCAGGATTTCCACAGTCTGTACATGACAGACAGGTTCCAGGCCATCGGGAGAGATTCCGTCTCCATAGGGGTCCTCATCCTCCGCCACAGGTCCCTGCCATGCCAGAAGATAGGCAGACGACATGGAATAATCACCGCCGTCATTCTGCCCCAGGCCAAAACTGTTTTTTAAGGTCATATGGTCCGCCGACAGGGGAATCGTAATCTCCGGCGGCATGGACGTGGAAAGAGCTGCCAGGGACGCAAAGGCCCAGCAGGTTCCAAGATCTCCCTGATCGGAAACTGCCGGAATCTCTCCCCGGCTCCTCAGGTCAAACTGCCTGGGGAGCTCTCCCTCCGCTGCAAGGGACACCGTAGGCTGTTCCCTGACCGCCGGATCACAAAGCCCCGATATGACTGCTCCAAGAAGCGCAAGCGCTCCCAAAAGCCGTTTATACATTCTGCGTTTTTTCTCCATTCCGCTTTCCCATGGTCCTTCCAGAGGGTTTCGGCCCCTGGAACTGATAGAAATATGTTTTCATCATACCATTATAAATTTTCCTGTTTTTGTCGGCCTTCCGTCCGAAATACCGCTCCGTATCCTCGTAAGCCGTAATAATGTAAGCAGACCAGGAATCCAGGGCCGCGTACCGCTCGCCGATGGTCCGGTACAGCTCCGGCAGGTTCTTCTTTTCCTCAATCCGCTCGCCATAAGGCGGGTTTGTGATGATAAAACCGTATTTTTTCGGATGGCTTAACTCGCTCACAGGCCTTTGCTGGAAGTGAATCATATGGTCCACCCCCGCCGTTTTGGCGTTGACTCTGGCGGCACGGATAATCTCACCGTCAATGTCGTAGCCCTGGATATCCACCTCCACATCGTTTCGTACCAGGTCTCCGGCTTCATCCATGGCCGCATACCAGTGCTTTCTTGGAATCAGATTTCTCCACTCCTCCGAGAGGAATTCCCGGTTCATGCCCGGAGCCATGTTGGCCGCCATCATGGCCGCCTCAATGGGGAAGGTGCCGCTGCCGCAGAAGGGGTCCACCAGAATCCGGTCTGCCTTCCATGGCGTCAGCATAATGAGGGCCGCAGCCAGGGTCTCTGTAATAGGCGCTTTGCTGGTTAAGGTCCGGTAGCCCCGCTTGTGAAGGGACTCTCCCGATGTATCGATGGCCACCGTCACCACGTCTTTATAAAGGAAAACCCGCAGCGGATAGCTGGCTCCGTTTTCGGGGAACCAGGAAATTCCGTAGGCCCCCTTCATCCGTTCCACCATGGCCTTCTTCATGATGGACTGGATATCGGACGGGCTGAACAGCTTGCTCTTTATGGATGAGGCCTTGGCCACCCAGAATTTTCCGTCCTGGGGGATATACCGCTCCCATGGAATGGATTTCGTTCCCTGGAACAGCTCCTCAAAGGTTTCTGCGCGGAAGCTCCCTGCCTTTAACAGAATCCGCTCCGTGGTTCTCAAAAATATATTGGCACGGCAGATGGCCTCTGCGTCACCGATGAAGGTCACGCGGCCATCCTCCACCTGGCTCACCTCGTAGCCCAGGTCCGTAATCTCTTTTTTCATGACTGCCTCCAGTCCAAAGTGGCAGGGGGCAATTAACTCAAATCGTTCCAAAGCTTTTTCTCCGTTTTCTCTTGTTATTTACACGTTTCTTCTTCATTTTAAGGGCAGTTTAAGCCTCTGTCAAATGATTTCTTATGAGGAGATAAAATGCCGCCCCCGGTAGTAGGAAAGGCCCCCATAGGTGTTGATGACACGAAAGCCCATCCTGGAAAGTTCTCGGGCCGCCAGGAGGCTATTGGAACCGTGGGCGCAGTAGACGATGATTTCCTGGTCTCTGGAAAAAATTTCATCGGCCCGTTCAATTTCTGAAAACGGCAGGTTTACCGCCCCTTCCAGATGCCCTCTCCCGTACTCTTCCCTGTCCCGGACATCTAAGAGGACAAAGTCCCCGCCCCGGTTCAGGACCTCTTCCAGTTGTCTCATGGAAATGGTCTGGAACATGGTTCCCTCCATTGATGTGTTCTTATTTATAAGATATTCCCTTGTCCTGGGACATGTTACAGACAACATCAAAATACGGCAGGGAGCATTTTCCCTGCCGCATTGCTGACCGTATCAATTAGTAGTTGTTCTTGCAGTTCTGGCTGCTGTTTTTGCCGGAATTTCTGCTACTGTTCTGGCTGTTATTCTGGTTATTGTTCTGGCTGTTGTTCTGGTAGCTGTTCTGGCTGTTGTTTCTTGTGCTGTTGTCCATATCATAGCTGTTCTTAGACATTTGAAGTACCTCCTAAAGTGGTTTTCATTTACTACACCCTTAGTATGGCACGGCTTTTCAAAATCTATTCGCCAAACATAATTTTTAATTTTTTAATACAATGGCTGAAAGCCGGAAGTAAAAACAGGTCCGCGCAAATCCACGCCAGAGGGCTGGCAAAGCAGGCCGGCAGGAATCCAAACGCGGGCACCAGGACAAATCCCACGAACGCCCTGGCCGCCATTTCACAGACACCGGCCAAAATGGCAAAGGTGCTGTATCCCAGCCCCTGGATGGCGAACCGGACCACATTGACCATGGTAAGGGGAATATAGAACATGCTGTTGACCTTAAGGAACAAGGCCACCTGTCCGATTAACTCTGTTTCTCCCTCATCCATGAACAGCAGGGCAATGTACTTTCCGAAGAAGTATAAAAAGGCAAAGGCTGCAATGGAATAAATAAATCCTATGATATTGGCCGTCCACACGCCCTGTTTCACCCGGTCCAGCTTTCTCGCTCCCACATTCTGGCCTGCATAGGTGGCCATGGTGCCTCCCAGGGCATCAAAGGGGGAACAGAAGAACATGCTGACCTTGCTTCCCGTGGACACGGCTGCAACCGCCAGGGATCCCAGGGAATTCACGGCCGTCTGGAGCACCACGCTTCCGATGGCTGTGATGGAATACTGAAGTCCCATGGGGATTCCCATGGTGCAGAGCACCTTTATCATGTCGCCGTCCGGCTTTTTCTCGTCCGGCGTCATTTTAAGAATCGGAAAATGTTTTATCATATAAGCCAGGCACAGAATTGCAGAAATTCCCTGGGAAACCACCGTTGCTAGGGCCGGGCCTCCCACTCCCATCCCCATCACAAGGATGGTGAAAAAGTCCAGTCCGATGTTTAAAACCGAGGACAGCAAAAGGAAATATACGGGCGTTTTGCTGTCTCCAAGGCTCCGGATGATTCCTGCCAGGAGGTTGTAAAGGTAGGTGACCGGGATTCCCAAAAAAATCACAAATATGTAGTCGTAGGCGCCGTCAATGATGTCTGCAGGCGTATTCATCCATTTTAAAATATCCATGCAGAGGATTCCCACAACCACTGTCATCACCGCCGAAAAGGCGGCTGCCAGCCAAGCGGCATTGGCCACGAATTTTCTCATGCCCTTATGGTCTCCCGCACCGAATTTCTGGGCCACCGGAATGGCAAAGCCGTTGGAAACGCCGATGCAGAATCCGTTGATCATGAAGTTGATGGAACCGGTGGAGCCCACCGCCGCCAATGCCGTGACGCCCAGGCACTGGCCCACGATGATGGTATCTACCATATTGTAAAACTGCTGGAACAAGAATCCCAGCAGCATGGGAACTGCAAAGCCCAGAATCAGCTTCAGGGGAGCGCCTGTTGTTAAATCCTTTACTTGGCTTTTACTCATTGTTATTCCTCCTGAGTACATGTTAATGATATAATGGAGCATATCGTGTCGAAAACATGCTATATTATAAAATGGGAATTATCAAATGTACAGATAGCAAAGTGGCGAAAATATTCAGAAATTCTTCTTCTCTTTCGTGCATTCCTATGATATAATGGCAGTATAAAACATGCAGAGTAGACGTGTGCGCGTCAAGTGCCTGCCAGACGGGGAGTTGCTGGCGGGACGAAGGGCCAAAGCCCGCGGTGCATATATCGCATCCCACTGCCTCAGAAGATTTTCGCATATCTCCTGTTGCGGTCAGATTTCTGCAAAGGAGGTATTTTTATGAAAAAATTACTTGCTTTGATTTCTGAATCCTATCACGAATTCAAAAACGTAAGCACAATCACCACCTGCGCCATGTTCGGCGCCATGTCTGTCGTCCTTGGATACTATTCCATCCGTGTGACCCCCAATTTAAAAATCGGCTTTGGCTCCCTGCCCAATGAGCTGGTGGACTACCTGTTCGGCCCTGTGGTGGGGTGTCTGTTCGGCGGTGCCATGGATGTGGTAAAGTATCTGATGAAGCCGGACGGCGGATTCATGTTCGGCTTCACCTTCAACGCCATGCTGGCGGCCTTTATTTACGGGCTGTTTCTCTATAAACGGCCTTTAAGCCTGCGCCGGATGCTGGCAGCGAAGCTTGTGGTTGCAGTTCTCTGCAACATCATCCTTGGCACCTACTGGCTTTCCCTGTTAAACGGAAAGGGCTATCTGGCCATTCTTCCGGCCAGGGCCATAAAGAACCTGATTCAATGGCCGGTGGACTCCCTGCTCTTTATCCTGGTGGCAAAAGCTCTGGAACAGGCAGGCGCATTCCGTCTGATTCGGCACAGCAAGCGCTAATGGCGTTTGCTCCAACTCCCACTGAAACACAGCAGCCCGCAGGCTTTTTCTCACCTGCGGGCTGCATTTTTCCTTTATTCCTTTTTATCCTTTTTGTCTGTTTTCATTAATCTCCCAGCACATTGACGATTTTCACCGGGTTTCTGTATGTCCAGTTGGAGATCAGGATTCCGTTTCTTTCGTTGGAGGCATGTACAATCTGGCCGTCGCCGATGTACATAGCCACATGGTTAATGCGGCTTCCGCTTCCATAGAAAATCAGATCTCCCGGGCGCATTTCTTCTGCGCTGACAACACGGCCATATCTTGACTGGCCGCCGGAGGAATGGGGCAGTTCAACGCCTGCGGACTGTCTCATCACATAGGAGGTAAATCCGGAGCAGTCGACTCCTGTGTTGGGATTGGTTCCGCCATACACATAACGGTTGCCGACAAACTGTACGGCATATTCCACCAGAGCGTCCCGTCTCTCAGCGGCCACATCCACAACCACTTCCTCCGCCGTTTCGGCAACGGTTGCTGCTGCCGTTATGGTGTTTAAGTAGCCTTCAAAATCTCCTGTGGAGATTTTCGCCCACTGGCCATCTACCAGTTCAAGGACATCATATGTAGAACCTGTGGAGGCCTGTCCCACGATCTCGGAATCCTCGCAGGGCTCAGAGTAGATATCTGTGCTCATATCGTCCACGCGTACCAGCATTGCGGTGCTTGTCTGATATTCAGGGCTTTCCTGGTCTGCCAGGGCCTTTCCCGGCATCGCGGCCAGCATTGCGGTACAGAAGCAAAGGAGTCCGATGGTCTTGAATAATTTGTTTGTCATATATTCCCCTAACACTATTTTACAAGTTTAATTCTCTTTTGTTACAAATATGTTAAATCTTGTTACAAACAAATTATATTTCTTTCCGGTATTTTTGTCAACCGAATCGGCCAAATTCATACATTCTTAATATTTTGTTTCGTTTTTCCACCTTTCCGGCCGGATACAAAAAACCCGCAGAATTCTGCAGGTTTTTCGTTTATTAATCTCCGATATTTCTAAAAAACCAGATCACCAGAAGAATCATGAGAATCGGTCCGGCAAACCGGATCAGCAGTGCAAAAATTCCTCCCACAATGCTGAAAACAATGGATCCCACGGTCAGTAACAGAACGATCAGCAAGAGCTTCCAGTACCACTTGTTCAGATCGAAATAGTGTATTTTAGGGGCGGAATTTCCTCCGAAGGGATTTCTGTCATAAGAAGTCTCATAGGAGCCCTCCTCATAGGTCCCATACCCATTCCCGTCTGTCCCGTAGGCCTCTCCCGACGCCTCACAGGAGTCTATAATGGTTCTGGCGACGATTCTCGGCTCCCCGATCTCCTCTGCGATTTCGTCTACGGTCCGGCCCTTCGCCATTTCCTGGGAAAGATAGGAATTATAATAGTTCATATTTTCCCGAATCACCGACGCCGGAACCTCTCCAACCAGCGCTTCCTCCAGACCTCTCAGATATTCTTCTTTGCTCATTCAGTTCTCCTTAGATGTTATATTACTCCAATTTTTCTTTTATAATACCGCCACGGTAAGCCGCAACCAGCTCCTTTAAGTCGGCAATCTTTGCTGCCAGCTCTTTTCCGGTATCCGTATCGGCCACCATCACGCGGTTTTTCATTTTTTCCACGATGGTCACTTTGGGCGTGTTCTCATGGTTGGGATCAAAGGGCTTATGCTCTGCCAGCGCCAGATGGCGGGAGTTGAAAATCAGCGTATAGCCCGCGATTCCCGTCTTTGGCTGGTAGGACTTGGAAAGGCCTCCGTCAATGACAAACAGCTTTCCATTTCCCTTCACCGGGCTTTCGCCGTCCTTTAATTTCACCGGAACATGGCCGTTGATGATGTGGGAACCCTCCACAGGAAGGCCGAATTCCTTCAGAATCTTATCACAGAATTCTTCCTTTGTGCTCAGCTTATAGTAGGGATTCATATTTTCCTTGGCCACAGCCTTGTCTGCCACAAAATATCCCTCGAAGGTAGCCATATTATCCTTTCCATATACCGGAGACTTGGGACCGCACCACAGATACCACATCAGGTCCTTGTACCATTCCTTTGAGGTATCATCATCCGGAAGGAAGTAGGCCATCTTCACTGCATCCTCAATGTAATCCAGCATCCGCTTGCCGGAGTAAATGATTCCATTGATATTTAACTCCTCAAACTCCCCGTTTTCCTTCATGGGAATGCAGCCATGGTAAAGGAGATTGGAGTTGCAGCATTTGTACATGGCTCCATGGGAGTACACAAAGCGGATATGGCGGTGGAACACGCTGCTGTGCTTAAAGGACATGCACAGATTATGTATTAACTCTTCCTCTTCCTTGGAAAGCTTAAGGGGATCCTTCGGATCCACGGTGGGAAGATTCATATCCAGCATCTTATAATCTTTTCCTTTGATCTGTACGGTTCCCTTTGCAAAATCAATTCTGGTAATATGGGTTCTATCATTCATCTCGTATTCCGGATGCCGTTTGATGATCTGGCCCTCCACCTTAAACTGGATGACGGCGATGGCCTTATGCATCTTGGCAGCCAGACCGGGATCCACGGCATCGTAAATATTTTCATCCAGAATCTTCGGCATGAACCGCTCACAGGGATCGTCCTTATACACCCGTGCGGCAAACATGGAAAGCGGACGCAGGTTAATTCCATATCCGTCTTCCAGAAGATCAAAGCAGTTATAGCGGATGGCAATCCGCAGTACATTGCAGATACATGCAAGATTTCCCGTTGCTGCGCCCATCCAGGAAATATCATGGTTTCCCCACTGGATATCCACGTCATGGAACTGCATCAGCTCTTCCATAATGATATCGGGGCGGGGGCCTCGGTCAAAAATATCACCGATAATATGAAGATTGTCAATGGTCAGATTCTGAATCAGATTACAGAGAGCAGTGACAAACTCTGCGCCCATCCCGTTGTCAATGATGGAATGGATAATCTCATCATAATAGACCTTTTTGTTTTCATCATTGTAGTCCACATGAAGAAGTTCGTCAATAATATAAGCGAATGCCGGCGGCATTTTTTTACGCACCTTGGATCTTGTGTACTTGGAGGAGACCTCCTTACAGATACGCACCAGGCGGTAAATGTTGATACGCTGCCAGTCATCATTGTAGCGTTTTTCCCTTCTTGCAGCCCGCAGTGCCCGCTCCGGATAATAAATCAGATTTGCCAGTGCAATTTCCTCTTCATCGGAAATCACATAGCCAAAGGTCTCCGAAATCTTTTCCCGGATGATACCGGAAGCGCTCCGCAAAAGATGAATGAACGCCTCATATTCTCCGTGAAGATCGCTGAAGAAATACTCAGTTCCCTTCGGAAGTCCGCGGATGGCCATCAGGTTGATGATTTCACTGGACGCCGCCTTGACCGTTGGATACTCCTTGGCCAGAAGTTTCAGATACGCCAAATCTCTCATAGTTTATTCCTCCCACATACCTTTCCAGCAAATTCCCCTTCATTTTTCTTGTTTTTTCCCACTTTTTCCTTTGCCGGTAATTGCTTTTCCTTCTATTTTATAGTAACATATTCATATTTAAAAGACAATAAAAAGAAAAAGGGGATTTTTACATGGATCGGGAACTTCTTTATGTTTTCGGAACCGGAAATGCCACGGTAACGAACCTTTACAACACCTGCTTTGCATTAAGAGACAGTGATGAATATTTTATGGTGGATGCCGGCGGCGGAAACGGAATCTTAAAGATTCTGGACAACATGCAGGTACCTCTCTCAAGAATTCACCATATTTTTGTCACCCACGAGCACACGGACCACATCCTGGGCATCGTCTGGATGGTCCGCATGATTGCCACTAAAATGCGGCAGGACCAGTACAGCGGAGACGCCTATATTTACTGCCACGAAGAACTGATTGAAACCATCAAAACCTTATGCCGCCTGACCATCCAGGGCAAATTTTATGACATGATCGGCTCCAGAATCCATCTGGTGGCCGTCAAAGACGGGGAAACCAAACAGATTTTAAGCTACAATGTCACCTTCTTTGATATCCATTCCACGAAAGCCAAGCAGTTTGGTTTTACTTTGACTCTGAATAACGGAAAGAAACTGACCTGTCTGGGAGACGAGCCCTTCAATCCGGCCTGTGAGCGGTATCTCAGGGGCTGTGACTGGCTGCTCCATGAGGCATTCTGCCTTTATGTGGAGCGCGATATCTGGAAACCATATGAAAAGCACCACAGCACCGTCAAGGATGCCTGCGAGCTGGCAGAAGCCATGCAGATTCCCAATCTGGTACTGTGGCACACAGAAGACAGCAATGTGGCCGGGCGTGAGCGCCTTTATAAGAGCGAGGGAAAACGCTATTACAGCGGCAGCATTTACGTGCCCGATGATGAGAGCTTAATTGCTCTGTAAACTACAGCTCTGCTTTCCAGAGGCCGTGGCGGTTGCAGTATTCGTACACCGCCAGCGGCCTTTCTCCATCACTCAGGATAAATTCCACCGTGGGTTTATCTCCGGGTTTCAAAACCCTTAAGCTTCCGCCGCGGGTGGTTTCCAGATATACCCAGGTGATGTAATGGTCTTCCTCCATGGGATGGTCATTTTCTCCCACTTTGGCCTTCACCTTTCCGTTTTCCACTTTTATCACCGGAAGGTGCTTTTCAAGCGCCGCATCCGTTGTGTTGGCGTGGAGCTTATCATAGGCGCCGCAGCCGGCGTTATCCTCTCCATATATGACAAGGGCAATTCCATGGCAGTCGGGACACTGTAAAAAACGACTCATATTCCTTGTTCCTCACTTTCTTTTTTCGTAACGGTTCAGTACCCTCACAGTTACCTTTTCTCTATGTAGTCTTTTCCATAAGGTTTCGTTTTATACTTGCAAACCCGTAAAAACACAGGTAAAATACTTTTATATTATGACCATGAGGAGGTCTTTTATGAAAAAATTTATGCTGCTTCACGGTGTCAACCACAACATGTTCGGGAAACGCAATCCCCAGCAGTACGGTACCATCACCCTGGATGAAATCAACAAAAAGGTACTTTCCCTGGCCGACGAGCTGGGTGTTTCCGTTACCTGCTTCCAGACCAACGATGAGGGAAAAATGGTGGATAAAATCCATGAAGCTTATTTGGAACACTATGACGGTGTCATGATCAATGCCGGGGCCTGGACCCATTACAGCTATGCCATCTCCGATGCCCTGGAGATGTTGGAATGCCCCTTAATCGAGCTTCATATGTCAAATGTACATAAAAGAGAGGAATTCCGTCACCATTCCGTGATTTCTCCCATTGCAACCGGCATCATCATCGGTCTGGGCGCTGACGTTTACACCCTGGGACTCCGGGCGCTGGTGGACAGAACGAGAAACTAGGAGGCGCTTATGGCCATCAAACCATGGACCTTAAACGGGTCAGAAACCATTATCAGGGACAAGTACATCAACCTTCATGCGGACGACTGTGCCCTTCCTGACGGCACAAAGATTTCTCCGTTTTATGTAAACACAATTCCGGATTTTGCAGTGGCCGTGGCTGTGACCGTGGACCATGAATTTATTTTTGTCCGCCAGTACCGCCATGGAACCGGACAGATTCTTCTCGAGCTTTCGGCGGGCTGCATAGAGGAGGGCGAAGACCCGGCAGAGGCTGCTGCCAGAGAACTTTTGGAGGAGACCGGGTATGCAGGAAACGCACCTGTATTTTTATGCAAAGTGGCCCCCAACGCCTCCTGCTTAAGCAATTTCGCCCACTGCTATCTGATCACCGGATGCCGGAAAATAAAGGCCCCGGCTCTGGATGCATCCGAAGATCTGGAAACGGTTGTCCTCACTGACCGGGAAACCAAAAACCTCATGTCCCAGGGAGGACTGGTCCAGTCTGTCCATGTGGCGGCCATGTATTATGCAGAAAAGCTTTTAAATTAGGAGACATCCAATGAATAAACGTGAAATTTCAGAAATCAAGAAACAGTTTAAGAAAGACAACAATGCCATCACCCGCATCTGCGGATGCTATGTGGATGCAGAAAAGCAGATTAAAACCACCTTGAAGGAGGCATTTTTTGCCCTGTCCGAAGAGGAAATTTTTAAATATTATGAAATTTTCCGGAAAGCCTTATCGGGCGGCATCGGAAAAAATCTCCACAACCTGGAATACTCCATCCACGATGAGGGGGAGGACAGCGCCCATGCACTCCTTATGAAGCTGCGCGAGGACAAGCTGACCGATGATGAGGTGGTGGATTCCTTCTATAATAAGGTAATTGAAAATTATGATTATGGAGAGAACTATTATATCATTTTGATTCACAGTGCATATGATGTGCCGGGAAAGACTGCAGACCATGAGGAAATGTTCGATGCATCAGAAGAAGTATATAACCATATTCTCTGCTGTATCTGTCCGGTAAAACTCTCTGAGCCGGGTCTTTCCTACAACGAGACCACCAACCTCATCGAAGAGCGGCCCCGGGACTGGTGGGTACAGCCGCCAATGACAGGGTTTTTATTCCCTGCCTTCAATGACAGAAGCACCGATATCCACAGTATTTTATATTTTTCCAAGAACCCGGAAGAGCTCCATTATGAATTTATCGACACCTGCTTAGGCGCCCCGTCTCCCATTTCCTGGAGTGCCCAAAAGGAAGCTTTCCAGGAAATCCTTTCCGATACCCTGGGCGAGCAGTGCGATTATCAGATTGTACGGCAAATCCATGAAAATCTGACGGAAATGTCAGAGGAACATAAGGAAGATATGGAGCCTTTGCGCCTCTCCAAGCCGGAGGTGAAGGACCTGTTGGAAAAAAGCGGCGTGGAACCGGAACAACTGGAGCGGTTCGATGCAGTTTATGAGGAAGCAGCCGGAGAAAGCACTTCCATTCTGGTTCCTGCCATCACCGGAACCGGAAAATTCGCCGTGAAAACCCCGGATGTGGACATCAAGGTCAATCCGGACCGCCTGGACCTGGTGGAGACCAGATTTTTAGAAGGACGCCGTTTCCTGGTCATTGCAGTTGAGGATAATGTGAAGGTGAACGGTATGCCGGTTAAAATGTGGGAAGAAGAAAAAAATTCTTAACCTGCATTCCCAGCCCCCTTTTGGGGGCTTTTTTCATATGCCGCGCGGCAGCTCAGGGGGTCTGCTGGCAAGCCCATTTTCTGTACATCTTTCGATATTATTCGACATTTTATTGATTTTCATGTAAATTTTTCGTTTTCTTTAGTGAGATCACACCTTTTTTGCATTTCTTTTCCTATTCCCATACGTTACAACTGATACGGTAAAAGTTACCGCTTACCTCTCGTTCCCAGGGTAGCTGAAAACATGCTCAGATTGGCAGGTATACGAATGATAATTCTCACACAGTATCATATTGTGGTAAGAAATGGTATCTACCGTGCAGTCTCTGATGACCCCCCTGTCTGCCCTTCCTGTCAGGGCGTTTTGAAGGTCCGTGACAGCAAACGCCGCCAGGTAATCCTGGCGGACGGCCAGATACATATTTTCTTGCTTCGGAGGCTCAAGTGCCAAAAGTGCGGTGCACTTCATCTGGAGCTTCCGGATTTATTTGTTCCCCATAAGCACTATTCCCGCGAAGTCATCGACATGGCCCTCAGCGGAAAAATTCCCAGTTGTCCTGCTGAAAATTCCACCATTTACCGTTGGGAGAAGGAACGGGACCATAAGACTTAAATGTCCCGCAGGGCCTCCTCCCCCGTTTTCACCAGATAATCCATGGCTTCCACCGGATATTTCCCCACTGCCGTTTCCCCTGTGAGCATCAGCGATGCGGCACCGTCCAGAACAGCGTTGTAAATATCCGATACCTCGGCTCTGGTGGGAACAGCCCGTTCATGCATGGAATCCAGCATCTGCGTCACCACCATGAACGGCATTTGGGCTTCCCGGCATTTTGCGGCCAGTTTTTTCTGCATACCAGGAAGTTTCCATAAGGGCATGGCATTCCCCAGATCTCCTCTGGCAATCACCACCTGGTCACAATACGGAAACAGCTCTTCCATGATCTGAGCTCCGCGAAGGTTTTCAATCTTGGCAAATATCCGAATCTGCGGCGCTCCGGCATCCAAAAGCGCCTGTTTTAACGTCAGAAGATCTTCCTTCCCTCTCACAAACGGCAGCATCACGCCCGTCACCCCATACCCGGCCGCCTGGGATAAATTTTTATAATCGCTTTCTGTAAGGGTTGGCATCGGAACCTCTTTCCCCACAATGGCCAGACTTTTTTCCGATTTTAAAACGCCTCCCCGCAGAGCCTTTGCCCGGACAAACTGCCGCCTTTTCGGGATCCCGCGTCCGTTTTCCACGGTCTCCACCAGAAATTCCAGCTTTCCATCGTCCACCAGCACATGGTCCCCTGGCGCCGCTGCCAAAAGAAAGGGTTCCGGTACCGTGAATCCATCCTCGCTGAACAATACCGAGCTGCCTTCCGGAATCATGATCTCGCCTTCCAGCCGCCCAAGCCTCAGCTCGGGCCCCCGCAGGTCAATCAGAATCTGCGGTTTTATCCCGCAGGCCCCGGCCGCCTCAGAAAACATGTCCATCCAGTCTCTGCTCTTTTCCAAGTCTCCATGGGACAGGTTCAGCCGGATTCCTGTCATTCCTGCTTCAAACATCCTTTTTAATATCCCGGTCTCCCCACAAGCCGGCCCCAGTGTTCCATAATACTCCATTCCAGACCTCCTTTGGCGTTTCTTTCTTTATCATACACCGAAATGTCCGTAAAGAAAACAAAATCCTCCATGAAACATTCCTATTTCATGAAGGATTTTCTATTCAACCGTTTGGTTTTCTTTTACTGATACTGCGGCCTGACGCTTTCCGCTGAACTCCTCCCAGGGCTCCAGTGTGATTTCCACCACGTCTTCAATCGGGCACTGCAAGATATTACAGAGGAATTCCAGGGTATGCGTTGACACATTCATATTTTTCTTCAGACGGCCAATCTGCCCGGCGCTGACTTTATATTTGGTAATCAGGCAATACTGGCTGACACCTTTTTTCTTCATTGTTTCCCATAACCTGGCATAGCTAACCATGTTTATTCCCCTCCCTGGTTCTATTAAACATGCATTAGCCGATTTTGTCTATTAGCCATATCTGGTCAATGAAACACCTATTCCACCGTCACAGATTTTGCCAGATTCCTTGGTTTATCCACATCAAGGCCCTTGGATACAGAGATATAATAGGCCAGAAGCTGAAGCGGAATCACCACCAGGCTGGTGGCAAAGCACTCCATGGTTTTCGGAACGTAAATGGTGAAATCCGCCGTATCCTCCATGGCGTAGTTTCCGTAGCTGGTAACCCCCAGAACATAGGCTCCGCGGCTCTTTACCTCCACCATATTGCTGACCATCTTCTCAAACAGCCGGTTCTGGGTAGCCACACCGATCACAAGAATTCCGTCTTCGATCAGGGAGATGGTTCCATGCTTTAACTCTCCGGCTGCATAGGCCTCCGAATGGATATAGGAAATTTCCTTAAGCTTCAGGGAGCCCTCCATGGATGCGGCATAGTCCAGGCCGCGGCCGATGAAGAAAATGTCCTTGCTGTGGGAGAACTTGGTGGCAAACCACTGGATTCTTTCCTTTTCTTCCAGAATCCGCTCGATCTTCTCCGGCAGCCGCTCCAGCTCTTCCACCATCTTCTTATGCTGTGCGTCATCAATGAATCCGCGGACGGTTCCGAAGTGGATGGCTAAGAGGTAAACAGCGGCGAGCTGCGTACTGTATGCCTTTGTGGTGGCCACGGAAATTTCCGGCCCGGCCCATGTATAGAACACATTGTCCGCTTCTCTGGCGATGGAACTTCCCACCACATTGACAATTCCAAGGACCTTATGGCCCATTTTTTTCGCTTCCCGCAGGGCTGCCAGGGAATCGGCAGTCTCACCGGACTGGCTTATGACAACCACCAGCGTGTTTTCTTCCATGACAGGGTTTCTGTACCGGAATTCGCTGGCCAGGTCCACGTCCACCGGAATTCTTGCCACTTCTTCCATGACATATTTTGCCACCATGCACACATGGTAAGTGGAACCGCAGGCAACCATCTGAATCCGCTTTACCTTTGCAATCTCTTCGTCTGTCATTCCCAGCTCTTCGATGACCACATGTTTATCACGGATTCTGGGGCTTATGGTGTCGCGGACCGCCTTTGGCTGCTCATAGATTTCCTTTAACATGAAGTGCTGGAATCCGCCTTTCTCAGCGGCCTCTGTGTCCCAGTTGACCTGAGTAAATTCCTTCTCGATTTCTTCCTTATCCAGGTTGTAAAACCAGACCTTATCCGCGGTCAGCTTCACAATCTCCATGTTCTGGATAAAGCATACCGTTCTGGTGTGCTTTAAAATTGCCGGAACGTCCGACGCAATGAAATTTCCATCTGCCGAGGTTCCAACGATTAAGGGACTGTCCTTTCTCACGGCGTAAATTTCTCCGGGACGGTCCTTAAAAAGAATTCCCAGGGCATAGGAGCCGCGGATCCGGACCAGGAGTCTGCTGATGGCATCCAGCGGGTCTCCCGTATAATATTTATCCAGCAGATGGGCCACAACCTCTGTATCTGTCTCCGAAGAGAACACACAGCCCTCTTTCACCAGCTTCGCCTCGATCTCCTGGTAGTTTTCAATGATTCCGTTGTGAACCACAACCACACGTTTATCCCTGGAGAAATGCGGATGGGAGTTGGCCACAGACGGGGCGCCGTGGGTGGCCCAGCGGGTATGTCCGATTCCGCATACGCCGCGGATGGAGCGTCCGCTGTCTGTCATTTCACAGAGAACCTTTAACCGTCCCTTGGCCTTTACCACTTCAATGCCTGGTTCTCCGGTTTTTCCGGTCCCGGAAACTGCGATTCCTGCCGAATCATATCCACGGTATTCCAGCTTCTCCAACCCGTCCAAAAGAATTGGTGCTGCCTGCTCTTTTCCTGTATATCCTACAATTCCACACATTGTTTAATCCTCCTGATGCCCTCTCTCAATAATTGTACGGACCACACGTTCTGCACATTCCTCACAAACCGCTTTCTCCCCGGCTTCCACCATGACCCTGAGAAGCGGCTCCGTTCCGCTCTCCCGGACCAGAATCCGCCCGTTGTCTCCAAGCTGGCTGACCACCTGGGCCACTGCCTGCTTCACTGCCGGGTCCTCCATGGCCTTCGCTTTATCCTTTACCCGGATATTCTTAAGTACCTGGGGGTATATGGTTACAGGCTTTGCAAGCTGGCTTAAGGTCATCTTCTTTTCCAGCATGACCTCCATCATTTTGATGGCCGTCAGGATGCCGTCTCCTGTGGTGGCGTATTTCTTAAAAATAATGTGTCCGGATTGTTCTCCGCCGAGGCGGTAGCCGTTGGAAAACATATTTTCATATACATATTTATCGCCGACAGCGGTTTTTTCGTATTCAATGCCGATCTCGTCCAGGGCCTTATAAAGGCCGAAGTTGGACATGACTGTGGTTACGATCTTATTTCCGTCCAGCTTTCCCCTCTCCTTCATGTAGCGGCCGTAAATATATAAAATCAGATCGCCGTTTACCACATCGCCGTTCTCATCCACACAAAGACACCGGTCCGCATCGCCGTCAAAGGCAAAACCCACATCCAGATGGTTCTCCCTTACACATTTCTGCAGTTCTTCGATATGGGTAGAGCCGCAGTTCTGGTTGATGTTGTTGCCGTCGGGCTCATTGTGAATCACGTAGGTCCTGGCCCCCAAGGCATCAAACACGCTCTTTGCAATCATCCAGGCGCTGCCGTTGGCACAGTCCAGGCCCACCTTCTTTCCCTCGTAGGAACGGGTAGCCAGCGAAATTAAATAACCGATATAGCGGTTCCGTCCCACAGCATAGTCAACGGTCCTGCCGATTTTTTCCTTGACGGCCATGGGAATTTCTCCGGAATATCCGTCCAGGTAGGCCTCTACTTTCAGAATCATCTCCTCTTCCATCTTCTCACCATTCTGGTTCAGCAGCTTGATTCCGTTGTCATAGTACGGATTGTGGCTGGCGGAGATCATGATTCCGCAGTCAAAGCCCTCTGTCCTTACAACATAAGATACGCTGGGTGTGGTGGTAACGTGCAGAAGATAAACATCTGCGCCAGAGGCCGTAAGCCCCGCTGTAAGGGCATATTCAAACATGTATGAAGATCTTCTCGTATCCTTTCCAATTACCACTCTGACGGGGCTCTCCCGGCGCCCCCGGCCATAATACCAGCCCACAAAACGGCCGATCTTATAGGCATGTTCCACTGTCAAGGTCTCATTGGCTTCCCCGCGGAAGCCATCGGTTCCGAAATATTTTCCCATTCTTTATGTCTCCTTTCAAAGAGAATATGCGCCTTGGCGCATTTTTCGCGCCGGGCGCGGCTGTGTCAGCAGCGTTTTTATTTCGCGCGAGTGGCCTCACTGCGCGCGGGACCACGCTCCGCTGAGTCAGACCCTGTGCATTTAGGCCCGTCAGGGCCCTTTGTATTACAGGGAAGTTTAGAGGACTTTTCTGTAATATGAAAAAGCCGCTGCAACAATATGTCGCGCAGCGGCTCATAGATCTTATTCAAATACTACACAGCCTACAATATTTTTCTGTAAGTCCGTAGCTTTTTCAATTTCCTGCTCCACTGTGCTGTACTTGGAATCCAGGCATTTTTCAACCAGGACAACGCAGTCGCACTCCGGAAGCTTCTTCAGAGTCTCCACCTCCTGAAGCATGTTTCCGCCTGCCGTCACATTTATGCCGGAAAGCTCTGCTGCCAGCTTCTCAGCCACATGCTTTACTGTCGCCGGATCGGTACTTCCGGTGACAAGAAGGGACTTCATATTATCTGCATAGTTGCGGATATTTGCCGCAATCAGGGCGTATTCCACGTCCTCATTGACGCCGCCTGCGCGGCCCTCCAGACGGTTCAGCCATGCGTCCACGCCCTTAAGAATCTTCTTATTGGCAATCGGCAGAGTTCCAAGAATTTTAACTCTGTACCGGTTCTTAAGCTCTCTGGCGGAGTACACCTTATCGCTCATAAGGAAAGACACGCACACAAAGAACACAACCACAAATCCGCCAAGAACACCGCCAAGAACGGCATACTTAACACCGCTCTTCAGCGCTGCCTTTTGGGACGAAACCGTCTCCTTGGGCTCTTCCATATCCTCTAACGATTTCTGCTTGGCTTCCAGGCTGTCATTTAAAGTGGTCAGACGCTCTGTTTCCGATCTCTGCTTATCTGCCAGGGTTAAATCCACCATGGCGCTGACTCCATGATTTACGGTGTTCACTGTATGCTCACCGATACTTGCCGTAATCTGCGCCTGCATATCGTCCATATGGTCCAGAATCTCTTCCATTACCTTCTGGGCTTCGGACTTTGTCATATGCTTTACACTGATGGTCAGAAGGCGGTTCAGCTTGTCGGAATTGGTTCCCACATTTACGGAAACCAGCTCATTTAAGTATCTGGGCTCCGTTCCCACATTTCTCGCAATATCCTCCATCACAGCGCTGCTGGTCAGCATTGCCTGATAGGCCTGAAGAATTGTATCCGTATAATCCAGGTTCTGATAAACCATACCCGGCATGATCTCATAATCCGATGTCACATAAAGGTCCATTCTGGATTCGCACACATCATAGGGGCTCATATTAATCCAAATGGATTTTTCCAGGTATTCCTGCTGATTGGCAATATCCGTCTTTAAATTTTCGATTTCCCGCTCGCAGGTCTTCTTATTCTTCTCATAAAGCTCCAGGTCATCCTGGTACTTCTCTTCCGCTTCCTTTATGGTCTCAGGATCATTCTGGCTCTTGTAGGTCATTGCCCCCTTGGCTCCTCCCAAAATCAGAGCCATGACAATCGCTATAAAAATAATCGGTCTCCACTTGTGGAGCACCATAAACATCAAGTCCTTGAGATCGATTTCCTGTTCATATGTAGAATTATAGTCCATCTTTTTCCGCTCCCATTTCTCTTTCTCCCAGCGCATTTCCATAAAAATCACCAGTATATTTATCATATCCTCTTTCACTTTATCTGTCAAGTAATGGTTTGAATTATACGGAATATGCAATTGCTGGAAATGGGGAATGGGGATGGTGGAGGGAGGGTTACTTCAGATAAGGACGATTATGGGAAGTTGGCACAGGAGACCGGAGAAAAGTAATACAATGGGAATATTTATACAAAAGTATCTGCCGAAAAATAAGCGGGTCCGCATGATGATTTTAATGATTGCGGATACCCTGGCTGTTTGTATGGCATCGTTTTTGGGCTTGTTTGTCCGCTTTGACATGAATATAAGCCGGATTCCGGCCGAATACAGTCAGGCGGCGATAAATTATCTTCCATATTATGTTGTAATCACACTGATTATTTTCTTCCTGTTCCGGATGTATTCCACCATGTGGAGTGTGGCCGGAATCCGGGAGGTAATACATATCATCGGGGCCTGCGGCCTGGCGTCCCTGGTTCAGGTGGCAGGAATGATGCTTCTGGAATGTAAGGTTCCGAGAAGCTTTTTTCTTATCTGTTTCGCTGCTCTTTGTGCAGAGGAGGTTATAATACGGCTTTCCCACCGAGTTGTCCTCACCATGCTGGTTTCCAATGGAGACAAGCGGACCGCCAAGAAAATCATGATTGTTGGGGCCGGGACCTCCGGTTCCATGATTTTAAAGGAAATGACTACCAGTCGGCTTGTTCATGGATGCGTGGTCTGCTTTGCGGATGATGATAAGAATAAAATCGGGAAATTTTTAAACGGAGTTCCCATCGCTGGAAACCGGGAGGCGATCCCTCGGCTGGCGGAGGAATACCGGGTGGATGAGATTTACATCGCCATGCCCTCCGCCACGGCAAAGCAGCGGAAAGAGATTATTGAAATCTGCCGGGGAACCGGGTGTTCGATTAAAATACTTCCCGGAATTTACCAGTTGATTAATGGGGAGGTCAGCATTTCCAAGCTGAGGGATGTGGAGATCGAGGACCTCTTAGGTCGAGAACCGATCCGAGTCAATTTGGACGAGATCATGGACTATGTAAGCGGAAAGGTGATTTTAGTTACCGGAGGCGGCGGTTCCATTGGAAGCGAGCTGTGCCGGCAGATCGCTAGTCACAATCCGAAGCAGCTCATTATCTTTGATATTTACGAGAATAACGCTTATGACATTCAGCTGGAATTAAGAGAGAAATATCCAGAACTGAATCTGGAGGTACTGATTGGATCTGTGCGGAATACCCACCGGATGGAATCGATCTTCGAGAAGTACCGCCCGGATATCGTATATCATGCGGCGGCCCATAAGCATGTGCCGCTTATGGAGGACAGCCCTAATGAGGCTATTAAGAACAATGTATTTGGGACCTATAAGACTGCAAAAGCGGCAGATAAGTATGGGACGAAGCGGTTTGTGCTGATCTCCACCGATAAAGCAGTAAACCCGACCAACATCATGGGCGCTTCTAAACGAATGTGCGAGATGGTGATCCAGATGATGAACGCAAAGTCGAAGACGGATTTCGTGGCTGTGCGGTTTGGAAATGTGCTGGGAAGCAATGGCTCGGTGATTCCGTTATTTAAGAGACAGATCGAACAGGGCGGCCCGGTGACCGTGACCCATCCGGATATCATCCGGTATTTTATGACAATCCCAGAGGCGGTTTCTCTGGTCCTGCAGGCGGGAGCCTATGCAAAGGGCGGAGAGATCTTTGTGCTGGATATGGGGGAGCCGGTGAAGATTTTGGATCTGGCGAAGAATCTGATCCGGTTATCCGGATACACACCGGATGTGGATATACCGATTGTGTTTACGGGGCTGCGGCCTGGGGAGAAGCTGTACGAGGAGCTCCTGATGAGTGAGGAAGGGATGCAGGAGACGCCCAATAAGCTGATTCATATCGGAAAGCCAATTGAGTTTGATATATGGAAATTTGAAAAGCAATTGAATAAGTTATATGAATTGGTAAATCGGGATGATGATGGAATAAAGGAAGAGATCCAGTTTTTAGTACCAACATATCATCCTAAATCAAATGAACTGTAAGGATATTTGAGGAAGTATACCAGTTTCCGGCGATTGTTGCAAACAAAGCAATATAAAACGGCATTTCGCAGAAACACAAGCGAAAAATATGAACTTGGACATTGAAGAGGCAATTAGCTTCTTTTAATATGGCTTGGCAAGCAAATGAAAAGTTCGCTAATTATCAGTGTTAGGTGGCTTTGTGGATAATTTGGGAGGAGATGGCTGCGAGGCCGATACAGGGCAAATTATAAAGAGGTATTAGAATAGATGTATGAGAAATTTATTAAACGATTTATAGACATACTGCTTTCAGCACTGGGGCTGGTCCTTCTTTCTTGGCTTTATCTGTTCCTAGCCATAGCGATTATAATCGATGATCCGGGTCCGGTGCTTTTTAGACAAAAGCGAGTGGGTATTCATAAAACATTATTCCAATTACATAAATTCAGGTCCATGAAAATGAGTGCGCCTCACGACATGCCAACTCATATGCTCGAAAATTCAGATCAATACATAACAAAAGTAGGACATTTCCTTCGTAGGAGTTCCCTTGATGAACTACCACAAATATGGGATATCTTTATAGGCAATATGAGTATCATCGGCCCACGCCCTGCACTTTGGAATCAGGAAGATTTGATTAATGAGAGAGAAAAATACGGGGCAAATGATGTGAGGCCAGGTCTTACTGGTTGGGCGCAGATTAATGGACGAGATGAACTTGAGATTCCACTGAAAGCAAAGTTGGACGGGGATTATGTAGCAAAACTTCACGAAGGGGGAATAATCGCTTTTCTTTTCGATTGTCGTTGCTTTATTGGTACGATCTTCTCAGTAGCTAGAGGAAATGGAATCGTTGAAGGCAGAACAGGAGCGGTTCACAAGCAAATTCGTCCAACAAACCCCAATGACAGAAAAAACTTAATTTCCAAAAACGGGCCTGAAAAAAAGAAGGATTAATCATGGCAATAACAGACATCAACGGAAAGAAGATTCTTTTCTTCTCTCCGGCATTTTTTAAATACGAAAATATTATAGCTAACAAGATGCAGGAAAAGGGAGCTGAAGTGGACATGTACGATGTGCGTTCGGTAACCAGTGCGATAGAGCGTGCATTCCTTAAGATTTCACCAGCTATTTTCAAGAACAAATCGCAAAAATATTATGATGAAATTATCGAACAGAACAAGGGCAAGGATTATGATTATATTCTGATAATTAAGTGTGACATGACGCCAGCTAATATTCTGAAACAGTTTCGGACAGAGTATCCGAATGCAAAATTGTGCCTATACCTGTGGGATTCAGTAGACAATATTCCAGGAATCACTAAAAAATTCAAGTACTTTGATATTATCCATTCTTTTGATATGAACGATTGCGAGAAATACCCAGAACTTCACTTCCGTCCGCTTTTTTTTGCTGATCAGTTCAAAAAGACACCTAAACCCGATAAAGAATATAAATATGATATTTGTTTCTTAGGAACAATCCACTCTGACCGATATGCGATTATTAAACAGGTACAAAATTTAGCTGAAGAACAGGGCATGAAAAGTTTCTGGTTTCTTTATCTTCAGAGTAAGTTTATTTATTTCTTCTATAAGATGACCAAGAAGGAGTTCCGCAACGTTTCAGAGACAGAATTCAGTTTCAATAAAATGTCAACTGCCGATATTGCACATATTGTTGATCAGAGCAGAATTATATTGGACATTCAGCATCCCAAACAGACTGGCTTAACTATGAGAACCATTGAAATGTTTGGAATGAACAAGAAACTAATAACTACAAATCAGAGCATCAGGAATTATGACTTCTTTCGTGCTAGTAATGTGGCTGTGGTGGAACGTGAGAATGTGAAGCTCCCAGAAGACTTCTTGAAGAGTCAATATGAGCCATTGCCTGTAGATATTTATGAAAAGTATTCGCTAGAAAGTTGGATATCAGAAGTGTTGAGGGATTTTTGATGATGAAAAATATATATTCTCCTTCTGAATACATAAAAAATGTATACAGCCTAATAATAACGAAACTCACAATGCCGTGTGCGCGATTTGTACGAAGGCCTATTTATCTTAGAGGACGCAAAAGTCTTTCGGGCTGTCATGGGCTCACTACGGGGCGGTTTTGCCGATTTGATCTGGAAGGGGAAAAATTAACTTTATTTATTGGAGAAAACTGTGAAATGGGTGATATGACACACATTGTTGCTCATGAGAAAGTTGAAATAGGGAATAATGTATTGATTGCGTCTAAGTGCTTTATTAGCGACACAAGTCATGGGATATATAAGGGCAGCAATCAAGATACACCCAAAACTGCTCCTAATAAGCGACAATTAGTCACAGGAAAAGTTCGGATAGGCAATAATGTTTGGATAGGTGAAAATTCTGTCATTCTCTCTGGCGCTGATATTGGTGATGGATGCATTATCGGGGCTAATAGTGTAATAACAAAGAAAATTCCACCAAATTCTATAATTGTAGATAGAAACTGCATAATTAAGCAATTTAATGAAACAATAGGCGACTGGGAAAGAATTTAAGTTGAGAGGATTATACAAAGTGTATTTAATCAAAGTGGTTTTTTCCCTTTTGGAGAAATTATCATGATTACCCATGTGAAAAGATCAAGTTTTTATAAAATATTAATACTGACTGTATATGGTTGGTTTGCACTGTTTCTGAGTCAAGGGCTTATCAATCACAGTGATCTGCCAGTGACTCAGTGGGCACGTCTATGCTCACGGTTTGCATTAACACTATTTTTAATACAGTGTTTGGTGATGCGTGTATTGAAAATGAAGTGTTTTTCCTTGGAATTCATTTTCATGGTGCTTTCATATATATTCTATTTGGGACAAACTTTTCTTCTGAGCATTGCATATGATTTTGGTGATCTTAATTACTCCATTGCCTATATTGCATATGGACTTCACAATTATATCGAATCAACCAAGTATAGTTTTGCATGTATAGCTTTTGTATTTCTGGGGCTTATGCTTGGTTCAAATGGAAAAACATCTTATCAAGTAAGTAAGAAGGAACAGCGCAAGATCATGCATCTGGGCTTGGATAGAATGACAGCAAAAATAATGTTTTTAATTTCTTTTCCATTTGAACTTTATTCTTTTATAGCAAAATTACTTACAATGTTTAAAAGTACATACATAGAAGCACATGCTGTTGGCGGCGGTATTCTTGTAGAGTTTATGTCTGGAATATTTTTTGCATCTATTATGTTCTTTTTGATCAGTTCATTAAGTAATCGGGCAGTATGTAGAAAAATCTTTATTGCCATTATTGCTTATGAAGGCATAACAATGCTTACTGGGCAAAGAGCAATGGGTATAATTAAAATTTTTTTGTGCGTGTATGTATACTATCAGGATGGAAGAAAGGTTAATTGGAAGTCCGGACTAAAATTAGGAGTTGGAGTATTGCTGGTCAGCTATATACTTGTTGTTATCAGAAATTCCAGAGCCACAGGCCTTTCGTTAGACTCATTGAATTTAATTCCGAATGGATTTTTGCTTTTTGACGTAATCTCAGAGTTCGGAATTACAGGAAAAGTCATTACTGCTACAATCGCAAAAGTTACTAAGTTTGCAAACGGCAAGTCCATTGGATGTTCTTTTCTTGCGATAGTACCAGGCTGGTCAAATCTTTTTGGTGATAACCTGATTGATAAATATTATACCTTTGTTGCGCTGGACCAGCAGGCATGGGGATCATCCTTCGTTTCTGACTTATATTTCGATTTTGGCTTTGATGGTGGTATTGTAGCTAGTACCATATATGCCTTTCTTGTTGGAAGGGTTTTGTATAAGTTTCGCGATTTTTTAAATAAAAAACTATATATGCAGGCTTCATGTTATGCATATCTTGTTCTTCAACTGATATATACGATTAGATCATATATATTTAGGTTGCCGCGATATTTTGTGTACTTTTTCCTAATTTATGGAGTTTGTCATTTAAGTGCAAAAATGCTAAGTAGTTCAAAGGGCGAAAACGCAGGTGCTATGAGGGTGAGGACTGAATGATGATAAGAGTTTTAATGGTTTTAGGTGGGACTATGAAGTATGGAGGGACCGAAGCCTTTTTAATGAATTATTACAGAAACATAGACCGCCATAAGATCCAGTTTGATTTTGTGCTTCAAGGCGATGAGCCGGGAGTTTACGATTCAGAGATAACTGCATTAGGCGGAAGAATATTTCATGTGCCGTTGAAGAGTAGGCATCCCATTATTTTTAGCCGCCGGTTGAGGGAAATAATTAACCAAAATCATTATCAAGTGGTTCATGGTCAGATGGATGCCATGAATGCTTGGCCGTTGTGGATTGCAAAGAAATATAAGGTCCCTATTCGCATTTCTCATAGTCATAGTACGCATGTACAAACCAATAACTTTTTAAAAGAAGGAATTAATAATCGGGCAAAAAGAATAATACCATCTGTTGCCACTGATCTGTGGTGTTGCAGTGAGGCAGCTGGAACATGGTTATATGGTATTGATACTATGAACAGTGGACGCGCAGTAGTTATCCATAATGCCATAGCCCCTGAAAAATATGCATTTAATAAAGTAAGGCGGGAAGAAGTTAGAAATAAACTTGCAATTGATATGCAAACCTATGTCATTGGGAATGTAGGGCGATTATCCCATGAGAAAAACCACAGATTATTGTTAAATGCATTTGCTCAGGTTATAAAAGCAAGACCAGATTCTATACTCCTTTTAGTTGGTGATGGACCATTGCGGCAAACATTAGAAAAACAAGCCAAAGAATTAGGAATAGACAAGAAAGTTATCTTTGCTAGGAATCAGGAGAATCCAACAGATTTTTATAATGCAATGGATATTTTTGTGTTTCCTTCATGGTATGAAGGATTAGGTATAACATTTTTAGAGGCGCAGACAAATGGCCTTTTTTGTGTTTGCTCTGATGGTGTTAGTAAAGAAGGTTGTATTTCAGATGTTCTATACTTAAGTCTTCACGAGCCTGTTGAAACATGGAGTCAAGCAATCTTAAACAATTGTGAGCATGGCAGAGCAGATAACTCAAATATGCTACTAGAAAAGGGGTACGACATCCATAAAGAAGCAAAAAAATTAGAAGAACGATATCTGGAGTTGTTAACCTTGTCTGTTTCCATGATGGGAGAACAGGGATGAGAACAGTAATTTTTAGTTGTTTCACACCATACCAGCTACTAAATGCAGTTTATTACGGAGAGAAACTGAAGAAAAAAGCAAAGCGCATACTGATTTGGCACAATTATACTAAGTATAATATTGACTTATATAGATTTGAAATGGCGTTTGATGAAGTGTGTTCAATAAATAATTTTTACACAGAGTCATTTTTGCCACGGCAATTTCACAAGTGTTTATATGGTGGATGGTTATTTAAATTCTCATCCATTTATAAGATAATCTCTAAAATGACGGGAAATGATACATTATTACTTATTTTCAGTGATCAACATATAGTATCCAGAAAGATTCTGACCAGCTTTGCAAACAAGGCAAAGGATGTTGTGTTGATTGAAGAAGGAATGGCTACATACTTGATTCGGAGCAGAGAAATTCCCAAGTCAAAAGACTGGTTCATAAATCTCTTTTTAGGTGCAAGATATGAGCCTTATATAGGTGCTAATCATAATATACGGACCATTTTTGTAAAGCATCCAAATATGCTCCCAGAAGAAAAAAAACAGAATCGTACTATTATTCAACAGAACAATGTGTTTCGAGACAGGATTTGGGGAGAATTATTTCAAGACGTATTGCCTTATTTAAATTCCATAGGAGAACACAGAAAAAAGATAATCCTGTGGTTAGGACAACCTCTTGAAATGGATGGCGTCTCTCTGGAGGCACAAATCAGTTGGCTTCAAAATGTAGGAAATGCCATTCCTGAAGATTACACGCTCCTTATAAAACCTCATCCGAGAGAAGAAGTGAATAAGTATAATTCTTTATTAAACAGCAAAAATATTAAACAGATGAATTTTGGGAAGATAAATTGGATACCAATAGAGATTTTAGCATCCCTCATCCGGCCAGATGTTGTTTTAACTGCTTTTTCAACAGCAGCCAATAACATTTTAGAACTTGGTTTGCAATGCAAAGTGGTTTACTGCTATTCCACGTTTGGTCTGTTCATGGGTGACAAAGTTGTCGGGCACTTGGAAACCGATGCTAATATTTATAACATAAAAAATGTCGCAGAGTTATGTGATGTTTTAGGTCTAAGCATTAAGGAAGGCCAAACAATGTTGTTTGAAAATCAGGATGCAGATATTAATTATTTACAGGGTATATAGGTCACTGAAGACCCAATAAATTATGGAGGATATTAAAATGTACAACAAACCATTTGTTATTGCTGAAGCCGGCTGCAATCATATGGGACAGATGGAAATTGCAAAGGATCTCATTGAAACAGCGGCACATTTTTGTAAAGCTGATGCTATCAAGTTCCAAAAACGTTGTCCGAAAGAATTGCTCACTCCTGAACAGTATAATGCACCTCATCCAAATCCCGCTAACTCATATGGGGACACCTATGGCGCCCACCGAGAATTCCTGGAATTTGATGTTGACCAACATGCACAACTGAAAAAATGGTGTGAGGAAGCTGGTATCATTTATTCCACATCAGTATGGGATCTAACAAGTGCAAAGGAAATTACATCCCTTCATCCGAAGTTTATCAAAATTCCTTCTGCCTGCAATACGCATTTTGAAATGCTCCAGTGGTTGTGCGATCACTATGAAGGTGAGATTCAGCTTTCATTTGGTATGACCACAAAAGAAGAAGAAGCACAGGTTGTCCAGCTCTTTGAGAAGAATGGAAGGGCAAAAGATTTGATTCTTTACAACTGTACTTCCGGTTATCCTGTTCCTTTTAGGGATATCTGTCTGCTCGAAATCACTCGAATGAAAGAGCTGTATGAAGATCGTGTAAAGGCTATTGGATTCTCTGGACATCATCTCGGCATATCTGTTGATGTGGCAGCCTATACTTTAGGGGCTGAATATATAGAACGCCATTATACACTGGATCGCACCTGGAAAGGAACGGATCATGCAGCATCCCTCGAACCAGATGGAATTAGGAAGCTTGTGCGAAATTTAGCTGCTGTTCATGAAGCGCTTACATACAAGTCGGAAGACATTTTACCCATTGAGCAGATCCAACGCGATAAATTAAAATATCGGAAACACTAAAGAAAGATATGGCATTGGATAATGACACCAAGCTACTGTGTAATTATTTGGAGGTCTAACCATGGACAATAGATTCATTGGTTTTACTGTAAATGAGCATGATAAAATTGCAGATGCGCTTAAAAAGATTGATGCAAACCGCCAGGGATTTGTAATTGTTATAGGAAATGAAGACAAGGTTCTCGGGGTTCTCACTGACGGCGATATACGACGTGCTTTTATACGAGGGTGTATGAATGAAGAATCCATCTCCAATATATACACAAAGAATGCCCGCCTACTCTTGGTTAATGATGGCTTTGAAACAGTAACCGAATCTTTTAAGAACCAAGCAATTAAGTTCCTACCAATTGTAGATGAAGACGGAAAGTTGACAAACATTATTACCAAGAATCAGATGCATGCACTGCTCCTTCAGGATATACACGCAGATCTAACATATAACTTTCAATCTTTGGATACCAGTGTAATAGACCACGAAATATTTCAACGACCTTGGGGCTTTTACAAAACAACTGTACTGAATGACTACTATCAAGGAAAAATAATTAGTGTGAAACCAGGAGGCCAACTCAGTCTCCAGTCACATAATCATCGAGAAGAACATTGGATTGTAGTTCATGGGACAGGGATAGTACAGCTTGATAATTCTTTTATTGCCGTTACTTGTGGAAGTTCTGTATTCATCCCAAAAGGATGCAGACATAGACTCACAAATACAGATGAGAAAGAAACTTTAATCATCACTGAAGTACAAATTGGAGATTACCTCGGTGAGGATGATATTATACGCTATGAAGACATATATGGGCGAGTATAGGAGGGAGAATATATGAACGTTGCGTTTATTCCGGTTAGAGGTGGAAGCAAATCAATTCCCCTGAAAAATATTAAATCAATTAGTGGAAAACCTCTCGTGTACTGGACTGTAAAAGCCGCATGTGAATGTAAACATATTGATAAGGTTTACGTTGCAACTGACAGTAGTAAGATTAAAGAGACCGTTGAAGCGTTCAAAACTGGAGCTAAAGCAGAACTGTTTGAGAAGGTAGTAGTGATTGATCGTTCAATAGAATCTGCTTCTGATACAGCGTCAACCGAATACGCTATGCTTGAATTTGCCGAGAAATATAGTTTTGACAATATAGTTCTTATTCAAGCAACTTCTCCCCTACTTCAAGCTGTTGATCTCGACAAAGGCTTTGAAGTGTTTGACGAGGACGACGTGGATTCTGTTCTATCTGTGGTTCGCCAAAAGAGATTTCATTGGAAGTATGATGAACAAGGATATGCTCAGCCTACCAATTATGATGTTTTTCATCGCCCGCGTCGTCAAGAGTTCGATGGGTATTTGGTTGAGAATGGAGCTTTCTATATTACAACGAAACACGACCTACTTAAGTACCAAAATCGTGTTTCTGGTAATATCAAAGCAATTGAAATGAATGAGGATACTTTCTTTGAAATTGATGAGCCAAGTGACTGGGTGATTATTGAAGCCTTGATGAAAAAGAATGGTATTAATGTTCCTTCAGATATTCCAGACATAAAAATATTTCTTACAGACTGCGATGGATGCCTGACGGATGGAGGAATGTATTACTCTGAACATGGAGATGAACTAAAAAAATTTAATACCAGAGATGGTATGGGCTTTTCTTTGCTTCGCCAGAAGGGAATTATTGCTGGAATCATTACAAGCGAAAATGTAGAACTTAATCGCCGACGCGCTGAAAAATTAAAATTAGATATTTTGGAAGTTGGATGTACAGACAAGTTGAAAACAATAAAACGAATTGCTGAGGAACGCAGAGTGGCCCTAGAAAATGTCTGCTATATAGGCGATGACATTAATGATATTGGGGCAATAATGGCTGTGGGATATGGCTGTGCTCCTGCCGATGCTATTCCAGAAGTAAAGGCGGTTGCGGATTATGTAACCTCTGCAAAAGGGGGAGAAGGAGTAATTCGGGAAGTTATTAGTAAAATAAGTAATTAGAGGTATTTATATATGACGAAGAGCAGAAATATTAAAAGAATAGTATCAAATATATTTTGGATGCTCTTCGATAAGCTATTCATTCTTCTTCTCAATCTTATAGTTACAGTTCGTATCGCAAACTACTATGGTACTTTAGGATATGGTACATATCAATATGCCGTAAATATTGTTGCTCTTTTTGAAATATTGATCACTTTTGTTGATTCGAGAGTTGTGAAGAAAAAATACACAAGCGAGGCACCTGGAGAATTAGTGTGGAATGTATCAATCGCTCGAATACTATTTTCTGGCATTTCGATTTTTGGGGGTCTGATATATTTACTTGTTTGTAGAGAAAGTGTGGAATATAAAGCTCTATTCATAGTCCTGCTTTTTAATACGATTATAATTAATTTGCGCTTTGGAATGCAAAACAGGTACGAGTATTTGCTTAAATCTCAAAAAGTCATTATTGCGAGCAATATCGGCTTGACCATTGGAGGAATTCTTCAGCTACTTGCAGTTTCTCTTCATCTACCGATTTTATCGATTGCTTTTATCACAGCATTAACATCTTTAATTAGTTTAGCTATTGTGTATTTTGAATACAGAAAGGATTTTGGCCTGCTGATTCAAGGGAAAATGAAGATCAATATTTTAAAAGGATTGATACTAGAAAGTCTTCCACTTGCAATAGCAGCTTCTTGTGCAATTATCTATTCAAGATGCGACTCCATTATGATTGGTAATATGTTGTCAAAAGAGGAGCTGGGGGTATATGCGATCGCAGTTAAGCTAATTTCTATTGTTCAGATAGGAATATCTCCTGTAAGGGAAAGCGTATATCCTAATATGATAGAATTATATGAGACAGACAAGAAATTGTATGAAAAAAGATATATACAAATTACAGCCTTATTGACTTGGATATATTTGATAGGTGTGAGCGTATCCTTTATTGTACTTCCATATATATTCAACGTTTTAAAACCCGAATATACTAATGCTTTTTCAATATACAAGGTTTATGTTATTGGAACGTTCTTTATGTACAATGCAGGATTGAGGGCAGGACATTACACATTGATAAAGCGCGGGAACATATTGATGTATTCCCAGATTATAAGTGTGATTCTCAATATTATAATGAACTATGTTTTTATAAACTACATTGGTACATTCGGCGCTGCCATAGCGACAGGAATAACTCAGTGCATCTCTCTGCTTGTTTCAAATCTTTTCTTTGGAAAAACAGGAAGAGAGGTATTTAGATGGCAGCTTAAAGGATTAAACCCATTGAACATTTTGGGAAAGTCGATAACTAATGACAAAACTATATGAGAATGGGATATTACAGCTCTCTGCAATATGACCGAACAAATTCACAGAAAGGATTGCAAAAGCTCCTATCTTTATAAGAGAATAGGTGGAAAGTACTGATTCATGAAAAGTTTTGTGCGACCTTGCTACCGTTCGGAATACAATAGATGATTGTAAATATATACTTCATCTTGCAGCAGAAACTGGAACTGGTTAATCTATATACCAGTTCAAACAACATAATGTAGCAAATGTAATGGAAACCTCGAACCTGTTCCAAGTTATTTCTTTAGCGAGAGAAAACAGTAGGGAAATAAGATCCTCCTATGGTCCTCTCGCTTTATTTATGGCGAAAGGAAATACAAATGTCACAGTTGCGGTGTGGTCTATCCCAACAGTAGAGGCAGAGATAAGATGTCTGTGGGTAATTTCAAATTTTATTGCCAGAAATATAAGGTACAACTCTTCCTAGCAACGACGACTGAGGACAGTGAAATTAACCCCGCGTCCTTGTTGCATATATAAAGCATTCTCAAGAAATGATGCTCAAAACGCTGCGCCCTGCAATGAGCTTTAATTATACGATATTTTATTTTCAGAATATTAACAGCATTAGGCAAAGTCTCAAGAATTCTTATGCAGGTATTCTTTACGTTTTCCACACTTATGCTTGAAAATAGACCAGTAAATATTTTTGAGGATGGGCTCAAGAGTAGAGAATTCATAGATGTTAAGGACATTGCCGGAGGAGTAATAAACAGTATAGCCATTGAAAAAGAATTATGAAAGTCACAGTGAGATAAAAGTATCTGGAGATTTTCGCATTGGAGATATTACTAATAATAAAACAAATATCTCAAAGGTACAGTCGGTTTTAAATTTTGATCCCATTATCACACTAGATGCCGATCTAGAGGTTTTCTGCAAATGTGTAATCGGTCCGAACAACGATGACAGAGGATATGAGAGGTCGCTTCCTGAAATGGAGCAATCATGTAATTCTGTTAAATTTCTCCGATTAAGGTTAGAGACAGTTTGAGGTTATGAAAACATTTAAATTCTGATGAGGTAAATGATTATGAAGGTATTAGTCACCGGGGCGAATGGCTATCTTGGACAGGGGATAGTAAAGCATCTACTTGACAATGGCCACGCAGTAATTGCGACTGGAAGAAAGTTGGACCGAGTGGATGGCAGGGCACAGAAAATCGCCTGCGATCTTTTCTCTGTCGAAGAACCGTATAACTATTTTGATAAACCAGATATTTTACTTCACCTTGCCTGGCGTGATGGCTTTGTTCATTATTCGGACGCCCACATTAATGATCTTCCAAAACACTATGCATTGATTAGCGCCTTTGCAAAATCTGATATAATGACAATTGTTGGAATGGGCTCAATGCATGAAATTGGTTTCTTTGAGGGAAGTATTAAGGAGGAGACACCCTGTAACCCGATAACACCCTACGGAATCAGCAAAAACGGACTACGACAGCTCACTCAAATGCTTTGCAAGCAGACAAACAAAAAATTCATGTGGCTACGTGGATACTATATTGTTGGTAACACCCAGTATGGCTCATCTATCTTTTCAAAAATCACAAGTGCTGAAGCTGAAGGAAAAAGCGAATTTCCGTTCACATTAGGACAAAACCAGTTCGATTTCATCGACTATGAAAACTTTTGTGAGCAGGTAGCCCGAGCAGTAGTTCAAGATGAGGTCCTTGGAGTGATCAATATTTGCTCTGGGCATCCAGAAAAACTTGCTGACAGAGTGGAACGTTTTATCAAAGAAAACGGATACCAGATAAAGTTAAAGTATGGTGCCTTTCCTGATCGTCCATATGATTCTAAAGCCGTTTGGGGTGATGGACAAAAAATTGAAGAAATCATGAAGAAGGTTTAGTGTAGTTGAGATATTTGCTTAAAATTCTACATAAATATATGCAAATTATGATGGACTTAATGAAGATATTAGTATATACCTTGCATCTGGAGCCTTCAAAAATGTCGCGGTATAGGAAACAATGTTCTCAGTATAATTTTCATGTAGAAGCATGATGAGTTAGCTAGTGGAGTTGAGGAACTGTGATTGATATCATGCTAAAGGCGTAATATATAACTCTGAAGGAATGGTTTGATGAGAGAATTGGTTGTAACAGGAATTAATTTATTTGAAGGCGGTCCGCTTTCAATATATTATGATTGCCTTGATGCAATTATCAAAAGTGACATTTATAAGTATTACAAGTTAACAGCGTTTGTTCACAAGATAGACTTGTTCAAAAAGTATAGTAATTCTGTGATTGAATTTGTGGAACTTCCGAATTCAAGAAAAAGCTATGCACATCGGATGTACTACGAGTATCTATACTTTAAAAAATATTCGGAAACTCATGATATAGAAATATGGCTTTCTTTACACGATATGACACCAAATGTAATGGCCGATAAGATTTTTACTTATTGCCATAATGTTAGTCCATTTATAAAAAGGGATTTAAAAAATGTAAAGTATAGTACCACAAATGTAATATTCTCTTATCTATATAAATACATTTATAGAATCAACATTACAAAAGCTACGGGAATTATTGTGCAAACTGACTGGATGCGAGAAGAGTTTTTGAAAATGTATCCTATAAAAAATGTTATAGTTGCCAGACCTGAGGTAAGAAAAGAAAATTACGAATATAAGTATACCATGGATAAAAATGAGAGTGAAAAGAAAATCTTTATCTACCCTGCTTTTCCAAGATACTTTAAGAACTTTGAAATTATATGCGAGGCAGCAAAAAAAATAGATAAAAATAAGTGTCAAATACTGTTGACTTTAGATGGCAGTGAGAATCTTTATTCCCAAGAGTTGTATAAAAAGTATAAGAATATAGAATGTATTAGTTGGATAGGAATTAGGCCAAGGGAAGAGGTATTTCAATTATATGATCAGGCTGATTGTTTGATATTTCCTTCTAGTATGGAGACATGGGGATTACCGATCAGCGAGTTCAAACAAACTGGCAAGGATATGATTTTGGTGGATCTGCCATATACACGAGAAACACTTGGAGAATATGAAAAAGTGATGTTTTTTCAACAGGATGATTCGATGAGTTTAAGCCGTTGTATCGCTAGTATTATTGAAGGCAAACCATTATATACGCCGATAAAAGAAAAACCAATATCACCTCCATTTGTAAAAGGTTGGGAAGAATTGTTTTCTTATATAGTAAAAGTACATCCTACATCGGCGAATCTTTATTAAGCTTCTTATAAAATAAATCAATTTCCTTTACATCCATCCCAAAGATAGCCCCCACTTCAGAATTAAATGTAAAAACCACAACTACCCCTTACCAATACAAATTTTTTAAAAAATTTTTCGCAATAACGCCATAATATGGTTGTGCTCCCATGATTTTTCGCTTATAATAAAAATAGATTTAAAACAATCCGGATTTCAAAAAAATACCCAATAAAAAGGTGAATATCATGATCAATTATGCACGGTTACACAAAGCATTAGAGCAAAAAACGATTCATACCCACCAGTTGGTGAATCGTTATAATCTTGATAGCAGACAAGTTGACTGTCTTCTGAAAAAGGAGCCTCTTTCTCTGAGTACTGTTAAGACTTTCAGCCGTATTTTCGGATGTACAGAAGAAGAAGCTCTGAAAAAGGCGACAGAGACAGAGTTAGAATCAGATAATTAGTTTTCAAAAAGAGCATGTCCTCCAAGCATCTTTTAAATACTTAGGGAGTAAGGCTTTTATAGTAATTTCATAGCATATAAACAACCGCTCCTTAGCTAATTAAATGCAGAGCGGTTTTGTTATATATGGACGAAGCCGGATGTTCTATTGTCAAAATAGAAAAGGGAGGGATATTGTGATGAATGACGTACAAAAACTAATTCAGTTGTTTGGACACTATAAAGGATGTCAGTATTTCCTGGAAAGTGTACAGCTTGTGCTGCAGGATGAGACAGTGTTAACAGCAATAACAAAGGAAGTATATATACCCGTCGCAAAGAAGTATCATACATCGTATCATTGTGTGGAACGAAACATCAGGACCTTATGTGAGCGGGCCTGGGAAAAAGGCGCAAAGGAAATCGCCCAACAGTTATGCGGCGTCTCTTTTGGAGAGGTTCCTACCAACCGTGAGTGCATTGAAATAGCCTTACTTTATTGGAAACAGCAGTTATAACCAGGAAACAATAAAAATGAAATGAACGTATCTGCTTTGTCTGTATGGTGATTACAGCGGTGAAGTGATAAATTATAAAAGCTTCTCTGGGTGATGTCTGGTATCTAATGGATTTCACTTAAGTATATAAGTATAGGGCAGGAATTCCTGCCCTGTTTATATGTAAAAATGACATGGCTTCTCATCCATCTGCTGTGTCTAAATGCTTTCCGCTGTGTCCAATGTATATCTTATTTTTATCCTCAAGAAATCTGAAATAGATGCGGCATGCATCCTTTTTAAATTTGATGTGGTTCGAGAATTCATGCTTCACCCCGTCGATTTTGAGCTGGCGCTGTTTGCCGTAGAGGTCCAGGGTCTTCTGGGACTCGGGTGAAATATCAATATTATACACCGTCCGCAGCTCCTGAAAAATATCGGTTTCCGACTTACCCGATACCTTCCCGCGATAAAAGGGAAGCAGCGTCTCGTTCATTCTGCGGAACATATTTAACAGACGTTCATATCCAATGGTGCGGTAAGCGCTTTCCCTTGTGGCGGCGGTCTTGTAGGCCGTTTTTGTGAATACAATATCCGGATACATTTTTTCAACCCGCTCAAACACTTCCCGGATGCTCTGGGGAAACGGATTCATGAGGTTGTAATCGCCGATTTCTGCCGCAGTTCTTAAATTGACAACCCTGGCAAGGGCAGCTCCACGCAGGCAGTATTCTTTTTCCGGTGCAGACGTATCCTCCGTCAGAGAAACAATCCGCTCATTTTCATCACGGTTGCAGAGATAAATGAGCTCGCGGACACGCTCATCCAATACCTCCGGTTCGATTGCTTTTATGGCATCCTCCGTATACTGCCCCACTGTAAGCCGGCTGCATTTTCCGAAAAGCTGGAAAGGAAGTGCGAACTGCCTCCCATTTTCTGAATCTGCGAATGCCTTTAAATCATGGCAGGAAAAGGTCTCTTTTAGCCACATCTTCCCGCCATATTTTTCTGTTTCATCATACAGTTCTTTGAACTCTTTTAACAGCTCTTTCAGACAGTATGGGGAGGGCTCATGTAAAATAGCATTTTCATTAAAATAATAATCCATTACAGTAACCCAAAACTATCTTCGATTGTAACACGGTCCAGAAAATCCTCTGGCCAGACATCCATCTCTCCCGTCTCTTTTATGTCAATTCTGTTGATTTCACAGGAGAATCCTCTTTTTTCAAAGAAATACAACGCAATCTTTTCCGCCATATTTGGAGACTTCTTTACCATCAGCCGGGTCCGGTTGATGATTTCCATACTCTGTGTTTCAAGCACCACTTTAATTCCATGGCTGGCCGCATATAAGAATAATTCCACCAGGTCCGCTTTCCATTTAGGATGCAGATGGACCTCCGGATTTTCAATGATCACCAAATCTCCCGGCATTGCCGTTAAGATCTGTACGATGACAGGGAGAATCTGCGTGTTGCCGAAGCCGATCTGGCTGATTCCAAACTCTACTCCGCTTTCGATGGCGACCAATTTGTACTGGCTGCTGTCCATTCTGACTGCAAATTCCGTCTGAAGCAGCCTGGAAGTCCATTTTGCAAACGCGTCCATAAAAGATGTTCCATCAAACGTGGGTTTCTCGCTCCAGTGAGCCATGACCTCTGCCACATTATTTCCATTAATGTCCAGGAAACTGCACCCGGTATCCGGAACATAGGCGGAAACCGCACGGTAGGGTCCAAGATAACGTATGAACATCTCATTCAGATTGCTTAATTCCTGAATGCACAGCAAAAGCTTTTCCCGCTCTCTCACATCCTGAATTTCAGGAAAGGACGTCATTGGCTGAATCCCCATAAACCTGACGGTTCCCAGGACATCCGTTTTCCCATCCGCCTGTTTTGTAAAGGTATATCCATGTTCGCCAAGAATGAACTGATACCTGCTGTACTGATCGCCGCCTTCATCCAGAATAACCTGAAGCTCATTCAGTACCGCTGCATCGGACTGCCTGGCAGCCACCTGCATGTTTCCCTGGAGCACAGAGCCGAATTTTAACGTAACATGGGCATTCAGCGAAGGCATCAGCCGGAAATAAAGATTATATTCAATGCATTCCGAACGGCTCACGTTTTTGTTCAGTACATCCTTAAGCTCCCCCAGTCCGGCCACTTTGTGAAAGGCCAGAGAGGGAATTCCGGAAAGCTGATTTTCAATTTTAGAAAGAACGCGGATACTCTGTATCAGAGAAGTTTTTCCTGAATTGTTGGTTCCGGTCAGTATGGTCAAGCCCGGAAATTCTATGTCCGCGCTGTCCTGATGAATTTTAAAATTCCCGACAGAATATTTTTCAAACATTGCTTTCTCCTAAAATCAAACTTATTTCATTCAGCCAGAGTTCAAAACGCGTTCTCACCTTCGCAGCGCTGGTGTTGGAAACTCCCTTCACCGAATCCCGGAATCCGGCGTGTTCCGTAAGCAGGCGCTGCATGTGCTGTCTGATCTGGTCTTCATAACAAATTAAACGTTCTTTATCATATCCGGAAAATGAATAGGTGATAACATCATACAGAGCCAGATTAATCCGGCGCTTCTTCCCATCCGCTAAGAATGCATCGGTTCCCCAAATCTCTGCAACGGCATCGAATACGTTTTTAAATACCTGCTCAAACTCTGCTTCACGGCTGCGGTAGGTACTGTATTCCCGGAGCGTCTTATCCAAAAAGCTTTTCATATTGCCGTTATACGCTTCAAATCCCTTATAGTAAAAAGACATAAAGCGCAGAACCAGCTCATGATGCTGGAGCGCAGAAAAATCGACTTCTTTTTCCGCAATCGTCTGCTGGAAGGAATCATACTCCGCCAGCTTTCTTATGAATGGAATGCCCATATTTCTATACTGGTAGTTTCTGATCTCCTGAGAGGAAAAGGAGCGGCGGTTTAAGTTCATGCTCTCAAACAATTGACGGCGGAATTCTCCCTCGGAATCGTTGTAAATCACATAAGCAACCAACTGAAAATCCTCGATTTTCCGCTGCTCAATGGGAGGGAGGCCGGAAAAGCGTTTCCCATTCCAATCCGGGTTCTGACTGACAAGCCCGAATCTGTCCTTTAAAAAGGAGACAAAGGTCTTGATTCTCTGGGCGCCGTCAATGATTTTCATGCTCCCATCCTTTGCCGCTTCCAGGAACACCGCCTGTACGGGAATCCCTCTGAGGGCCGCCTCAATCAGTCTGCTTTTCCCTTCCGGCGTCCACCGCAGATTCCTGAGTTCCGGCGCATCCATTTTTAAAATTCCGTTTTCTTCCCACCGAAGCAGCTCATAAAGGGAAAGAATTCTCATGTCAATTTTAACTTGTTCATTTCCGGTAAAAACAGCCATTTTTTCTCCACCCATTCTGGATTTTTCAACTACCTCTATTTTATCCTATCCAGCCTGTGATTACAACACAATTTCGGAGAGCTCAGGACTCAATCCCAATTTTCCCCTTTTCTCTTATGCGTCCCCCATATCCGTTCCCATCATCCACCGCAATGCATTCAGCTTTTGGACGCCATTGTAATTCATTTCCCCAAAAATATCATCGAGAGTAATGAGATATTTGGGATAATTGTCTTCTGTCTTCTTAAACGGTGCCAGCTCCCGTTCTAGCACCTTTTCCGCCAGCGTTGTCTCTGCCACCTGATAATAGGAGGGAATTCCATCCTTCATGGCAACAAAATCAATTTCTCCATCACGTCCCACCTGGCCGACATATACCTCATATCCGCGGCGCCTGAGTTCCAGATAAACAAGATTCTCCAGAATATGGCCCACATCGGATTCCTTCCCCTTCACCAGCATGTTCCGCATTCCGATATCCGTGGTGTAATATTTATTGACGGTGCTTAAAAATTCCTTACCTTTAATATTGTACCGCCGCACTTCGTAAAACAGTAAGCTGTCCGTGAGCCCACGGATATAACGGTCAACCGTTTTGGGATCGATCTTTTTCTGATTCGATGTCATGGTATTTGCAATTGTTGTTGGTGACGTGCGGTTTCCGATATTGAACAGCATGAATTTCGTCACCGCCTCCAGCATATTGACATCTGCAATCTTAAAACGTCTTACAACATCATTTAAAAGGATCGTGTTATAAATTCCGCTCATATATTCCCTGGCTTCCTGCAGCCCATAGTGATATTTCAGCACATATGGGAATGAGCCAAGGGAAATATACAGGTTGAATTTCTCATTCAGTGTCAGCTTCCTTCTCTCTTCATCCAGCCCCTGGCAGAATTCTTTAAAGGAGAGCGGCATCATGGAAAGCTCCACATACCGGCCTGTCAGCAGAGTCGCCAGCTCACCGGACATAAAATATGCATTGGAGCCGGTGATATACACATCGCAGTTATCGCGCAGGAACAGGCTGTCCACAGCCTTTTGGTACTGCCCCACATGCTGAATTTCATCAAGAAAAATATAATTCATCTTATCAGGAACCAGCCGTTCCTTGACATACTGGTACAGGCTCCGGTAGTTCAGAAGGTCTTCGTACTCAATATCTTCAAAATTAATGGCTATAATCTGCTCCGGTAAAATACCGCTCTCTAAAAGATGGTCACGATATATTTCAAACAGCGTCGATTTCCCGCATCTGCGTACCCCTGTGACCACTTTAATGATTTGCTTATCCTTTTGGCGCAGCAGCCATTTCAAGTATTCCACGCGCTCAATTCTCTGCATACCGCCACCTCCTGATTTCCTATCTTTAGTATACGTGGTTACAGAAAAAATATCAACAAAAAAACGGAATTTATTCCTACTTATTTCTCGCATCTGCAAAATTAAGGAATTTATTCCGTTTTTTAATCTAATCCCGCCACCTTATACGCGATAAAATTTCTGGTTTTTACTTTTGGGATGGCCGGGAATGGTCATTTTCAGCCTGCCGCTTTCAACCAAAGGGTTGATGTAATGGTTGCTTACATAAAAAATGGTTGTCATACCAAGAAATTCTGCAATCTCCTTTCGTCCCCGGGGAATTTCACAAAATTCCAGCAGTTTTTTTTCCTCGGTGCTGTCCAAAGACGGGATTTCCTCACACTCTCCATTATAAAAGGTAACACAAATCCCATTCTCTGACTCTGTAAACACGGCCTCTTTCATTCCGGCGCTTCCCAATTCCCTCTGCATCGCAGGGATTCCGGAATACCTGTTTTTCATGATTCCCATGGTCTCTAATGCCCTGGCCAGCGCCGGGTTCCTTATCTCTGCCTGCATCTTCCCCAGTTTATCCAAGGACATCCGTCCATAAAGTCCGCCAGGGCTCTTAATTTCTATCCTGTTCTTATAAACAAGCACTTCCACGGGCATTGAATGCGTATAAACACTGTAATCTCTATGGACCAGGGCATTTAATACTGCCTCTCTCAAAGCTGACACCGGATATTCATACCGCTCGGTGCGCCGGCCAGTCTTAGGGTCAAGCATGGATTTGCGTTTCAGATGATGTTTAAAAAAGCTTGATACGCCATCTAAAATCTCCGGTATGGTTCCTTCCACTCTCTCATTCACCATGAGCTGCGTTTCATCCTCCGCGCCCGCGCCATTCCCATTTCCTGAAACAACCATGGCATGAACCATATATTGGGGATAAAACATCTGCGGGCAAATGGAAAACAGCAAGGTACAGACAAGGGTAGGATGCCCCTCGGTGCTCATACCAAGAAGATGTCTTAGATCCGTCTCCGGCAAATGCGCCAGGCCCGGATGCCGGCTTTTTACCACGGACACATAAGAATCCAGTGCCTCTGTATTGACTGCACTCATATCCGCCCTGTAATTTACCCGTATATCATCCTGGTATTTCTTCCGAAAAGCCTCATACCCATATATCCGCTCATCCGGCATTGGTACATTCAAAGCGCCTTGCCGCACATAGGAGCCCCTGGCCCTTCCCATGCCCCTATAATAGCATGGACGTTCCGTCACATCCATGGATGGGATCTCCGCTGCCACAACACAGCCATTTTTGCCCTTTAATACAGTAAACACAGGCTGCACCACAGGCTCCATCTGCCTGCACTGCTCAGATACCCTTTTCTGCAAATCCCTGACATCATAAACGCCAGTCACCGCAAACCCGTTTTCTGCATCCAGCCCAAAAAGAATCACTCCTCCGCTATCCTGATTGGAAAAGGATGATAACGTGGAGTATAAAGGTTTCGGGCATTCCCGATGGGCTGATAAAATCTCAATTGTCTGCTCCCCGGTCTTCCTGTCCTGCACCTTTTTGACTAATTCCATCAACTCCAGCTCTATCATATCTTCACCAATTCCCTTTTCCATGGTCATTTTCGGTTCTTGCTCAGATTGCTCAGATTATTTATTTGCAGTCTTCTTTGTTCCTGCGGTTATATTCATTTTAATGTAATTTATATGGCAAGTCAACAAATCGCCGGAATAGGGCGCCAGGCAAAAGGCGAATGAGAATTCTACTGTACTGTCAGGTCTGTGGCTTCCTAAGTCTCTCCCGGAATACGGCTGCTGTTGATCTCAAGCTTGGAATTTGTCCGCCCTTCGGTCGGACGCGAATCGGCGCAGGTATAATATCGTCGATATTATACCATATTTAACAGGCAGCACAATATAGTTGTTTTCTATTTTAAATTCAATTATAATAATAACAGCCCGCTTATATTATATTTAAGAAAAGGTGGGAATTTGTGACTAATTATACACTTTTACAAAAACATTGAAGCGGCAGATGTTCCTGTGAAAATGATTTCTGAAGAAAGATAATCTGGCTTCGTTTGATTTGTGTGTATGGAAGCGCTAATGGATATACTGATAAGAGAATGAAAGGAGCCAGGATCAATGGATTTTTCGGCCATAAAGCATATTCTTGAAGTTGGAGAAACGATCGCTGTTGAATTCAAGCGCTGTGGCAACGGTATTGAAAACGATGTTTATGAGACTGTCTGTGCATTCCTGAATCGTTTCGGTGGAGACATCTTTATGGGAGTGCTGGACGATGGTACTGTCCTGGGAATACCAGAAAAAGCAGCTTCCGATATGATTAAAAATTTTATCAGCTGCATCAGTAATCCGGCGTTGTTTTCTCCTACAATCTATTTATCTCCGGAAATTTTGAAATATGAGGGGAAGACAATTATCCATGTTCACGTATCTCCGAGTGCAGAAGTACACAGCTATAAAAAAGTGATTTATGACCGGGTCGATGATGCGGATGTTAAAGTCACGGCGACTGCTCAGATTGCTCAGATGTATATCCGAAAACAGGATATTTTCACAGAGAAAAAAATATATCCGTATGTCAAACTGGAAGATCTTCGTCTTGATCTTCTTCCAAGGTTTCGCATGATGGCTGCCAATAACAGCGGTGGGCAGGGGCATCCATGGAACCAAATGTCAGACGAGGAATTGCTGAAAAGCGCCCGGCTGTATGGCACAGACCGTATCACTGGCGCCCAGGGGTATAATCTCGCGGCGGTGATGCTGTTAGGGAAGGACGATGTCATTATGGATGTGGTTCCGGCTTATGTGACAGATGCATTGCTGCGCCGTATCAATACTGACCGCTACGATGACCGGGAGATCATTCACACGAATCTGGTCGAAAGCTATGAAAGGCTTATGGAATTTGGAAGGAAGCATCTTCTTGACAAATTTTTCCTGGAGGGGGACCAGCGGCGGGGACTTAGAAATATTATTACGCGTGAAATGATTGCCAATACCTTGATTCACCGTGAATATACCAGCTCCTACCAGGCTAAATTTGTGATTGAAAAAGAGCAAATGTATGTGGAAAATGCCAACAGAGCATCGCAGGACACAATTATCACTCCAGATAATTTAGAACCGCATCCCAAAAATCCCATCATCGCATCGTTTTTCCGGAATATTGGTTATGCGGATCAGCTGGGATCGGGTGTGCGGAATCTTTTTAAATATTGCAAATATTATTCTGGAAAAGACCCGAAATTTGTGGAAGGCGACGTGTTCCGGATCATCGTCCCGTTGGATGATCAGTTCTCTTATGAAGCAGACGTCACCCAGTCCGCCACCCAAACCACCCAGTCCGCCACCCAAACCACCCAATCTATTGAGCAGGCCGTTGTGGCATTGATTACGAAAGAACCAAGTTTATCACAAAGCCAGATCGCGCGGAAGTTGGGCGTTAATTTGAATACGGTTAAGTACCACATCCGAAAACTCCAGGAGAAAGGACGCCTTGAAAGAATCGGAACATCCCGGAAAGGTTCATGGATAATAAAATAGTTACTAGCTTATTTGTTAAGGCCGATGGCTTTTGCTGCTTTACTGCTGCAAGAGACATCGGCTTTTTAACCCGGACAAAAGTCGGATAAACATTCTACTGTACTGTCAAATCTGTAACTTCTTGAGTCTCTCCTGGAATTCGGCTGCAGTTAATCTCAAGCAATGTATTTCTCAGAAGACGAAGCCCATACAGGTAATATTCCTGTTCACTGATCAGCTTGATATCCTCAAACATTTCTGATACATTTCCTTTCCATCCTGGTTCTTCCGCATCCTCTTCCGATTTTCCTAACAATATCTGCTTAAAAATCTGCCTGGTGCCTTTTCGCTGCTGCTTCTGATAATTGGACAGCTCCGGAAATTTAGAATGCTTTAGGGATTCAGCCAGGCTGTTATTTCCTGCCAGCACGGAAGCTATGTTCCAGAATTTTTTCCGTATCTGGTCATCCTGTGAGATTAAAACACTGTTGACACTTTTCGCCATACTGTAATAATTTTCAAGGAGTGACTGAATCTGGAAAATATCTTTGTAAAGCTGCTCACGATTCAGATTACTCTGGTAACGGCAAAATTCAGGCGGTTCCTTCATCATTCTTCGGATTTCAAGAATAAAATTAACAGAGGAAATCTCATGGTACATGGCTATTCCGTCCAGGATTTTCTTATTTTCTTCTAAAATATATGCTGTATTCATGCTGATTCCTCCTGATCTTAAAATGGGGTGCGTGTCATATCAAGCTTATGGTGGATTTTTTCCATCTCTGGTGAACGGTTCTTTCCCCCATCGCGGTTAATGATGATGGAAAGCAGATTGTCCAGAACACAGCACAGGGCAAAGACCGATACAACCGTCATATAACGTTTCAGATAGATGAGATCTGTATTCATAGACGGCCTCCAGAAATCAAGCTCCACCAAGTGGAAAAATACGGAAAAGTACAAAAGCGTCCAGAAGGTGAGCATGATCTTAAAAAAGGTCACAACCGCACATTTAATAAATTCCAGATCTGAGGTATACCAGTTTTTGGAGGGAGCCGGAACCACAACATCCATATCCATAGTAAATTGGTACTTCTCTTTAATTCGTCTTCTCCGCAGAAAATTATATGCAGCTCCTGTTAGAATTGCCAGGATAAAGAGGCCAAAGGGGATCGCCGCAAGCCAGAAAAGAAGCGGCTGATCCTGCTTTGGTATCAGAATATAATATAGCACAAATGTGATAATTAAGCCATCTAATATATTTATGACAGCTTTCCGCCATGTCGGCAGATTGATAATATTGCCGCGGTTCCTATTGATCGAACCCTGGGCCAGCAAAATACCGGCAATGAACTGAACCAAAATAAAAAAGAAACAAAAGTCACTCATGTTACACCTCCGCTATTCCTCGTTATTCTTCGGCATCCCTCGGTATCCCTCCAGCATTGTATGGAAGAGATTACTCTGGGCAATATTCTGTCTCATGTAAATCTCAGCTCTGGAGCGGAGCAGGTACACATTTCTTCCCCTGGAGCGTTCACTGAGAGATGTAAAATCCTCTGTGTGGAATCCATCCCACTCCTTCTCCAACTGACGGTATTCCCATTCAGACAGGCAAACCACATAGTTGAGCTTCATCAGAATGGATGTGATCGGGATGAAGCAGGCCAGGTTCAAATCATCTTCTGAAGCCACTGCACCGAAGCCGCTGCGGACCGTACAGCTTGAGACCCGGAAATTCTTTAAATACTTATCAATCACAGAGATAATTTCATCCATATATACAGAACAATATTGTGCAAAGTCACTGCCTGAACTGCCCGCGTGACTCGCCGATGTTCTGGGAATGGAAAGAAAAATGCTCGTCATCAGATCATCCTCTTCCTCAAAAAAGTCTTCACTGGCCCTTGCATATAACGGCGACGCTTCCTGACGATTCTTTATGAGCGACAGCCCAAGCGTTCCGCCATCGATTAAAATTGCAATAATCATGGCAGTGACCGCGCTGGTAAAATATCTGCTCTGGGGCGAAAAATAGGAAAAGGCTACATAGTTCGCGTCTTTGGTTACCATAAGTGCGTCATACGCATCCTTCAGCCGTATCTTTTCATCTTCACTTAGAAAAGGTGTGATTTCCCCATAGGATTTTGTGGCCTTTTCCTGGATGGAACGGATAGCTTCCGCATATTCTCTTGTGGTACTGCTGTCAAATGTAAAAATGCTGTTCAGGATGGCTTTCAATATCCGCCTTATCGGCTTGCCAGTGCCCAACTGGCCCGAAACTGTTGTTTCAGACTTGTCCTCCAGATCTTCAGAATCGCCAAAGGGTGTCATGGAATCCAGCGTTCCATAAGTTATTGCCTTGTCGAAGGCCTCGGAGATGGAGGCGAACGTAAGCTCCATTTCCTCATCATGGACCAGGGAATAATTCTCTGCGCCCAGGCGGAGTAAGGACTGGAAGTCAGAATCCATCATGAGAAGCTGCTCCGTCATGGTTCCCTGTTTCAGGGATGCATTCCATAAGGAAAGAAGATCATCAAATTTGCCAATCATCTTTCCAATCTGCTCCAAATTCCCTGCGAGCTGTGAGGCATTGCGCTTCATGCGTTCTCTATCCTCGCTGGAATATACAGCTTCGTCTGTTTTGGTTGTGTGGGTCGTTATGCTTATTCCATCCCTGACTGTCTCGGTTTCCGTTTTGCGGTTGGTCTCATCTGCCAGATCATTTAAGGTTTCCGCTTCCTTGCCAATACTGGTGCTCATATTGAAAACTCTCGTTATGTCTCCCAAAAGAGCTGAAACGGCTTTCTCCGGAGCCACCATCCGTTCTGCATCGCCGGATGCGGATGCCTTTTCCGCATTAAACTCGGCAATATATGTATTCTTTTCTTCGGAGCTGGCCTGAAGAGGATTGATAATGCCGTTGATGATACCCACATAAGAAACAGATATGGAAAGTATCACAGCCATGAACAACGCTGCCACACGATGTCTTTCATCCTTTCCGTTGCTGAAGGTCATGACAGATAACAGGATAATTACAGACTGGAGCACCAGAGTAAATACAATCGGTATCCATGCCTTCAGATCTTTCATATAATATTCAGAACCGGAATACGTCGTATTGGCAGAGATCATCTGAAGACCAATCATCAAAATGGTAATTGAAACGCTGAAAATATGACCTTTGAAAAAAGGCATATGCAGCGCCAGAACCTTTTGAAGCTCCCGGTTGAAGATTTTCCTCATCTGCTTTTTCTCTCTTCGCGCAGCCGTATCACGTTCATGCTTTCTGAGGGCATGGGCAATATGCCGGAAATACGTCATGAGCATTGATGGAATATAAGCCTCCATGGCCTTCCCAATCTGCTCTGCTGCCAACGCCACGGCATGAATCCCAGAATACAGAAAACATAAAATTCTCACCAGATCCCCTACAACTGGTACATGTTTTAATTTTTCGTCCCACTTCATTCGTATCCCTCCCTCTTTCATTTCTCAGTGGTACTTCCCTTTTTATAGTCTAAGTGTGCCGCTTTTTTTACGAATAATCCAATGAAAATTCAACATAGGAATATTCCTGCTTCCATACTCATTTTATTCTTTTCCATCCCTTAAATTGGGGCTTCTTTTGGGTTGCTGTTTTTATATATCCGCATGAGCCGGTGTACGGCTGCACCCCCCCCTAAAAATAAAGGAATAAAATGTCGTAAAGAGGAATTATTATATGCAAAAAAGGCCTAAATATATTCCATTTGACAATATTTGCGGTATAATAAAGAAAATGTCTTATGGGGGAACGTATGGGAAAAAATGTAAAAAAGCAGGAAATCTGCGCCATAATCGAAAAGGAATATGACAATGTAAGTACTAATATAGTAAACATTTTAAGCAAAGCAGAATATCTGGGAACACAGGAAGAGTTGGGGAGTCAGTTGGGAATCAGCCAATCTGCAATTTCAAAAATGAAGAACAAAACAAGCCATCCAAGTCTCCATCTGCTTTTATTTCTCCTGAAAAAATATCATTTGCCTCTGGAAGTTCTGAAAGATCACATTTTATCACCGGAAGAACTTTCTTCTTATTTTCAGGTGTCAGCACCCAGGCAGGGAAATCGTGAACTGGACAAGTATGTGGGAAGCTACTTTATTTACTATTTTAACAACGGAAATGACATAGGCAGGAGCGAAAATGGAGAAAACCTGCTGGATTATGGCTTAGTTTACGTTTACGGGAATGAGTCGGATACGGAGTTTGACCTGGATGTACGGGCAGTCATAGGCGTACAGAATCCGGATACCTTAATTCTCATCAAAAAAGAATTAGACAAAATGACTTCTGATATGCAGCAAAGTGAGTTTGAGAGCATTGCATTACCTGGGCACAGCTATAAAGGAAAACTGAATATTTCACCTTCCCGAAAAGATTTCCTGGCCATGAGCCTGGAAGGGAGCACGGACAGCGTACAAATTCTGCTGCTCCGTCCTACTCTGAAAGATGAGCGCGTCTATGTCGGAGGCTTGGGAACCATCAATTCCATTTCCCGAAAGGAGTACCAGCCATGCATTCAGCTGGTTGCATTGTCAAGAAATCTGCTGTCTCCTATCTCCGCAGAAGAAATCGCCCATCATCTTTATATGAAGCAGCCGAATGTTTCACCAATGATGGTCCAGCATATTTTCTATTTCATTAACTGTCTGTATAAAACCATGGAATTTGATGAGGAGCAGCTTTCTGCCATTATAACACCATATCTTAAATGGCAGATCGAACATGAAATCAGAAACAAACAAATGCGTTTTCACCAGATTTCCGGAGACAGAGCATGGTATGAAATGATAAAGCCTTATCACGGAGAATATAGAAATGATAAAAGGAAATAATAATGACTTTGACAGAATCATGGCTGTTGCAAAGAACCGTGGCATGTTGGATCAAAGTTTGATTGAAGCGGCCAATCGGTTTGCAGAACAGGTCCACACAGATGAGAGATATCTGGATGCCCCCTTTATTACTCATCCCTGGGCCGTTGCCCGAATCATTACGGATATGCAGTTGGATTCCAATTTGATTGCCGCTGCTTTGCTCCACGATGTTGTGGAACATGGTGCAGATATCAAGTTGTTAAAAGAACGTTTTGAACCTGCTGTGGCAGATATGGTTTTAAACCTTACCATGAATCAGTCCAATGAGGAGCCGGGCTTTGACCGTATCTCTTATAATGACCAGCTCCCCGATAAAACAGCAGCAGATTTCGGTCCCCTGTATATAAAACTTGCCAGCCGGATTCACCACCTACAAACCTTTAAACGCGGCGGAAGCAGAAACAAAGATCAAAATGCCTACAATGAACTGCATGCCCAAAAGATCAAGGAAGCGGAAGACGTTTATCTTCCCCTGGCAGAACGTAATGGTATGACTTATTTAGGGGAAATGCTGCAGGATGCATGTTTTAAGGCGAAATTTCCCAATGAATATCAAAGGATACAACGGCAGTATAATTACCTTCTGCGCGACAATAAGAACTGTACAGAGCGTGTTAAAGATCTGTTTACGAAGAAATTTTACTATCAAGGAATATTTGCTTCCCAGGTGTATGACTGTAAAGTACATAAATTCAAAATCCTCGATATCTATAACTCCATAAAGCTGTCTCTAAGAGCGTCTGGAAATAACTATGAACAGATCATCACCAAGTATCGAATTCCTCTTTTCGATATCCTCCTGATTTTGAAAGATCCGGATACAGGAAGCCTGACAGACCAGTTTATTAAACTATACAAAGATGTTCTTGTTAGGGAATCCCTTTTTGTTACAAGCATAGAGCCTTGCGGGAACAAGTCCTGCATGAAACTGATTCTGAAAGACAAATTTTTAAATCAATATCGCCTGAGTGTATATTGCCAGAGCAGTTACGAACTGTATCTTTACGGAAAGAATCCCCAAAAGAGCCGCTATCTTCCTGATAAATTCCGGACAGATTCCGAGAAAAGCTTTTCTCCCAAAATCAAGGTATTTACCAAGGACAATGCGGAAAAAACCATTGCCAGGGGAGCTACCGTTCTGGACTTTGCTTTTCTGATACATGAAAATATTGGTTTGTGTGCTGAATATGGAATTGTAAACGGAGAGAAAGTTGATTTAGATACAAGCTTAAGCGAATATGACCACATCAAAATAGTTACTGCCACACAAGACGGGAAAGACATAGTCCGTGCCTGCTTTGAGTGGTTTGACTATGTAAAAACACCTCGTGCGATCAAATTTCTCATACGTTGGTTCAAGAATAATTACGTATTGAAACAACCTTGATCTCAAGAATCCGGCTCTTCCGCTGATATGCGGAGGAGCCGTCTTTCTTTCTGCCAGGAGTCGTTTTACGATTTTCTAATCCCTTAACCTTACCATTCCATTTTGCTTATTATGGATATAAACTCTTTTCTTTCGCCTATATTCTTAGGTTATTCCCTGTATATTTTGGATTTTTATGGAAAATAGTACTTTTTTGGGAATTCATTTATTAAACGGTTTTTATAAGGACGATTATGGGAAGTAATTAGCAAACAACCAAAGGAACAAACTATGTACGATTTACTTCAGAAATATCTTCCAAAGGACAAACGGATCCGGATGCTGATTCTGATGGCCGCGGATGCGGTGGCTATTTGGATGGCTTCCTTTTTAGGGCTGTTTGTCCGGTTTGATATGAATATAAGCCGGATTCCTGCCGAATACAGCCGGGCGGCTGCCGGATACTTTCCCTATTATTTAGTGATTACTTTGTTTATTTTCTTCCTGTTCCGGATGTACTCCACCATGTGGAGCGTGGCCGGAATCCGGGAAGTGGTACATATCATCGGAGCCTGCGGCCTGGCTTCCCTGGTTCAGGTGGCCGGAATGATGCTTCTGGAACACAAGGTTCCAAGAAGCTTTTTTCTTATCTGTTTCGCGGCGCTCTGTGCGGAAGAAATCCTGAT
>JAETQD010000013.1 GCA_021770825.1 Clostridium sp. | reverse complement strand
TGCGCTGTAAAGCTTTTATCGTGAATGTTCTGAATGTTCTCATTCATGGTCCAAACCAGACCATTTTTAATAAGAATTTTCAGGGTTTTACATACTGTTCAGTTTTCAAGGTTCTTGCTGTTTTTCAAGCGCCCCGATATATTATCATATCTTTTCTGGCTTGTCAACAACTTTTTTCATCTTTTTTCGATTCGTTTTTTAAGCTTTTCGACATCAGATGAAACGCAGAAGGAGGGATTTGAACCCTCGCGCCGCTACTAACGACCTACTCCCTTTCCAGGGGAGCCCCTTCAACCACTTGGGTACTTCTGCTTGTGGTTAAATCACATTCCTTTCGGAATCCAACTTATTCAATTTCTGCACCAGGAACTTGTCCTTTTACTCAAACTCCGCATTCACAGGTACAGTAGCGGAGAGAGTGGGATTCGAACCCACGCGCCCTTGCGGACAAACGGTTTTCAAGACCGCCTCGTTATGACCACTTCGATATCTCTCCAAAGCGCTCTCTCAAACGTGCTCATTCATTCTATCCGATGAATCCAATTTTGTCAAGCACTTTTTCCCATTTTTTTGACTTTTTTATCTTTACCAACAATTCAACCATCCGGTCATGTCTGGCGTCTTAAAAAGCACGCAGCGATCTCCATGTCCTCCGGTGTAGTAACCTTGATATTTTCATAGCTTCCTTCCACCAGCTTAACCTGTCTGAAAGCCAAAGTCTCCACCACCATGGCATCGTCCGTAATCCCTTTTTGGTAACTCTCATCTGACAAAAGCTTTTCATATGCATCAGAAACCAGTCCGTAATGAAATACCTGGGGGGTCTGAATCTGCCACAGGGTACTCCTGTCCAGGGTATGGGCGGCAAATCCGTTTCCGTCAGCCACCTTTATGGTATCCTTCACAGGCATGGCTGCCACACAGGCTCCATATTCCCTGGCCGCCTCCATGGTGCGCCTGATGATCTCCTGGGTTACCAGTGGTCTTGCTCCGTCATGTATCAGGGCCACTCCGTCCCGGCTTAATATTTCTGAAAGGGCCATAAGGCCTTCATGGACAGAATGATACCGTTCTTTTCCTCCCGGCACCACCTTTATGACTTTGGAAAAGCCGTATAAATCTACGATTTTTTCCTGGCAATAGGCAATTTCCCCTTCTCCGGTCACCAGAACCACTGCCTCCACCGGGCTTTCCTCGAAAGCCTTCAGTGCATAATAAAGCAACGGCTTTCCATTTAAAAGAAGAAACTGTTTGGCCACCGCGGCGTGCATCCGTTTTCCCTGCCCTGCAGCCAGCACCACCGCGGCTGTTTTTATCTTTCCTTCTTCCATCTTACCGCTCTCCCAGCTTTAAATTCGGAACTGCATTCAGATCCCATCCGGCGCGGGCTCCATTGATATATTCATAATAGGCCGCTGCCCCGATCATGGCTGCATTGTCCGTGCAGAAAATGGGGGATGGGTAGTAAAATTTGATTCCGGCTTTCTCGCAGGCCTCTTTCATTCCGGCGCGGAGAGCTGAGTTGGAGGCCACACCGCCTGCAATGGCCAGCTTTTCGTATCCATACTCCTTAGCCGCTGCCACTGCCCGGGATACTAAAACATCCACCACTGCATTCTGGAAGGATGCCGCCAGATCTGGTACACAGATGGTCTCTCCTTTCATTTCTGCCTGGTTAATGTAGTTGAGAACTGCGGATTTCATACCGCTGAAGCTGAAATCATAGGCAGAGCCGCCCACCTTTGCCCGCGGGAACTCCATGGCGTGGGGATTTCCTTCCCTGGCCGCCTTATCCACTTTGGGACCGCCGGGGTATCCAAGGCCTACGGCGCGGGCCACCTTATCGAAGGCCTCTCCGGCCGCATCGTCCATGGTCCGCCCGATGATCTCGAATTCGCCATAATCCTTCACGATCACCAGATGGGTGTGGCCGCCGGATACGATCAGGCAGACAAAAGGCGGTTCCAAATCCGGGTGTTCAATGAAATTGGCTGAAACGTGTCCCTCGATATGATGGACTCCCACCAGCGGCTTTTTTGCCGCATAGGCAATGGCCTTGGCTTCCGCCACTCCCACCAATAATGCGCCCACCAGACCCGGACCATAGGTCACGGCGATGGCCGTCATTTCTTCCAGAGTCATATGGGCCTCATCAAGGGCCGCCTGGACCACCTGGTTGATTTTTTCTATGTGCTTTCTGGATGCAATCTCCGGCACCACGCCGCCATAAAGGGTATGGAGGGCAATCTGGGAAGAAATCACATTGGATAATACTTCCCTTCCGTTCTTCACTACTGCTGCTGCCGTCTCATCACAGGAGCTTTCGATGGCAAGAATATATACATCTTCTTCTGTCTTGTGTATCTTCATGTTCAAACGCCTCTTTTTTGCTGTTAATCTTCATCAAAGCCCAGCTCCATGGACCAGCCGTCCCGGGCTGTTTTTATTTTCGGGAAAATCTCCCTGATCTCGTTTAAATATTCCTCCGGCCGCATTAAGGACGGGCTGTAATGGGTCAGCCACATTTCCCTGGGATTTGCCTCTTTTCCTAACTTTGCTGCCTCCTGGAATGTCATGTGCTTATATTCTCTGGCTTTTGCCGCCTTATCCTTTTCGCCGTACATGCCCTCACAGATGAAAAGATCGTTGTCCTTTGCGAATTCGGCAATCACCGGAACCGGCCTGGTATCTGTGGAATAGGTGACGGAAAGACCGCGCCGCTTTTCCCCCAGCACCATGTCCGGGGTCAGAGTGCGTCCTTCAAATTCAATGACTTCCCCTTTCTGTAAGCGGCTCCAGAACCGCTGGGGAATTTCCTGGGCTTTGGCCCGTTCCACGTCAAATCTTCCATTTCTCGGAATGGAAATTCTGTACCCATAGCAGGGCACATTGTGGTTCACACGGAACGCATCAATTACATAGGGACCGGCCTTCAACTGCTCCCTGGGCTCGGAAAACTCGTGGAAGAGAAGGGAAAAGGGCAGCTCCGGTGCAATGGTACGGAGCGCTCCAACCACACGCTCCAGTCCTTTAGGACCTGCAAGCAGCACCGGCTCGGTCCGCTCTGCATTTCCCATGGTCAAAAGAAACCCCGGAAGTCCGCTGATGTGGTCTGCATGGTAGTGGGTAAAACAGATCACGTCCACCGGCTTGGGACTCCATCCCTTTTCTTTTAATGCAATCTGGGTTCCTTCCCCGCAGTCGATCAGCAGGTTGCTTCCGTCACACCGCGCCATCATGGCCGTAAGCCAGCGGTAAGGGAGAGGCTGCATGCCTCCCGTCCCCAGTAAACAGATATCTAACATTCCTCTTTCCTCATTTCCTGAATCATATCAAACCGCCTTCGGTCTGTAACAAACAGCATCATAACATAAAGTATCCGTGAAAGGCAAGAGAGGGTACTGCAAAAATCATGAATTTCTGCCGTACCCTCTCATTTGTTTTTCTTATTTTGCTGCGGTCAGAGAAGCTCTGTCTGCTCTTCCACATCCACCGGGAGTCTGAACTGGCTCACAAGCTCATCGTAACATGCCTCGCAAAGGTCAAAATGATGAACTTCCCCATCCTTTTCCGAAAAGTAGTCCCATGCACGATCGAACATGGCAGCCCCTTCACGTACAATTCCCTCTTTTACCGCAATTTTTTTGCCGCACAGATTGCAGAATACCGTTTCCAACTGTCCGTTTTTTCCGTACTTTCTCATGTAATCCTCACCTTTCCGCTTCCTGTATTGTATACTGTCCGGATTCCCTCCATCGGTCCCGGATACCCCTACATTATAGCTGAAAAAATGCCGGATTTAAGTGGTAATTCCTAGAAGTCCGCGCCGCCACATGATGAAGGCGTCCTCCGTGGGATTGTGATAATATCCGCGTCTTACGGCCTCTTTCTTAAAACCGTATGATTTATAAAGGTTTATGGCCGCTTCGTTGCCGGCTCTTACCTCCAGGGTAAGGTCAAAGGCTTCCTTTTCTTTTGCAGATTTTACCATCTGGTCCATCAGTTTCCGTGATAAACCATGGCCGCGGAACTCTTTTTTCACCGCAATCCGCATCAGCTCCCCCTCGCCGGAGAGGAAGCGGACGTTGAGATAACCGCAGAGGATGCCGTCCTGGCGCACCAGGACCCAGGCCTCATCATAAGGGCTTTTTAACATATCCTGCAAAAGCCCCTCTGACCATGCATCCGAAAAACATTCCTTTTCCACTGCGGCCACTGCCGCCACATCATCTGCTGACATGGGTCTTAACACTAGCATTCCGCACCTTCTTTTTTCGCCGCGGCCTGTTCCCGCTCTTCTCTCTCCCGCTCCGCCTGGGATTTTCTCAAATAGTCGGGGCCGTGCTCGGCTGCCGTCTCCACTTTGCCTGCTTCAAAGTAAACCGTTCCCAAGGCTGCCACAGCGGCTGCCCTCTGGCGGTTTGTATGGGCCGGGGCAAAACGGAAAGGAACTGACATGGTTTCTTCAATCTGCTTTTTGTATACAGGCACACCATCTCCCAGGAAAATCACAGGCTCTCCCAATCCGTCTAACATGTGAATCAGATCACCCATGTCCATAACGTCCTGTCCATGTACAATCTCGAATTCCTTTTCAAACCGGTAGATTCCCGTATACACCTGATTTCTCCTGGCATCCATGATGGGACAGATGAGAGCCCCTGCACCATAAAGATTATAGGCTGTGGCATCCAGGGTGGGTACATGAATCAGCGGTTTATTTAAAGCCAGTCCCAGTCCCTTGGCTGTGGCAGAGCCAATCCGAAGACCCGTAAAGGAGCCGGGCCCCCCTGACACAGCAATGGCGTCGATGGTGGAAAGCTCAATTCCAAGAAGCTCCACCATGGAATCAATCATGGGAAGCAGTGTCTGGGAATGGGTCTTTTTAAAGTTTGCCGTATATTCGGCCATGGTGGCTCCGTCCTCCACAATGGCCACAGAGGCCACCAGGGACGAGCTCTCAATCCCTAAAATACGCATTTATGTCTCCTCAACCGTAATTTTTCTGTAATCAAAACCTTTTTCCAGGTCCTTTTCGATGGTTACTGCCGTCACATGGGGCGGAAGAATCTCCTCAATGAGGTTGGACCACTCAATCAGAGTGACCCCGTCCCCGTAAAAGCAGTCCTCATATCCCACCTCATCCATCTCGGTCACATCGCCGATTCTGTATACATCGAAATGGTATAAGGGCAGTCTTCCGTCGTCATACTGCTGGACAATGGTAAACGTGGGACTGTTCACCGGCTCTGTGATTCCCAGCCCGGCGGCAAAGCCTTTTGTGAACACGGTCTTTCCCACGCCCAGATCGCCGTTTAAGCAAAATACATCCCCGGGCTTTGCCATCTCGCCCAGGCTCTTCCCCAGGGCATAGGTATCTTCCGGGCCAAGACTTATTTTTATCATGCTTTCAGTCCTTTCGTTTTACCAGCCGGAAGATTCCGTTTTAAGATGCTCTCCAGCTCCTTTTCCCTGCCCTCTACGGCGCGCTTGGGAATCAGGTAGGCGCGGGTGGGGCCCACTTTGATGATGTACAGATTTCTTATACAGATCACCTTCCAGACCTGTTTCCACTCCAGATCACCTGTGGCCCCTCCCTGCTCCACCGTAAACGTTTTATCTGACAGAGTCAGGGTGATGGGGGCAGAAAAGCCTGCCGATGCGGCCTGCTTCTTCGATTTCTTCATCAGAAGAAGCGGCTGCACCACAGAGAAAATCAGAGCACAGAATACCAGCAGGATTCTCTGGAACCCGGTTACGGTGGGCCAGTTCCAGGTCACAAAAAGAACCGCCAGGGCGCCCACAGTGAAGACGACGTTAATAATCCCTGTGAGTCCGCTGTATGAGTTGTACATGGAAAAGTCAAACAAATCCCTGGCCGTCATATTCACACAGATTTTCATACTTTTTCTTATTCCTCAAAGGCCTTTAAAATACGCTCCATGCACTCTGCAATGACGCTTCTCGGAGATGCCACGTTAATACGTTCAAATCCTTTTCCTGCATCGCCGAAGATGTAGCCTTCATCCAGAGCCACCTTTGCCTTCTTCTGCATCAGCTCTTCCAGTTTTTTCTCATCCCCGTTTACATAGGCATTAAAATCAATCCAGGCCAGGTAGGTACCTTCTGCCGGAACCAGATGTGCCTTGGGAAGATGTTCTTTTAAGAAGCTGTCAATGTAGGCGAAATTGCCGTCCAGGTATTCCTTTACCTGCTCCAGCCACTCTTCACCTTCTCTGTAAGCAGCCACCATGGCTGTAAGGCCCAGGGTACCGGCACCGTTCATGGATAACTTGCTGCCGATAAAATCATTCCATTTTTTCTTTAATTCTTCATTGTGGATTACAATATTGGAGGTCTTCATACCTGCCAGGTTGAAGGTCTTACTGGGAGCCGTGCAGACTGCAATTCTGTCTGCATAGTCCGGAGCCACCTTGATCATCGGATGGAACACAACGCCATTCCGCAGGAGGTCACAGTGAATCTCATCGCAGATAATCCATTTATCGTATTTTTTACAGATGTCCACTACGGTTCTGATTTCTTCTTCGGTCCACACGCGGCCGGTGGGGTTGTGGGGGCTGCAGAATACCAGCACTTTATTTTTCGGATCTGCCATCTTAGCATCCAGATCTTCGTAATCCATCTTATAGTTTCCGTTTTCATAGATCAAAGGATTGTCCACGATCACGCGGTTGTTGCTTTTTGCCTTCATCATGAAGGGGTAATAGATGGGACGCTGAACCACAACTCCGTCGCCTTCTTCTGTTAAAATGTTCAGAAGAACCGCATAGGCAGATACGATACCCGGGGAGAAAAATAAATTTTCCTTCTTCTCTTCCCACCCATAGCGTTTTTTGAACCAGTCCGTCACAGCACTCAGGCACTCATCGGTGTCATAAAGGGTATATCCAAAAATCTTTCTGTCAATTCTTTCGTGGAGTGCCTTTAAAATGGGCTCTGCACAGGGAAAGTCCATGTCTGCAACCCAGAGAGCCAGTGCATCCTCTGCAGACCCCGCAGGCATTCTCTCCACCTTTGTGGCGGATGTTCCTCTTCTGTCAACTACTTCGTCGAAATTGTACTTCATGTTTCGTTCCTCCATTCTATTATTTTTACTGTTTCATTGTAAGTGAAATCCGTTTTTTAGCCGCATCTACGCTTAACACCTTCACTTCCACCACATCGCCGACACTGACTGCCTCCAGAGGATGGCGGATGAATTTTTCAGACATCTGAGATATATGTACCAGGCCATCCTGGTGCACGCCGATATCCACAAAAGCTCCGAAATCGATCACATTGCGGACCGTTCCCTTTAAGACCATTCCCGGCGTCAAGTCCTTCATATCCAGCACATCGGTTCTTAAAATCGGCTTCGGCATCTCCTCTCTGGGGTCTCTGGCCGGTTTTTCCAGCTCCTTTACAATATCCTGAAGCGTCATCTCACCGATTCCAAGCTCTCCTGCCAGTTTTTTGGGATTATGGATTTTCCGGCTCAGGCCAGCCACGGTTCCGGCCCCGATATCTTCTGTGCTTAATCCAAGCCGGGTCAAAATCTCTGCGGCTGCTCCGTAGCTTTCCGGATGGACGGAGGTGGCGTCAAGGGGATTGTCTCCTCCTGTGATACGCATAAATCCGGCACACTGTTCATAGGCCTTAGGCCCAAGCTTTGCCACCTTCAAAAGCTGCTTTCTGTTCTTAAAGGCGCCGTTTTCTTCCCGGTAGGACACAATATTTTTTGCGATGGTCTTTGAAATACCGGAAATATATTCAAGCAATGATGCGGAAGCCGTATTTAAGTCCACGCCCACCTTATTGACGCAGTCCTCCACCACATTTCCCAGAGCCTCACTTAAGTGCTTCTGGTTCATATCATGCTGGTACTGGCCCACACCGATGGACTTGGGGTCAATCTTCACCAGTTCCGCAAGGGGATCCTGAAGTCTTCTGGCAATGGAAACCGCGCTTCTCTGCCCCACATCAAACTGGGGAAACTCCTCTGTGGCCAGCTTGCTGGCAGAGTACACCGAGGCCCCCGCCTCGTTCACGATAATATACTGAACATGGTCCGGAATTTCCTTTAAAAATTCTGCTATGATCTGCTCGGATTCCCTGGAGGCGGTTCCGTTTCCCACGGAAATCAGGGAAATATGGTACTTCTCAATCAGCTTCTTTAAAACCTTTTTGGCCTCTGCCACCTTGTTCTGTGGAGCGGTGGGGTAGATCACTACCGTGTCCAGCACCTTTCCGGTGGCATCCACCACAGCCAGCTTACAGCCTGTGCGGAACGCCGGATCCCATCCCAGTACCACATGACCGGAAATCGGAGGCTGCATCAGAAGCTGTTCCAGATTTTTTCCGAATACGCGGATAGCTCCGTCCTCGGCTTTTTCCGTCAGGTCATTGCGGACCTCCCGCTCGATGGCCGGGGCAATCAGGCGGCTGTAACTGTCTGCAATCACTGCCTTAAGCACCGGAGCCGTCACAGGATTGTCTTTAAGAATCACCTGCTTTTCCAGATAGGTTAGAATTTTATCTTCGGGAGCCGTAATTTTTACCGTCAGGATTTTTTCCTTTTCTCCCCTGTTTAAGGCCAGAACCCGGTGTCCTGCACATTTTTTCACCGGCTCCTCGTAATGATAGTACATTTCATAAACGGAGTCTGCGTTTTCATCCTTAGCCTCGGAGGAAATCAGGCCCTCTTCCATTGTGGTTTTCCGGATATAGGTACGGAATTTTGCATCCTCGGAAATCCGTTCCGCCAGAATATCCATGGCTCCTGCGATTGCCTCTTTTACGGAGGAAACGCCCTTTTCTTCGGAAACAAAAGCGGCCGCCTCTTCTTCCAGAGGCTTTTTCATAAGCTGGAGAACAATCAGATCTGCGAGGGGCTCCAGGCCCTTTTCCTTTGCCACGCTGGCTCTTGTTTTCCGCTTGGGGCGGTAGGGAAGATATAAATCCTCCACGGCCACCATAGTCTGCGCCTCTTCAATCTTTTTCTTTAACTCCGGGGTCAGCTTTCCCTGCTCCTCAATGGAGGCGATGACCTGGGATTTTCTTTCTTCCAGACCCCTTAAATATTTCAGCCGTTCATCCAGATTTCGCAGTACCTCATCGTTTAAGGCACCTGTGGCTTCTTTCCGGTATCTGGCAATGAACGGAATGGTGTTTCCTTCGTCAATCAGCTTTACGGCGGCCTCCACCTGGTTTCGGCCCACCGAAAGTTCCTTTGTAAGTGCTGCTATAATGTCCATGTCTTACTCCTTGTACGTCTTCTGTATCTGCTGAATTTACAGAAAGTCTCATCCTTTATTATAATTCAAAGCCCCCGGATGTGCAACTTAAATATGGACAAGACCTTTCTTTCATGCTAAAATGAGGATTGACTTATAAGGAGGAAATGCTATGGCAGATTACGAAAATCAGAATCAACCTGAATATACAGATCACCCCGAGCCATCCCCGGAACAGGGCTGGCAAAGCGCCCCGTATGGCGGCGGTCAGTATCCGAATCCCTATCCCGGCCAGTATAACCAGAATGCGCCCTATGGAAACGGACGTCAGCCCAAACCCAAAAACGGGTTTGCCACTGCTTCCCTTATCATTGGACTGTTTGCCCTGTTAAGTCTCTGCTGCTTCGCCTTCCCCCTCTCCATTATCATGGGTGTGGGCGCTGTGATTTTTGCAGTGATATCCAAAAGGGAACAGCCCATGTACGGAACCGCCATTGCCGGAATGATTCTCGGTATCATTGCTGTGGTCTTGGGAATTGGTGAATTCATCTATTTTATGGCCCTCTCCAATCTGGTGAAGGACCCGGCCAATGCGGCCCTCATCAACGAATTTATGGAGCAGCTGGAACAGCAGTTACAGCAGGCAAAATAATTTTCACATATGGCAAAAAAAGTGCCGGAATGCAGGTGTCACCCTGTATTCCGGCTTTTATTCATACCTTTGGCAGAAGGGATAAAAGATCGACCCCCTTGACCGCCAGCATATAGTTTTTATATAGAAAATTCAGAACTGTAATCACAACTCCGGCATAAATATATCCATTGTTTAAATAAATCCGGTATTTGGATTTTTTTGTTTTCCAGTAACAAACATAGGAAAACAGAAACCATACCGCCACCAATGCACAATATAAAACCAGCGGATGGTACTGCAGGCTTAAAACGGGATGCCCGCAAAGGAGAGCCTTTGCCGCCCTGGTTCCGCCGCAGCCCGGACAATAAAGGCCTGTGAGCTCATGGAACAGGCAGGGGATCCGCCCTTCCTTGATGAGCCAGGCAATGGTTCCGGCAGACATCATACCTGTGCAGTCAGCTTCTGGCGCAGGCCGCCGATCTTTTGGGCCGCAGTGTCAAATTCGGCCCCGGTCATGGCCTGGGTCACAACGGCAAACTCATCCATTCCGTCTAAAACCAGCCATTTCACCTTTCCAAGCTCTGCCTCCACAAGCTGCTTCTTCTCTTCTCTTGTCCCCTCAAACCGGGCAAAATACCGTCTGGAAAGCTCCTGGGCCGGGAACACCGGAAGCTTTTCGCTGTTCCAGCCAATGGCCGCAGGCATGTTTTTCTGCTGTACCGCCGCAATCATATCGCCCACCACAGCGCTGGCCGTCGGCAGCTTTCCTGCTCCGCTTCCATAATACATGGAAACGCCCAGCATGTTTCCCGTTACCAGAATGCCGTTAAACACCCCGTCAATGGAGTACAGGGGATTTTTTGTGCTGACCATCACCGGAGCCACCTCCAGGTAGTGCTTTTCGTCCTTTTGGATACTGGTTCCAAGGAGCTTGATGGAGGCGCCCATTCTGGCTGCATAGCTGAAATCCACATCGGTGATTTTTGTGATTCCCTCCGTGGGAATCTGCTCATAGTCCACTTCTTTTCCTGTGGCCACTGCCGTTAAAATTGCAATCTTGCGGCAGGTGTCGTATCCTTCAATGTCTGCCTCGTGATTGCGCTCGGCATACCCTAACTCCTGGGCCTTTAAAAGGGCATCCTCAAAACTCCAGCCCTCTTCATACATTTTTGTAAGGATGTAATTGGTCGTTCCGTTTAAAATTCCGGAAATCTCTTCCACAACTTCTCCTGCCAGACTTTCGTTCAGTGTACGGATAATGGGAATTCCTCCGCCCACGCTGGCTTCAAACAAAAGACTCACCTTCTGTTCTCTGGCAATGGATAAAAGCTCAGTCCCATGGGCTGCGATCAGGGCCTTGTTGGAGGTCACCACATGTTTTCCGGCCAGCAGACAGCTTTTTACAAACTCAAAAGCCGGAGATGTGCCGCCCATGGTTTCCACCACGATTCCCACCTCCGGGTCCTTTACAATAATCTCCACATCATGGATGATCAGAGGCTCCACCGGGGTTCCCTTAAACTCTCTCAAATCCAGAATATATTTTACTTCGATGCCTTCCCCTGCTTTTTTCTTTACAATTTCCCTGTTTCTGTCAAGAACCTCGTACACGCCGGAGCCGATGGTTCCGTATCCCATGATTGCTGCTTTCATTTATTTTTCCACTCCTAAAATCTTCACGTTCTGTATTCCGGTCAGTTCTTCAATTTCTTCCACCATGACGGACATGTTGCCTGTATTGGCCCTCACCTCGATGCTTAAGGTTACCGTCGCCATTCCGTTCACAGGAATGGTCTGGTGTATGGTCAGGATATTGGCCCGGTAGGTGGCCACCACATGAAGCAGGTCCGATAAAAGACCTGGCTCGTCCTCCATCTGAATCACCAGCGTCACTGTTTTTCCCTTGGTGTTATCGGCAAAGGGGGCAATATCATCCTTATATTTATAAAAAGAGCTGCGGCTCAAGCCAACCCGCTCCGATGCCTCCTGAACGGTCATGGTTTTATCGGCCTCCAGAAGGCGCTTTACCTTTGCCACCTTTAAAAGGACCTCCGGCAGCGCCCGGTCACGCACCACATAATATTTGCTTTTAATCTCCATATTCCGGACCTCTCTGGCTGTTTCCGGAAAGTTTGTACGTCTCCGGAATACATCTGTATGTATCTTATGGATATTACCACACTTTGTCTGCCAATGCAAGTTTTTTTGTAACAGTTATCCCCCGCTGTCGTTGACATTCCGCCTATTTCCTTTTAAACTGAAGTTAAAAAAGAACGGAGGAATCTGCCATGAGTACCATGACCGTCGCACAGCTTCAGACCCATGTGTATGCCCAGAAAGAAAAAAACATTTCTGCCCTGCGTCCTCTTCTTATGGAGGCCTGCAGCAAAAATGCTGATGTGATCTGTCTGCCGGAAATGTTTTCCTGCCCTTATGAAACTCCAAATTTCCCTGTCTATGCCGAGAAAGAAGGCGGTGCTTCCTGGAAAGCCCTCTCTGACCTGGCCAGGGAATTCCATATTTACCTGTCTGCCGGGTCCGTTCCGGAGGTCTCCGATGACGGAGCCATCTACAATACCGCCTACGTGTTTGACCGGGAGGGCCGCCAGATTGCCAAACACAGAAAGGTTCATCTTTTCGACATTGATGTGAAGGGCGGACAATGCTTTAAGGAATCCGACACCCTGACTGCCGGAAATTCCGCCACGGTTTTTGAAACGGAATTCGGGAAAATGGGACTTTGCATCTGCTATGATTTCCGTTTCCCCGAGCTTGCCAGACGGATGGTCCTGGAGGGCGCCAATGTGATTTTCGTTCCTGCTGCCTTCAATCTGACCACAGGTCCGGCCCACTGGGAAGTGTTATTCCGCTCCCGCGCCATTGACAACCAGGTTTTCACCTTTGGAACTGCCCCCGCCAGGGACATGGACGCTTCCTATCACTCCTGGGGCCATTCCATCGCCGTATCTCCCTGGGGAACCGTTTTAAATCAGATGGAAGCTGAGGCCGGAATCCAGATCACTTCCATTGATCTGGACGAAGTGGCTGCCATCCGTGACCAGCTTCCCCTTTTAAAGCACCGGATGGAACATTTATAATTTCGGTCACAAAAAGTCCCAGAGCAGCGTTTTGCTTTCTGCTCCGGGACTTTTTTCGTTCTTTATAAGAGTCTCCGCTCGTCTATGACTCCGGTTTCCTGGAACATCTCCCACTGGCCGATGTTTACCCCATGGTCCCCGATTTTTTCCAGGTATTTTGCAGCCATCAGGGCATCAATGCAGCGGTCCGCATCCATGGTTCCTTTTCTTAAGGCCGCCACCAGATCTTCCTTCACCTGGTTAAAGCATGCATCAATTCCATCATCGGCCGCCACGGCTTCTTTTCCCATGTCCATATTCCGGTTCACAAAGGCCGCCGCTGCCTTTCCAATCAAAGCTCTGGTCTCATCAATCATTTGGGGAAACCAGGCGGAATAACCGGAAAGGTCTTCCATATCCATCCGCATAAACAGCTCTGCCATATCCGAAAGATGGTTTCCAATCCGTTCCAGATCTGTAACGATTTTAAGGGCTGCCGATACGGTTCTCAAGTCCCCGGCCACCGGAGTCTGCCTGGTCAGAAGACTCAGGCACTGGGACTCTATGTTTCTCTGCATGTCTTCAATGACCCGGTCATGGCGCACAAACCGTTTCATGGTCTCTTTATCTTTTTTCTTTAAGGTGTCAAACAGACAGTCATATCCGTCCTCCACCCATTCTGCCATCTGAAGTACATCCTGGCGCAGATGCTCCAGCTCCTGATCGAATCGCTTTCTTGGTGACATTCTATCCCTCCATCAGCCGAACCGGCCCGTAATATAGTCTTCCGTTCTCTTATCTTTGGGTCTTCCAAAGATATTCATGGTTTCATCGGCCTCCACCAGCTCTCCTAAAAGGAAGAAGGCCGTCTGATCAGACACCCTGGCTGCCTGCTGCATGTTGTGGGTCACCACAATCACCGTATACTCATTTTTAAGCTCCGTCATCAGCTCTTCAATTTTCAGGGTAGAAATGGGGTCCAGAGCCGATGTGGGTTCATCCATCAAAAGCACCTCCGGCTCCACGGCCAGGGCCCTTGCAATGCAGAGCCTCTGCTGCTGCCCGCCGGAAAGCCCCAGGGCCGGGCCCTTTAACCGGTCCTTTACCTCATCAAAAATTGCCGCATCCTTCAGGGCCTTTTCCACAATCTCATCCAATCTGGCCTTGCTGCGGATTCCATGGATTCTGGGACCGTAAGCCACATTGTCATAAACACTCATGGGGAAGGGATTTGGCTGCTGGAATACCATGCCCACCCGCTTGCGGAGAATGGTGGTATCCACAGAACTTTCATAGATATCTTCGCCATCCAGCAGGATGTTTCCCTCAATTCTCACATTTCCCACCAGATCGTTCATCCGGTTGATGCACTTTAAAAATGTGGATTTTCCGCATCCCGACGGTCCGATGAGGGCTGTGACTGTATTGGACTTTATTTCCATATTTATATTTTTAAGGGCATGGGTTTCACCGTAAAACAAATTCAGTCCCTTTACCTGAATTTTACCGTTTTCCATTATTTTCTCTCCTTCCCGCTCTCTGTCCCGAACCGCACTGCAAGATATCTGGTCAGGAAATTCATAAGCAGCACCAGAATTAAAAGCACGCTGGCGATGGCAAAGGCCACGTCATATTTTCCTTTTGCCATTTGTAAGTACAGCTCAATGGTCATGGTTCCGCCGGATTCAAATATTTTTTTCACCAGTCCCATGCCGGGTCTTGGCAGGTAGAAGCCGCTTCCTGCGGTAAACAAAAGAGCGGCTGACTCTCCCACAATCCGGCCCACGGCCAGGATGATTCCTGTGAGGATTCCCGGCATGGCACTGGGAATCAGAATGGTCCGTATCATGTACCATTTGGCAGCCCCCATTCCAAGGGCTCCGCTCCGGTAATTTTCCGGCACGGTCCGCAGGGCTTCCTGGGTATTTCTGGCGATCAGGGGGAGTACCATGATCATCAGGGTAAGGGCGCCCGTAAGCATGGAATATCCCAACCCCAGCACTTCTCCGAAAAATACATTTCCAAAAAGTCCAAACAGAATGGAGGGAATTCCCGTCAGGGTTTCTATGGTAAATTCAATCAGGGAAACCAGCTTCCCCGGTCTGGCATACTCATTTAAGTAAATGGCGCTTCCCACACCTGCGGGGACGGCAGCCGCCAGTGTCAAAACCACAATGTAAAGGGTATTGACAATGTTTCCTGCAATTCCCATGATTCCTTTGGTGGGGCTCTGTACAGTGACCAGGAAATCCAGACTCACATTTCGGATTCCCCGGTAAAACACATAACCGATAATTCCCACCAGGATGGTCACGGAAAGGAGGGCTGAAAAATTGATAAGGGCTGCCAGAATGCTGTCTTTTAATTTTCTCCGGTTCATCCTTTTTTCTCCCTCCCCTTAAGAATTTTTGTCAGCGTAATGTTGATAAACATGATGAATACGAAAAGCACCAGTCCTATGGTGAACAGCACCTGTCTGTGAAGACCCGATGCATAGCCCATCTCTGCCACAATGGCCGTGGTGAGAAACCGGACGGAGTTAAAGGGAAGCGGAAGGTTCACGGAGCTTCCTGACACCAGTGTGATGGCCATGGCTTCTCCAATGGCCCGCCCGGTTCCCAATACCACTGCCGCCGTGATTCCCGATTTGGCAGATGGAAGCGTTACCTTAAAAATCGTCTGAATGGGGGTGGCTCCCAGGGCCAGGGAGGCGGCCCTTTGGGAAGCAGGAACTGCATGGATGGCAGATGCACTGACGCTTATGACAGTGGGAAGTATCATGATGGCCAGCACGATCACTGCCGAAATCAGGTTGGCACCTCCGGTAAACTGGTGGTCCGGGGAATCTGCAAAAATCTTTAATTCCAGCTTATACATGACCGGATTTAAAAGATAGATTCCCAACAATCCGTAAATCACCGAAGGAATTCCTGCCAGAAGCTCCACCGCCGGCTTTACCAGGGCCGCCAACGGCCTGGATGCCGTCTCTTCAATGAAAACCGCAGTCAGGATTCCCATGGGAGCTCCCAGAAGAACAGCGGCGGCAGTTCCGATGATGGAGGTCAGAATAACAAACAGGATTCCGAAGGATGGCTCCGCCGCTGCCGGCTGCCACAATGTTCCAAAAAGGAGTTTGGCAAGTCCCACCTGAAACAGTGCCGGGGTTCCGTTGATAAACATGTATATGGTTATGGAAGCCACAGCCAGAACAGCGATGAAACCGCACGCCGTGAAAATCCATTCTGCTGCCTTTTCTGTAAAATACCGTTTCTTTTGATTTCCAGTCATAGCTTCTCTCCTGGATTTCCCGCTTAGTTTACAGGAATCAGTCCCACGCTGGCTGCCAGATTCTGTCCATCCTCAGAGTAAACGTACCGGAACAGCTCCTGCACCAGCTCATTCTGGTCGGAAATCTCACCTTTGGTGGCCATCACAAAGGGACGGCTTAAGAAATAGGCTCCGGCTTTGATGTTTTCTGCGGTGGGCTCCACGCCGTCTAACTTCACTGCGATGATGCTGTCATCCACTGCGTCCAGGGAAACATAACCGATGGCTCCGGGTGTGGAGGCAACCTTTGCCATTACCGCACCTGTGCTGTCCAGCTCATTGGCATATGCACAGGCATCCTCAATCTTTAAAATTTCCTCAAAGGCTCCTCTGGTACCGGAACCGGCTTCACGTCCAACTACCACAATCGGCATGTTTTCGCCGCCGACTTCGCTCCAGTTTTTAATTTCTCCTTTGTAGATTCCTGAAAGCTGGTCCTTGGTAAGGTCGCTGACCGTGTTCTTTGCATCCACGGCAACGGCAATTCCGTCAATGGCTACGATGTTTTCCACTGCTCCGCTTGTTTTTTCTTCCTCTTTTAAGTTTCTGGATGAATTTCCCACATCGCATTTACCGGAAAGTACGGACTCCACTCCGGCGGAAGACCCGGTAAATTCTACGGTTACATTTACATCCGGATATTTTTCACGGAAGCTCTCGCAAAGGGCGTTGGCAAACTTCTCCATGGATGTGGAACCGGACATGGAAATGCTGCCGGAAAGCTTCCCAGCTTCCTCTGCTGTTGTTTCTTCCGCCTTTCCTGCCTCTGTGGTTTCCGCGGCTGCCGTCTCAGCACTCTGCGTTCCAGCCGCTGTCCCGGTCTGTGTCCCGGTGTCGTTTTTACTGCATCCTGCCAGAATTCCGGCTATTACCATAAGTGCATATGCTCCAACAAATAAACCGTCTTTTTTCATAAATAAATCCTCCTCGTACATCTTTTTTATTGTTCTTACACTATGTTTTTACCATGGATTCAAAATTTCAAATACCATGTTTCCGTAACATGTTTGTAAGGAACAGGTAAATTTTAGTTGATGTGCAAAGGATTGAAAAAGAAGTTCGCTCGCGAACTTCTCCGCCTGCGGCGGGTCGCGTAAGCGACATAATTCCAATCCGCCGCCGTGCGATCCTCGCGGAGCGTTTTGTTTCGTAGGGAACGAAGTTTCCTACGAAATCAAAAAAGCTGCCTGGCAAAATACCAGACAGCTTTGTGTCAGTTTTTTTGTTTATGGAGCCGCAGGGGCTGTGGCCTGAGATGCCGGGCCGTTGGAATTTTCCGCCGGAACCGTCATATCGGCAGGAGATGATGGAGCAGCATGGCTTGTGGGCGCTGTGGGGCTTGATGCTGCCGTTGTGGGCGGCACCACAATGATGGACGTCTGGCTATGGCCAGAGGTCTCCAGCTCCGATACCGGGCCAGGCGCTGTGGTGGCTTCCACCGGAACATCTTCAAATCCGGGGCCATATTCCTCGGACTGGGAAGGCCTTATGACATCAGCCGGACTGCTGGGCCTATGGCTCTCTGTTTCGCCTGGATATCCAGAACTCTCACTCGGATATGAGGAAGGTCCTGACGGACTTTGGGAGCTCGCAGACGGAGCCAGCGGATCCCAGATACCCGGATGCATTCCGGATTCTGACTCAGACTCGCCCTCGGAGGAAGATTCCGATTCACCCTCATGGGTCTCGCCGGACTCGCTCTCGTTCGTTTCCTCTGCGGAGCTTTCTTCCGTTGTCTTTGGTGCCTCTGTGGCCGCAGGTGCAGCCGTGGTGGCCTTGGGAACGTATCCCTGATCCGTTGCCACATGGTCAATTTCCTTGCCCGCATTATAAAGACCGCTGGTGTCGGAAATCTTTTTACTGATGGTCTGAACCGTGCTGGACGGCGTGTAATTTTCTTCTCCGAATAAGAAGCTGTGGAGGCTTGTGACGTTGCTCACAAGGGTCTGGGGAATCACACAGGACAGGTTATCCCTGCCGATCTTGATTCTCTGCTCTCCGCGGGCAGCCGGGAATCCCATGGTCTCACCCAAATGGTATTTCTTAACATCCTTAGCCATGGACAACACATCCATGATGTCAATATTGGTGGCGCACATTTCAAACATATTGCCCACCAGGCTGTTCAAGGTAGCCAGATCAGCCGTCTTTGCTTTCTCAAAGGCTTTCTGAATTACAATTCTCTGGCGCTCGGTACGGGCATAGTCACTGTCCATCAGACGGAGACGTCCGTAGGCAACGGCCTGGACACCATCCATATGATGGGTTCCTGCACTCTTTAACTGGGTGGAGCCGATTCCGGTTCCCTTAACCGTTTCTGTGATGAAGGCATTGATGTAATAAAACTCGGACTTGCTGACGTCGATATCCACGCCGCCCAGGATATTGATACCTGTGGCCACCGCTTTCCAGTTGAAGGAAGCATAGTGGGTGATGTTTAAATCCAGGTTTTTATTCAGGGCCTTTACGGCCTGCTCCGGACCGCCTTCCGCATAGGCAGCATTGATCTTGTTGTATACATTCTTGTCATTGACATTTAAGTAGGTGTCACGGAACACGGAAACCAGTTTGATTTCTCCGGTTTTTCTGTCAATGTTGGCAATCATGATAACATCCGACTGGTTGCCCTTTCCTGTGGAGGAATCACGGGAATCCAGACCAAAAATGGCAATGGTCCAATAGCCCTCTTCCATCTTATCGCGGACTTCCTGGGAAAGCTCCAGGTTGGTAACTGCATCCACATTGAAGTCATTGGCACTGTTGGCTTTTCCCAAATGGTGGTTTAAATAGGCATATGCGCCGCCCACCAGGGCTGCCACCACCACGAGAAGTCCCACTGCCACTCCAACAGCGATCTTCTTTCCCCTTCCCCAGGGTTTCTTTCTTCTGTTCCTGGAACCATGGGAATTTCCACGGCTTCTGCTGGCCCGGCTTCCCGGTTCCGCAAGGGAACTCCATCTTTCTTCGGAAGCTGTGGGCTTTGCTGTATTCCTGGCGGAGGAATGAGTACTGCCGTGGGCTGCCGTACTTTCGCGTTTCCGGCTTCTTCTGGCCCGGGAGCGCTCTAATTCATCTTCATAATTCATTTTTCTGTCCTCGTTTAATATGCGTTTTTATTGATAAATCCCTTAAAAACCGTTAAAAACATGATTTTGAAATCAAACCCCAGGGTCCAGTTTTCAATATAATAAAGATCGTGCTCAATCCGTTTGATGATCGAGGTATCTCCGCGATAACCGTTGACCTGCGCCCATCCCGTAAGGCCGGGACGCACCTGGTGCTTAATCATGTATCTGGGGATTTCTTCCTTAAACTTTTCAACGAAAAACGGCCGTTCCGGCCTGGGTCCCACAAGACTCATATCCCCTTTGAGGATATTGAAAAACTGAGGAGTCTCATCGATGCTTGTCCGGCGGATGAGCTTTCCGATGGCCGTCACGCGGGAATCGCCCGGCGTGGTCCATCTGCTCTTTTCCTTTCCCGGATCCTGGACCGTCATGGAGCGGAACTTGTACATTTTAAATGGGCGGTTGTGAAGGCCCACCCGTTCCTGGCAGTAAATAACCGGACCGGGAGATGTGGCTTTTATGGCAATGGCCACCACCAGCATGATGGGAGAAAACAGGATAATTCCCACCAGCGAACCAAAAATATCCACGGCCCTCTTCACTCCTGCGTTCAGCAGACTGTTTAAGGGCACATGCCGGATATGAATAATGGGAAGCCCCTGAAGGTCTTCCATATAAGGAACCGTTGGAATAATATTTCCGTAATCAGGAATAAACTTTGTATGGACTCCGGATTTCTCACAGAGCGCCACAATCCGGCGCAGCTTTTCGTATTCGCCGAGGCTTAAGGTGATGGCAATTTCATCCAGGGAATTCTGTTCCAGAATATAGTCAAGATCGTCGATGGTTCCCACAATCCTGATTCCCTTGTACTCATAGCCGCGCTCTTTATTATCATCCAGAATTCCGCGTATCTGGTAGCCCCATTCCGGATTTACCCGAACACGGTCCACAAATCCTTCGGCGGCGCTGGAATATCCCACCAGAAGAATGTGTTTCTGGTTATACCCTTTGGAACGGACAGAACGAAGGGCAATGCGGATGACATTTCGCTCTGCTGTTATGAGTATAACGTTGATTCCGTAAAAGTAAACGACCAGCCTCTGAGAAAAGTTAAATAAGTGCGGTTCTTTTCTTCCGAAATAGAGAACCAGACCAAAAATCAGAAGGCCGATGATATTTGCCTTTAATATTTTCCCGAATTCATTCCTGCGCCCCAGAACACGCTTAGGCGTATAGAGGTTAAAGAACGAATACAGAAGCAGGTAGCTTGGAACAATGATAAGGAGCGCGGCGAAGTAAAAGCCGGCCTCCAACGTCTGCTTTCCAAGCTGAGTCGCCCATCCGCTGCCGATGACAATATACCACGCTATCAGGTATGAGGCGGCTGTCACCAGTGCATCCAGTACTACATGGAAACGGTTCAGGCTTGACTGATTGTCTTTAATCATGCTGTTTCACCAATTTTTCCCAATCCGTATTTTCCGATTCTATTGTAATAGTATACATGAAACCAAACGCTTTTGATATAAATGTTTTCTTAAGAATCCCTAATATTTTTAAAAAAAGGATCTATTATTTCCTTACTTTGGCGATCTGCCGCCTGGAAAATTCGTACACATACAAGATTGTTCCGAAAATAAGCTCCGCCTGTATGATGAGCTCTTCCTTAAGACGTCCCTGCAGATCAGGAACCCTCGTACACTGTTTCCTTGTGCGGATTCCTTCAAAGAGACCGGAAAGATAGTCCTTCCCAAAGCCGATTTTCACAAAGAATCCATACTTCACAAGGATTCCGGCCAGCAGAAACGGAGAATTCAAAGCGAGCTGCCAGCCAGGCATATTTTTATAATTCAGATAGATATTGTTTCTTGCTGCCAGGCGGACCTTAAAGGAATTGTATTTGGAACCGCTGGTTCCGCTTCCCACATGGTACACCACTGCCTCGGGACAGTATACGTTTTCATATCCGTAAAGCTTGGCCCGGTATCCGATGTCGATGTCTTCCAGATAAGCAAAATGCATTTCATCAAACAGACCGATCTGGTCAAAGACCTCCCGGCGGTAAATGCCTGCCGCCGCACATGCTGCAAACACACGGCGGGTCTTTTCATACCGTTTTACAGGCTGACCCACGCCGCGCTGGTATGCCCAGCCGAGAATGCTGTACATATCTCCGGCATCGTCCATCAGGGACGGTTCATACATCTGTATCTGGCGGCTGCTGACGGAAAAGATTTTTTTTGACTTGCCGATGGCTTCTTCCAGGGCTTCCACATATCCCGGATCCACTGTCGTATCATTATTAAGCAGAATCACATAGGGCGTATCCGCTGCACGGATTCCCACATTGACCGCTCCCGGAAAGCCTGTGTTTTCCGTAAGAAATATGGACGGAACTTTATGTTCCTTCAGCCATTCCACACTGCCGTCGGTGGAACCGTTATCCACCACCAAAACTTTGAAGTCCTTTACAGACTGTTTCTTCAGGGACTCAAAGCATGGTTCCATAAAATGCAGTCCGTTGTAGTTGGGAATGATGATCGTTGTCCGTATCTGCATGTTTTCCTTTTCCTTTCCGCCGCTTAGTCTAAAGGTACTTCCAGTTTATATGGTTCCCCGATTTTCTCCTTTTTAAGGTCCCGCAAAGAAAAATTGGATTTTCTTAAGGTCAGGTTGGGATTGTAATAGGGATCCCCGTTTTTTAAGATCTCCGGCCACCGTTTGGCAAAGATTGCAACCTCTCTGTTGAACCGGGCAACCTTTTCCGGTGTGTCCTCCAGTCCTCTGGACTTGGACTCATAATGGTGCAGCACCGCATAGGGCGCATAAACCACAAGCTTGTCCTGGGCCCGCACCTTCATGCAGTAGTCAATATCATTGAAGGCCACTGCCAGCTCCTCCGTAAAGCCGCCTGCCTTCTCAAAAACAGACTTTTTGCTCATCATGCAGGCCGCTGTCACTGCGCTGTAATCCTGGGCGCACATGGCACGGTGGAAGTAGCTGTTTTCTGCCTTGTGAAGGCCGATGAAGGTATGGCCTGCAATTCCGCCAAAGCCCACCACCACGCCGGCATGCTGGATGGTATCGTCCTCATAAAGGAGTCTGGCTCCCACACATCCCACATCTTCCCGCTGGCAGAAGCCCAGCATCTCCTCCACAAAGTTCTCGGCGATCATCTCCACATCGTTGTTTAAAAACAGCAGGTATTCGCCCTTTGCGAAGCCGACGCCAAAGTTATTGATGGCAGCATAGTTGAATTCCCGCTCCCAGCGCACCACGCGGACATTGGGGAATTCCTTCTGTATCTTTTCATAGTAAGAAAAGGTTTCCGGATCGGTGCTGTTGTTCTCCACCACAATGAACTCCAGGTTTTTATAGGTTCCCCTGGTCATCATGGGGCGGATGCACTGGTCCAGATCCTTGGTGTGGTCTTTGTTGGGAATGATCACCGACACCAGAGGATTTCCTTTAATGACAAATTTCGTATGGTAAATGCCGTAGTCCACGCCCTTTTCCACTTTTTCCGCCTGGATTCCCATGCGCTCATAGTGGGCCATAATGGCGCGGGAGCCTGCCTCAAAGGCATACAGCTTGCTCTCCGGGTTGCTGGCCGTGGAATCCTGGTGGCAGCGCCAGTGGTACAGCACCTTGGGAATATGGCAGATTTTCTTTGCCTGCTCGGTGCAGCGGAAAATGAAATCATAGTCCTGGGCTCCGTCATATTCTTCCTTAAAGCCTCCGGCCCAGGAAACCAGTACCCGCTTTACCACAAACAGGTGGCAGATGTAGTTTACGCTGGTCAGAAGGTCCTGGTTGAAATCCGGCTTAAAATGTGGGTCAAAGAGGGCCCCGCCGTCCATATCCAGCTTGTCCTCATCGGAATAGAGAACATCCACGCCGGGATTTTCGTTGATGGCTTTGGCGCATTCGTAGAGTGCGTTTGGCGTCATCCTGTCATCATGGTCCGCCAGAACGATGAAATCTCCCTCTGCCATTTCCATGGCAGCGTTGGTGTTTCCGGCAATTCCCAGATTCTTTCCGAGAACCTTGTAACGGATTCTCTGGTCTTTTTCTGCGTATTTTTTAAGAATCCGCTCCGCGCTCTGCCCTTCGGGGCTTCCGTCTGCAATACACAGCTCCCAGTTTTTATAGGTCTGCTCCACAATGGAGTCTAACATTTCCTTTAAATACTTTTCCGGGGTCTTAAACACCGGAATCACAATGGAAAACTTCGGCATCTCCGGAAAAACTGCCTCCCTCTGGGCCGCCAATTCTTCCTCTGTGGGCTTTGTCAGATTCCACCACTCTGCGTAGTCATAATCGTTGTCAAGCCCCTGTATTTTATGTTTAGATTTTAAGATCAGAGCCTTTAAACCATTCTCCCTGAAGAAATCCCATGCCACATGGACCGTCTCCATGTTCATCAGGTCCTTGATCTTCTGCTTTCTTTTATGGGCCACGCTGGAGCGTTTGGCAATCAGGTCCTCATTGTATTTGATGCGGACCTTTCTTCCGTCTCCGCAGATCACCAGATAGTAGTCCTTTCCCCTTTCATAAGGAAACTGGATATCAAAGCCCAAATCCTGGTCCACAGCTTTCTTAAAATAAATCTGGCTCACATCATCACGCCTGGTGGACACATATTTATGGTCCATGGGTCTGCGGCTTCCATCCTCCACCCGGTAGGTGATCTTCGTTTCCGGCGTTTTTCCAATGGCCCAGCCATTTAACTGTATGGAATTTTCCCTGATTCGCACCACGTCTACACTGTATCTCATGATTACTCCTTGGAATTTTCTTCCTTCCTGACATCGGTGTCAAAGTTCAGCCGTTCTTCCTCAATCACAAGGGGACGGTGCATGACACGGGTATTGATACTCATAATATATTCGCCCACAAGTCCGATGAAGAAAATCTGGACGGAACCTAAAAAGCACATGCCGATCAATAACGGCGCCATCCCTGCCGGGAAACGGTCCCAGTACATTAACTTCATAATCAGATAGACAAAAGCCACAAAAACACTGACTCCGGAACAGAATGCGCCGAAAAAGGTGGCCAGACGCAGCCCTGCCTTTGTATAGGAGGTGAAGCTTAACATGGCCGCATCGTACAGGCGGTAAAAGTTATTATGGGTCTTTCCGGCCCGGCGCTTGGGCTGCTCATAGGGAATTTCCTTCCTCTTAAAGCCCAGCTCTGCCACAATGCCGCGCAGAAACGGCGTCGGATCGTCTAAGTCCCTCAATACCTCGATGAACTTCCGGTCATAAAGGCCGGAGCCGGTAAAATGCTCAATCTGCTCCACATCGGATAACTTCCGTATCAGCTTATAGTAACAGCTCCGCAGCCAGTACATAATGGGATTTTCCTTGCTGCTGGTCTTGATTCCGATCACGATTTTGTAGCCCTTTTCCCACTCATGGACATACTTGGGGATTAATTCCACCGGGTCCTGGAAATCGGCCACCATGGAGATTACGCAGTCTCCAGTCACCTGTAAAATGCCATGATAGGGCGAATTGAACTGGCCGAAGTTCCTGGCGTTAAAGATCGCCTTGATTTTCGGATTGCCTTCACAGAGCTTTCGCAGCAGCGGCCTTGTATTGTCAGAAGAATCGTTGTCAATGAAGACGAGCTCATAATCGTACATGGGAAGCTCTCTGGTGATGATGTCAATGACTGCCTCACTGATGGGAACCACGTTTTCTTCTTCGTTATAGCACGGAATCAATACACTGATCTTCTTCATCTTTCCTTTGTCACTTTCTTTTTCTTAACTTTTATCATTGTATCCAAAAATTCTTATTTGTCAATATTTATCGGGCGGCCAGGGTCTTTTTTATCCCTGTTTTAAAGTCTGTTTCCGGTTTCCAGCCTGTGACGCGGCAGATTTTCGTAATATCCGGAATCAGATTGACAGCCCCTTCGGCATTTTCCGCTCTCACCGCATAGGCGCAGGTTCCCCGGCCGCCGCAGAGAGCATGGATTTCCTCCACAAACTCCCGCAATACCCTGGTGTCGCTTCCAGCCAGGTTGAAAACGGGATTTTTTAAAGTTTCAAACTTCTCTTCATCCGTTTCCGCTAAAGCGCACATGGCCCGGGCCAGATCGGTAATATAAAGGAAATTCCACTTCTGGGTACAGGCCCCAAGGGACATTTCCCTGTTTTCCGTAAAAGCATCCAGACAGGTTTCCACCAGAGTCCATGGATGGTCTCCCGGCCCATAGGCGCTGAAAATCCGGACATGGATATAGGAAAGGCCCAGCTCTTTACAGAGGGCCTCGCCTTCATAGCGCATTTTAAGCTTGGCCTCCCCGTAAAGGGAACGGGGCGCACATTCCGCCTCCTCGTTCATGAGACTGCTGTGCATCCCGTATTCTGCCTGGGAGCCGGAAAACAGAAATTTCCGGCATCCCAGGTCTTTCGCTGCCCGTATGGTATTTAAAGAGTCTTTTTTATTCTTTTCCTGCAGGACTTCATCGGTGCGGGCTCCGCTTCCGGAGCCGCCCCAGCCGAAATGACAGAACACGTCGCAGGTTCCTTTGATCTTCTCCGTAAGCTCCCATGGAGATGCCAGATCATTTTCCAGGATGTGAAGACGCCCGTCTTTTATGGCCTCCTCATTGGGAACTTCCAGAGCAGAAAGCTTTTGGGAAGCCGGACGCACCACGGCGAAGACCTCATGGCCTCTTTTTAACAGTTCTTTTACAGTTTCCGCCCCCACAAAGCTGGTGGCGCCTGTGATTACGATACGCATTCTTTTCCTCGCTTACTGGTGCTTTACCATCGGCACAATCATATTTTCAGCCAGCTCCTCATCGGAAAGGAAGGGAGCCAAATCCTCTAACGGTACGGATACCATGGTTCCGTCTGCCAGCATTTTTGCTGCTGCCTTCGGCTCAAAATTCTGTTCAATGTCCACGAAGATTTCGCAGATTACCGGACCTTCCATGGCCAGTGTCTGCTCCACAGCCTCGCCCAGCTCATCATTATGATGGGCGGAAACGTATGGATATCCATAGGCCCATGCAAGCTTTTCCATGGACGGGAAGCTTAAATCTCCGCTGTCTCCTCCAATTCCAACCAACGGCTCGCCGAAATGGGTTTTCTGGGTCTGGCGGATGGAATGGTAACCATCGTTGTTGATGAGGAAAATCTTAATGGGCATCTTATGGTGGATAATGGTCTGCAGCTCCTGGAGATTCATCTGGATACTTCCGTCTCCGGTCACCAGAATAATATCCTTTGTATGGTCTGCCACACAGGCGCCGATGGCTGCCGGAAGATCATAGCCCATGGAGGCAATGGCAGAGTTGCTTATGAATCTCTGGCCTTTCTTGATCTCATAGGCATGTCCGCCCACCACGCAGGCAGAGCCGTTTCCAACCACGGTGATCTGGTCCTCCTCCAGTCTGCTGCTGATTTCCTTGATGGCTGCATAGACGTTTGCAGGCTGGTCTTTGCCTGCCTCATAATGCTTTTTCTGCACCACAGGATATTTTTCCTTCCACTGCTGGCAGCGTTTCACCCACCAGTCCAAAGCTTCCGGATCCTTGGGGCCGCCGCCCTTGGTAACCTCTTCCACCTCCAGAACCATCTGAAGTTTTTCCAACAGGTCCTTCACATCGGCGTGAACCGGCATGTCCACATGAACCGTCGGTTTCTTCAATTCTTCTGCATCAATGTCATTATAGATCACATAGGCTTCTCTGGCCCATGTGGGATAGTTGTAGCCCACCTGGCGGATGGAAAGACGGCTTCCCAGGGACAGCAAAACGTCGCAGTTCTGAACCGCAAAGTTTCCGGGACGGTCTCCCATGTGTCCGGCACGGCCCACGTAGAGGGGATGTGAGTCGTACATGCAGTCCAAACTGTTCCATCCGGTCACCACCGGGATTCCCAGCATGTCCACTACCTTGGCAAATACATCGTAGGCCTTTCCGATACGGATTCCGTTTCCGGCATTGATCACCGGGCGCTTGGCCTCTCTGAGCTTCTTTAAAATCTCCCTTGCCTGGTCTAAGGATACGGACGGCGCAAGGAGCTCTCTCTTTTCGCCCTTACCGGCCTCGTCCTCCGGGATTTTCGCAAACTTTCCTTCGATGGTCTTCATGGAGCAGAGGCCGCAGCCGTCGCAGCCGCTTCCATGGACAGACCATCCGGTGCCGCCGGCTTCGTAATCGTTTTTATCAAAGCCCATGAGCTCATCGGTCTCCACATAGGCGCCCTGTACATTTAACGGAATGTCCAGCCAGCAGGGGCCCGGTCTTCCCACCTGGGCCAGATATAAGGCCTTTTCCAGGCAGAAACGGATTCTCATGGGATCAATGACCATCTCACTGTACTTGGTCATACAATCAATGGCCTTGGTGATTTCAAATTCCTGGTCGCCCAGCGCACGGATTCCCAGTCCGGTGCTCCTGGCTGTGGTGTCATAGCGGACCTGTCCGGAAAGAATCAGCATGGGGATGGAATCCAGCCAGCCGCCCACCACGCCTGTAATGGCGTTGGTTCCGCCGGGGCCTGTGGTCACACAGACAGCCGCAATTTTATTATGAATTCTTGCATAGCATTCTGCTGCGATGGCACACGCCTGCTCATGATGGTTGAAGATACAGTGAAGGCCGGGCTCGTGTCCCAGGCCGTCGTCCAGATGCATAGCTCCTCCTCCGGTAACCATGAACACATCGGAAATGCCTGCCTCCACAAGTTTTCTGGCAATGTAGTCCGACACTTTCATTCTCATAATTGTTTACTCCTCTCCAGCGCATCTGCGCTATCCCAAATTGCATAATATCTTAGTGTATTTTAACACATCCTTCAGTTCGAGTCCAGCAATTCGTGTAAGGGGTGTCCGGTTTCTGTCACGGACTGGCATTTCTGCCAGCAACCTGCACTGGATTTTCTCCGTCTGGTCCTGCTATAATCAGCCCGTAAGGCAACAACAGATCGCGCAGACAAACGCGCAACAAAAAAGGAGAGAAACTATTATGAAAAAACAGACACGTTTACTTGCAGTCCTGTCTGCTGCCGCATTTATGGCCATGATACCAGGGGTGTCCGGCCAGTCCGGAATCCGGGCCGCATATGCAGCATCCTACGGCTGGGTGGAGGAAGACGGTTCCTTAGTATATTACGACGAAGACGGTTACCTCACCACAGATTCCTGGAGAAAGAACGGAGAAGACTGGTATTATCTTGGGGAAAACGGCCAGGCCGTGACCAACCAGAAAATTGAAGAATACTACGTGGGAAATGACGGAAAGATGGTGAAAAACCAGTGGGTAGAGCTTAGAAACGAAGAAGACATGGATTCTCCGGAAGTCCCCTCCTCTTACTGGTACTACTTCGACAAGGATGGAAAATCCGTGGTTTCCAAATGGATGAAATTAAATGAAAAATGGTACTATTTCGATGAATCCGGCCATATGCTGACCGGAAAGACAGTCATTGACGGCTCCACCTACTATCTGAATGAGAAAGACGGCGCCATGAAGACAGGATGGGTGAAACTGGAGGAAAACGCCTCCAATCCAGGAGCTTCTGAAGGCTGGTATTACTTCAACTCCGACGGAAAGATGGTGGGAACCCAGTACGATAAGAAGATCGACGGCAGCTACTATACCTTTGTTGACGGAAAAATGCAGACAGGCTGGGTGGAAATGCCGAAGAATGCCTCTGACAGCAATGCCAGCGCGGCATCCATCGCCGACTACCAGTACTATGGAACCAGCAGTGACGGAAAGAGAGCCGAGGGCTGGCGCATCATTGAGGGAATCGAAGGAATCCATAACATGGACGAGACCTATACCTTCTTCTTTAAAGCCGGAAAGGCTTACTATTCCAGCACCAAGGGCAACGAGCTTTTCACCATCAGCGCAAAGAAGTATGCCTTCAATGATCTGGGCGAAATGCAGACCGGACGTCAGGTGGTAAACATCGGCGGCGGTGAAATTGCCAACTTCTATTTCGGCGACGACGGCGCTATGAAGACAGGAAAACAGAGCATTTATAACGAGGACACCGGAGAAACCGAAAACTGGTTCTTCCACACCGAAGGCGGCAAAAAGGGCCAGGGCTACCACGGAATCCGAGACGGCGTCCTCTACAAATACGGAAAGCGGCAGGATGCCACCTCTGACCAGAGATATGCTCCCATTGACTTGGACGGCACCACTTACCTTGTGAACACCACCGGAAACATTCAGAAGGCAGCTTCTTCCTCCACTTCCTCTGAAAAACCGGACCTGGGCCGCGGTCATAAGGACTTAAAAGATGCCAACGGAAAAGTATGGGTCGTTGATACGAACGGAATTGTAAAATAAGCAGCACACCTCTTTTGCAAAAAAAGAATGGCTTCTGCCCCGCCAGGCAGAAGCCATTTTATTTTTTATCTGCTCTCCGTTATGTAACGGTCCACCAGACGGTTCAATGTCACTTTCATCTGAGCAATGATCTGCAAAAGCTTTTCGTTGTCATTTCTAAGCCTTTGATTTTCTTCTTCCAAAGCGGCAATGCGTTCGTCGGTCCCCATCGTCCAGCCCCCTTTTCCCCGTTTTGCGCGCTTATTCTACCATTAATTTTATAATACATTTTCCATTAAAAGGAAAGCAAAATCGGCCGCAAGTTTCGACACGATTCGCGGCCTTGCATATTCTTTTGCTTCTGTGCTATACTGGGTGCAGAAAATTAAGGAGGCGCAATCTTTATGGTACGTAAAACAGAAACAGCCTTTGTCCCCCATCTGCGCGGCGGCGAAGGCACCATTGAAATCCATCATATCTTATCCAAAGACGAGCTTATGGGCCACGGTTCCATGTACGCCCATGTGATTATTCCGCCAAAGGCCAGCCTGGGCTTTCATCAGCATGTGAAAAACACAGAGCCCTACTATGTTTTAAAGGGAAATGGAATTTTCGTGGACAACGATGGCTCCAAAACAGAAATCCATCCCGGCGACGTCTGTGTCATTGAAGTAGGGCAGAGCCATGCCATCGAAAATCCCGGCGACGACCCCCTTGAAATCATGGCCCTGGTGATCAATGAACGGGGAAAATGTGATTAACTGCCGTTACTACTCTAAAATACAAAAACCTCTGGCCTTTGTCCCCCATCGGGACGTGCCAGAGGTTTTTTGTCAGATGATATTTAAGGTCTCAAAGGCGTAGGCAATTCCATCGTCCTCCACATTTTTCGTAATGAAGGAGGCATATGGTTCCAGCTCCCTGTCATGCTTTCCCATGATAACCGAATTGCATGCATACCGGATCATGGCCAGATCATTGGTGCTGTCGCCGAAGGCATAGGATTCCTCCCAAGGGATATGGAAGTAATCCAGGATAAACTCCATGGCCGTCGCCTTATCAAATCCGGCAGGCACACACTCATAGAGGCCATGTCCCCGGTCAATGGGAGCCATATCTTCCCCCAGGTCCTTTAAAAATCCCTTCAGATCACTGTATTGGTCCGCCAGAACACAGAACTTGTCAAAGGAAGCCGCTTCCTGATTCCAGTCCGCATAGCGCAGGACATCATTCTGGAAGAACAGTTTCTTTACCCGTTCCATTTCCTCCATCCGGGATTTTGCCGTATGCACAAAGCAGTTTGCTGCCCCCTCCAGAACTCCCTCCAGGTTATGGGACAGAATACAGTTCTGAAGCTCCATACGGCGTGCCCTTCCGATCAGATGATGAAGAGCCACACGTCCCTGAATTTCAATGTATGTACCGCAGCCGCAGAGGAACCCATCCACACGCAGATTGTCTTCAATTTCACTCATCAGACATCTGGCTCTTCCGGAATTGATAAACACAAGATGGCCTGCCTGCCGCGCCGCTTCGATGGCTTTTACGGCACTTTGGGGAAGCAGCTTATTTCCTTCCGTAAGAAGTGTACCGTCAATATCAAAAAATAATGCTTTTCTGCTCATACAGGCTCATTTCCTCCGTATTTCGGAACCTTTCAGACCGCCTACGGCGCTGCGGCCGCCGGTACGGCTGCTTCGGCTGCGGTCTCCGTTTCTGTTGTTTCGGCTTCGGCCTCTGTCTCCGGCTCCACCTCCACGGCATTGTCAATCAGATAATAGTAGGCAGCGCCCATATTAAAGAGGCGGTTGGCAGACTCCTCACCGTAAGCAGAAATCATCTCTGCCGCATCGGCAAAATAGTTCATCTGGGCCAGCTTATTCTTTTGTTCCTCTGTGGGAACGATATTCTCTGCCTTGATGATCTCATCTAAAGTCATTTCCTGCTTCACAAGATTTTCCGCGCTTTCCTTTAACCCATCCAGGTCAGTTCCCAAAAACAGACTTAAGAAATCCGCCAGCTCCATTCCATACTGTCCGGCATAGCTTGTATACGTGCTCTGTAACTGGTTATACATCTCTTCCACTGCATCCGGGTCACATTCCACCTGGGAGTTTTCGATGGCCTGGCGCAGGAGCTCGCTTCCTGCCTCGTTGAAGAAATTGCTCTCCGCCTGGTTCACCAGTCCCTCATATACCTGAGCCCTTAAATCCTCCAGAGTTGCACTGTCATCTCCAATTACCCGCTTTGCCAGTTCATCGTCAATCTGCGTTTCCTCAGCGCTCTTTATGGCATTTAAGGTTACATGGAATACCACGTCCTGTCCTGCCAGATCAGCATTTCCATAATTTTCCGGGAATGTGAGGTTTAAGTCCTTCTCATCCCCCGTATTCATTCCGATCACACCATCCTCAAATCCGGCGATAAAGGTTCCGCTTCCCAGAGTCAGATCGTACCCCTCTCCGGTTCCCCCTAAAAATGCCTCGCCGTCCTTGGTTCCAACATAGTCAATATTTGCCACATCGCCTTCTTTTGCCGGGCGTCCTGTGATTTCCACCGGATACTGGGCCTGGAGTCTCTTTAACTCTTCCTCCATCTGTGCATCGGTGACATCTTCCTTTCTGGCCGTAAGCTCCAGTCCTTTATAATTTCCAATCTGGATACTGGCCTCATCGGTCAGTTCCTCCTGGGACTTGGTTTCCGCTGCTGCGGCTGTACCATCGGCTGCTGCCTCTGCTGCTGTGGTTGTCTCCTGGTCTGTGCTGCCTTTTTTGCATCCAGTCACCACCATGGCTGCTGCCGCCACCGCAAGACCTGCCTTTATAAGATTCTTTTTTGTCATTTCTTCGTTTCCTTCCAAATATATAAGCGTACTCGGGCGCAAACCCTGTCCTGCCGATTTTAACACAATCCCCCTTCAAATAAAAGGCTTTTCACACAAATTTAAGATTTCAAAAAGGACCCTGTACATTTGGGCCCGTCAGGGCCTTTTACAAAAAGCTGCATGCCCCTATGGAACATGCAGCTTCCCTTTTCTTTTTTCTGTTTATTTATAAAATGCCTTAAATGCTTTGTATGTATTGTAAACATCCAGCTTGGAAGCCAGCTCAAAGGGTGCGTGCATGGAAAGAATCGGAACGCCCAGGTCCACCACTTCCACGTCCATCCGTGCCACAAACTGAGCGATGGTTCCGCCGCCGCCCACATCAACAGCCCCCAGTTCTCCGGTCTGCCAGCAGACACCGTTTTCTTCCATAATATTGATTACCATGGTCATAACCTCTGCACTGGCATCGTTGCTTCCGGATTTTCCTCTTGCCCCTGTGTATTTGGTCAGCACACAGCCCTTATTGATGGCGCTGGAGTTTCTTTCCTCGTAAGCAAAGGGGAAGGTTGGGTCATAGGCTGCATTCACATCAGAGGAAAGGCACAGGGAATGACGAAGTGCCGTCTTTAAATCGGCTCCCTGGGTTTGGCACAGGTCCTCAATAATATGAAGCACGAAATCGGAATTCAGTCCTGTATTTCCAACGGAACCGATTTCTTCCTTATCAGCCAGAATCGTAAGGGTCGTATGGGCCGGAATCTTTGTTTCCATTTCAGCCATCAAAGCGGTATATGCACATACCCGGTCATCCTGACCATAGGCACCCACCAGGCTCCTGTCCAGTCCCACGTCCACAGCCTTATAGGAAGGCACAAGCTCAATTTCTGCCCTTGTGAAATCCTTTTCTGTGATTCCGTATTTCTCATTTAACAGCTTCATAGCCATTAATTTCACCGGAGTTTTCAGCTTTTCGTCTTCCTCTCCGAAAAACGGAATGGAGCCAACCACAATATTTAACTCCTCACCCTTGATTCCCTCTGCCAGTTTTCTTCCATTCTGCTCTCCGGCCAGATGGGGAAGCAGATCGGTGATGCAGAACTGGGGCTCTCCTTCCTTTTCACCAATGGAGATTTCCACCATAGTTCCGTCTTCGGTTCCTACCACTCCGTGCATGGAAAGGGGAACGGCACCCCACTGGTATTTACGGATTCCGCCATAATAATGGGGCTTTAAATAAGCAATGTCGCTCTTTTCAAACAATGGGTTGGGCTTTAAATCCAGTCTTGGAGAATCAATGTGGGCGCCATTCATGCGAAGTCCCTCATCCAACGGAAGACTTCCGATGGTTGCTGCTGCCAGAGCTTTCTTTCTGATATTCCAGTATACCTTATCTCCGGTTTTATAGGACGCCTTCGGGTCAAATTCTGTGTAACCGGCCTGTTCCAGCATAAGAACTGCCTCTTTCACACATTCCCGCTCGGTCTTTCCTTTGTTTAAAAATGCTTTGTAACCCTCACAGAATTCTGCTGCCAGATTAATGTCTTCCGGCATTTTCTCCGCAATGTGGGGAGCTTCCCACAAAAGTGCTTTCTCCAGTTCTTTTCCGCTCATGGTATCTTCTCCTTTATTATTTTGTAAATAAATCTTTGCTGTCAAGCATCAGAGTAAAGGGACCGTCATTCACCAGGGAAACCTTCATATCTGCACCGAATTTTCCATGTTCCACTTTTTCCACATGGGTTTTGCACCTCTCCATGAAATACTCATAGAGACGGTTTGCCTCTGCGGGAGCGCCTGCTCCAATGAAACTGGGGCGGTTGCCCTTTCTGCAGTCCGCATACAGGGTAAACTGGCTCACCACCAGAAGCTCTCCTCCCACATCCTGAAGGGAAAGGTTCGTTTTACCATTTTCATCCTCAAAGATGCGGAGCTTACAGATTTTATCTGCCAGCTTATCTGCCACGGTTTCGTTGTCTTCATCGGATACGCCCAGGAGAATAAAAAATCCCTTTCCGATGGACCCGATAACCTCACCGTCCACACGGACTGCGGCCTCTGTCACTCTCTGAAGTACTGCTCTCATGTTGTCTTTTGCTCCTTTAAGTTTATTCCGGCGCTCTCTGAAGATTCTCTGCCAGACTGCGGCTTTCCTCTTCCTCGTGCTTTCGTTCTTCCTCTTCCCGCAGGTTCCTTCCGATCTCCATAATTGCCTGGTTCAGAGAAAACATCTTCGCATCCAGCATATCCACCATATCCGCACATGCCTTTAACTCCGCTTCCATATAGTCCGGCGGATTTCCTTCAAACTTATAAGCGATTTTATGCTCCAGGGACGCCCAGAAGTCCATGGCGATGGTACGAATCTGGATTTCCACCTTTGTGTCCATCTTTCCATCCCTTAAATACACCGGAATGGTCACCACCATATGGTAGCTCTTATACCCGTTGGATTTCGGGTACTTGATATAGTCCTTCACATGGAGTACCGTAATATCCGCCTGTCTTGCAATCATATCTGCAATGGGATATATGTCGGACATGAAAGAACAGATAATACGAATTCCTGCAATATCATTTAAGTGCTCCACCATGTTTTCGATGGTCACGTCTTTTCCGTCATGCTGAAGCTTTTTCACGATGCTGGCCGGTGTTTTTAACCGGGATGTGATATGCTCGATGGGATTGTAATTATAAAGCTGAATGTATTCATTGTTCAGTATTTCAATCTTTGTATTGATGGATTTCAATGCTGAACTGTATAAAAACATGGTTGATTTCCATTGGTCTATTTGATCAAAGGACTTTGGCTCTTGTGTCATGCTGCCGCCTCCTCTCTGCACAGAACAGGAAATCGCCCGTTACACGATTTCCTAATTTAACTTAATTCCTTTTAAAAGAGCGGCAAGGCCCGTGCTCGCCTGGCCCTCTTCCTTATAATCAAAGGTCTCATGAGACTCGGCTTCGGCATTTTCCTCTGCAAGAACCTTCATGCTGAGACTGATCTTATTGTCTGCTGTGGAGATGATTTTCACCTTCACCTCCTGGCCTTCCTTCAAAACAACACCAGGATGTTTGATTCTCTGGGTGCTGATCTGGGAAATGTGAAGAAGTCCGGAAAGTCCGTTTTCCAGAGTCACAAAGGCGCCGTAGGGCTTTAAGGTATCCACGGTTCCGCTCATGACTGCTCCCACCTCGCATTTTGCGATCTGGCGGTTCTTCTCCTCCTGCTTTTTCTCTCTTGCAGCCTCACGGCCGGAAAGCACCAGGCGGTGTTCCTCTTCATTGGCAGTGATTACGGTCACTTCGATGTTTTTCCCATCCCATTCCTTTAAGTCCTCCACATACTCGTCGGAAAGACGGGAAGCCGGAATAAATCCGCGGATTCCTTCCAGATATGCGATAGCGCCTGCATTAACCACCTCACTGATTTTCACCGTTACAACCGTACGCTCTTCCATCATCTTCTTTAATTTATCCCATGCAAGGACAGCATTGGCCTCTTTCTTTGACAGCACCATATTTCCTTCCCCGTCATTGGTTGCCATTACTGTGGCGGTAATTTCATCTCCGGGATGGATTGCCTCCTGAATGTTGAAATCGGGATCTTCGCTCAGATCATCCTTGCGGATTACTCCGTCCGCATAGGTTTTTAAATCCACGATCACCGTATCCTCGGTTACGTCGATGACTGTTCCTGTTACCACATCGCCCACACGTATTTTCTTAAGGGAGGCTTCCAGCTCATCCCTGAGATCGTCCATAGTTTCCATAAATAATACCCTCCTTCTTTCATTTTCATTCGCTACCTCTATTTAACCATATTCCGCCCGATATTTCCATAGTTTTATTCGGGAAAATATGGGATTCCCCGCCTGCGGCAGGTCGCGTAAACGACATAACTCCTATCCGCCGCAGGACGATCCTGCCCGGAGGGCTTTTTTGTTGCATAGGAGGCTCCAGAGGAAGTTCCTATGTAACGAAAAAGGCTGCAAAGCGTCTGCCGCCTCACAGCCATTTTATCATTTCAGTAACTGGTTTACCTTTTTCCAGAGTTCCTTTATTTCTTCCTGGTCCTCTATCCGGTCCTTTTGAATCCGTATAATATTCTCAAGTGCAGCATTTGCTCCGTCTGCATTGAGCTTTTCATCACAGGCTTTCTTTGCCTTCGTATATGGATCCAGGCTTTCCTGCTCCTTTTCCTGGTCTTCCTGAAGCTTTAAGATCTTTTCCACTGCCTTTTTCGCATCCTCTGACGGCGCTTCCACGTCCAGCCAGTTCAGCAGGGAGGTTTTATTTTCCGCATTAATTTTATCCAGTGCGATACTGCCTTTTAACATATCTTTCATATTATCAGCAATGGCCTCTTCGTATTTTTGCTGCTCTTCCTCGGTTGGCGCTGCAAATCCGGTCAGCGGGACTGAGAAAAGACAGAGCACCAGGCTGATGATAAACAGAAGTCGTTTCATTCCGTATCCTCCTTTACATCTCCCATATTATCACATTTGCTTCCATTCTTCTGGGGCAAAGCTGCGGCAATCCTGCGGCAGTATAATTTCAAACGCTGCACCTGCAATGGAGCTTATGGCCTCCACATCGCCTCCCATATATTCCAGGGAACATTTGGCAATGGCAAGCCCCAGTCCATGGTTTCCGCCCTTTCCCTTATAGAAACGGTCAAACAGGTGCTCCAGCTCCTCGCTGTTTAACCCCGGCCCGTCGTCGGCAACGGAAAGAATCAGACGGTCCTTTCGCTCCTTCACCTCCACGGTCACTTTTTCCGATGCATAGCGGATACAGTTTGAAAGCACATTGGAAAAGGCACGCTCCAACAGCATCGCATCCGTAATAATTGTATGCTCCTTCTCCGGATGAAATACCAGCTTTATGTTTTTGGAGTAAGCCAGTCCTTCAATCCGCTCCAGCCGCTCCTCCACAAAGCTGTTGATTTCCAGCTCCACAGGCACCACCTGATACCGGAGCTGGTCCATTCTGGTTAAAGTCAGAATCCCATCCACCACTTCCGTCAGACGGCTGCTTTCATCCAGAATCACTCCGGCCGCCTGAGATACATCCTCAAACACACCGCACTGAATTCCCTGGGCGTAGCCGCTGATGGACATCAATGGTGTTCTTAACTCATGGGATGCATTCTGGAAAAAGGTCCGCTCTGCCTGGTCTGCCTGGGACAGTTTCTCCTGCATCTGATTGATTTCATCCTCCAGCTCGCAGAGCTCCCTTACGGTAGCTCCGGTCTCCACCTTCTTAAATTTTTTCTCTCCGATTCCTCTGGCCGCCTCGCAGAGTCTGCGGACCGGACCGGAGATACTCCCGGCCACAAACCAGAACAGCACAATGGACACAGCGGCAATGGCCCCCATGGTCAGAAGCACCAGCCAGGACACCTGGTCTAAAATCTGTCTTGTATCATGAATCGGACAGTAGAGGATTATGTGCCGTACCTTCTGGTTATTTTCATCGTCCTGGTCTTCCAGATTGAGATAGTACAGCAGATACCGGCTCTCGCCGATGGTTTCCTCTCCGATTTTCCCGCGCTCCCAGGACATATCACCCAGCGTTGCATTCGTCAAAAATGTGGAATAAATCTGGGTCATCTCCGGCTGGTTATCATAATTTTTCGGAAAAACCACCCGGTATCTGCCGCCTAAAAGCATCATCCTGGTCTCTCCGGCCTCCGTCTGAAGCACATCCCGGAGTTTTCCAAGGAGGGCATTTCCGTCCTCATCATCGCCGGTCCCGTTCTCTTCCTCATCCAGAATTTCTCCGGTCTTTCTCACCATCCGTTCCAGGTCCTTCCTGGCACTGTAATTCATATGTCCGTCTAAGGAATACCGGAACACGAACCAGACTGCCAGGGGAAAAGCAATGAGAATCAGCATCACCGGCAGAAATATCTTCATCCGGATACTTAATTTCATTGGTCTCCTCCGGTGGTCAGGCGGAATCCATATCCCCAGACCGTTTCAATCTTCACACTGCTGCCCTGTTCCTTTAACTTCTTACGCAGACGTTTCACCATATCGTCAACGGCTCTGGTGTCCACCTCTCTGCTGTCCACCTTCCACAGGGATTTCAGCAGATCATCACGGCTGGCCGCATGCTCCGGGTGCTCCAGCATATGGCAGAGGAAATCAAATTCCAGCGGTGTCAGGGAAAATTCCTCTTCCCCCAGTCTGGCGGCGCGGCGTTTGGGAAACATCTTAATATCTCCAAACTCATAGGCGTCGTGGGAAACTTCCTCCTCCTGTCCGGAAAAGGCATCCACACGCCGAAACAGGGCTTTCACCCTTGTCACCAGTTCTAACGGCAGAAAGGGCTTCACCAGATAGTCATCGCTTCCCAGAGTAATTCCCGTAATCCGGTCCAGAGGGGAATCTTTGGCGGACACAATAATAATGGGAACATGGCTCTTTTTCCGTATCCTGGTGCAGACTGTCAGTCCATCCATTCCCGGCATCATCACATCCAAAATACAAAGGTCCGGCATCTGTTCCTCACAGGCCGCCAGAATCGACTCGCCGTCTTCAAAGCACCTGACCTCAAAGCCCTCCTTTTCCAGGAAATTCTGGATTAAAAAACATATATTCTTTTCATCATCGGCCACATAAATCCGTTTTGCCATCTTTCTCCCTCCTCTTTTACCTAGGTATACTATAACATTTTGCCAACTTTCGGTAAATACCCTGCCGCAGGATTGCCGCAAAAGAAGATTCGCCGCCGGAAAATCCCATTGCACATTTAGCCGTTTCGTAGTAAACTGGTTTTATGCTGCATTACAGTATTATCATACAAAATTATCAGAAAGGACGGAAACAACTATGAAGGACCTGGAATTTCTTGCGCGCGTCATAGACGAGAAAGCTGAAAAAATCCTGGATGCCAATGACAAGATCTGGGAATACGCGGAACTGGCATTCCATGAGACCAAATCCGCTGCTCTTCTCTGCAAAATTTTAGAGGATGAGGGCTTTACCCTCACCACTGGAGATGCCGGAATCCCCACCTGTTTTACCGGAACCTTCTCTTACGGATCCGGAAAGCCCGTCATGGGAATTTTGGGCGAATACGATGCCCTTTCTTCCCTGAGCCAGAAAGCATCTCTGGCTGAAAAATCTCCTGTGGAAGCCGGAGCTCCCGGACATGGCTGCGGCCACTGTGCCCTCGGAACAGGTGCCCTTGCCGCCGCCCTGGCTGTAAAAGAATATCTGGTGGAGAATAAAAAGGACGGCACCATCATTTACTTTGGCTGCCCGGCCGAGGAAGGTGCAGGCTCCAAACAGTTCATGGCGAGAGCCGGAATGTTTGATCAGGTGGACTTTGTATACACCTGGCATCCGGCAACAAAAAATGCCATCGACAACAGCCACAACAATGCCATCATGGGTGCCAATTTTGAATTTCATGGCGTTGCCGCCCACGCAGGCGGATGCCCCCATCTTGGAAGAAGCGCCCTGGACGCTGTGGAACTGATGAACGTGGGCTGCAACTATTTAAGAGAACATATGATTCCCGAAGCCAGACTCCACTACGCATACATTGATGCAGGCGGAACTGCCCCCAACGTGGTCCAGGACCATGCCACAATCCGCTACGAGGTCCGTTCTCCCCGTGTCTCCCAGGTAAAAGAGCTGTTCGAGCGCGTGAAAAATGTGGCCCGCGGCGCCGCCATCATGACCGATACCACAATGACCTGCGAGCTGGCCATGGCCTTTACGGAATATGTTCCCAACCATGCCCTGGCTGCCGTTGCCGATGAATGCTTAAAGGAAGTCGGAGCGCCCAAATGGGATGAGGCCGATTATGCCATGGCAAAATCCTTCCTGAATACATATCCGGAAATCACCATGGAAAGCATCCGGAACCAGATTGTGGAATTATACGGCGAAGACCGGCTGGAAGAGATTCTGGAAAAGCCGCTGGATTCTGAGGTTCATCCCTTTAATCCTGACAAAATCCGGCTGGTTGCAGGCTCCACCGATGTGGGCGACGTGGGATATGCCGTTCCTACTCTGAATATCAATATTGCCACCGCATGCGTCGGCAATGTGGGACACTCCTGGCAGATGGTAGCCCAGTCCTGCAGCCCCATTGCCCATAAGGGACTTCTGACAGCCGCTAAAGTTATGGCGCTCTCCTGTGTCCGCACCATGGACCGCCCGGATGTGATCGAAGCCGCTAAAAAAGAAGTCGCAAAGAGAAACGGCGGCCATTATACCTGCCCGCTTCCGGACAGTGTGCAGCCGCCGCTTGATACCTATTAAGCAGCAGGCTTTATTTTAACCGGAAGGTATGGCCGTAAGAAACCAATAAGCTGTCCCCATATTTTGTAACTTTTTGGAAAATTTTCGCGATATGCACTTTACAGAAAGGCTCTTTTCTCCTACAATGGGTACGTAAAAAATTGTGAGGTGCAAGGAAATGAAAAATACGAATGAGCTGTCACAGACAGCATACCAGTTTGAAGGGAAGCTGCCTCTTTCCCAGGCAATTCCCCTCGGACTTCAGCATGTGCTCGCCATGTTCGTAGGCAATCTGACTCCGATTCTCATCATTACCGGCGCGTGCGGAATGGGAAGCGGAAGTGAATTTGCCGATCTTCAGGTAACCCTGCTGCAGAACGCCATGCTGGTGGCCGGACTTGTAACTTTAGTTCAGCTTTACGCACTGGGACCGGTCGGCGGACAGGTTCCCATCATCATGGGAACAAGTTCCGGTTTCATTGGCGTATTCAACAGCGTAGCCGCGACCATGGGCGGAGGTGTAACAGCCTACGGCGCCATCATGGGCGCGTCCATCCTCGGCGGCATCTTTGAAGGGGTTCTCGGTTTCTTCTTAAAGCCGCTGCGGAAATTTTTCCCATCGGTGGTGACCGGTACGGTGGTCCTTTCCATCGGCCTTTCCCTGATTTCTGTGGGAATCAACTCCTTTGGAGGCGGAAGCGGCGTCAAGGACTTCGGATCTGTGGAAAACCTTCTTCTCGCCATTTTTGTCCTGGTCGTGATTCTTGCGCTGAAACACGGAACCACAGGCTTTACCAGCTCCTCTTCCATTCTTCTTGGCATTATTGCCGGTTATCTGGCTGCCATCGTTATGGGAATGGTCCTGCCGCATACGGGAATGACCGCGGATGGAACGGAATACACGAAGGCATGGGTGTTAAACTGGGATAAGGTTGCCCAGGCCCGCTGGTTTGCAATCCCCTCCATCGTCCCTGTCAAGATCGTATTTGACATGCGGGCAATCCTGCCTGTCATGATCATGTTCATCGTGACTGCAGTCGAGACCGTCGGGGATATTTCCGGTGTTATGGAAGGCGGAATCGGACGGGAAGCAACGGATAAGGAACTGTCCGGCGGCGTGATCTGCGACGGACTCGGTTCTACCTTTGCAGCGATCTTCGGTGTCCTTCCGAACACTTCCTTCAGCCAGAATGTCGGCCTTGTTGCGATGACAAAGGTGGTGAACCGCTTTGCTCTGGCCACCGGGGCCATATTCCTCGTACTCTGCGGCCTGATTCCAAAGCTGGGCGCCCTCGTTTCCATCATGCCCCAGTCCGTTCTCGGCGGTGCGGCCGTAATGATGTTTTCCTCGATCGTGGTCAGCGGCATCCAGCTGATTATGAAGAGCCCGATGACTCCAAGGAATCTGACCATCGTGTCCGTAGCGCTCGGTGTCGGCTACGGAATGGGAGCAAATACGGGAATTCTTGTCAACACTCCGCAGTTCGTCCAGTTGATCTTCGGAGGTTCCGGTATTGTACCGGCGGCAGTCGTTGCCATTCTTTTAAATATTCTGCTCCCGAAGGACACAGAATCGTTTTAAGGTTTCAAACCTCTGAAGTTCCTCAGGCGTGTCTGCATCCCATAGTTCATATGGTTCCCGGACAGGTATCTTTTGTACCTGCCCGGGATATTTTTTTGCAAGAAAGGATCCGCCCTTCCCGGACGGGAGACCAAGAAGCTCCTGAAAAAAGTTCTGCCCAAATAAGACCGGACTTCCAGGTGTTTCTCCAAAACAAGGGCGAAATATCCGGTCCGGCTCATGGGAAAAGCTTAAGACCAGCGATTCCAGAGTCTGCCTTGCTATGAGGGGCTGATCGGCCGGACAAAACATACAGCCCCTGATTTCCTGATTCCTGAGTGCTTCCAAACCCAGACGGACCGTATCATTCCGGTCCGGAAAATCATGGACCAGCACAGACACACCGCAGCTTTTGCATAAGTCCGCCACAGCCTCATGGCGTGTAACGACCACGCGACCGGCAAAAAACGGTCCCTCCGTCAGATCCAGAATCTGTCTGATCAATGGACGGCCGGCAAAATCTGCAAGAAGCTTATTCCCGCCAAAACGTCTGCCCAGTCCGGACGCCATAATGACACAGCCCACTGGAAGGACCGGCGCATCCAGATCATACAGAAACACATCACTTCTGGAGCGCAGTGTATTTAAGAACGGGAGATCCTGCTTTCTCAAAACAGCAATCACCCGCTTTTTTCCCAACAGCTCAAAGACCGTATCCTGAAACGCCAGGCAGCCGCTTTCCAGAAATCCCAGCTCGTCGATCAGACACCACCGGCTGTCAGAAGCGCCTGCCCGTTTCAGCGCAGAAATCCCCAGGCCCAGAAATCCATCCATGACCGGCTCCATCCGTTCCCCGTTCCATGCCCCGATCACCGCCTGTTTTTTGGAGTCATTCTCCCGAAGGACGACCTGTTTCCCCGGTTCGGCGTGCGTGGAGATTCCCGGGAGTGTTCCCGTCTCTGCGATCTCTTTCAAAAGCATTTGTAACATGGTACTTTTGCCGCTCCCACGTTCTCCTGTCAGGAACAGATGCGTTTTATTGCTGTTCTGAAAAGATGTCCAGATAGATTCTGCTGCCAGCCTGACAGCAGGCGTCCCGGTATTCCTCATATTGTTTCAAGAACTCCTTTGCCTTTGGGGTCAGACGGCTCCCTCCGCCGCCTTTTCCGCCGATACTTTTTTCTGTCAGTGGAAAAGAAAGGGCCTTCTCCGCCCGTTTTAAAATGGAAAGAGCCTTTGTATAGGCCATATCCATCTGCTGCGCGGAAGCCCGCAAGGACCCGGTTTCTTCGATTCCATGGAGCAGGCGGCATGGCCCCTCTCCAAAGAAGCGGTTTCCATCCTCATCGTATAAAAAGACCTTGATTACCGGTCTCATTTTCCCACTCCCTTCTTAAGAGATCTCCAGCTCAGACACCATCATCAGATGCCCGGTTCCCCGCCTGTCTTTGCATCGGAGCAGAGATACCGGACCATAAATCTCACGGAGAGCATTCTCCATTGTATCAAGCGAATCTCTCCCCGGATGAATCGATGCTGTGCAGATCCCCTCTTTTAATAGAAGTAACTGATCACAGAATTCCAATGCCAGACCTGGATCATGGAGGCATAAAAGCCCCGCTTTCCCTCTCTCTTCGGCCATGTTTTTTAGAAGCTTTAACATCCGATGACGCTGATAAAAATCCAGGGCGCTGTCCGGTTCATCCAGAAGAAGAAGCCCGGTATTTTCCACCATGGTCCTCGCCAGGATTCCCAACTGCTTCTGCCCTTCGCTGAGTGTTAAAAAATCTTCCTCCGCTTTTTCGGAAAGTCCCACCACAGAAAGCGCGGAATATGCCATTTCCTTCTGAATCTTTGAGGGCCGCTCCAGAAATCCCAGGGTTGCTTCAAACCCCATCAGCACCACATCCAATAGCGGCAGAGAAATCGTAATTCCGCTCCTCTGGGGAATATAGCTGATCCTTTTCGCCCGTTCCCGCCCGGACAGCCGTTCCAGTACCTGGCCCTCGAGGGTGCAGGTTCCTTCGTGGGAGAGAAGACCGCACACAGCCTTAAGAAGCGTTGTCTTCCCGCTTCCGTTGGCCCCTAAAAGCCCGGTCAGAGTTCCTTTTTCCAGGCAGAAATCAACGCCGTTTAGGACTTTCCGGGAACCATATCCGGCACAGACACGGTCCGCCTTAAAATATGGATCCATCATAATTTAGAGTCCCTCCCAAACATCAGATAAAGCAAAAACGGCGCCCCGAGAAGAGAAGTGAAAATGCTGACCGGAAGCTCACTCGCCGTCAGGCTTCTGGCACACAGATCCGCCATACAGAGCAGGGCGCTGCCAAAAAGCCCGCTCAAAAGAAGCATCGGCATCCGGTTGTTTTTCGTAAGAAGTCTGGCTGTATGAGGTGCAAGAAGCCCGATGAAGCTCACAAGCCCCGTAACACTTATAATAGAAGCGGTAACGAGTGTCGCCAGGAAAAGAACCAAAAGACGCATCCGTCCTACGGGAACCCCTAACATCCGTGCCTCCTCCTCTTCTATGGAAAGAAGCAGGACCTGGTGATACAAAAGAAAAAGAAGCCCACAGCATACAGCGCATACAAGAACCGGCATGGGGATCCGGTATAAGGTGATACCGTTCAGACTGCCCATGATCCAGTATTCAATGGATGCCAGCTGCCGTTCCGGATCTGCAGTCAGCTTAAGTATCATCAGAATAGTCTGTGCCAGAGAATGAACGGCAATTCCTGCCAGAACAATGGAAGCCGGACCTTTGTGGGAACCTCCCAGCTGTTTTCCCCCAATAGAAGCAAGTCCCAGCGAGAGGAAAACGGCAGCCAGGCCGCCCGCAAAGGCGGACGCCGTTATAAAGGCCGGATTGGAAGAAAGAAAAAGGATTCCAAAGGCCGCCCCTGCGCTGGCTCCCGAGGAGACACCTATGGTATCCGGGGATGCCAGCGGATTGTGAAAGACGTTCTGATAAACAGCTCCGGCGATTCCAAGGCCAAATCCTCCGACAAGGGCCATACAGGTCCTTGGAAGCCTTAAAGTCATAAAAACACGCAGCGCCTGTGGTTCCTGATTCAGCAGGTCTTTCATGGTCAGCGGATATTTTCCGATAAACAGCGATCCGGCCGCAAGGAGGACCGTCAGAACTGCTGCCAGACCAGGAAGGACCGCTGTGTGCCGTTTTTTCATAAGCATATCCTATTCTGCAGCATAGAGATTCTCAAGATCCGGTGTAAAACGGTAAAATGTCTCATAGAATTCCACAGCGGACTGTTCCCACATTTCGTCTGTGAACTGTTCCGGATGGAGGACATTGGCAAGCCACAGACTTCCAAGGATACTTCCGGGAACCGGGGAATCCCAGGCTTCAATTGCGTTGGGAAGCTGGTATACATTCCCGTTCTGGACTGCGCTGCAGCCGGAAAGGCTCGGATCATCCAGGACAGAATCCACGGTGTAGGAGGCATCAGAAGCCAGAATAATATAATCCGGATTCCATGCGAGCAGCTGTTCATAGGAAATCTCTGCCCAGTAGGAATCTGACAGTTCCTCGGCAGCATTTTTTCCTCCGGCGTTGACAATCATGCTGTTCTGGTACATGGACGGACCGGCTGTGGACAAAAGAGCGCTGTTTCCGGCCAGATAGACTGTCGGAGCTTCTGTCCCGTCCAGCTTTTCTTTCAGGGCAGCCAATTCCTGTTCGGTAAAAGCATGAAGCGCTTCTGCCTGATCCTGTTTTCCGCAGGCCGCCGCCAGAATATCCATAGCTCCCTCCAACAGTTTCTGGTCCTCCGGATTCACGGCTATCACCGTAAGTCCCAGCTCCTCCAGCGACGGGATCACGTCCTTGAGCCTCGCCGGAACGATCACCAGATCCGGCTCCAGCGCGGCACAGCCCTCAAGATCGAATTCTTTTGCCGTCCCGACATTTGGCAGATCGATGATTTCCGGGGCACTTAACCGATAGATGGAACGGCTTTTCGCCTTTGCCTCGATACCGACCAGTTTCTCCTGCTGGTTCAGGGCCAGAAGAAGGCTGGTGGAAATGTAGTAACCGCTTACGATCGTCTCCGGTTCTTCCTCAATCGTAACTTCCCGTCCAAGCTGATCTATAATGGTGACAGGGTAGGCGGCCTGAACGTTATCAACCGGATTTGCGGCTGTGGTTTCCTGGGCCGCAGTCTCTGCTGCTGTCCCTGTGCCGGCCGCACTGTTTCCTGCTGTATTCTGGCCGCAGGCGGTAAGCGCTCCGGCAAGGACCAGAGCCATCATACGTGAAATCCATTTTTTCATCTCAATCTACTCCTCACTTTATCGTTATTGTTTTAAAACTACAACGAATTCTACCAGAAAATCCATAACATGACAAGAGGGAATGCATGCTTTTGTGCGTTGCGGATCCTGTTGTCATATGTTAAAATATATCTGTCGAAATATAAGAAAATTTCTCTGTAATCTGGAGGAGCCGTTTTTTATGATTACCATTCGAAATTACAAAAAGGCGGAAAGTCTTGAAGAAGCCTGGCAGCTCAACCAGCAGCGCGGAAACTGCGTGATCGGCGGAATGCTCTGGCTTAAAATGGGGAAAAGGACAGTACAGACTGCCATTGACCTTTCCGGCCTTGGGCTGGATACCATAGAAGAAACCGGGGACGGCTGGAAAATCGGCTGCATGACGACGCTCCGCCAACTGGAGCTTCATCCCGGACTTTCTGAATACACAGGCGGGGCCATGAAGGAAGCCCTGCGCCATATCGTCGGCGTACAGTTCCGCAACCTCGCCACCGTAGGCGGCAGTATTTTTGGCCGATACGGTTTTTCTGACGTCCTGACCATGTTTCTCTCCATGGACAGTTATGCAGAGCTTTACAAGGGAGGAATCATCCCCCTTCGGGAATTTGCAGCATCGAAATACGACCGTGATATTCTGGTACGGATCCATGTTAAAAAAACTCCGTTCCGCTATTATTACCAGTCCGTCCGCAACACCCAGACAGATTTCCCTGTGCTTACCTGTGCAGCAGCATGGACGCCAGGTTCCTGCCCATCAGAGGGAGAACCGCTCTCTTTTCAAATCGCCGTCGGTGCCCGTCCCGGACGTGCTGTTGTCCTGGAGGATGCGGAACACATTCTGACCCTTCCGATCACCCAGGAAAAGGCGGATGCGTTTGGTATTTATGCCTCCGCCCATATTCCAACGGAAGGAAATCTGCGTGGAAGTGCGGCCTACCGGAGTCATCTGGTACAGGTCCTTGCCGCAAGAGCTGCCATGAAAGCAGGGGGTGAATTGGAATGTTAATAACCTTAAACTTAAACGGAAAAAAAATCCAGGCGGATGTGGAGCCGGATATGCTGTTGATCGATTTTGTCCGGGAACAGGGCTGTTACAGTGTAAAACGCGGCTGCGAAACTGCGAACTGCGGCCTTTGTACCGTATTTTTAGATGAAAAACCGGTTCTTTCCTGCTCCGTATTGGCGGTCCGTGCCGACGGCCGGTCTGTGACGACCCTGGAGGGACTGCAAAAAGAAGCCGAAGAATTCGGTGCTTTCATTGCGGATGAAGGGGCAGAGCAGTGCGGCTTCTGTAATCCGGGCTTTGTCATGAATGCCCTGGCCCTGTTCCGCGAAAATCCCGAGCCGTGCGAGGAGGAAATCAAAGAATATCTGGCCGGAAACCTATGCCGCTGCTCCGGCTATGAGGGACAGCTCCGGGGAATCCTTGCCTTTCTTGCCTGAAAAAAGACTAAGAATGAGAAGAAGGAGGCAGTTCAATGAAAACGGTAAACAAATCGGTCCGCAAAAAGGATGCCATGCAGCTTCTGACCGGCCAGCCGGTCTATACCGATGACATCGCGCCGAAGGACTGCCTGATCGTAAAGCTTCTGCGCTCCCCCCACGCCAATGCAGTAATCCAGACCATCAAAACAGATATTGCCATGAAGGTACCGGGAATCGAATGCATCTACACCTGGGAGGATATGCCGGAAGACCAGCGCCGGTTCACCCTTGCCGGCCAGACCTACCCGGAGGCCAGTCCCTATGACCGGCTGCTCCTCGACCGCCATGTACGCTATATCGGGGACCCGGTGGCAATCGTAGCCGGGCGGGATGAAAAGTCTGTGGATAAGGCACTCCGGCTCATTAAAGTAACCTATGAGGTCCTGGAGCCGGTCCTGGACTTCCGTTCGGCAAAGGATAACCCGATCCTGGTCCATCCTGAGGAGAACTGGGAGAGCCTTTGTCCTGTGGGAGCCGACAACAAACGGAATCTGTGCGCCCATGATGAAACCTCAAGCGGGGATATTGAACGGGTCCTGTCAGAATGTGACATCGTCATCGACCGTGTTTATCATACCAAAGCGTGTCAGCAGACCATGATGGAGACCTTCCGTACTTTCTGTACCATGGACACCTACGGAAGACTGAATGTGGTAAGCTCCACCCAGATCGTCTTTCACTGCCGGCGTATTATTGCCAATGCCCTGGGAATTCCCAAATCCAAGGTCCGTGTCAGCAAACCAAGGATTGGCGGCGGTTTCGGAGCAAAGCAGACATCGGTATCGGAAATTTATCCGGCTTTCGTTACCTGGAAGACCAAAAAGCCGTCCAAAATTATCTTTACAAGGGAAGAATCCATGACGGCCTCCACGCCGAGACATGAGATGGAGATGCATGTCCGCCTTGGGGCCATGAAAAACGGCCTGATCCGCGGGATTGATCTGTATACCCTTTCCAATACCGGTGCTTACGGGGAACACGGACCGACAACCGTCGGACTGTCCGGCCATAAATCGATTCCGTTATATGGAAAGGCGGAGGCATTCCGCTTTACCAGCGATGTGGTCTATACCAACGTCATGTCCTCCGGCGCATACCGCGGCTATGGTGCTACCCAGGGCCTGTTTGCCGTGGAATCCGCTGTCAACGAGCTGGCTTCCGTCCTTCACCGGGATCCGTTTGATCTCAGAGAGCAGAACATTGTCCGGGAAGGCGATGTGATGCCGGCATATTACGGCCAGGTCAATACCAGCTGTGCTCTCGACCGCTGCTTAAAGCGGGTCAAAGAAATGATCCGCTGGGACGAAAAATATCCGGTCCGCGATATGGGAAACGGAAAGGTCCGCAGCGTGGGAATGGGAATGGCCATGCAGGGCTCCGGTATTTCCAATGTGGATGTGGGAAGCGCCACCCTGAAGCTCGGAGATGAAGGAATTTACAGTTTGTCCATCGGCGCTGCCGATATGGGGACCGGCTGTGATACAATCCTGGCCCAGATTGCCGCGGAGGTCCTGGACTGCAGCCTCGAGGATATCACGGTCTTCGGTGCAGATACAGACGCCTCCCCATACGATTCCGGTTCCTACGCCTCCAGCACGACCTATGTTACCGGAAAAGCAGTGGAGACCTGCGCGTTAAAGCTCCGTGATCAGATCTGCCAGCTTGGAGCCAGGCTTTTAAATTGTCCGGCTGAGGAAGCCGAGTTTGACGGAAAGGCCGTATACAGGACCGGTCATGAAATGGACAAAACATCCCGCGTGAGTCTCTTCGAGATTGCAACCTCCTCCATGTGCGGAAACGATATCCCGCTCACTGTCACAACGACCCACAGCTCCCCGATCTCTCCGCCGCCCTATATGGTGGGAGCGGCCGAAATCGAAGTTGATCTCCTCACCGGAGAAGTAAAGGTCCTGGAATATGACGCTGCCGTAGACTGCGGAACACCGATCAACCCGAACCTTGCAAGAGTTCAGGCAGAAGGCGGTATCCTTCAGGGAATCGGCATGGCTTTAACGGAAAACATCACTTACAGCCGCCGCGGGCAGGTCTATGAAAATTCACTGATGCAGTATAAGATTCCAACACGGGTCGATATCGGACATATTCATGTGGATTTCGAGAACAGTTATGAGAACGCCGGTCCATTCGGTGCCAAATCCATTGGCGAGGTCGTTATCAATACCCCTCTTCCTGCCGTTGCCGATGCCGTTTACCATGCAGTGGGCCAGAGATTTTACGAGCTCCCCATTACACCGGAGCAGATTGCGATGGCGAAGAAAAGCGGAACGTAAAGAATAAGGGGATGACACAATATGAATGGAGCGGTCCGATTGACACCGGATCGCTCCATGTTTTTCTTATTGATAGAATGAATCCGCAGCCTCTTATGCCGCAAGGTTCTCTTTTCTCCTCTGCTCCAGCGCTACATTCATCTCTTCCCTCATTCCGTCCAGCTTATAGAAGTACATAACAGCTGCAATTGCAATACACAGGCCAATGGGAATCCAGATAAAGCTTACCTCGATATATTTAAGAGCCTGGGGTGTCTGCTCGGCATTTGCCACATAGCCGCCCGCCTTCAGGATATATCCGATTACGGCGCTTGTAAGTCCCATGCCGCCCTTTACGAAAAATCCCTGGAAGGCAGCAATCAAGCCGGAAATACTGGCATTTTTTTCATATTCTGAATAGTCAATGACATCCGGCTGTATGGCAAAGGTGATGCCGAAAATGCCGTAAATCCCAAGTCCGGTAATCACAAGTCCTGTCAACAGGCAGAACGCGGAATTCTTTCCAAAGAAGATTAAAAGGTCGCCTGCAATATAAATAAGAATACTTGCCATCATAAGCATTCTCTTGCTGAACTTTTTCTCCAGCGCCGGAAGAATAAGGGGCATCGGAAGGCCCGATAAAATTCCAAGAAGTCCTACCAGTGTCAGCCATTCCGTCTTTTCCAGGTTATACTTAAAATAGTAAATGACCGTTGTGCTTCTTACGACATAGAGGGAGAAGTATAAAAGGTTTACCAGGAAAAAGATCCAGCTCTGTCCGGTCAGCGCCTTTAAGTCATCCTTTAATGTAGTATGTTCTCTTGCAACGGAAGGCGGAACCACTTCCTTTGTGCTTGCAAAGGTAACAAAGAAGATTAACATCGCCAATATTCCGTAAACGGTCATGGTGATCAGGTAGCCTTTCGCCTCATTTCCCTGGCCGAAATACTCTACGAGCGGTGCCGTCACCGACATGACGATGGCTGTTCCCAGCATGGCACAGATCATTCCGGTGGATACCAGGCAGTTTCTTTCGTGGATATCCGATGTCAGACGCGGTACGATCGTATTTAACGGGATATTTACCACCGTATATGCCGTACACAAAAGAAAATATGTAATATAAGCCCAAATTAACTTCCCTGTATCGCCCACATTCGGAATGTAGAACGTCAGGAAGGTAAACAGCGCAAACGGAACTGCGCCAAACAGGAAGTACGGTCTTCCCTGTCCCCATCTGGTGTGGGTTCGGTCTACGATCAGTCCCATGCCTGTGTCTGTCAGCGCATCGATGAATTTTGTTACCAGCATCATGGTTCCCGCTGCCGCGGCCGTGATTCCGAATACATCCGTATAAAAAACCATCAAATAAGACGCCATGGTACTGAATACCAGGTTACATCCCAGATCTCCAATACCGTACCCAATTCTCTTTCCCCATTTTTCCATTCAAATACCCCTTTTACTTTCTCAAAAAATCCTTTACTTTTTCACTGATGCTTTCTGAATCCAGCCCATATTTTTTTATTAATTCTGCTGCCGGACCGGATTCCCCAAACACATCCCGGATTCCGATTCTTAAGACCGGAGTCGGCTTCTTCTCCCCAAGAAGCTCAGACACCGCTCCCCCAAGGCCTCCAATGATGGAATGCTCTTCCACGGTCACGATTTTTCCGGTGGTCTCTGCCGCTTTCAAAATCAGCTCTTCATCCAGCGGCTTTATAGTGTGGATGTTGATGACCTGGGCGCTTATGCCTTCCCCCTTTAGCTTTTCTGCTGCCCCCAGGCTTTCGCTGACACAAAGACCGGTCGCAAGGATCGTCACATCCGTTCCGGGACGAAGCTCAATCCCCTTCCCGATTTCAAACCGGTAGTCCGGCCTGTCATTGATGACCGGGACGGCAAGGCGGCCGAATCTTAAATATACCGGACCGTCATACTCATAGGCGGCCTCAACAGCGGCCTTCGTCTCGATATCATCCGCCGGATTTATGACTACCATTCCGGGAATCGTCCGCATCAATGCCATATCCTCATTGCACTGATGGGTCGCCCCGTCCTCTCCCACAGAGATTCCTGCGTGGGTCGCTCCGATCTTCACGTTCAGGTGCGGATACCCAATGGAATTGCGAATCTGTTCAAAGGCCCTTCCGGCCGCAAACATGGCAAAGGTACTGGCAAAGGGCACCAATCCTGTGGTGGAAAGTCCGGCGGCGATTCCCATCATATTGCACTCTGCGATTCCGCAGTCGATGTGGCGGTCAGGAAATGCCTTTAAAAAGGTCTCCGTTTTCGTAGCCCCTGCCAGGTCCGCGTCCAGGACCACCAAATTCTCATGCTTTTTTCCCAACTCCACAAGGGCCTTTCCGTAGCTTTCCCTCGTAGCAATTTTCTTTACATCCGGCATAACGCTTCACCTGCCTTTTTCAGTTCTTCCATGGCAATTTCATACTGTTCTGCATTGGGTGCCTTGCCATGCCAGCCCGCCTGGTTCTCCATGTAGGAAACACCTTTTCCCTTTATGGTCTTCATGATGATTGCTGTGGGTTTTCCCTTCGCTTCCCTTGCCTCGTCGAAGGCCGCTTTTAACTGTTCAAAATCATTTCCGTCGGCCACGTTCACCACATGGAAATTGAATGCGCGGAATTTTTCATCGATGGGGTATGGAGAGCAGACATCCTCGATTCGTCCATCGATCTGCAGCCCACTGTTGTCCACAATGACGGTCAGATTGTCAAGCTTCCTGTGACCCGCAAACATGGCGGCCTCCCACACCTGGCCTTCTTCGATTTCTCCATCGCCCAAAAGCGTATAGACACGGTAATCCTTTTGATTCAGGCGACCTGCCAGAGCCATCCCGACTGCGGCGGAGATTCCCTGTCCGAGGGAGCCGCTGGACATATCCACGCCGGGAATGTGCTTCATGTCCGGATGCCCCTGGAGATAGGAGCCTGCATGGCGCAGAGTTTTCAAGTCCTCCACCGGAAAATATCCGCGGTTTGCCAGGGCGGAATAATATCCGGGAGCTGTGTGACCCTTTGACAGCACGAAACGGTCTCTGTCCGGCGCCTTTGGCGCTTTAGGGTCAATGTTCATCTCTTCAAAATAGAAATAGGTAAATAAATCTGCCGCCGACAGGGAACCGCCCGGATGTCCTGCCTTTGCAGAATACACGCCGTTTATGATTCCTTTGCGGACTTCCACTGCCATTTTCTTTAAATATAAAGTATCCATATGTTTCCTCTATTTTCCAAATACCGCCTCATAATCTGCCTGGAATTTTGCAATTCCTGCATCTGTGAGGGGATGCTTTGTCATCTGCTCGATGACGCCGTAGGGAACTGTTGCGATATCTGCTCCCGCCAGGGCGCAGTCCGTTACATGGATGGGATTTCTCACACTAGCGGCAATGATCTCTGTCTCGATTCCTGACACGTTAAAAATCTCTGCAATCTCCCGGATCAAATCCCCCCCCGGACGCTTATGTCGTCCAGACGGCCCAGGAATGGAGATACGTAGGAAGCGCCGGCCCTGGCGGCAAGAAGCGCCTGGTTTGCAGTAAAGATCAAGGTCACGTTGGTCTTGATCCCTTCCTTAGAAAGAACCTTCACGGCCTTTAAGCCCTCCACAGTCATGGGGATCTTTACTACCATGTTGGGATGGATGGCGGCGATCTCCCGGATTACCTCATTAAAATCCCGGCCCTCTTTGGCAATCAGCGACGGATTCGTTGTCACTCCGCAGATGACGCCCATGTCGTTGGCTTTCTTAATATCCTCAACCTTTGCGGTATCAACAAAAAATTTCATGCAATACTCCTTCCCATTTCATCCGTTCAGGACAACCCGGCGCACCGGCTTTTCCGGCGGCCTCCTGTCCTGTTCTGGCGCCATCAACCCTGAAATTCATGCATCACGCCTGTCATTTTCTTCATATTGTCCTTCATGCTGTGGTAGAAATCCTTGTAAAGCTTAAAATATGCCTCATACGCCTTGTGATTCTTTTCATCCGGTATGATTTTTTCATCTAGAACCTGCCATTTTTTCACATCCTCAAAGGTGAGAAGCCCTGTGCCGATTCCTGCTAACATCACATCACCCATGTTGGCCTCCACGTCCTGTAACGGGCATACCACCGGATATCCGGTCACATCGGCAAAAATGTGCCGCCATACTTTGGACTTTGTCACGCCGCCTGCAAGTAAAATATACTCGCCCAGATTCTCTCCGGTGGCCTCCATGGCGTCTTTAAGGGAATATGCCACGGCCTCCAAAAACGCTCGGTATACATGGGCCTTCGTGTGCATCAGGGACAGGCCGATGATAGTGCCCTTGGCATCCGAATCCCAGACCGGACTGCGCTCTCCCATGAAATACGGAAGCACCAGAAGTCCTTCGCTTCCTGCCGGAATCCTTTCTGCCTGCTCATTTAAGATGTCATAGGCTGGACGGCCGCCCTCCTTCTCCATGGCTACCTCATAGTCGCAGAAGGTATTGCGGAACCATTTTACGATGGCACCTGCCGTTGCACCTCCGGAAAAATAATAGGAAAGCTTTTTCGCATCATAAAGGTATGGCCATACGATCAGTCCTTTTCCCTTCACCGGCTTATCGGAGATCAGCGCTGCACACATGGAAGTTCCAATCGCTGCCGCATAAAGCCCGGACTGGAAAACGCCAAGGCCAATGTTGGCCGCTCCGCAGTCGATTCCGCTGGCGATGACCGGCATTCCGGCTAAAAGTCCCAGCTCCTTTGTCGCTTCCTCTGTCAGTCCGCCCACAATATCTGTGGATTCCACAATATTTTCCGGCATCATGGAAACCAGAATTCCCATGGCGTCCAAAAGGTCTTTCGACCAGATGCGGGTGTTCATATCGAAAATGCCGCCGATGTTACCTGCGGAAGAATAATCGATGGCAACCTTTCCGGTCAGCTTATAGATCACATAATCATTTGGCGGAAGGAACAGCTTTGTCCGTTTCCAGTTCTCCGGCTCATGGTTTTTATACCAGAGAATTTTCGTGTATCCGTAATAGGGCTCCGCACCATTGTGGGTGATTGTAAGAAGCTTCTCTTCCCCGATATTCTCCAGCACCCAGGCGGTCTCCTCCTCCGCGCGGCGGTCCATCCAGATCATGCAGGGGCGGATGGGCTCCATGTTCTCATCCAACGGGATACCGGAACCGCCGTAAAGGCCGCTGATTGCAATTCCTTTTATCTCCTCCGGAGCGATTCCTGATTTTGCAACTGTATTTTTAATCGAGGCTTTTGCAGCCTCAAGCCATACGTCCGGCCACTGCTCCGCCCAAAGCGGCTTCGGAGTTAAAACGTCATATTCCTGAAGATCCTTCGCCACCAGATTTCCCGAAAGGTCCATAAGGACCGTTTTCGTACCGGAAGTTCCGATATCTGTTCCCAATAAATAATACATACTGATTCCTCCTCGAATCCTTTGCTGTTTTTGCCGTCCCCGCCAGGGCTTTCATGGGGCGAACCTCCCTGTTTTCCCGGCGGGGCTTCTCTGTTCCCCTGGACATATGTTCCGGGGACACGGCCGGAAATCTCCGGTGTGTCCCCGGAACTGAAGTACGTTTTGTCTCGTTTTTAGAAGCAGGTAAACGCACCGTCTACAATAAAGTCAGAACCGGTGGTAAAGCTGCTGGTGTCGCCTGCCAGGTATACACAGATGGACTGAAGCTCATCCGGGCGTCCCAGACGTCCCATGGGAGCCATAGCATTCCATTTTTCAATCAACGGCTTTAAGGACTCGGAAGAAAGTGTCAAGTCTGTTCCGATATATCCCGGGCTAATGCAGTTTACGCGGACGCCGCGCTTTGCCCACTCGATTGCCAGAGACTTGGTAAGCTGGATCACGCCTGCCTTGGAAGCATTATAGGAGCACTGGGGCTGCGGTACATTTACAATGTGCGCAGACATGGAGGCTGTATTGATGATGGAGCCGCTTCCCTGTTTTAACATTACCTTTCCTGCTGCCTGTGCAGTTAAAAATACGCCTGTTAAGTTAATGTCGATGACCTTTCTCCACTGGTCATAGGTCATCTCTTCTGCCGGGATGTTCATGCAGATACCTGCGTTGCAGAAAGCAACATCCAGTCTTCCGAAGGTCTCAACGACCTTGGCCATCATAGCGTCCACATCCTCCGGCTTTGTTACGTCTGCCTTAATAGCGATGGTATGTACTCCATTGTTTTCTGCAAGCTCGGCCGCTGTCTTTTCTGCCTCGGCAATGTCCACATCGACAATGGCGATGTCGGCTCCTGCCTCTGCAAATGCGGTAGCAACGCTCTTTCCGATTCCTCTTGCCCCGCCTGTGACAAAAATCTTCTTTCCATCCAGTCTCATTTTCTCAATAATTCCCATAGCTGTTTTCCTTTCTCTTTTCCCTCAATTCTTGCACACTGATTTATAATTCAATTTTATAAAATCATTTTATTAAAGTTTTTATATAATGGCAGGTTTGCTGGAAAATGGCAATCTGCTAAATTTCACAATTTCAATTTTATTTTTTTGTGCAAAACTCCCAATCCAATGCCAATATGGCTCAATTTCTGTCCGATTCATCCGGACAAGGAGGCTCATTTGCCCAATCACAGAGCTTCTCCATTCCTGCACATCTCCGGCCCGGCAGAGAAGAATTTTTAACAGCATAAAAAAGCCTTTCTTTTCCGGAGAGAAAAATGTATAATTGTTTTATTAAATGATTTTCCATTATTGGTATCAATTTCATCACAATCAGGAGGATTTGCAGACATGGAATCATTCTCACTTACCGATATTAAGAAAAAGAACTTAACCGATGTTTACCACTATATTTATCGCAGCTCTGGAAGTTCCAAGCAGGCCATTGCTGCCTCTCTGAACATAAGCCTTCCGACAGTAACCCAGCATCTGACAACGCTGTTAAATGCCGGGCTGATCGAACCCTGCGGTCAGCTCACTTCCACTGTGGGACGCAGAGCCACCGCTTATCGTGCGGTCGGAACAGCCAGAATTTCCATTGGCATAGAAATTCTTTCCAGACACGTTTATATTTCTGCTCTGAATTTGTACGGAAAAAAAGAAGTGAAAGAAAAATACAGACTGGCTTTTACGCCGGACGAAAACTATATGAGCACTTTAAAAGATCTGGTCGTGAACTTTCTGAATGCCCATGAATATACAGAAAAGCAGATTTTGGGCATTGGCCTTGGAATACAGGGACTGGCTTCCCGCGACGGCAGCCAGGTCATCTACGGCGAAATTCTAAACTGTACTGGGCTCACCATAGATATGTTCTCCCGGTATTTTTCCGTCCCCTGCCGCTTTGTCCACGATGCCGAGTGCGCTTCCAACAGCGAACTCTGGGAAAATCCTGAAATTACAGACGCCATCTATCTGTCTCTGGGCTATCATCTGGGCGGCGCCATCATCATAGACGGAAAGCTTCAGAGCGGTCTGACTGGAAAAACAGGAACCTTTGAGCATATGACCTTAATCCCCGACGGACTTACCTGTTACTGTGGGAAAAAGGGCTGTGCGGAATGCTACTGCTCCGGATATGCGCTGTTGGATGAAGGAATGGAGCTGGAAGACTTTTTCGCAAAAAAAGCAAACGGAGATTCCAGATGTATGGAAAAATGGGAAGAATATCTCCGCCATCTTTCCATGCTGATCCACAACCTCCACATGGTAATCGAAAGCACCGTCATTTTAGGCGGCCATATTACACCATATCTTTCGGACTCAGATATTGAACGTATCCGAACAATGGTCTTTGACGCCTCCACCTTCCAGGACCCGGCATCCTATATCATTCCCGGCCGCTGCCGGAGCGATGCTGTCTCCATCGGCGCGGCGCTTCCCTTTATCAAGGAATTTCTGGATGGGTTTTCGGAGCGGCCTCTTTAACCAGAATCAAAGGGGCTGTCGGAGAATCGCTGTTTTTTCAGTAATCCTTCTCAGCCTCCTTTTGTGCAAAAGCAGAACGGCTGGCTGCAAAGAGTCCGCCATCCATTAAAAAAGGGTTCCGGAGAATTCTCCGAAACCCTTGATTTTACTGAATAATATTTAATTATTCGATGATAGTAGCAACTCTACCGGAACCTACGGTTCTGCCGCCCTCACGGATAGCGAAACGAAGACCCTGCTCCATAGCTACCGGATGGATAAGCTCGATAGTCATTTCTACGTTATCACCAGGCATGCACATCTCGGTACCAGCCGGGAGTTCGCAAACGCCTGTTACGTCTGTTGTTCTGAAGTAGAACTGCGGACGATAGTTGTTGAAGAACGGTGTATGACGGCCGCCCTCGTCTTTTGTCAGAACGTAAACCTGAGCTGTAAATTTCTTATGGCACTTTACAGAACCCGGTTTTACAAGACACTGACCTCTCTGGATCTCTGTTCTCTGAACGCCACGAAGCAGAGCACCGATGTTATCACCAGCCTGAGCCTGATCAAGGAGCTTACGGAACATCTCGATACCAGTTACAACAGTCTTACGGGTTTCTTCATGAATACCAACGATCTCAACCTCATCATTAAGCTTCAGAGTACCACGCTCTACACGGCCGGTAGCAACAGTACCACGACCTGTGATTGTGAATACATCCTCGACCGGCATAAGGAACGGCTTATCAGTATCGCGAACCGGATCCGGAATATAGCTGTCAACTGCGGCCATCAGTTCCATAACCTTGTCGCCCCACTCGCTACTCGGATCCTCAAGAGCCTTAAGGGCGGAACCCTGGATAACCGGAGTGTCATCTCCCGGGAACTCGTACTCGTTAAGAAGGTCTCTGATCTCCATCTCAACCAGCTCAAGTAACTCCGGATCATCAACCATATCGCACTTGTTCATGAATACAACAATGTACGGTACGCCTACCTGACGGGAAAGAAGGATGTGCTCTCTTGTCTGAGCCATTACACCATCGGTAGCAGCTACTACAAGGATAGCGCCGTCCATCTGAGCAGCACCGGTGATCATGTTCTTTACATAGTCAGCATGGCCTGGGCAGTCAACGTGTGCATAGTGTCTGTTCTCTGTCTCGTACTCTACGTGAGCGGTAGAAATTGTAATTCCACGCTCTCTCTCTTCGGGAGCCTTATCGATATTGTCAAAATCAGTAGCTACGTTACCAGCAACTCTCTCTGCAAGTACTTTGGTAATAGCTGCTGTTAAAGTTGTTTTACCATGGTCAACGTGTCCAATGGTACCAATGTTACAATGCGGTTTTGTTCTTTCAAACTTAGCTTTTGCCATTTTAAAACGTCCTCCTTAATTTGCGCCCATTGGGCTATTCTATTTAACTAGGCTGAATATCATTATATTCTATTACGAAATTTTTTTCAAGCCTATTCTTACCTATTATTCCCTGTTCCTGCCTATTTAGCACCTTTTCTCTCAGCAATAATCTTCTCCTGAACGCTCTTCGGTACCTGCTCGTATTTCTCGAAGAACATGGAGTAGTTACCACGTCCCTGTGTGCTGGAACGGAGATCTGTGGAGTAACCGAACATCTCAGCAAGCGGTACATATGCTTTGACCATCTTGCCGCCGCCGATATCCTCGAAGCCCTCAATACGTCCGCGCCGGGAGTTGATATCGCCGATAACATCGCCCATGTATTCCTCAGGCATTGTTACCTCTACCTTCATGATCGGCTCCAGTAAAACAGCTCCGGCCTTTGCCATAGCGTCCTTGAATGCCATGGAACCGGCAATGTGGAATGCCATTTCGGAGGAGTCAACCTCATGATAAGAACCATCAAATACATTTGCGTGTACACCCAGTACCGGGAATCCGCCAAGAATACCTGCCTTGGAAGCCTCTTCGATACCCTCGCCGACAGCCGGAATGTATTCCTTCGGAATTGCACCGCCGACAACAGAGGACTCGAACTTGAAAGTCTCCTCGCCGTTGGGATCCATCGGTTCGAAGTGTACCTTACAATGACCATACTGACCACGTCCACCAGACTGTTTTGCGTACTTGCTGTCCACATCCACAGCCTTTGTGAAGGTTTCCTTATAAGCAACCTGCGGAGCGCCCACGTTAGCCTCTACCTTGAATTCACGAAGCAGACGGTCAACAATGATTTCCAGATGCAGCTCACCCATACCGGAGATGATGGTCTGGCCAGTCTCTGTATCGGTATGAACACGGAATGTCGGGTCTTCCTCAGCTAACTTTGCAAGAGCCTCGCCCATCTTATCCTGACCGGCTTTTGTCTTCGGTTCAATTGCGATATCAATAACCGGCTCCGGGAATTCCATGGACTCAAGGATTACCGGATGCTGCTCATCACAGATGGTATCACCGGTTGTCGTGGTCTTAAATCCAACGGCTGCGGCGATATCACCAGAGTATACTTTATCAAGTTCCTGACGCTTGTTGGCATGCATCTGAAGGATACGGCCAACACGCTCCTTTTTGTTCTTCGTCGCATTCAATACATAAGAACCAGAGTTCATCGTACCGGAATACACACGGAAGAATGCCAGCTTACCGACAAACGGGTCAGTCATAATCTTGAATGCAAGAGCAGAGAACGGCTCCTCATCAGAAGAATGACGTACCGTTTCATTTCCATCCATATCAACGCCCTTAATAGGTGGAATGTCGAGCGGAGACGGCATAAATTCAATGATTGCATCCAGAAGCTTCTGAACGCCCTTGTTTCTGTAAGCGGTACCGCAGCATACCGGGATTGCCTGGCATTCACAGGTTGCCTTACGAAGAACTCTCTTCAAGTCGTCAACGGACGGCTCTTCACCTTCCAGATACTGCATCATCAGGTCGTCATCCAGCTCACAGATCTTTTCAATCAGCTCGCTTCTGTAAAGCTCCGCATCATCCTTCATATCTTCAGGAATATCAACTACGGAGATATCATCGCCCTTATCATCATTGTAGATGTAAGCCTGCATTTCAAACAGATCGACGATTCCCTTAAATTCGTCTTCCTTACCGATTGGAAGCTGAAGGCAGATCGCATTCTTACCAAGACGGTTACGGATCTGATCTACGGTTCCGTAGAAATCAGCGCCCAGAATATCCATCTTGTTGATGAATGCCATTCTTGGTACATTGTAAGTATCCGCCTGACGCCATACATTTTCTGACTGGGGCTCAACACCGCCCTTCGCACAGAAAACACCCACGGCACCGTCAAGAACACGCAGAGAACGCTCAACCTCTACGGTAAAATCTACGTGGCCTGGAGTATCAATGATGTTGATACGATGCTCAAGAGCACCCGGCTTTACCTTTGTCTTTTCCTGAAGAGTCCAGTGACAGGTAGTTGCTGCTGATGTGATTGTGATACCTCTCTCCTGCTCCTGCTCCATCCAGTCCATGGTGGCAGTGCCCTCGTGAGTATCACCGATTTTATAGTTAATACCAGTATAATAAAGGATACGCTCAGTCGTTGTGGTCTTACCAGCATCGATATGAGCCATAATTCCGATATTTCTGGTTCTCTCCAATGGATATTCTCTTCCAGCCAAGGATTTTTCCTCCTTTTAGAATCTGTAATGAGCAAATGCCTTGTTAGCCTCTGCCATCTTATGCATTTCCTCTTTCTTCTTTACGGCTGCACCCGTATTGTTAGCTGCATCCATAATTTCGTTTGCGAGTCTTTCAACCTGAGTCTTCTCAGAACGCTTTCTGGAATAGGTGGTAATCCAGCGAAGGCCTAAAGCCTGTCTTCTTTCCGGCTTAACCTCGATCGGTACCTGGTATGTTGCACCACCGATACGTTTTGCCTTAACTTCCAGAACCGGCATGATGTTGTTCATAGCCTCTTCAAATACTTCTACTGCGTCTTTACCAGTCTTTGCAGCTACTTCCTCAAAAGCGCCGTAAACGATCTTCTGGGCAACGCCTCTTTTTCCGTCTAACATGATGTTGTTAATTAACTTAGTAACAACCTTGTTGTTGTACAACGGATCTGCTAATACGTCTCTTTTCTGAGTATGTCCTTTACGTGGCACGTTACTTCCCTCCTTAATCATTGTTGGATTAGTAACTGTTCAGCATTCTCACAGTCACCTGCAAAAAACCAGGAACACTGCCTTCGGCAATGGAATTTTTGCCTTTTATTCTGTGTTTTATACGGTCAGCGCGTCTAACGCGCGGCCCCACTGAACGTTACTTGGATTAATTCATAGGTACTCACATGTTTCCATAAAATGTGTTCGTGCTCGGTTTCCTATCTATATCCTGCAACCCACAGGTTCAATATCACCGGCACAACGATGCAGAATTTTCTGCACCCACTTTACTGCTGTTAGTGGCCCAATTAGTTTTTTTGATTATTTCTTATCTTTCGGTCTCTTTGCACCGTACTTGGAGCGAGCCTGTCTTCTGTTGGCTACGCCTGCAGTATCAAGAGTACCTCTGATGATGTGGTATCTGGTACCCGGAAGGTCCTTTACACGGCCGCCACGGATAAGAACAACAGAGTGCTCCTGAAGATTGTGTCCCTCACCCGGAATGTAGCTTGTAACTTCGATACCGTTGGAAAGACGAACTCTGGCGATCTTTCTCAGAGCAGAGTTAGGCTTCTTCGGTGTTGCAGTCTTAACAGCTGTGCAAACGCCTCTCTTCTGCGGAGCAGAAACATCAGTAGCCTTCTTGTGAAGAGAATTGTATCCTCTCTGAAGAGCCGGAGCTGTGGATTTCTTTACTGTGGTCTGTCTTCCTTTTCTTACTAACTGGTTAAATGTTGGCATTCTTTTCACCTCCTGCGATATTGACTGTGGTTGCTGCTTAATCAGCTTATTTTCGCGCACAAAAAATGGGACGTTCCCATGCACGCCCCATTATTATATACAGTCTTTTTCCGGCTGTCAAGGAAAAACCTTAAATTTTCTCCAAAAAAGCAAGGTTTCCCGTCAATGATACGCCCGGAGCTGTTTTCTCATGTTTATCAGTGTTGTTCTGTGTCGTTTCTGCGCCTTTATTCTCCCAGACAGAACATGTCCACAGTTACATCGGCAAGAAGTTTTCCCGCTTCGTCCGTCACCTCTCCCCGCACAATAGTAATGGCCTTTCCCCGGCGCACAAGGATGCCTTTGGCAATCACAGTTCCTTCTGATACGTTTTTTATAAAATTAATATGGGCACTTTGGGTCACATATCTGCGTCCGTCAGCTCTGGCGGTAATTCCGGTTACCACATCGGCCAGGGAATAAATCAGACCGCCGTGAACCATTCCCATGATGTTCAGCCCCTCCGGATGTACTTTCATACGGATTTCACTGCATTCCGGAGATACTTTTGTAATTTCCATATGATTATGCTGCATAAAGGGATTGCTGGCCAGATACTTCCGGGGATCCAGGCCTGTAAATTTCTTTTCGTCCATGTACTTTTGCCTCCGCTTCCGGCTGTTCGCCGGATTTTTTCTATATTATTCTGTACTCAGGGCTTATCATATCACAAGTATGCACCGGACACAAACAGAAAATACGGAAAATCCCCACATTGAAAATCCCTACATACATCGCCCCGCGAAATGCCGGGCTGCATTCGCGGGGCTTTTCTGTATTATGCTACGGAAAAGGAAACGTCATCCAAATCCATGCTCTGGCCGCCATTGGCGGTTACGGTAAACTCAATCCGGGCCTTTACGGTTCCCGCCGGAGCTGCCGAAGCAATTCCACGGTAGTAAGCGAACTCCCGGTTGCTGTTTGTCATATCCTGCTGCCTTACGGTGATCACAAGGACTTCCGTTGGCTGGTTCTGGGCATTGAAGTAAATCACTTTGGCCGTCAGGCCCACCTGGCTTCCTTCTCCCCTTGCAAAGAAGGACAATTCATGGAAGCACCCGCCTCCAAGTACGATGTCCTGATAAAGAACGGCATCATCCTCAAGATTCACGGCGGCATTTCCAGAATGAACTCTGCCCTGAAGCGTCACCTTGGATACAAGATTCTTGTTGTTGGCGGTCCAGCCGGTGGGAACGCTGTCGCTAAAGGCTTCCATGCCGCCGTTGATTATCAGCTCTTCTCTGGACTGACAGGGACAACTGCAGGTTCCTGTGGCTCCCGTGGCTCCTGTCGCTCCCTTGGCTCCCGTAGCTCCTGTCGCTCCCTTGGCTCCGTCGGCTCCCGTAGCTCCCTTGGCCCCGTCAGCTCCCGTAGCTCCTGTCGCTCCTTTGGCTCCATCGGCTCCCGTGGCTCCTGTCGCTCCGGTTGCTCCCCGCGGGCCCTGGCATGGGCAATTGGGGTTGCAGCCCTGACAGCAGTTCCGGCAGCATCCAAAGCCGCAGGAACAGTTTCCCTGGCAGAAATTCTCCTGTCCATTCCCACGAAATGTCTCTTCCCCATTGCAGAAGGAATCGTCTCTTCCTGTATAAAAATCTCCATATGAGTTAAACATTAATACACTCCTGTATTTCCTTTTATCTTATGGTATGTTGGACATCCGATTTTGTCCCAGTTTCCGCTTCCTTTCTTCTTCGCTGAAAATATTCCCGGTTCTGCGCGCAGGCGGGTGTCCCCGGTTTTGCACGCTCTGCCATCTCATTCAATCTCTCTGCCTGTTTCCACCGTCCCATCCTGTCGCAGCATACGCATAACTGAAGACAGGGCACATATCCCCTGAGCTCTTCCTGTATGAACCCATCCGTACCGGCATCCTTCACATTTTTCAGTGTCTGCCGGTACCAGTATGCCGCCTCTGGAAAACGTTCCCTGTCAAAAAACCATTTTCCGATATCACAGCAAATTTCCGGCCTGGGCACTCCATATTTCAGTCCCAGAAACAGTGCTTCCAAGGCTTCCTCCCCGCTCGAAAGCCCATAATAGCAGTTCGCCAGATGCCGGCAGGCATCCAGCTTATCCTCAATCCAGCCGTCCGTCCGTTTTAGAAACGCTTTAAATTCCTCCGCTGCTTCATGGTATTTCTTATGATAATAAAGTTCCTTTCCATAATAATATTGTTCCCGCGCTTCAAACGGTTCTCCGTCCTTTTTCATTTTCTCAAAAATCCGGAGGTTTCTCCCGGAATCCGGTGCTTTTTCCTTATGATGCTCAATTACGATTTCTTCCTTCCAAACCTTGCCAAAAGGTACCACCACCTCATGAATGCGCCCCTTCCATACAGCCTGACGGCATCTCCGTATCAGCCGTTCCCTGAAAAAACGAATGGACGGTTTCCCATTCTCATCGAAGCCAACCGCATACGGCAGCATCACCACATCCGGTTTCTCCTCATCCAGCCTTTTTTTCAGCGCCAGAAGCTTTTCCATCTCCTCCCCAGGAATCACATCATCCGCATCCAGCCAAAATAAGTAATCTCCCTTTCCCTTGGAGAATGCAAAATTCCTCGCCGCCGCAAAATCCTCCTGCCACGGGAACGAAAAGACCTGTTCTGTAAATCCGGCCGCTATCTCTTTCGTCCTGTCCGAAGAGCCTGTATCCACAACTATAATTTCATCTGCAAACCCAGCCGCACTTTCCAGGCAGCGTGCCAGTACCTCCTCTTCATCCTTTACAATCATGCAAAGACTCACTGATGCCATAAAGCTCTCCTGTCTTTATATCTTCATATCCAATATATGTCCTTCCTGTCCTCCAGGTACCGCTTTCCGGCGGCTGCTCCCCCTGTATATTTTCGCGGCCAAACCGGTTGATTGTTTCCTAAAAAAGCCTTACAATAGAAGTAATTTCACAAACAGGAGGAATACCCATGAAGCTTGTTATTATCGAACCCCTCGGTGTCAATGACGAAAAACTCCTTGCCATGGCCAAGGACATGCTGCCGTCTGACATTGAAATCGTTTATTACAGCACCCGTGTTACCGACACAGAAACCCTGATTGAGCGCGGCAAAGATGCCGACATCATCGCAGTCTCCAATCTACCCATGAATGCCGATGTGATCAATGGATGCAAAAACTTAAAAATGCTGTCTGTTGCCTTCACCGGAGTGGACCATATCGCCATGGATGCCTGCAAGGCAAATGGTGTCCTGGTCAGCAACTGCGCCGGCTACTCCACGGTGGCTGTGGCCGATCTTGTATTCGGCATGGTGATCGCCCTTTACCGGAACATGGTTCCCTGCAATGAGGTGGTAAGAAAAGGCGGCACAAAAGATGGTCTGGTGGGCTTTGAGCTGGAAGGAAAGAAATTCGGCGTCATCGGAACCGGAGCCATCGGACTGCGGGTTGCAGCCATCGCCCAGGCCTTCGGCTGCGAGGTTTTCGCATACAGCAGAACCAAAAAGGAGATCCCCGGCATCACATATGTGGACATGGATACCCTTCTTTCCACCTGTGACATTGTTTCCCTGCACACGCCCTTAAATCCCCAGACCAGGGGACTGATCGGAAAAGACCAGCTTGCCCTCATGAAACCCTCTGCCCTCCTCATCAATACCTCCCGCGGACCTGTGGTGGACAGCGATGCCCTGGCTGAGGCCTTAAATACCGGAAAAATTGCCGGAGCCGGAATTGACGTGTTTGAAACAGAGCCGCCCGTATCGGAAAGCCATCCGCTTCTCACCGCAAAGAACGTGATTGCCACTCCCCATGTGGCTTTTGCAACCAAAGAAGCTCTGGAAAAACGTGCCGTAATTGTTTTCGACAACATCGCCAAGTGGGCCAAGGGCGAGCCCCAGAACGTAATGTAACAAGAAAGGCCGGACAGTTCAAAAGAAACTGTCCGGCCCCTTCTCATTTCTTATTTATTCGATGGTGCTGTATGCATCCATATAACCTTCTGTGGACGGGAGTGTAAAGCTCACTTCCTGACCAGGATTGTTTACATTCATGGAAATATCCATCACATATCCAACGGTCAAGCTCTCTCCGCTCTCTGTGTCTGTTACAACCATATCCATATCCATGTACATCTGCTGGCTGGTATAATAACCATTTTCGTCGATGACGATCTCTCCGCTGGAGGAGTTAATGCCATAAGACATATCCATACCAAGATCAGAAAAACTCATTCCGCCCATCATCTCTTCCAGATAACGGTTTAAAGCAGCCGCATTGGTATCAAAGGTCAGGATGGTCTTGTTTCCCTCTTCACTCATCCGGAGATTATTGATGAAGGAAGTATCCACCTTCCCTGCATCCATGTTGCTGTTGGCTTCCTTCAGAGCTTCCTCCATGGGCATGGCCTGTTTTACCTTCATTCCCATCATGTCCATATAATAATAGCCGTCTGTATAGAACATGCTGAGCGGCATATCACTTCCCATCATATCCATGCTGCCCTCTGCCACAAACTCCAGGTTTCCGGTCTGGGCGCCGCGGAGCTTCATATTCAGCTTCATTCCCATATCCATAGACTCATCTTCTGCTTCCATGGAAATCATATAGTCCACATCCACATCCAGGCTGTCAAGGCTGTTGTTCTTTTTCTGTGCTTCCTCATACACAGACAGAGCTCTGCTGTCGTTGTTGGTCTTAATTTCTACTTCTTTCTTCTGAACTTCGCCGTTCACCGTCCAGGCGCCATTTTCGTCGATTTCGTATCCGTCCGCCTGCGGAGCGTTGGTGATCGCATAGCCCTTATTGCTGAAATAGTAGCACTCTGCCAGGCCGTCGTTGTTGCCGTCCACCCACTGCCAGCCATTTCTATAATAAGAGCCGTCATCCGTCTCATACCACCAGCCGTTCATATCCAGATGCCACTCACCGGCCAGCGAGGTAAAAGACAGCATCAAAGTAGCCGGAACTGCTGTCAGCAATACTTTCTTCCACATTTTCATATGAATTCCTCCTCATAAAAAAAATTCCAACTTGCTCCTCTGATTATATCAAACATTCTGACAACAAACAAGTTTTCCCGGAAATTATTCTGGAACTTTCTGGCAGTCCCCGGTCCACGTGGCAGACACTGCCTGATGCAAACCATCCCAGGTCTATGAATGTTACTTATAATCCGTTGTTACATATCCATCTATCCTGTAAAATTATGAATCAGGAGGAAAAATTATGATTAAACAACGTGTTGGAGCACGTATACGTGAACTCCGTCTGCAGACTGGTATGAGCCAGGAAAAATTTGCCCTAAAAATCAATATGGACCGTACCTACCTCGCCTCGGTGGAAGCCGGAAAAAGAAACATTTCCATCGTCAATCTGGAAAAAATCATCCTGGGACTTAATATTACATTTGCTGACTTTTTTCAGGATTTTTAAACAGCAAAGGAGAACTCATTATGGCATTTATCCATCAGCAGCTTCTGCAATTCAAACAGCTCATAGAAAACGCTATCGTCTCCGGCGGCCCGAAAGGAAAGGAATCAACCATCCGCTCCTCTGCCTTGATCAATCTGATTCACGATGCTGTAAAAAAGGAACTCATTGACGCAGGCATTTCCCCGCAGAATATCTATCCCCGTTTCCGGGAAACGAAGCCGGAGCTCAAACTGGCCGGATTCCTGAAGCAAAAGGACCAGGATATCTGCGTTGTCCCCTCCCGCATTGCCAAGGTGCCCACTCCCATCACCTGGGGGCCTCTGGCCTTTCAAAAAAAGACCGATCCATACGGATACGATTTCACAAACAACTCACTTGTAATCAATGTCCGGAGCCAAATGAGCAGTCTTGCTAAAAATTCCGATACCCTGTTTGAGAGGACCTTCGCGGAAGCGCAGAATCTGCATATGCGTTACCCGGACATGGTGCTGGGCGAGGTGTATTTGATTCCGGTCCATGAGTATGACGATGACCTGGTAAAGCTGCGCCGGGTTGGCTTCAAAGACAGGCAGACGGACATAGAAAAATACATAAGCTTTTTCAATTCCATAAACAACCGGGAACGAAACGGTCCTGAATATGCCTATGAGCGCTGTGCACTGCTGGTTGTTGACTTCAACAGGCCGCAGCCCTTCTTGTTTTCCAACAGCCGTGAATTAAAAGAAGCCGGTCTTATTTCACCCGACTTCTCCCTTGAATACAGGGCTCTTAATTTTCAGGAATTTGCCTTTGATATTCTTCGGGTTTACGCCGCCCGGTATCCCAAGGAAAATTTCCTTTAAAGCTCAAGCCCATACTTTTCAATTAAAAACGCATCAAGCTCCTGCTGCGATGCTTGTTCGATCACCTGCTTTTCTGCCTCAGAAAACAGGGGAACTGAAAAGCGTTCAATATATTTTTTCTGATAGCAATAGTATCCGCCTTCAATCATATAACTGGTATTGCTAATATAATAGCTCATGATGCAGGAATTCAGGATTTTGGCTAAAAACGGAAGCTCAAAGGTATCATTTTCAAAGACGGCAAAACCATTGCAGAACAATGCTTCCTCATCATCCACATACAAAAATCTGGGGTTGGCGGCAAATGTCGGAAATAACAACTTCCGCCCATACCGGTTAAGTCCCTGTGTGCGGCCATAGGCATACCATCCGAGAGGATTTTCCTTTCCCTTGTCACGCTTATCCAGTTCTGCCTTCTGCTTTTCCAAACAGCCATATGTGCAGGGATATTCCTTCTGAAACTGTGTTTCCGGAATCAGGGAGTATCCCTCTTTCGTATGCAAATACGGAAATATAATATATCTTCTGGCTTCATAAATGGATTTACACAGCTTAAGCTCCGGAATTTTATAGATGGTCTTTATGAGTTCCGGTTCCAAATAGTACGTTTCCCCATCCAGACATTTGTAAAAGTCCTTCCCATCATACTCTACCAGATACGCGCTGTCTTTTAAGGTGGCAATCCCTGTTCGGATAAACGCTTTCATGGAAACGTCCTGGTTTTCTATTTTCTCCAGGTTTCTCCGGGTCTTCCCATCGACCAGCTTCCATCCATTCTTATCCAGATTCGCCGTATCCATAACCTGGAAATCGAGACTGGCCATTTCCGTTTTCCAGTCATCCGTTCTTCCCATCACAAAATACCGGAAGGAATCTCTCCTGCTTTTCTTTAAGAACAGGATACAATTGTATGTCCTGACAGGCTTAAATATCATATTTTCCCCAAAATCAAGAATTTTCTCGATGACCGCCTGATTCTGAAGATATTCCCGCAATTTCGCGGCTGATTTGATTGTCAGGAAATTATTTGGAACAATGAATCCCAATCTTCCATTGTCTTCCAGATTCTTCATTGCAGTTTCAATAAAAGCATAAAAGATATTGAAAACGCCTGTCTGAGTGGTTTTGAATTGTTCCTTCAGGAATTTTGCAGTTTCCTTCTTCATATCATGCGGATTCACATATGGAGGATTTCCCACCACATAGGCAATTTCATCCACTTGAAAGGCCGCCTTCCAGTCCTCCTTCAGGCTGTCCATACACCTGATTCTGGGGGTTTTATCCAGGTGCTCCCCGTTTCTCTCTGCCAGAATTCTCATCACAAGCCGGCATCTGCGGACGTTGGCTTCCACAATATCCGCACCCAGAACTGTTTTCTCCAGCAGGGTTTTGATGGGGACATGAAATTTATGGTTAAAAAACTCAATGACTGACACCAGAAAGATACCGCAGCCACATCCCGGATCGATCACGGTAATCCTGTCGTCCCATGCATCCAGATCAGAAAATACATTTTGTACAATATAATCGGAAATGTATTTGGGTGTAAAAACAATACCGTTTTCCTCTTTATTATCTTTTTCCAGTAATATTTCAAAAAATTCAACAACAGATTCAATATCTGTTCGGAATCCATGCGCTTTTAGTACTGATACAACCTTGTCTTCCTGCTCATCCATGTTACGGCCATCGGGCCCCGTACCGTCCAGGCAGCAGCGCATAATTCCATTCTCGACAGCATCTGTCGGGAATGGCTTTAACGCCTCTGCAATCGTACCGTATTGAGCCAGCCGGCTGCTTTTATCCATCTCGTTTCTCCAGTCTTTCTGTCTCTAAAGTTTCCTGCCTCCATTATATCAGCCCTCAAAGGAAAGTCAATGAATCTCTGGCTGGCGGCGCTGGGCCCGCTGGCAATTCTGGGCCCGCTGGCAGTTCCGGGCCGGCTGCCGGGGACATCAGACATAAGATTGTTCCACCTGCACCACAGCAAAATGGTTTTCCCAGTTTTCCTCCACAAGGGATTCAATTCCAGCTTTCACTTCCTCATTGGACACTCCAAACCCGTAGGGCACCACCGCATCAAAAATGAGATTGGTGTGTGTCGGCCCCTGTACCATACGGAAATCGTGGATGGAAACACCGGGAAATTTTTCCGCAATCCTATCTGCCACAGCCCGTTTCATCTCTGTAACCTTCGCATTGTCCACTTCAATGGGATCCATATGTATGACAGCTTCGCACCCCAGCTTATGGTTTAATTCCTTTTCAATCCGGTCTATTACATCGTGTATTTCAAAAATATCACCGTTCCCCGGAACCTCCCCGTGGAGAGATATCATCCGTCTTCCCGGACCGTAATCATGGACAACCAGATCATGAATCCCTATGATTTCCGGATGTGCCATAACTGTACCCTTAATTTCCTCCACAAACTCCCGGGAAGGCGGCTCTCCCAAAAGGGGATTTAAGGTATCCTTAGCCGCGCTGTACCCTGCAAACAGTACAAAACCAGCCACCAGACAGCCACACCATCCGTCAATATTCACAGATGTCACATAAGCAACTATCATGGAAATCAAAACAGCTGTGGTCGCAACAGAATCGCTGAGACTGTCCATGGCCGTGGCCTTCATGGCTTCGGAATCAATTTTCTTTCCCACAGAGCGGTTATAAAAACACATATACATTTTTACGCAGATGGACACCACCAGAATCGCCACGGAAACAACCCCTGTCTCCACAGGCTCCGGGGTGCGGATTTTTTCAACGGAAGTTTTTAAAAGTTCAAATCCCATGAGAATAATCACCATAGAGACCCCAAAGCCGGACAGGTATTCAATGCGTCCATGTCCAAAGGGATGGCCTGCATCGGCTTTCATGCCGGAAAATTTAAATCCCACCAGCGTAATCAAAGAGGAACCTGCATCCGACAGGTTATTGAAAGCGTCTGCGGTAATGGCGATGGAGCCGCTTATGATGCCTGCCGTATACTTTCCCACAAACAGCAGAATATTCAGGCTGATTCCCACAATACTGCATAACATTCCATACGCCCGCCGGACACTCTGATTTTCAAGCTGCGTTCTGTCTTTAATGAATAATCTGGATAACACTGTAATCATAACCAGTTGCCTTTTTCTAACTCCTTATAATATAGAACAGCGAGGGAAAAATTATGTTCCCTCGCTGTAAAACATCTATTCTTGTGTATCGTCCTCGTTGAGAATGATTTCCTCAGCCTCACCGATTGGAGCATCCTCCTCCGGCTGCGGAACCGGAAGCTCTTCTTCTTCCTGTTCCACCTCATCTGTGCCAAGGCGGATATCACGGTAACGCTTCATACCGGTACCGGCCGGAATCGGCTTACCGATGATAACGTTCTCCTTAAGACCGATCAGGTGGTCCACCTTGCCGTTGATGGCGGCTTCGGTCAGAACCTTTGTGGTCTCCTGGAAGGATGCAGCGGATAAGAAGGAATCCGTAGCAAGAGACGCCTTTGTGATACCAAGCAGTACCTGCTTGCCCTCTGCCGGCTTCTTGCCCTCTGCAATCAGAGCCTCGTTCATCTCGTTGAAGTCCAGAACGTCCATGGAAGTTCCCGGAAGAACCTCAGAGTCACCGCTCTCCTCCACGCGAATCTTCTTAAGCATCTGATGAACAATCATCTCAATGTGCTTATCGTTGATTTCTACACCCTGTAACCGGTAAACACGCTGTACCTCGCGGAGCATGTAGTTCTGAACGGCGCGGACACCCTTAACCTTTAAGAGGTCATGGGGATTGATGCTTCCCTCTGTCAGAACGTCACCGGCCTCAAGAACCTGGCCGTCCAAAGCCTTGATTCTGGAACCGTAAGGAATCAGATAAGTCTTGGAATTTCCGGTCTCCGGGTCTGTAACGATAATTTCACGTTTCTTCTTTGTATCTTTAATTGTAACGACGCCGCCAAACTCTGCGATGATTGCAAGACCCTTGGGCCGTCTTGCTTCGAAAAGCTCCTCGACACGGGGAAGACCTTGTGTGATATCGCCGCCGGCAACACCGCCGGTATGGAAGGTACGCATGGTAAGCTGTGTACCAGGCTCACCGATGGACTGTGCGGCAATGATTCCGACAGCCTCACCAACCTGAACCGGCTGTCCGGTGGCCATGTTGGCACCGTAGCACTTTGCACACACACCAATATGGCACTTACAGGTCAGTACGTTACGAATCTTTACGGTATTTCTTCCCAGCTTCTCCAGTACTTTAATAACTGCAGCCGCACGCTTCGGCGTACACATATGGTTTGCTTTCACAACCACTTCTCCCGTATCCGGGTCCACGATTGTTTCTGCAATATATCTTCCTGTCAGACGTTCTTCCAGGCTCTCGATGGTTTCCTTACCATCGGAGAATCCGGAGATTTCCATGAACGGAATCTCTTTGCCCGCGCAGCAGTCGATCTCACGGATGATCAAATCCTGGGAAACGTCAACCAGACGTCTCGTCAGGTAACCGGAGTCGGCAGTACGAAGAGCCGTATCGGACAGACCCTTACGGGCACCGTGAGCGGAAATGAAGTACTCCAGTACGTCAAGACCTTCACGGAAGTTGGACTTAATGGGAAGTTCGATGGTGTGACCAGTGGTATCTGCCATCAAACCACGCATACCTGCAAGCTGCTTGATCTGCTTATCGGAACCACGGGCTCCGGAGTCAGCCATCATGAAGATGTTGTTGTACTTATCCAGTCCTGTGAGCAGGTCATGGGTCAGCTGATCGTCAGTCTCTTTCCAGGTATCAATAACTTCTTTATAACGCTCTTCCTCTGTGATCAAACCACGGCGGAAGTTCTTGGCAATCTTGTCAACCGTAGCCTCTGCATTGGCAAGAAGCTGCTTTTTGGAAGCCGGAACGGTCATATCGTGAATGGATACGGTCATGGCCGCTCTTGTGGAGTATTTATAACCAATGGCCTTGATATCATCAAGGGTGATGGCTGTCTGCATTGCTCCGTGGGTATTGATAACCTTTTCAAGAATCTGCTTTAACTGTTTCTTCTTAACTAAGAAATCAATCTCCGGCTTTAATTCATTTCCAGGAATACTTCTGTCCACAAAGCCAAGGTCCTGAGGAATGATCTCATTGAATAAGATACGTCCCACGGTGGTCTCAACGATACCTGTCATTTCGGTTCCGTCGGCCATGGTCTTTGTGACTCTTACTTTAATTCTTGCATGCAGAGTAACGGCTCCGTTCTCATACGCCAGAATTGCCTCGTTGGGGCTCTTGAAGAACTTGCCTTCGCCTGTTGCGCCAGGTCTTTCCTGGGTCAGATAGTAGATACCAAGTACCATATCCTGAGAAGGAACGGCCACCGGACCGCCGTCGGAGGGCTTTAATAAGTTGTTGGGGGAGAGCAGTAAGAATCTGCACTCTGCCTGTGCCTCCATGGAAAGCGGAACGTGTACGGCCATCTGGTCGCCGTCGAAGTCGGCGTTGAAAGCAGTACAAACAAGGGGGTGAAGCTTGATTGCCTTACCTTCTACCAGAATCGGCTCGAATGCCTGGATACCAAGTCTGTGCAGGGTAGGAGCACGGTTTAACATAACCGGATGCTCTTTAATTACATCCTCCAGCACATCCCAGACCTCAGTCTGAAGGCGCTCTACCATCTTCTTTGCATTTTTAATGTTGTGGGCAGTTCCGTTGGCCACCAGCTCCTTCATAACGAAGGGCTTAAATAACTCAATGGCCATCTCCTTGGGAAGACCGCACTGATAAATCTTAAGCTCCGGTCCAACAACGATAACGGAACGTCCGGAATAGTCAACACGCTTACCTAAAAGGTTCTGACGGAAACGTCCCTGCTTACCCTTTAACATATCGGAAAGGGACTTTAATGCACGGTTTCCGGGACCTGTCACAGGTCTTCCGCGTCTGCCGTTGTCGATCAGGGCATCGACGGCTTCCTGAAGCATACGCTTCTCGTTGCGGACGATGATGTCCGGAGCGCCCAGCTCCAGAAGTCTTGCAAGACGGTTGTTGCGGTTGATGATTCTTCTATATAAATCATTTAAGTCAGAGGTAGCAAACCGGCCGCCGTCAAGCTGTACCATGGGACGGATATCCGGCGGAATTACCGGAATCACGGTCATAATCATCCACTCCGGCTTGTTTCCGGAATGAAGGAATGCCTCAACCACTTCCAGGCGCTTGATGATTCTGGCTCTCTTCTGTCCGGAGGAATCCTTTAAAGCCTTTCTAAGCTCCTCAGAATCCTTTTCCAGGTCAATGGCCTTTAAAAGCTCCTGGATAGCCTCGGCGCCCATTCCAACACGGAAGGTGCCGTAGCCATACTTTTCAACTGCATCGCGGTACTCCTTCTCGGAAAGTACCTGTTTTAACTGAAGTCCTGTGGTTCCAGGATCCAGTACGATATAGGAAGCGAAATACAGAACCTTTTCCAGAACTCTCGGAGAGATATCCAGAATCAGACCCATACGGCTCGGAATACCCTTAAAATACCAGATGTGGGAAACCGGGGCCGCCAGAGCAATATGGCCGATACGCTCACGGCGTACGCTGGCCTTGGTTACCTCGACGCCGCAGCGGTCACAGATAACGCCTTTATATCTGATTTTCTTGTATTTACCGCAGTGACACTCCCAGTCCTTGCTCGGTCCGAAAATCCTCTCACAGTACAGGCCGTCTTTTTCCGGCTTTAAGGTACGGTAGTTGATGGTTTCCGGCTTCTTTACCTCACCATGGGACCATTCCAGGATTTTTTCCGGAGAAGCAAGTCCGATACGGATTGCGTCAAATGTCATCGGCTGATAAGTTTCATTTGTCTCAGGCATGAACGGTACTCCCTTCTATAATTTGTCATTATCGGAATAGTCGTCGTCGATGTAGCTGTCATCTTCCTCCGGCTCGTCGATATAATCATCCTCTTCTTCAGAATCCACCAGCTCTCCGTCCTTGAACTCCTGTTTCTGGAATCCAAAGCTGCCGAAGGACTCTTCTTTCTCATTGTAGCGTCTGTCGCCTTCAATGATGGAACGTAAGTCAAGGTCACTGTCCGCATAATCGATGTTCTCGGACATCTCCACCTCTTCTCCGTTGTCACGCAGCACTCTCACATCCAGACCAAGGGACTGGAGCTCCTTTAAGAGTACCTTGAAGGACTCCGGAATACCCGGCTCCGGAATGTTCTCGCCCTTGATGATAGCCTCGTAGGTCTTCACACGTCCCACCACATCATCGGATTTCACTGTCATGATCTCCTGTAATGTGTAGGAAGCGCCATAGGCCTCCAGAGCCCAAACCTCCATCTCACCGAAACGCTGTCCGCCGAACTGAGCTTTACCGCCCAGAGGCTGCTGGGTAACCAGAGCGTATGGTCCTGTGGAACGGGCATGAATCTTATCATCTACCAGGTGATGGAGCTTCAGATAATGCATGTGTCCGATGGTGGTGGGACTGTCGAAGTATTCGCCGGTCCGTCCGTCACGGAGCAGTACCTTACCGTCTCTCTGAATCGGAACGCCCTTCCAGAGCGCACGGTGCTCCAGATGGTCTCCCAGATATTCCATTACCTCAGGTTTGATCAGATCGTTATATTTCTCCTGGAATGCATTCCATTCCATGTTTACATAATCGTTGGCAAGCTCAAGGGTATCCTGAATGTCATTCTCGTCTGCGCCATCAAAGACCGGAGTGGATACATTGAATCCAAGGGCCTTTGCAGCAAGGCTTAAGTGAATCTCAAGCACCTGTCCGATATTCATACGGGACGGCACGCCCAGGGGGTTCAGCACGATATCCAGCGGACGTCCGTTCGGTAAGAACGGCATATCCTCTACCGGAAGCACACGGGAAACAACACCCTTGTTACCATGACGTCCGGCCATCTTATCACCAACAGAAATCTTACGTTTCTGAGCGATATAGATTCTTACGGACTGGTTCACGCCGGGAGCCAGCTCATCGCCGTTCTCTCTTGTGAATACCTTGGCATCTACGATAATACCATATGCGCCGTGAGGTACCTTTAAGGAAGTATCACGGACTTCTCTTGCCTTCTCACCGAAGATGGCGCGAAGCAGTCTCTCCTCGGCAGTCAGCTCGGTCTCTCCCTTGGGAGTAACCTTACCAACCAGGATGTCGCCGGCACGTACCTCTGCGCCGATGCGGATAATTCCGCGCTCATCCAGGTCTTTCAATGCATCCTCGCCGACGCCCGGAACGTCTCTTGTGATCTCTTCCGGTCCCAGCTTGGTATCACGGGCCTCTGCCTCATATTCTTCGATATGGACAGAAGTGTAAACATCATTCTGAACCAGCTTTTCGCTCAGCAGAACGGCATCCTCGTAGTTGTAGCCCTCCCATGTCATGAAACCGATCAGCGGGTTCTTTCCAAGGGCGATCTCACCGTCTTTTGTGGACGGGCCGTCTGCAATTACCTCACCCTTTTCCACATGGTTTCCCTTGAAGACAATGGGTTTCTGGTTGTAGCAGTTGCTCTGGTTGCTTCTCTTGAATTTGGTCAGATGGTAAACATCTCTGTTTCCATCGGAATCTCTCTTAATAATGATCTCGTTGGATGCAGAACGCTCAACCACACCTGCATTTCTGGCCACCACGCATACGCCGGAGTCAACGGCAGCCTTTCCTTCAATACCGGTTCCGACAACGGGAGCCTCGGTGGAAAGAAGCGGCACAGCCTGACGCTGCATGTTGGATCCCATCAGAGCACGGTTGGCATCGTCGTTCTCCAGGAACGGAATCATGGAGGTTGCCACAGAGAACACCATCTTCGGAGATACGTCCATCAGATCGATGGAGCGTTTCTGGAAGGAAGAAGTCTCTTCGCGGAAACGTCCGGAAATATTGTTGTGAACAAAGTGTCCGTTTTCATCCAGAGGTTCATTGGCCTGCGCCACGATGAAGTTATCCTCTTCGTCGGCAGTCAGGTAAACCACCTCGTCGGTTACCCGCGGATTCATCGGGTCAGACTTATCTACCAAACGGTAGGGAGCCTCAACAAAGCCGTAGGGATTCACTCTTGCATAGGTTGCAAGGGAGTTGATCAGACCGATGTTGGGACCCTCAGGAGTCTCGATGGGACACATACGTCCGTAATGGGTGTAGTGTACATCTCGAACCTCGAATCCGGCACGCTCTCTGGAAAGACCGCCGGGACCCAATGCAGAAAGACGTCTCTTGTGGGTCAGCTCGGAAAGCGGGTTGTTCTGGTCCATGAACTGGGAGAGCTGGGAACTTCCGAAGAATTCCTTCACGGCAGCCGTTACCGGCTTGATGTTGATTAAGGACTGGGGAGTGATTCCCTCCATATCCTGTGTGGTCATTCTCTCCCTTACCACACGCTCCATTCTGGAAAGACCAATCCGGTACTGGTTCTGCAATAACTCGCCCACAGCACGGATACGGCGGTTGCCCAGATGGTCAATATCATCTTTTGTACCGATTCCGTACTCCAGATGCATATTATAGTTAATGGAAGCAATAATATCTTCCTTTGTAATGTGCTTCGGAACCAGGTCATGGATATTGCGGCGGATTGCAGCCTTTAACTCATCCTCATCCATATCCCCTGATTTTGCCAGAATATCAGCCAGCACCGGGTAGAATACTAATTCTGTCACGCCGGCCTCTTCCGGTTTAAAGTTCACGTAAGCGGCCAGATCCACCATCATGTTGGAAAGTACCTTCACGGTTCTTTCTTCCGTCTGGATCCAGACATAAGGAACGGCAGCATTCTGGATGGCAGTTGCCTGCTCCTTGGTAAGCAGTTTTCCAGCCTCGGCCAGGATTTCGCCGGTGGTGGTATCTACCACATCCTCAGCCAGGATCTGTCCCGTAATACGGTTCTTGAAGTGAAGCTTCTTATTAAATTTATATCTTCCGACTTTTGCCAGATCATATCTTCTCGGGTCAAAGAACATGCTGTTTAACAGGCTCTCTGCACTGTCAACGGAAAGCGGCTCGCCGGGACGGATCTTCTTATATAATTCCAGAAGGCCATCCTGGTAATTGTCGGAAGTATCCTTTCCAAAGCTTGCAAGGATCTTCGGCTCTTCACCGAATAATTCTGTAATCTCTGCATTTGTGCCGAATCCAAGAGCACGAACCAGTACGGTTACCGGAACCTTTCTTGTACGGTCCACACGCACATAGAAAACATCGTTGGAATCGGTCTCATACTCCAGCCATGCACCACGGTTGGGGATTACGGTACAGGAATATAACTCCTTACCGATCTTATCATGGTCGATTCCATAATATATTCCAGGGGAACGTACCAACTGGCTGACGATAACTCGTTCCGCACCGTTGATCACGAAGGAACCTGTATCTGTCATTAACGGCAGATCACCCATGAAAATCTCGTGTTCATTGATTTCATCTTTATCTTTGTTGCAGAGTCTAACCTTTACTTTCAAAGGCGCTGCGTAAGTGGCATCCCGTTCCTTACACTCTTCAATCGTGTATTTGATGTCATCCCTGCAGAGCGTGAAGTCCACGAACTCCAGGCTCAGGTGACCAGCAAAATCTGCGATTGGAGAGATATCGTCGAAGACCTCTTTTAAGCCTTCGTCGAGGAACCACTGGTAGGAATCTTTCTGGATTTCGATCAAGTTCGGCATCCCAAGAACTTCCTTCTGTCTTGAGTAGCTCATCCTTACGCTCTTACCGGCCGGCACCGGACGTATTCTGCTTTTCTCCATTGACGTTTCACCCCTGTTTTCTTTATCAATCTCAACTTCTAATTTTGGGCATACTGGTACCATAAGCACATGATACCACAATAGTGCACATTTCATACTAGCACAGCTTTGTCAAGCTGTCAAGCTGTTTTTTATGGATTTTAATTTGTGAAATTTATACCATTTTTAAGTCTTATCCCTTTTGTTTATAATGTCCAATTTATATTGTTATTTTTATAACATTTTAGTAAAATCAACGGTGTGAACCAGCACTTGAAATACAGAAAGGAGAAGGTACTTTGAGTCAGATCAGTATTGAAAAACTGGATGAGATTCTTCAGGCCCATGACTATGATTCCTCGCTTGTCATAGGCATCATGCAGGACATTCAAAAAGAATGTCATTACCTGCCTGAAGAAGCCCTGCGCTATGTGGCCAGGAAATTAAAAATCAGCGAGGCAAAAATTTATGGGGTTGCAACTTTCTATGAAAATTTCTCTTTAAAGCCCAAGGGAAAATACATCATTAAAGTCTGCGACGGCACCGCCTGTCATGTGAGAAAGTCCGTGCCGATTCTCGAAGAAATCCGCAAGCAGCTTGGCGTAACCGACAAAAATCCCACCACCCCGGACATGCTGTTTACCGTGGAGACGGTATCCTGTCTGGGCGCCTGCGGTCTGGCCCCTGTCTGTACGGTCAATGACCATGTATATCCGGCCATGACTCCCGAAAAGGCAAGGACCATGTTAAAGGAAATCCGCGAAAAGGAGGGACTTTCCCTATGATAATCACCAGAATCAATACCCGTGAAGATTTGGAGCGGAAAAGAGAAGATTTTAAAAAAGCCTTAAATGCCCAGAGGAAGCAAATTTTAATCTGCGGCGGCACCGGATGCGTTGCCGGAGGTTCCCTGAACATTTACGCCAGATTACAGCAATTGATGCAGGAGCGCGGCATCCACTGCACCGTTCAGTTGGAAGAAGAAGCCCACGACGAGAGTATCGGCATCAAAAAGAGCGGCTGCCATGGCTTTTGCGAAATGGGCCCCCTGCTGCGGATTGAGCCCATGGGCTGGCTTTACATAAAAGTCAAAGTGGAAGACTGCGAAGAAATCCTGGAAAAGAGTATCCTGAACGATGAGGTTGTGGACCGCCTGGTTTACCGCGACAAGGACGGAAAACCTTACCAGAAGCAGGAAGAGATTCCTTTTTATAAGCAGCAGACCCGTGTGGCCCTGGAGCACTGCGGCCACATCAACGCGGAATCCATCCGTGAATATATTGCCGTGGGCGGTTACAGCGCCCTGGCAAAGGCATTGTTTGACATGACTCCGGAAGGAATTGTAAAGGAAATCTCCGAAGCCGGCTTAAGAGGCCGCGGCGGCGCCGGATTCCCCACCGGAAAGAAATGGGAGCAGGTACTGCGTCAGCCCGGCCCCGATAAATACGTGGTCTGTAATGGTGACGAGGGTGACCCCGGCGCCTTCATGGACCGTTCCATGATGGAGGGCGATCCTCACCGGGTCATCGAGGGCATGATCATTGCAGGAATTGCCACCCAGGCCCATCATGGATACATTTATGTGCGTGCCGAATATCCCCTTGCGGTGGAGCGTCTGACCATCGCCATCGGCCAGGCCAGGGACCGTGGACTTTTAGGTGAGAATATTTTGAATTCCGGCTTTGATTTTGATATTAAAATCAGCCAGGGAGCCGGAGCCTTTGTCTGCGGCGAAGGAAGCGCCCTGACTGCCTCCATCGAAGGCAATCGCGGTATGCCCCGTGTAAAACCGCCCCGCACGGTGGAACACGGACTGTTTGACATGCCTACGGTTTTAAATAATGTGGAAACCTACTGCAACGTGGCCCCCATCATTTCCAAGGGAGCCGGCTGGTATCAGACCATCGGTCCCGACAACAACCATGGAACAAAGGCCTTTGCCCTCACAGGCAACGTCAATAATACGGGACTCATCGAAGTTCCCATGGGAACCACTCTCCGGGAAATCATTTATAACATCGGCGGCGGTGTCAAAGGCGGAGAATTCAAAGCCGTACAGATCGGCGGCCACTCCGGCGGCTGTCTGTGCATCAGTGCCACCGAGGATCACCTGGATATGCACCTGGATTTTGACTCTTTAAAGAAGGTGGGGGCCATGATCGGCTCCGGCGGCCTAGTTGTCATGAACGATAAGAGCTGCATGGTGGAAGTGGCCAGATTCTTTATGAACTTCACCCAGAATGAATCCTGCGGAAAATGCGTTCCCTGCCGTGAGGGAACCAAACGAATGCTGGAGCTTCTCACAGACATCGTGGAAGGCCGCGGAACCCCGGAGCACATTAAGCTTTTGGAAGAGCTTTCTTCCACCATTTCCGAGACGGCTCTCTGCGGCCTTGGAAAATCGGCGCCCTCCCCTGTAAGCAGCACCTTACAGTATTTCCGTGATGAATACCTGGCCCATGTGGTGGATAAAAAATGTCCGGCCGGCCAGTGCAAGGCCCTGATTTCGCTCCAGATTGACCCTGATCTCTGTAAGGGATGTACCAAATGTGCCAGAATGTGTCCGGTAGGCGCAATTTCCGGAACCGTAAAGAATCCCCATGTCATTGACCAGGATAAATGCATTAAGTGCCGCGCCTGTATGGAAGGCTGTAATTTCGGCGCTGTAAAAGAAGTGTAGGAGGGAACCCATGGCTAAATATATGATTATTGACGGACTCCGCGCAGAGTTCACCGACGAAAAGAACATCCTTCAGGTCATCCGGAATGTCGGCATCCATATTCCGACGTTCTGCTATTACACAGATCTCTCCATTTACGGTGCCTGCCGTATGTGCGTGGTGGAGGACGAAAGGGGAAATATCATTGCCTCCTGCTCCACTCCTCCCAAGGACAGAATGGTGATCCGGACCAATACTCCCAAGCTCCATCACCACAGAAAAATGATTCTGGAGCTTCTTCTGGCTTCCCACTGCCGTGATTGCACCATCTGCGAAAAGAACCAGAAATGCCAGCTTCAGTTCCTGGCCAGACGGTTTGGCCTGGACCATATCCGTTTTAAAAACAACCGCCCTGACTACGAGATTGATGATTCCTCTCCCTCCATTGTACGGGATATGAATAAGTGCATTCTCTGCGGCGATTGTGTCCGCATGTGCAATGAGATTCAGCATGTGGGTGCCATCGATTTTGTTCACCGCGGTTCCAATATGGAAGTTTCTCCGGCCTTTGGAAAGAAGCTCTCCGAGACAGAATGTGTGGGCTGCGGCCAGTGTGCTGCCGTCTGTCCCACAGGAGCCATCACCATCAAAAAGGATTTAAAGCGGGTATGGTCTGCCCTCTATGATCCGAAAAAGCGTGTGATCGCCCAGATTGCCCCGGCAGTCCGCGTGGCCCTCGGTGAGGAATTCGGCATGCCGCCGGGAGAAAATACCATCTACAAAATTTATACGGCCCTTCATATGATCGGCTTCGATCTAGCCTTTGATACCAGCGTAAGTGCAGACATGACCATCATCGAGGAGACCAATGAGCTGGCAGAAATTCTGGCAAAGGGTGAGGAGAGAAAGTATCCTCTGTTCACCTCCTGCTGCCCGGCCTGGATTAAATTCGCGGAGACCAAACATCCGGAACTGATTCCCTACCTCTCCACCAGCAAATCTCCCATGGAGATGTTTGGAGCTGTCATTAAGGAATATTATAAACCGTCCGATGAGGAATGCGGCCTGGAGACCTTCCATGTGGCCATCATGCCATGTACGGCAAAGAAAATGGAGGCCGCCAGAAACGAATTCGTCCGGGACGGAAAACCGGATGTGGATGCCGTCATTACCACAAAAGAGCTGGCTGCCATGATTCGTGAGCTGGGTATCCAGTTTGCAGATTTGGAGCCCACAGCCCCGGATATGCCGTTTTCCATCCGCTCCGGCGGCGGCATTATCTTTGGAACCAGCGGCGGTGTTATGGAGGCAGCCTTAAGGCGCGTGGCGGAACGCAGCAATGCGGCCCTTCAGGAAATCGAGTATTCCGGCGTCCGCGGCATCGCAGGTACTAAGAAATTCTCCATTGACATTCAGGGGAAGACCGTCCATGCAGCCGTTGTCAGCGGTCTTGGAAATGCGGAAGAGCTGATCGGGCTCATTGAAAGCGGCGAAGAGCATTTTGATTTTGTGGAAGTTATGGCCTGCCCCACCGGATGTATCGGCGGTGCCGGACAGCCCGAAGGATTTTATGAGGTCAAGCAGAAACGGTCCGCAGGACTTTATACGGCCGATAAGAGTGCTCTTGTGAAGAGATCGGATGAGAATCCGGTTGTGCTCCGTCTCTATGAAGACGGTGTGTTAAAGGACAGAGCCCATGAGCTTTTGCATGTTCATTATCATCATGGGGAAGACTAAAAGAATCTGCAGATAAGACGGAGCCGGCATTGATTTTGCCGGCTCCGGTTTATTTACGGCTTGGCGCCGATGTACATCATGTAATATTCTCCGTCCATTTCCATACAGGAGATTTCCAGGCACTCTTCCAGCTGGAACCGCTCCATTCCTTCCGGGTCTTTTTCAAGGGCTTCGTCAAACAGGCTGCGGCCGGTTTGGGGCTCCTCCAGAACACCGAGTTCTGTCAGAAGATTTATGGACAGATCGGCCATTTCGTATAAGTCTTCCTTGTTCTCGAAAATCAGGTCCATGCCGTGCATGCGGCCGTCCACCGTGTCAAAGTACAGGCTTACGTAGCCGCAGTAATCTTCTTCGCGGACGAGAACGTATTCATATGTGGTATTGTACCAGGTGGTCTCGTCTATGAACTGGTTATAGCTGTATTGGGTGCAGTCGGCCTGGAAGGAAGTTTCTAATAACAGGGTGTCAAACAGGGGGAGGACTTCGGAGTCTCTGATGTTTAAGTGGCCGTATCCATTACAGGGAATTCCGGCTTCTTTTACCTCCTGGTCGCTGCGCTCCCAGTCGGAAAGTTCGGGTTGCCAGGAATCGTCCTCTATGAATTTTTCTTCCCAGATTCCGTTGGACTCCGGCTCTGGCTTTGCTTCTGTCATGGAGTTCAGCAGTTTGCCGATGTCTCTGGATGTTTCTGCGAAGTGGTTAAACAGGTTGACGCCAACGCCGATGATAATGATACACAGGTAAATGGCCCCGGCAAGGCCCAATTTGGCCCGTATGCCTTTTCTCGGGGAACGTTTGGATTTTGCGGCCTGCGGGCGCGGCGCGGCAGCCTTTGGGCGCGCCGATTTGGAGGCGTTGGATTTAGGGGACGTCATTTTTCCGGTGTGCAGGTCACCGTGATATTGACAGTTTGTTTCTGAAGCCGGATGACGTTCATTTAAATAGTAGTCCACATCCCAGATGACTGGTTTCAGGACGATTCGTCTGCAGCCTTTGCAGTATATACCGTCTTTAATTGCCTGGTCGCAGTAAGGGCATATTTTCTTTTTCATGGGAAGTCCTCTTTTCGTGGGGGAGGAGCTATGCAGCGGGGGAGCCGCACTGCTCATCGCTTTCGTGTATAGTATACCATACCCACCCCTTCCCCTGCAAAGGGTTTCTTGACGGGCTGTAAGAAAGCGAACGGTAAAGGATGGCTGTCCCTTACCGTTCGTTTTTGTTAGCGATTTAATATTTCCATGAATTCTTCTCCTGTGATGGTTTCCCGTTCCAGGAGGTATTCTGAAAGTTCATTTAGTTTGGCTGCGTGGTCTTTCAGGATAGTGAGGGCTTTTTCGTACTGGGTTTTTACGGTCCGGATGACCTCATCGTCGATGGCCTTGGCTGTCTCGGGGGAGCAGGCCAGGGAGGTGTCTCCGCCCAGGTACTGGTTGCTTACGGTTTCCAGGGCTACCATACCGAACTGGTCGCTCATGCCGTACCGGGTTACCATGGCTCTGGCCAGCTTGGTGGCCTGTTCGATGTCGTTGGAAGCGCCTGTGGTGATGGACTTAAACATAAATTCCTCGGCAGCACGTCCTCCGGTCAGAGTGGCAATCTTATTTAATGCCTCTTCCTTGCTCATCAGGAACCGTTCTCCGGATTCCACCTGCATGGTGTAGCCCAGAGCTCCGGAGGTTCTGGGGATGATGGTGATTTTATGGACCGGAGCCGAATGATTCTGGCAGGCAGCCACCAGGGCGTGTCCGATCTCATGGTATGCCACAATCCGTCTCTCGTTTTCGGAGATCACGGCATCCTTTCTCTGGTATCCGGCGATGACGGTCTCCACGCTTTCCTCCAAATCTTCCTGGCATACCACTCTTCTTCCCAGGCGGACTGCCCGGAGAGCCGCCTCGTTGACGATATTGGCAAGCTCTGCTCCGCTGGCTCCGGAGGTGGCGCGGCCGATAGAATTGAAGTCCACCGAATCATCCATTTTTACATTTCTCGCATGTACCTTTAAGATGGCCTCTCTTCCCTTAAGGTCCGGAAGCTCCACCGGGATTCTCCGGTCAAAGCGGCCCGGTCTTAAGAGGGCCTGGTCCAGAGATTCCGGACGGTTGGTGGCTGCTAAAATTACAACGCCCTTCTTTCCGTCAAAGCCGTCCATCTCCGTAAGAAGCTGATTTAAGGTCTGTTCCCTTTCATCATTTCCTCCCATGCCGCTGCCGTCACGCTTTTTACCGATGGTATCAATCTCGTCGATAAACACGATACAGGGAGCTTTTTCATTGGCCTGCTTAAACAGATCACGAACCTTGGCTGCGCCCATACCCACAAACATTTCCACAAATTCCGAACCGGAGATGGAGAAAAACGGCACATGGGCCTCTCCGGCCACGGCTTTTGCAAGCAGGGTTTTTCCGGTTCCCGGAGGGCCCACAAGCAAAGCACCCTTGGGAAGCGTAGCTCCGATGTCGGAGTATTTTTTCGGGTCATGGAGGAAATCCACAATCTCCTTTAAGGCCTCCTTGGCCTCCTCCTGTCCGGCCACGTCGGCGAAGGTCTTTCCGGTTTCATTTTCCGCATAAATCTTCGCATTGGACTTTCCGAAGGTCATGGCATTCCCGCCCATCCGTTTCGTCATCATACGGCTTAAAAACTGTCCGAAAAGCACCATGATTCCAATGGGGATAATCCAGTTGGTAAGAAATGACATGATGGCCGATTCCTTCTGGGGAATTACCTTTCCGAAGGTGACTCCGGCCTTATAAAGGTGCTCTGTGAGGGTGTCGTCTTCCCAGAGTCCTGTCTTGTATACCTGTTTATTGCCATGGGCATCCTGGGCTAAGAACAGAAGCTGGTCTGTGTCCTTCTGCACCTGGACCACCTGTCCGGCATCCACCATGGTGAGGAATTCATTATAATTAACCTCCACCACCTTCTGCTCCATCACCGCCGGAAAAACCAGCGCATTTAACAGCATGGTAATCAAAAACACAATCACTGCATAGTAAATCAGCCCCTTGGCATGATTATTGGGCTGCGGGGCTTTCCCGCCGTTGTTTACTCCCATATACGTATCCTCTACCTTTCTTTTGTTTTTTCTTTTGGCTTTACATTCAGCATTTTATTGAAATTCAGTGCAAACAGCGTCACCGTTGTGAGCACTGCCAGGATATCCGATATCGGCTCCGCATAAAACAGGCCGTCCGTTCCCATTCCAAGCTTCGGCAAAATAATTGCCAGAGGAATTAACAGGATGATTTTTCTTAAAAATGCCAGGAACATGGAAATCTTTGCCTGACCCAGAGCCAGGAAAGTCTGCTGGCACGCAATCTGGGCTCCCATAATCAGGAAGCCGAACATATAGATGCGGACTGCATAAACACCGATGCGGATAATCTCTTCATTGTCGGAAAACAGGCGGATGAACAGCTCCGGAAACAGGATCACCGAACCCGTTGCAATCAGGGAAAAGCCCAGGGAAAGAACAAACAAAAGCTTAAACGCCTTTTTTACCCGTTCCTTATTTCCGGCGCCGAAATTATAGCTTAAGATCGGCTGGGCGCCCTGCGTTAAGCCGCTCAGGGGAAGAAACAGCATCTGCATGACGGAAAACAGGATGGTCATGGCTCCCACATAATAGTCGTTTCCGTACCGCTGCATTCCGGAATTGTAGGTGAGCTGCACCAGACATTCCGTGGACTGCATGATAAACGGAGAAGCTCCCAACGCCACAACAGAGAGAAGAAGCTCCCCATTGACTCTGAGATTCTCCTTTTTTACCTTCAGAATGGTCTTCTTTCCGCAGAGGAACATAAGCACCCACAAAGCAGAAACCGTCTGGCTGATGATGGTTGCCAAAGCTGCACCCTGTACGCCCATTCCCAGTGCAAAAATGAAAACCGGGTCCAGGATGATATTTAAAACCGCACCGATTAACACCGTCAGCATTCCTGTTTTGGCAAAACCCTGGCTGGTGATGAACATGTTGAGTCCCAGGGCAATCTGAACGGAAATGGTTCCCAAAAGATAAATGCCCAGATAGCTGTTGGCATATCCGATGGTCTGTTCACTGGCTCCGAACAGCATGAGAAGCGGCTCCTTCACAAAATAGAAAAAGACGCTTAAGCACACAGCCATGATGCATAAGGACGTGATACAGGTTCCGAGAATCTTTTCCGCCGTATCATAATCCTTTTTTCCCATGCAGATGGCTGCTCTGGGCGCACCGCCTGCGCCGATCAGGGCGGCAAAGGCTGAAATCAGAATAATAATCGGAAATGTGACGCCAAGTCCTGCCAGCGCCAGATGGCCCACCTCCGGAATTCTTCCCACATAGATTCTGTCCACCATATTATAGAGAAGGTTTACCAATTGTGCAAACACCGTGGGGACTGCCAGCTCAATTAGAAGCCTGCCCAAAGGGGCATTGGCCATTCTGTCGTCTTTCGCCCTGCTTTCCATACTCTCTCACTCCATATCAAGGTCTTTTTTCTGTTTAGTTTTCCAGCTTTCCCGGAAAATATCCTGCTTTTTGTCAAGTGACACCTTGTCACTCAATCATCTTCTTTATCCTAGCACGTTACAAGTATAGCGTCAAGGAAGTTTATGGAAGTTTCGCAAATATTATATTTATTTAATAAATTCTCTTGACAAACCCGTTTGTGCGTATTAATATATCGTCAAATGAAACAAGAAAACCGTAGAGAAAGAGGAGTACATTTTCGGGAACGGTATCACAGAGAGCCGCAGGCGGTGGGATTGCGGTATGGCGTTGGAAATGGAATGGACTTTCGAGGGCAGTCCTGAAAGATTCGAGTATGGACTGACGGCTTCCGCAGCCGTTACCTGGCGGCGTATATGTTGGTATACGACAAAGAGGACCGAAAGGTCAATTTGAGTGGCACCGCGGATAGATAATTCGTCTCAAGCATAGAATATATATGCTTGGGACTTTTTTAATTTACAGGAGGAATTATTATGAAAAAATCTATGAAAACAATCGCACTTATGACCCTGGCAGCCGTATTAATGACCGGATGTTCTTCCGGAAACACTTCCGGAGAGTCCCAGGCCGCCACAACCGCCAAAGCCGAAAGTATGGCGGCCGCTGACACCGAAAGCTCTGCCGCAGCCGCCGACACCGTTTCCGGCTCCTACACCATCGGCATCGGCCAGTTTGCTGTCCACGGTTCCCTGGACAACTGCCGCGAGGGCTTTCTCGAGGGGCTTGCCGAGGAAGGCTTTAAAGAGGGTGAAAATCTGACCATCCTTTACGAAAACGCCCAGGCGGACCCGGGGCTTGCCGCACAGATTGCCACCAACTTTGCAGGGCAGAACGCAGACCTGATCTGCGCCATTGCGACTCCCATTGCCCAGAGCGCATACAGTGTCGGCCGGAAAAACGATATTCCGGTGATCTATACTGCAGTAACCGCTCCCATTGAAGCCGAGCTTGCCAATGCCGACGGCACTCCCGTGGGAGAGGTCACAGGAACCAGCGACAAGCTTCCTGTGGAGCAGCAGCTTGATATGATCCGAAAAATTCTCCCGGATGCAATGAAAATCGGCATCATGTACACCACCAGCGAAGTAAATTCCGCTGCCACCCTGGCTGAGTATAAGGAAAAGGCCTCGGAATACGGATTTGAAATTGTGGAATCCGGCGTTTCTTCCACTGCAGACATTCCGCTGGCTGCCGACAATATTTTAGAGCAGGTGGACTGCCTCAATAACCTGACCGACAACACGGTTGTTTCCTCCCTTCCCCTGATTCTTTCCAAGGCCAACGCAAAGAACATTCCGGTATTTGGCAGCGAGATCGAGCAGGTGAAGATCGGCTGTCTGGCAGCCATGGGACTTGACTATGTGGACCTTGGAAAGCAGACCGGACATATGGCTGCCAGGGTTTTAAAAGGCGAGGCAAAGGCCAGCGAAATGAACTTTGAAGTCATTGAGGAAGCTGCCTTCTACGGAAACGAAAAGGTTGCCGAAACCCTCGGCATCACCTTCCCGGACAGCTTAAAAGACTCTGCCAAAGAGCTGTTTACGGAAATTACCCAGTAATCGGATTCTTTTACTGGTTTTTACGGAGGAATCGCATGACAATCATTTTAGGAATCTTTGAAGAGGGCTTAATCTATGCCATCATGGCCCTGGGCGTATACATCACTTATAAAATACTGGATTTCCCCGATCTTTCGGTGGACGGCACCTTCCCGTTGGGCGCGGCCCTCACAGCCAGCCTGATCGTAAAGGGCATATCCCCGGTTCTGGCTCTTCCCCTGTCCTTTCTGGCAGGGGTCCTGGCCGGATGCGTCACGGGGCTGATTCATGTAAAGTGCAAAGTCCGCGATTTGTTTTCCGGAATCATTGTCATGACTGCCCTTTATTCCATTAATTTAAGGATTGCCGGAATGAAAGCCAATCTTCCCTTCCTGTCCCAGGACACGATTTTTGACAACCAGTGGACCAGAACTGCCCTTCCGGCTTCCGTAAAGCCTTATATTGTTGTGATTTTACTGGCAGTCATTGTCTGCATCTGCAAACTGCTGCTGGACTGGTACTTAAGCACAAAATCCGGTTACCTTCTGCGGGCAGCCGGAGACAACGACACCCTGGTCACCTCTTTGGCTAAGGACAAGGGCCGTGTAAAAATCATCGGTCTTGCCATCGCAAACGGATTTGCAGCCCTGGCCGGAGGCGTTCTGGCGCAGAAGCAGGCCTTTTTCGATATTTCCATCGGAACGGGAACCATGGTGTTCGGCCTGGCAAGCGTCATTCTGGGAACACAGCTCTTTAAACGGTTTGGAGTCTTAAAGACCACCACGGCCGTCATTGCGGGCGCCATTCTCTATAAAGCCTGTGTGGCCCTGGTGATTTCCTTAAGAATCGTGAAAGCAGCCGACTTAAAGTTAATCACCGCCGCCATTCTTCTTTTGATTTTAGTCATCAGCGATTCCGTAAAGCGAAGGGGGACCCGCCATGCTAGAGCTTAAAAATATCAACAAATATTATAATGCCGGCACAGTAAATGAGATGTGCCTCTTCGAGGACTTCAACCTGACCATCCATGACGGCGAGTTTGTCTCGGTTGTGGGAAGCAACGGCTCCGGCAAGACCTCCATGTTAAACTTAATCTGCGGCAGCATTCCTCTGGACTCCGGCTCCATTCTCATAAACGGAACCAATATCACAAAAATGCCGGAATATAAGAGACAGCGCCGCATCGGCCGCGTGTACCAGAATCCGGCCATGGGGACCTGCCCCAACATGACGATTCTGGAAAACATGGCTCTGGCTGACAACAAGGGAAAGGCCTTCAACCTCCTTCCCGGCACCAACCGGGCAAGAATCGACTTTTACAGAGACCAGCTAAAGACCCTGGGGCTTGGACTGGAGGATAAGCTTCAGGTGAAGGTGGGCGTTCTCTCCGGCGGTCAGAGACAGGCTATGGCCCTTCTCATGTCCACCATGACTCCCATTGAGTTCCTGATTCTCGATGAGCACACCGCTGCCCTGGACCCCAAGACCGCCGATACCATCATGGAGCTGACCGATAAAATTGTCCGCGAAAAGCATCTGACCACCATCATGGTGACTCATAATCTCCGCTTTGCCGTGGGCTATGGAAACCGGATTCTCATGATGCACCAGGGGCATGCAGTTCTCGATAAGGGGGCCGGGGAAAAAGAAAGTATAAAAATCGAAGATATTCTTCAGATGTTTACGGAAATCAGCATCGAGTGCGGAAATTAGATGTGAAAAGGAAACGGCATGTCCGGCAGAATTGTCTGCGGATATGCCGTTTTTTAATTACGCTATATTTTAATTTTCGTCCACTTCCCGCTCTTAAATCTCCAGGTAGTCAGACAAAATCTGGAGAACTGGTCACAGACGATTCCAAGCCAAATTCCCACGATTCCAAGCCCGCATGTGTAGCAGAGAAGGTAAGAAAAGACCGGGCGGATAACGGTAATGCTTATGGTGGAAGCGATGGTGGTAAACAGTACATCTCCGGCTCCCCGTAAGCATCCCATGTAAATGACCTGGGCAATCTGCAAAAGGACGATGATGGTTAAAACCTTGGTGATCTGTACTCCCATGGCAATGATCTCCGGTTCCACAAAGAACAGATGGTAGTACCAGGAGCCGCAGGTCAGATATAGGACCGCCAGCACCACGGAAATCATGTTTCCGATTCTCTGACAGACAGTTCCGTACATTTTTGCCAGCTCCGGCTTTTTTTCTCCCAGGCTCCGCCCGCAGAGGGCCACTGCCGCCACCTGCATGCCGTCTCCGAAGGAAAAGGACAAATTCATCACGTTCATTCCCACCTGATGAGCCGCATAGGACGCTGTTCCAAGTCTGGCCACCATGATGGAAACTGTAAGGAAGCCGATTCTCATGAACACCTGCTCCACAAATACGCTGGATGCAATTTTTGCCATGTTCTTTGCCGGTTCCAGGGTGATTTTGACCCGTTCTTTGATTATGTAGGGAATGCTGACAAAGTTGTCCTTCGGCACCAGGGACAGGATACTCATGATACAGGCCACCACCGTGCCGAAAACCGTGGCCAGGGCAGCTCCCATGATTCCAAGCTTGGGAAATCCGAAGTTTCCCTGAATCAGCAGATAGTTTCCGATCATATTCACCACATTGCTGGTCACATTGGTCCGCATGGCAATCTTTGTGTTGCCTGCGCCGCGCTGGGAAGCGTTGATGGCCATGGAAATAATGTTAAACATCATACCGCCCATGATGATGCGGAAGTAAAGGACCGCACTGTCCTGAGTGTCCTCATTGGCCCCGCAGAGCCGGATAATGGGGTCTGCAAAGGTGACGCTTATGATACTGATGAGCGTTCCCACCAGAAGCGTAAACACCAGGGCCATCAAAAGCACCTGGTTGGCGCCTTTCTGGTCCTGTTCCCCCTTTCTTCTGGCCACCAGTGCCGACACGGACACGTTGGTTGCAATGAAGATACAGAGCCCGAGAAATTTTGGCTGTGTCGTCAGACCGACGGCCGCCACCGCATAAGCACCCATGGAGCTCACCATCAGCGAGTCCACCATACCCGCCAAAGCAATAAAAAAAGATTCCATCACTGCCGGCCAGGCCATCTGGAAGGCAGTGCGGTATCCTTTTTTATCTCCACCCATGAATTTTGCCAATCTTGTTTGCTGATTTTCTGTCATTTACACCGACTCCTCGCTTTTTCCTGCCTTTATTATATTACCGATTGGCAGGAAAAGCAAGTCCGCTTACATTTTCCAGACTGTACAAGGCCGGGTTCTCCGTCACGCTCCAGTCTCCGAACCGCTCCATCATCCGTTCAAATGCCCGCTCCGCCTGGTTCAGAATCTGTATTTCATCTGCAAGCAGAAGCTTTCTGTTTTCCATGACAATTGTTCCGTCGATGATGGAGGTTTCCACATCCTGTCCCATGGCGTGATAGACCAGCCGTTCCACAGGCATTGCACCAAAGGGAGCCAGGTGCGGCTGATGCACATTCACAACGATCACATCCGCCTTTTTCCCCTTTTCCAGGGAGCCCACCAGATGATCGATTCCCAGGGCCTTTGCCGGCTCAATGGTCACCAGCTCCAGGACTTTTCCGCAGGGCAGAACGCCTGTGTATGCCTCATGGATTCTCTGTTCCAACTGGACATTCTTCATGTCCCGCCAGATATCATAGCTTCTGTCCGGCGCTGTTCCGTCCGTGACCACCGCCAGATGGATTCCCCGTTTTAACATCTCATACGCAGGACAGAACTTCCGAATCACGGAACGGGTGGTGGGGCCGTGGAACACATAAGCCTCGGACCCGGCCAGGATATTGAGCTCTTCCTCACTGTATCCTGTGCTGTGTACCAGGGACATCTTATAATTCAGAATTTCCGGTGTTGTATCATGCATAAACTGCACATCCCCGCCAAAGGCATGGGTATGAAGGGGCACATCATATTCCTTTGCAATTTCGTACATGGTCCGGTTATGGCGGATGTTGGCCTCTGCACGTTCCGACGGCCTCCAGCCCATGCTGTCCGGCGCCACTATGCAGGTGGCCAGCGGATTCTTTCCGTTGAGCCTTTTTACGGCTTCCCTGGTGGTTTCATGGGCCAGGTCCGGATTGACCTGGTATTCCTCCACACTTCCGTCTTTATGGAAAACCCTTGCCTTCTTCGGCCAGGCTCCGCCTGCACAGCCGATTCCGCTCATCTGGCGGAGTCCCACGGAAACAGACGCCTCCAGGTTTGCCTCTAACGGTTCCAGAATGTCCATTCTGGGATTGCTTCCCATGATGGAAACTCCCGTTGTGATGCCGAATTTCATACGCTCCGCGGCCGCCAGCGCGCCTTCCGCATACCAGAAATCGGTGTCTGTGTTCCGGTAATAAATCTCCTCTGCCATGGCCAGCCAGTTCTGGTAGTGCTCCCCTAAGGTTTTGATCAGGCAATGGCCGCCGTGTCCATGTCCATCCACAAGCCCGGGCAGTATGGCGTTTCCGTTGACATCAATCACCCGCTTTGCCATCGGAAGCTCTTTCAGTTCTCTCATATCGCCAACCAAAGCAATCCGGTCTTTCTCAATGGCCACATATCCGTCCCGGTACAGGTGATGTTCCCTGTCAACGGTGATGACCGTTCCATGAATCAGCAGAATATCAAACATATGGCTCCCTCCTCCTATGTCCTGGTAAGTCCCAGGGTCTTCGCCGTTTCCTCTTTGAATTCCAGCACTGCCTCCCTTAACTCCCGGATCCGCTCATCGCTCATGCGGCTCACCGGAGCGGAGATGCTGAGGGCATACACCGGTTCCTTATGGTAGTCCTTCAAACATACGGCAATGCACCGCACGCCCTCCTCATTCTCCTCGTTGTCAATGGCATATCCGTTTTTCCTCACTTCCTCCACCCTCTCCTTCAGGACCTCGAAGGAGGTGATGGTGTAGGCAGTCAGGCGCTTAATTTCCGATGCGTCCCAGATGGCCCGCACTTCCTCGTCGTCCAGCTCCGCAAGCAGCGCTTTTCCCACTCCGGAGCAGTACAGCGGAACTCTGCTTCCCACTCTGGACACCATGCGGATGGAGCCAACCTTCGACTCCACCTTGTCAATATAGACAGCTTCGGTCCCTTCCCGGCGCACCAGGTGGACCGTCTCCCCGGTCTGCTCCGACAGCTTCCGCAGAGACGGATGAATCAGGGAGGCCATATTGGTCTGGTCCAGAATTTTGCTTCCGATTTCCAGGAATTTAAAGGATAACATATATTTCAGGGATTCCTCCTCCTGGCGGATGTATCCCATAAACTGAAGAGACGCCACCAGCCTGTGGGTGGTGCTTTTATGAAATCCCAGGCTGTTGCTTAAATCCATGATCCCCATGGGCCCGTTATCCGCCAGAGTCTCAATTACCTGAAACAGCTTTTCTGCAACCTGTATGGGATTTTTCGCTTCCTCTTCCACCATCATTGTTTCCTCCGGATTTTAATAAAATCTCATCTTTTTGGCCATTTCCACGAACTCCCGGTTGGTCTTGGTCCGTGCAAATAAATCCAGCACCTTTTCCACGGATTCGTCTGCCTTCATGGAGTTTGTGGCCTTTCTCACGGAGTCCACCGCCTCGGCCTCTTCCTGGGTCAGCAACAGGTCATCACGGCGCGTACCGGATTTTAAGATATCAATGGCCGGGAAAATACGTTTCTCAGACAGTTTCCGGTCAAGCACCAGCTCCATGTTGCCGGTTCCTTTGAATTCCTCATAGATCACATCATCCATACGGCTTCCCGTATCCACCAGAGCCGTTGCCAGAATCGTAAGACTTCCGCCCTCTCTCATGTTTCTGGCTGCACCAAAGAACCGCTTCGGCATATGAAGGGCTGCCGGGTCAAGACCACCGGACAGGGTACGTCCGCTGGGCGGCACCACCAGGTTATAGGCTCTGGCCAGACGTGTTATGCTGTCTAAAAGAATCATCACATCGCGTCCATGCTCCACCAGACGCTTGGCCCGCTCAATTACCATCTCAGACACACGTTTATGGCGCTCCGGCAGCTCGTCGAAGGTGGAGTAGATCACTTCCACATTGGGTCCCACAACGGATTCCTTAATGTCGGTCACTTCCTCCGGACGCTCGTCAATCAGAAGAATGATCAGATGCATATCCGGATAATTGGTGGTAACTGCCTTGGCCACCTGCTTTAAAAGAGTGGTTTTACCTGCCTTGGGCGGAGATACGATCATACCTCTCTGTCCTTTGCCGATGGGAGCCAAAAGATCCATCACGCGCATGGCTGTGGTATTCCTTCCCCCGCGTACTTCAAGGTTTAATCTTTTGTTTGGAAAAATTGGAGTTAAATCTTCAAAATTGGGACGTTTCTCAACCACATGGGTGGGGTACCCGTTGATGGTTGTCACATAAAGAAGGGCTGCGAATTTTTCTGTTGCCGTTTTTACCCGGCGGCTTCCGCGAATGATATCTCCGGTTTTCATATTGAACCGTCGAATCTGAGATGGGGCCACATAGACGTCGTTTTCTCCCGGAAGGAAATTTTCACATCGGATGAATCCGAATCCATCCGGCATGACCTCCAGAATTCCATTGGCTTCAATCCCGCTGTCCAAATCCTGCAAATCATTTTTCGGGTCTCCCGTAGGGGGCTGGGAGCTGCCCTGGGCCGGTGCATTTCCTCGTTCCGCTCTTTCCGGCCGTTCCGCTCTCTCAGGCCTTGCCGGCCGCTCCGGCTTTTCTGCAGCTTTCTCGGCTTTTTCCGCTTCCGCTGCTTTCGCCGCATTTTCTCTCTCTGCCACCTCGCAGAGCCTGTCCACCAGCTCAGACTTTCTCAGTCCGCTGACGTTTTTGATTCCCTGCCCCTTGGCCAGCTCTCTCAACTGTGCAAGAGGTAACGTTTCTAATTTTTCACGCATGTTGTTTCTCCTTATTTTAATTTTCTTTTTCTGTTTCCTGCCTGAGTCATTCCATATGAGCCCTGATCTGCTTTTCATAGCCGTTTTCCGTCGGGAAATAGAACTGTTCGTTCTCCATCCCATCCGGAAGATACTGCTGTTTTACATAATGGTTGGGGTAGTCATGGGCATACTTGTACCCCAATCCGTGGCCCAGCTTCTCCGCACCTTTATAGTGCCTATCCTGGAGATGAGCCGGAACCGGCGGTGTCTTTCTGTTTTTTACGGCTTCCATGGCCTTAAAAATTCCCATGCAGGCCGCATTGCTCTTTGGCGCCGTGGCCACATAGGCAACGGCCTCTGCCAGAGGAATCTGTCCCTCAGGAAGACCAATCCGCTCCACCGCCTGGGCGGCGCTCACAGCCACCGTCAGAGCATTGGGGTCCGCGTTTCCCACATCCTCTGCAGCACAGATGATAATTCTTCTGGCAATGAACTTCACATCCTCCCCGGCGTACAGCATCCTGGCCAGATAATAAAGGGCCGCATCGGGATCGGAACCCCTCATGCTTTTTATAAACGCAGACACGGTATCATAATGGTTATCTCCGTCCCTGTCATAGCGGACCGCCCGTTTCTGGATACACTCCGCTGCTACCGGAAGTGTAATGTGAATTTTTCCGTCTTCGCCCTTTTCCGTGGTGAGAATCCCCAGCTCCACAGCATTTAAGGCAGCACGGGCGTCTCCGTTGGCCACATCGGCCAGAAACTCTGCTGCATCATCGGTGATTTCTGCATGGTAGGTTCCCATTCCCCGCGTCTCATCGTATACGGCCCGAAGGACCAGTTCTTTGATATCCTGTTTTTCCAGGGGCTTTAGCTCGAAAATCCGTGAACGTGAAAGAAGCGCGTTGTTGACTTCAAAATATGGATTTTCCGTGGTCACTCCAATGAGCGTCACGGTTCCGTCCTCCACGAACGGGAGGAGATAGTCCTGCTGGCTCTTATTGAACCTGTGAATCTCATCCACAAACAGGATGGTTTTCTGTCCGTACATCCCAAGGGCATCTTTGGCGTTCTTTACGATCTCCTCCATGTCCTTTTTTCCGGCAACCGTTGCATTGATCTGTTCAAATCTGGCGCTGGTGGTGTTGGCGATGACTTTGGCCAGAGTGGTTTTTCCGGTTCCCGGAGGACCGTAGAAGATCACCGAACCCAGCTTGTCGGCCTTGATGGCCCGGTAAAGCAGCTTATCTTTTCCGATAATGTGTTTCTGCCCTACCACCTCATCCAGCGTCCGCGGACGCATACGGGATGCCAGAGGTGATTCTTTTTCCATCGTATTGGTACGCATGTAGTCAAATAAATCCATGTCATTCCTCTAATCAATCGTTAATTCATCCACCGTAACAAAAGTATAACCGTTTGTCAGCAAGTTGTCAATTATTTGCAGCGCAGCTTCCACAGAAGTTTGAAATTCATCGTGCATTAGGATGATATCGCCGTTTTTCGTGCCCTTCATCACCTTATTCACAATCCTGGAGGTGTTCTTAAGCTTCCAGTCAACGGAATCCACATTCCAGAACACCGGTTCCATGGACACCTTATCCCCCAGAGTCTCATTCCAGTTTCCAAAGGGCGGGCGCACATACTCCGGTGTCTTTCCTGTCACCTCTTCAATCATACTTTTTGTCTGCTCCAACTGATGGTTGGCCGTCTCCAGCTCCTCCCGGGTCAGATCCGTATGATACAGGCAGTGGACGCCCACCAGATGGCCTTCTTCGTCCATACGCTTTACAAGGTCCTCGTTCCCCTCAATACATTCGCCGATCAAAAAGAACGATGCCTTCACACCACGCTCCTTCAGTCCGTCCAGAAGAATTCCCGTATACTTTGCATTGGGCCCGTCATCAAAGGTTAAGGCCACCACCTTGGGCTCTCCCAGGGCCTCTCCGGCCGAAGCCTCGCGAAAACGGTTCTCCGTGCCATGAAAACGTCCGGATGCCCTGCCATGCAAAGTAAAAACCAGCCCTGCTGCAAGAAATAGATCGGTCACCAGCAAAAGGGCAGCCGCAAAAAGCTGCTTTTTAAATCCCATGTTCCAATCCGTCCCCAACCGCATCTCATTCATGTTTATTATATGAAGAACCAGGACCTTACAGACCAACGAAAAGAAGCACAGTGTACTGAACACCGTGCCTCTTTTCGTCCTCAACATATACCAATCTTAAACTTTTTGGATTGGCAGGTTCCCATGGGGGATAACCTCTGTACCGGATTCCGATGGCGAGACAGGAATCTGGCACCACGATTTCCCAATGGGCATCCAATCCACGGGGAAATATCCTACCGGCTGCCAACCGGTTTATTACTAAAAGTTTGTTATGCTTTCAAATTGTTTGGTTTTCTTTATTATAATACGGTCCCCACAGGTTGTCAAGTATAAAATCAAACTTTTTGTTTGTTTTATAGTTTGTTAATTGACAAACAGTTAGTTTAAGGGTATACTGGTGTTAAGAAAGGGAAAAGAATATTATGGAGATTGCAAAGTATTTAGATTTTGATTTTCTGATCCGCTTTTTGGAGGGACTTCAGAAGTTTCTTGGAGACAACAGCGAGGTGGTTGTCCACGATTACCGCAAAGGCTATGACCACACAATCGTATACGCCTTCAACGCCAAAGTCAGCGGCCGCGAGGTGGGCGGTTCCCCCAAGGGCGGTATGATTACCCTGCTTGGGAAGGAGCTTGAGCCCATGAAGGACAGCTTACAGACCTTTTCCAACGGCCCCCAGGACCACTTTTTCAAGTCCTTTACTACGCTGATTCCCGATGAAGACGGAAAAATCATCGGCTCTGTCTGTGTAAATCTGGATGTGTCCGATCTTTTAATGGCTCAGAAGGCCTTACAGGCTTTTGTCCAGTACCCGGTCACTCCCCATACGCCTCCAACCACTGACATCGATGCCCTGGCCACAAAAAATGTGGATGATATTTTACAGTATTATATCAAACAGGCCGAAACCCTGGTGGGAAAACCCATGTCTTTGATGAATAAAGAGGAGAAAGTAAAGGCGTTGGACTACTTAGACCAGAAAGGCGTATTCAAGATTTCCAAAGCCAGCGTCCTGTTATGTGAAATTCTTCATGTGTCCAAATATACCTTATATAATTACCTGGAAGAGGCGCGAAGCGGACGAAACCAGTAACCAAATGCCCTGTTGGCTGTCGGAAAAATTCCGGCCAACAGGGCATTCCTTTTATGCATCCAGACAATAAAATGTAAAATCACCTTCCGCCAGAAGCTTTCCCGTATCCGGCTCCTTCACCGCAGCGTGGGTAAAGCAGATCGTCTTTCCGCGCTTGATAAGACGGGCCTCCCCAAGGAGTGTTTTGGCCCGGTTGGTTCCGCTTATGAACCGGAAGGAGCTGTCCAGGGTCACGTACCGTCTTCCGTCATTTCTTGTGACCAGCCCGGCGGCCACCTCTGCCATGAGAAAAAGCAGGCCTCCGTGGACCCCTGCCATGGAATTTAAGGAATCGGCAGTAATTTCTGCCTCCACCCGGGATTCGGTGTCCGTTAAAACCACCGCCCGGATTCCATTGTGCCGCATAAACGGATTTGTGTCATTGACTTTCTGTATCTGTTCCTGATAGTCCATCCTATTCCTCCGTATCTGAATCGCTGGTTTTCTTCATTATACGTCCGGAAAAATGGCCCGTCAATATCAGGCTTCTTCCTGTTCTCTGGCCGCCCGTTTCACTATTTCAATCAGCTCCTTCATGTTTTCCCTGTCTGTGAGGGGATTCATAAAGGTTGCCCTTAAGAAGAATTTTCCGCCCACTGCGGTGCTCACCACATAGTAGGTGCCGTCCTTTAACAGTGCATCGGCAATTTTTTTATTGATCTGGTCCGCGTCGCCTTTTTCCGGCACATACCGGAAGCAGACAATGTTGCTGCTTGGCTCCATGGCGGTTTCCATATGGTCCTCTGCCTCTATCATCCCGGCAAATTCCTTTCCCAGATCATAGAGGGTATCCACGTTCTCCCGGTAGATTTCATCGCCGTAGAGACGCATGATGGCGTATGTATGAAGGACGGTGATGGGCTTGGTGCACTCAAAGGTGTGCTTTGCCGAATTGTACCATTCCTCTGAAATCTGGTCCTGCCACAGATAGGCGGCTTTGGGGGAAAATTCATTGATTTTCCGGTGTCCGGTATTATAGATGACCGCAGTGGAAAGCGGCGGCACCATCATCATCTTGTGGAAATCCACAATCAGGGAATCGGAGCGCTCAATTCCCTTTACCGGGTGTTTATATTTATCGGAGAACACCACGGCTCCGCCATGGGCTCCGTCCACATGGAACCAGATTCCGTACTTTTCCGCAAAGTCTGCCATGGCCTCCAGGTCGTCATAGGCGCCCACGGAGGTGGTGCAGGCACAGCCCACTATGCAGAAGACGATCTTACCCTCGGACACAGCCTGGGAATAGTACTGCTCCAGCAGCTCGGTCCTGACGGCATACCGCTCATTTACCGGAAGCTTGATGATATTTTCACTGCTGATTCCCATGATTTTGGCTGCCCGTTCCACGCTGTAATGGGCCTCACCGGATACCATGACGGCCAGCTTATGATAATCCTTTTCCTCAATTCCCAGGGAGTTTCTGGCTGTCACCAGGGCTGTGAGGTTTCCCATGGAGCCTCCGGATACCACAAATCCCGTGGCCTGTTTGTTATACCCGAATTTTTCTGCCATGTGGCCGATTACCACTTTTTCCATGGCGTTTCCGGCCATTCCCAGCTCGTATACCGTGGTGCAGTTGTTTAAATATGCCATGAGCGCCGAGGTTAAAACCGTAAGGGGCATCGTCACGGCCACCTGATGGCCCACATAGCCCTTGTTGTGAAATTTGATGGCGTGGGAAATCACATCCTCAAAAAGCTTTAAAAGGTCCGTTTCCTGCCCGGAAGCAAAGTCATTGTTCCAATACTTAAGCTGGTCCTCCGGCGCCATCCAGCAGATGGTTTTTCCCGGCTCTGCCGACTGGGAAATTTTCATCTGCTCTCCAATCAAATCCATCACCCGTTTGGCATCCTTTTCAAATGCCTCTGCCGAATAGGCCTCTCTGATCATTGTATCCATTGTTTTTCTCCTCCCATCAGTCTCCGTTTACAAACCAGCCCTTGCACACATCCACCCATCCGTCGGGGGATGCATACTGCTCCAGCTCGTCAAGGCTCAGCATCACCTGCCACTGGATGCCCCAGCTCATCAGCGGATTTCAGAAAATCTATCCCAATGTGCAGTTTCTTTTTCATCAGGGAGATTACAGCTCCATACAGGAGTGGATTAAGATAGGCGCTGTGGATTTCGGCTTTGTAAGTCCCAACGCCGTAACCGATCTGGAAGTGATCCCCATTAAGGACGGAGAAATGCTGGCTGTGCTTTCGGAGAACCATCCGCTGGCAAACAAGGAACCGCTGAGACTCAGGGACCTGGCAGAGGAACCCTTTATTCTCCTGGAGGAGGGCCATTACAGTGAACCGCTTCTGGCTTTCCAGGAAGCCGGACTGGGCGTCAGCATCCTGGCCAAACTCCTCCTTCGCCGCACCAATTATCACGTGGTCTGCCGCTCCGTTGACCCGCCCATTTTCCGTACTCTGGGAATTGCTTATAAAGACAAAAGCAGCCTGCCCATAGCCAGCAAGTATTTCATTGAATACCTGCTGGCCAACGTGGACACGCTGCCTTAAACATTTGGATTTTTATGAAAGACCAACCAAAACGCCGAGAATGACTGTGGCGGAAGCCAGCACAAAGAGCAGTGCCTGGAACTTGATCTGGAACTTAGCCCATTTGCCCCAGTCTAACTTGGCTGCTGCCAGAGCACCAAGGAGACATCCGGAGGTGGGAACGATAAAGTTTGTGAATGCGTCTCCAAGCTGGAAGGCCACAACTGCCACCTGTCTCTCCACGCCCACAAGGTCTGCCAGAGGCGCCATAACCGGCATGGTAAGGGCTGCCTGGCCGGAGCCGGATACTACGAAGAAGTTGAATACCGACTGGAAGATATACATGAACCAGGCGGAAATTACCGGCGGGAAGTTCTGCATTCCCTCACTGATGCTGTGGAGAATGGTGTTGAGCACTGTGCCGTCTGTGGCGCTGGTGCCGCCTAAGATAATGATAATACCCTGTGCCATACCAACGCACATGGCTGCGCCCAGAAGATCGGCTGCACCTTTGTCGAAGGAGGTGGCAATGTCATTGATCTTCATATCGTTTAAATGGAAAATTACGCCGATGATACCGGATACCAGACCCATTACGAAAAACTGGGACGCAATTTCCGGAATGTAATAGCCCTGGCTCACAACGCCCCAGATGGTCCATACCATGCAGGCGGCAACCGTTAAAAGAACCAGCTTATGGCCCAGTGTGAAGGGCGGCATTTCCTGACCCTTTTTGGCAAATTCGGAACGATACACTTCGTCGGACTCATAGGCCACGGAGAGTTTGGGATTTTTCTTAATCTTCATGGCATAGCGCATGGTGAAAACGATGGCTACCGTTGTGAAGAAAATCCACATGGGAATACGGAACCAGGCACCGGACATAACCGGAATTCCGGCAACTCCCTGCGCCACTGCAAGGCTGAAGGGATTCTGCCAGGAGGAACCGAAGCCGATCTGGGTGGCCACATAGGAACACATAATTCCCACCACAGCGTCATATCCCATGGCAATGAACATGGGAACCAGAATCATAACAAAGGGAATGGCTTCCTCACCCATTCCGAATACGGCTCCGCCCAGGGAGAATAATACCATAAGAATGGGAATCAGGAGAATTTCCTTTCCGTTTGTCAGAGCGATAACCCGCATGATTCCGCTTTCCACAGCTCCTGTTCTTAAGACGATACCGAAGGCGCCGCCCACCACCAGAATAAAGGCGATGATACCTACGGCAGTGCCCCACTTATCTCCGACGGTCATACCTTCAAACACATAGTTCAAAATGCCCTGTCCGCCGAAATCTTCCGTTCCGAATAACGGAGCGATCTTTGTTACCTTGTTGCCGTTTTCATCCAGCACATACTGGAAGCTGTCCGGGTCCAGAACGGTTCTTGTCTTCTCTGTGCCGTTCTGCATGTAAGTAATTTCCTTGGTCTCATATTTTCCCAGCGGGATAAATACGGTCAGAAGGGCCGCAAACAGGATAACACCAAAGATGATGATGTATGTGTGCGGCATCTGGAATGTTTTTTTCTTCTTTTCCATGTCAGTACCTCTTTCCTTATCTCTCGAAGGTTCCCTTCACGAGAACCTTTTTTCCGGAAATCATGATGGTCCCCTTTGCCATCACTGTATGGATTTCCAGAGTTTCTGCATCTGAAAGCACCAGATCTGCATCGGCGCCCTCTGCAATTTTTCCCTTATTTTCCAGCTTCAAAAGGAAGGCCGGATTCTTTGTCACAGGCTTAAGGGCATCGGTCAGGGACACGCCGTCTGTGAGCACGGCATCCCGCATTTCCCGGTAAAGGGAAGATACCTTTCCCACGCCCAGTCCAAGGAACGTTCCATCGGGAGCGAAAACGGGAAGACTTCCCTGTCCGTCGGATGAGAATGTCACATGCTCGGCCGGAACGCCTGCATCCAGGGCCATCTTAAGGCCTGTGCTGGCCTTTACCTCCTCCGGGTCCAAAAAGTCCGGATCGGAGCTGGTGGTTAAGTCGATGTAGCCGCCCATGGTCTTTGCGTAGTCAATGCCGTCTGCCATCAGGGCATGACTGCGGTTGATATGGGTCGGCAGCATGTTGGTGGGAGGAATCTGGGTGTTTTTTAACACATACCGCAGATACTCTAACTTCTCCTCCCCATCGCCCATGTGAATGTTCACAAGACCTGCCTTTGCAGACAGAATCCCGCCCACTCTTGTGTCAGCGATGATTTTTGCAAATTCTTCCTTGGTGGGCTGGGAAGAACGGTGGTCCGAAATGGCGATTTCTCCGGTTCCCACCACCTTCTCCAAAAGGATGATGTCGTCCATGATGCTTCCGGTCAGCGTCCGCACCGGGACCTGATAGGAGCCTGTGTACACATAGGTGGTAATTCCCTCTTCCTCCAGTCCTTTGGCCTTTGCCAGAAGATTTGTCATGGTCCTTGTGCAGCCGTCGGTGCCAAGACATCCCACAACGGTGGTGACGCCGCCTTCGGTGATGTCCGTCAGCATGATCTCCGGTGTCCTGGATTTGGCGCCGCCCTCACCGCCGCCGCCCAGGATGTGGACATGTGCGTCAATGAGTCCCGGCATCAGAACCTTGCCTGTGCCGTCGATTTCCTCAACGCCATAGGCACTTTCCGTTGGCAGGTGCTCAGCCATCTTTAAGATTCTGGCTCCCCCAACCAGCACATCCATGATTCCCAGATCTTCCGGGGCGTAGACATGGACGTTCTTAATTAAGTACATTTGTGTTCCCCCTCATTTTATTTTTGACTGTTATAGGCCTTATGGTATAATACCATAACTTTACCTGGATGTCATGTGTTTTATGCAAGCAGTTCGTCCACGGCCGCCCTGTATTCCGCAAGCCGCGTGGACTTTTTGATTTTCTTCTCTGTTTTGGGATGGTCCGGGAACAGCCGTATCATGTAAAACCACAGCTCCTTCATCCGAAACAGCACGTTTCGCTCCCCGGACATCAGCCCGCAGTACTGTTCCAGCAGCTCGTCATGGAAATTTTTCAGACGGATTTTATCAAAGGCTTCGCTGCTTCTTTCCTCCTGAAGCATCCGGGCCAGCTCCGGATTCTGAATCAGTCCTCTTCCCAGCATGACAGTTTTTACCGCCGGGAACCGCTCCCGAAATCGCTTAAAATCCCCATCCGAGAAGATATCTCCATTATAAACCACCGGATTTTTACTCTGGGCCAGGGCCCCTTCAAACACTTCCAGGTTTGGTGTATTCTTATAAAAGTCCTTTTGGATTCTCGGGTGGATAATCAACTCTTTTAAAGGGTATCGGTTGTAAATTTCCATTAACTCCGGCCATTCTTCCGGTGAATTTTTACCGATTCTGGTTTTTACGGACACCTGGAACTCCCCATCCCGAACCCGCCGGTCCTTAAAAATCTCATCCAGAAACCGGTCCAGTTCCTGGGGATAATAAAGAAAGCCGGAGCCCTTCTTTTTTGCCGTCACCGTTCCCGATGGACAGCCCAGATTCAGATTGATTTCATGGTATCCGTATTCCCCTAAAACCTCCATGGATTTTAGGAAATCCCCGGCGCGGTTCGTTAAAAGCTGCGGCACCAGCGGAATATCCGGGTTATTTTCCGGAATCACGTCCCGAAGCTCCTTTATGCCAAGCCCCACCTCCGGTCCCGGAGATAAAAACGGGGTGTAGTATTTCTCCACCCCGGAATAATATTTATGATGCAGATTTCTGTATGTGTAACCGGTAATGCCCTCCAGAGGGGCAAAGTAAAATTCCATCGTGCGCTTCCTCTACAAAATGATTTCGTCCAGAATTTCCTGGAGCCTCTTAAAAAACATGGATGTGTGGTAGCCATCGGCGGCCGCATGGGCGATGCTTAGGCAGAACGGAACCGTGGTTCTTCCTCCCTCTTCTTTAAAGGCGCCGTACACAATAATGGGGAAAAACTGCGGAATGTTCTCCTGAACATAGGCCTCGTACCCAGTGAAAGGAAGCCATGGAACACAGGAGATGCAGTAAAAATTTCTTGGCTGCCCCTCCTTGATTTTTACTCCCTTTTTGTCCCGGTAAGCCTCCATGTCCGCTGTCATGTTCCGGTAAAACACATGAAAATCGTCGTTATGCTCTGTCCAGAGATCGGAAAAAGTGTGGTCATCCTCATGGAAGATCGTGTAGTTGGGGTGCAGGCAGCCAAAATATCCCGGACGTCCCTGCGAATCCAGGGCCATGCGGAATTCCTTCTGCTCTTTTATGACCCTGGATACACAGTATACGAAGGCCGGAAAGAATTTCAGATGTTTTTTCTTTGTTTCCTCCCTGAGATGGGTCACATCCACCGGTACGGTCACATGGTAGCCGCATTTTAGCTTTGTCCGGTAATATTCAAAATGGGATTTCCTCTCCCATGTCTCCATATCAATCAAGGTAAATTCCATGGTTTTCCCCCGTTTCATGCTGTTATTTAAAAAGAGGCCGGAAGCCATAAGGCGGTTTCCGGCCGTGAGTTCTTACTTTGACTTAAGCATTGTATTTGTTTTCGTCCAGCATTCCTTCGGACTTGGCAACATAGATACTGGTTGCAGAATCGCCCACAACGTTTAAGGCGGTTACCAGCATCTCAATTGGACGGTTGATGGCGAGAATCAGGCTGTAAGCCAGAAGGGCGCCGTCATTGACAAAGCCGATACCGGACAGGATGGTGAACAGGATAATAGCGCCTGCACCGGGAGCTGCCGGGGTTCCTGCGGATGCAATCAATGCCAGGAGGGCAATGACGATCAACTGAGAGATTGTAACATCGTAGCCGGCACAGCCTGCGATGAACAGGGTTGCAACCACCTGCATGATGGCAGTACCGTTCATGTTGATGGTCATACCAAGCGGAAGTACAAAGGCGGCAATTTTCTCATCCACACCAAGCTCTTCTGTGGTGGTCTTGATGTTTAACGGAAGAGTCGCTGCACTGGAAGAAGTGGAGAATCCGAATACTGCAACCTTGATGATCTTGTTTGCAAATTTCATCGGATTTACCTTTGCACTCAAAGCAACGAAAATCGGATAGCCCACAAACAGGAAAACAAGAAGCAGAATAACGGTCACTACCACGTAAGCCAGAGCCGGTTTCAGATGGTTGATTCCGTATGTGGCAAAGGTTCTGGAAAGCAAAACGAAGATAGCAACGGGTCCGAACTTTGTTACCACGTAGTTTAAGAATACCACAACGATATCATTTACTTCCTGAATCAGCTTCTTTAAGGTTCCTGTCTTCTCATCGCCCAGCACATTCATGCAGAGACCAAGGGAAACTGCCAGGAATACAATGGAAAGAACGGCAGTGTTGCTGGAAAACGTGGAAGTAATGTTGGACGGAACCACGTTTAACACCACATTTAAGGGGTTGGAACCGGTGGATCCGGCAGTGCCTTCCAGGCCTTCCACCTGAATGTTAAAGAATCCTGCATTGTAAACAAGAATTCCTGCCACACATGCAAATACCAGTGCAAAGAAGGAACAGATCAGGAAACCGGCAATGGTCTTAAAGGAAATTCTTCCAAGGGCCTTTGTATCGGAAATCTGTCCGATTGCAAGAGTAATGGAAGTGAATACCATCGGTACGATTACAAGCTGAAGGGCGCGGATAAATAACTGGCCCACGATGTAAAAGATACCAAGCGCGCTTTCCGCTCCCTGGGCTGTGATGTCCTGGAAAAGGATGCTGTTGATGGTGTTCCAGAGTTCTCCCTGCCCTGAGCTGTTAAGGGATTCTCTGAGAAACATAAGCAGCACACCGGCAACGATACCGCATACAAGAGAAATTCCCATTCTGGTGGCAAGTGAGTTAGTTTTTTTCTTTTGATTCTCCATGTCTTCTCTCCTATATTAATTTATATTATAGATGAGCGGTTACTGTACCTCCTAAATACCCGCCCAAATATCCCGAGTATTATACTCTCTTTTATTTTATTCTGCAAGTACTATTTTATATTTTATGTTTCCATTCGGAGAGAATCAGTCCGGCCAGAGTGAGAACCGTTCCGATGGCTGCAAGAGGTGTGATTTTTTCATGGAGAACGATCATGGAAGTGACCACGGTAATGACGGGAACCATGTAAATGTACACACTGGTTTTAATGGCTCCAAGCACCCGGACTGCATAATTCCATGTGACAAAGCAGAGAGCTGAGGCTCCCATACCGAGGAAGACCAGGTTGAATACATACACCGGATTGGCAAACCGCCCAAGCCCCAGCTTACAGTCAAAAAACGGCAGGGAAGGGATCATGAACAGGATTCCGTAAAAGAAAATCCGTCTGGTCATCACAACCGTGGAATATCCGTATCCGCTGATTTTTCTTGTGAACACAGAATAAAAGGACCACAGAATGGCTGCTGCCACCGATAAAAGGTCCCCAACGGGATTCAGCTCCATCTTTGAACCGTTGAAGCTTATGAGACAGATTCCGGCCATGGAGACCACAAATCCTACCAGGAAACTGGGCTGGAATTTTTCTTCTTTGTACACCAAATGAATGAGAATTGCCGTAAAAAGCGGCGCTGCCGAAACAACAACGCCCACATTGGAAGCCAGTGTATAAGTAAGAGCCATATTTTCAAACAGGTAATACAGGGTGATGCCGCTGATTCCTGCCGCAATAAAGGGAAGTTCCTCTTTCCATCCCGTAAAGGGGATGCGCTCTCTGGCCGCCAGGCTGAGAGCGATATATCCCATGATGAACCGAATAAACAGGATTTCCACCGGATTAAAATCCACCAGAAGAATTTTTGTTGAAATAAAGGTGGTTCCCCACAGCACGGCTGTCAGAACTGCCGCCAGATGTCCTGTCATTGTATGTCTTTCCATTCTATTTCTCCTTTATCGTAATTCCTGATGTCCTGTTCCACTGCACAACATACTGGTCTGTTTTATATGTGAATCCGGTGACTCGGTATCCACCGCCGCCGCTTTTCCCTATTTTCAGGGAATATTCTGTACAGTCCTTTGTTATGTCACCCACATATGGGTACAGAATACTGTCCGGATGGTTGGGCGGCTTTAAGTATGCGTCCGTCCAGTAATGTCTTCCGCTTGTGTCTGTCGCATCTCCATATTCTGCCTCACAGATCTCCAGAGCCTGAATGATCTGGTGGGCCGTTTCATAGAGCCTGGACATCTTTGCTTTCTTTACATATCCGGCATATACTCCTGCCGACACTGACGCCAGGATGGCCATTATGGTAATCACAACCATAAGCTCCACCAAAGTATAACCGCTTCGTCCTCCCTGTTCTCTCTTTTTCAACACAAATATTCCTTTTCCAGTATATTTCTCCAATTTCTCCCAACGATTATACTTTACTTTTCTTCAGAATACAAGATGGAGCACTTTTCTTTTCCATTTTCTCTGGATATTTCCTCCCATATCCGATATACTTTTAATAGTTATACATTCACCGAGCGGTCCAGGGGAGGAGGCGTATTATGGTCCACTCAAACAACAGCCTTCCAAAAGAAAAACATATACAAACCACAGCCATCACCAATGTTTCCGACTACATTGGGCGGGTCAATGAATATATTAAGGCACGAAATCAGGGGAATTCCACCTTTGTATACCGCGGAGAGCCTGACTGCTATCCGCTGCCATGCAGGCCCAATATTTTCCGGAAGGGCGTCATGGACGGCAATCCCTTTTTTGAAAAGAGCCTGTTTGACACCATGCGTCAGAACAAGCTTTCCGGGGAAAAGCGGTATCTGGATAACGCCATTGATGCACAGCACGGAGAGTTTCCGAGCCGTCTGCTGGACGTTTCCTACAATTGCCTGACAGCCCTCTATTTTGCCGTAACCCCCTACTATCACAACAAAGAGGACTCCATGGACGATAAGGACGGTATGGTATTTGTGTTTTTTGTGGATGAAATTTTCAGTCCCAGCGCCCAGAACACCAACGACAACTACGATGCCATCATCAACCGGGACAAGCCATGGTATCAGAATAAAACTCTTTTCGAGAAGAACCACAAATTCATTGACCATGCCAAATTAAACAACCGCATCATCGCCCAGCAGGGGGCTTTCATCCTGTTTCCAGGGGATGAGCCGGAAAGTCTTCCGGAATACATGAGCTACGGAATTCTCATTCCCCGGGAGGCCAAGCTGCAGATTCGCCGGGATTTAAAACAGCTCTTCGGGATTCATACGGGAAGTATTTACCCGGAAATCATCAATCTGGTGGAGGAATTGAGCAGTAAAAGCCAGAAACTGAACACAGAAGATTTCAACTGCCAAAATGAATTAAACCATGCCATCCGGCATCTGGATAAGGAATTGAGCTATTATCTGCACTATGCCATCCAGCAGAAGCGGGCCGGGACAGAGAATCCGGAACAGATTCTTATGTACATTGAGCATGTGGCAGACAGCTACCGGAGAGGACTTTTGGAATTCATCGGAGACATCCGGGAAGTGCCGCCAAAGGAAGAGGCGCCCGTAAGCAGTGAGACGCTCAAAGAAGTGGTTTCCAGGTACAATGCCCTGATCCGGCAGTTTTCCGATGCCGCCCGGCAGTATGGGCTGGGAGAATTTTCAGGCGATTCCCTGCAGATACAACTTAAATAGAAACGGAGCAGATAAACCATGATGCATCAGATAAAGAGAATGGAATCCATTCTGAATTATATCAAACAGATACTTGTAAACCGGGAGATTGACTGCGAGGAGGACTGGGAGAACACCCCGGAAGCTTTGACGGAGTTGGATGCCCTGGCCCGGACGGACCAGAATCAGGTCTCCACCTCGGTCAAAATGACACTGGACGGAAAAGAGAAGCTGGTATTTGCCGTTTTCTCCTCTTCTCCCGACGGACTCCTTAAACAGGTTCAGGCACAGATTCCTGCCCTGGTACAAACCTCGGATACCTCTGTGCTCCATCTGGTCTTTTTCGTCAGGAACATGAGGGACCGGGTTCTTCTGGAACAGACCTTCATCCAGACGTATAAATTACCCATCCTGACCACCGCCCGGAAGGAGGCCAAAAATACCAGGCTGATTCTCCGCTGCACCTACGTTCTGGACCCGTCCTGCGAGGCCCAGAATGTGAAGCTTAAAAACATCCGTCGCCATGAAATCATACAAATGCCTCCCCTATCCGGAAACATCAACCTGGAGCCCACAGCCGAGCCAGAAAAGGAAGCCGCTGTTTCCCTCCCCAGAGCCATTGTCCTGACCATTGACCTGTTCCAACTGGCAGAACTCTATAATCTGATCGGAGACCGGCTTTTTAAAAACAATGTCCGGTTCGGTATCAGTGAAACCCTGGGCGTTGACCAGTCCATCCGGCAGACCCTGGAGGAAGAGCCGGAGTATTTCTGGTTTAAAAATAATGGAATTACCATCCTGGTAGACAATCCCGGATTCCAGTTAAAGCATGCGGAAAGTCTTCTTCTTGGAACCATCGGGACGGATAAGCTCCCGGACTTTTCTGTCATCAACGGCGCCCAGACCATCAGCACCTCGGCCAAGTTCTTTTTTGAGCTGGAACAGGATAAATCCAAAAAGGATGTGCTTGCGCGGGCCAAAACCGCCCAGGTCATGCTCCGCATTATCTATACCCCCAAGGCGGCTACCCCGGAGCAGCAGGATATTTCCCAACAGAAATCCAAGGAAATCAGCATATCCTTAAACCGCCAGAAACCGATTAAAATGGAAGACATTGCGTTTACCACGCCGTTCTCCAAAAAGCTGGTTGACTATCTGGCGGAAAAACATGAGACGGACAAGGAACTGTTCCAGTTGGTGCGGCGCGGAGAAGGCGCCGGACTTTACCGTGCTCTGGATTTGGTACAGTTTTCCAGAGCCAGAATGGCCTGCGCCGGGGAGCCCGGAGAAGCACGAAGCCAGGGCACCAATGAGCTCTTAAAGGTCCGCCAGGAAGAAAGCGGGGCTTTCTTTGCCAATAAAACGGTTTTCGTGGACGGTTGGATGGAAGCCGATGGCACAGCCGCAGAGGAATTTTTCCGGCGGCACTACGGCGCCGTCTGGTTTGCCCACCGGACTGCTTTAGAATATGAAGCACAGAGACGGAAAATGAAAGAGGCCGATATGGACGTACTTACCGTTATTGGAAACGGCAAATGGTATTTTGCAGCCATTTTAACGCAGATGTTTAACCGTTTCTCCATGAGCCCAATGCCTGACGGCAAGGAACTCCCTGACTTTTCCCACTTTGAGGGTACTTTTGCAGCCATACAGGAAAAGATTCCTGAAGCCATGGTGCTCTTTGCCGAGGCCGTAGTTTTACAGGCAAAGGCTGCGGGCACCGCTGAGAAGATTGATTCCAACCTCTTTAAGAGCAATGTCTTATATCGGGACCTGATTCAGGCACTCATTCAGGTGCTGAAAGACCAGGATAATTCAGAAAAAGGTGCTGGTGCTGTATCCAATATCAAGCTCCAGAAATTTGCAGAGCTTTTCTTTCCCTCCGGCTTGAAACCGCAGGGAAAGCCCGCTGCCGCTGGGAACACCGCGCCTTCCGCGTCCGCCGTATCCCAGCCTTCCATGCCTGCCGCATCCCGGCCTTCCGTACCTGCCGTATCCCGGACTCCGGCTAAAAATGCCGGATACATTCTCTTAAAGAAGCAATCCGTACCTGTGGACAGTGTGGCCCAGGCCATGCAGGAAACGGTCCAATACATACTGACCCATTATTCTGTCGATGATGCCAGTCTGAAAACGGCAAGTTCCAACTGGCTCACGGAAGACCTGACCGTTGCCGAAGCACGCCTTGGCTATTTCCGCACTTCCCTGAAGAGCCTGACCGTGGGCCAGAAGACCTACTGGCTTGGAACGGCTTCCGATACCACAACAAAAGTCCGCCAGATCACTTCCCTGTGCCAGCTTGCCAATGTGCCGAAGAATGAAATTTTCTGGTATGCGGCATCCCCGGACACACCGGAATTTACCTGGTAAAAAAACCGCCTCAAAGCCTGTTTCATGGCTTTGGGGCGGCTTTTGTTAGTCCTCCGTATAATTTTCCGGCTCCACTGATTTCACCCACTGAATGAGGGCAAAGGGCACATGGCAGTATCCGCCGGGGTTTTTATCCAGATATTTCTGGTGGTATTCCTCTGCTGGCCAGAACGTCTCCAGCGGGCACACCTCCATGGCCAATGGTTTTCCCACCTTATCAGCCAAATGATCCCGGGATTTACAGATCACCTCCCGGTCTTCCTCCGCAGCGTAATACACTCCTGTGCGGTACTGATGTCCCACATCCTCTCCCTGCCTGTCCACAGACGTGGGATCAATCACCTTATAAAACAGGGAAAGCAATGTGGAGAGCGGCAGTACCTTCGGGTCATACTCCACCCGTACAGTCTCCGCATGTCCGGTATCTTCATGCTTCACCTGCTCATACGTGGGGGCCTCCGTTTTCCCGTTGGCAAAACCCACCGTTGTTTTTACAACGCCTTTCACCCCTGACATGTACTTTTCCACACCCCAGTAGCATCCCCCTGCCAGATAAATTACTTTATTCTCCATTGTCTCTTTGAACACTCCCCTTTTCCGTTTCCATTGTTCCGCCCGCGGTCTCCAAGAGTTCTTATGCATGCCGCAGGCAGAGACGTTTTCTTTTCCCCATTGTAGTTGGAATGCCTGGATGTGTCAATTTGGAGTTTTTCATTTTTTATGGTATAATATCGACAGATATTATACCTGCGCCGATTCGCGTCCGACCGGAGGGCGGATAAATTCCAAAGCGAATCGTGTGCATCCTGCGGAGCATAACATGTCGGAGACATGGTA
>JAETQD010000038.1 GCA_021770825.1 Clostridium sp. | reverse complement strand
AGTAAAACTGAAAAGGAGTTGTTCCTGTCCTATCCAGCCTGTGAGGTGGAAGGTCAGAACAACTCCTTTTATCTTGAGGTCTTTTCGGTCACAATACACTGTATAGAAAGAAAAAGAGACAGTGCAATCTAGTTTCGACCCTACTTTGCTCTGTCCCACCGTTAGGCAACCTTTACGTTACAGATAATCACATGGGTTTTCAAGAAGTTTGTGTCCCCGAAAGACAAACGCCTGAATCAGATACGATCACTTTCCGATATCTCAAGTCAGGAGATGCTGCAGAGGATCTATGACCTGCTTTTCCAGGCCTTCTGCTCCAGTGAAAAGCTCTTCGTCTGCCCTTTTTGCGGTCATGATCTTCACTGTCACGGTAGTGTCCCCCGCACCATTAAGCTGCCTTGTGGTACTTTCACCATCTCAATAAGACGCGTCCGTTGCCCACACTGCCGCCACGTCCACCGGGTCCTTCCCGATATTTTCATACCCTATTATCTGTTTTCCAGCGAAGATGCCTCCATGGCCCTGAAAAAGTCTGCTGCAGGGGAGCCGCTGCGCCTGGCGGATTTCTCTCCAGATACTGAATCCTCATCCCTGTACCGATTCGTACAGGATTTTCGTCGTCGGTTCCCGGAATTCCCATCATCCGGTTTCAGGAGCTTCTTTTCTCTTGTTCCAAAGTTCATTCAGCGATTGCAGTACGAAACCAATGGTAGTTCTGATACATCTGTATCCAATGGGGCCCAGTGGGGAAAGACCATGGTCTTTCCAACCTTCCTCTCATCGGAATCTGTTCCGCCTTCCGCCATACTGTCATCGAGGTGATGAATGATGGCTGTAAAAGTCAAAAACTCCCTGGAAAATACAGCTCTTGAACTGTTCGGTCTTGATGCTTCCAGGGTCCAGAACATATCGACCTCCCCTGGCATCGGTCAGATGCTTGTGGAGGTCACTTTGGTTCCTGCGTTTCCTGAATGCCCCCGATGCGGTGGTCATAACATCGTCGTTTTCAACTACACTCCCCGTGTGATAAACCATGATGTCCTTACAGACCGCAAATGCACTCTCATCTACAACGCCAGGCGTTACAAATGCAAAGACTGCCACCGCACCTATGGTGAAGACAATCCCTTCGCCATGAAAAGACAGCGGATCTCCATATTGACAGGAAAAGCGATCATCGAAGATCTCAGGTCTCCAAATGAAACTTTTGCTTCTGTAGGAGAGCGTCATCACGTTTCAGCTACGACAGTGATGAAGATATTCGACATGTGTGTAAGTTACCCTGTGCCGGTGAAACTATGCAGGGTGATGCAGATCGACGAAACATATTCCTTCAAATCTGATGATTCAAAGTATGTATGCATGCTCCTGGACTACGATGCCCAGTCCCCGGTGGATGTGCTCCCTTCCAGGAAAAAGGAGTATCTGGCAGCTTATTTCCGAAAGTTTCCCAGAAGCGAGAGAGACAGAGTGGAGTACATCTCGTCCGATATGTACAGGCCCTACAGGGAGATAGCTGCGACTTTCTTTCCCAAAGCGATATTCGCCGTGGACAGGTTCCATGTGGTCCAGGAATATACGAAGA
>JAETQD010000012.1 GCA_021770825.1 Clostridium sp. | reverse complement strand
CCCGCCTTCGGCGTTCCATCGGTTGCGGGGCTTTCGCCCTGTGGCTTCCCTCGACTACGCCGGGCGGCAACCGCTGGCCCGCCTTCGGCGTTCCATCGGTTGCGGGGCTTTCGCCCCATAGCATACTCCAAATAAGGGCGCATCTGTGAGCAAGCTCCCATCTGCGCCCTTATTTTCCGTCTGCTGCCCGGCTCAATGCGTGAGCATATTTTCAATAAATATCCCATACCCACGGGTGGAGTCCTGGATAAACACATGTGTCACGGCTCCAATTAACTTCCCATCCTGTATAATCGGACTCCCGCTCATTCCCTGCACAATCCCCCCTGTGAGATTTAACAGTTCTTCATCCACCACCCGGATCACCATCCCTTTATTTTTCTGAAGACTCGAGTAATCCACTTTCTGAATTTCAATTTCATAGTCTTTCACCTCCCCTGATACATCACTTCTGATAAATGCCTGCCCTTTGTGCACATCCTGGCGGAAGCCTACTGGGATGGCTTCGGATTGGATGGCTTCTGTGAACTTTTCGTTGACGGTTCCGAAAATCCCTTCATCTGTATTGGCTGTTACCTCACCCAGTTTTGTGCCTTTGCCGTAATAAATCACCCCGGACATCACACCGGGCTTTCCTGAAACTCCCTTTTCTATCCCAAGAATCTGCGTCTCATACAGCTCACCGTCCTCAATATCTACCAGCATCCCCGTGTCGCTGTCACTGATTCCATGGCCGAGGGCGCCGAAGGAGCCGTTTAAGTCCACATAGGTCACGGTACCGATTCCCTGTGTATCGTCCCGGACCCAGGCGCCCAGCTTATAGGTTCCGTCTTCTGCATGGACGGGATTTAAGTCAATTTTCATCAGTTCCCCGTCCCTTCGCACCTCAAGCTGCACTGCATTCCCATTGCAGGCATTGACCGCCGAAATCAAATCGTTTTTGTCCTTCATCTCCTGGCCGTTGACCTTTTCAATATAGTCCCCGGATTTCAGTACACCAAAGGCCGGCTCCACCACATTTCCGGCATCATTTACAATCTCCCCGGTTCCGATCACCATAATCCCTCTGGATTTCAGGTAAATTCCCACCGGGGTTCCGCAGGGGACGGCATACATACTGTCCACCACATCCACCTGGATGTCCTTCATGCGAATGATACCGAAAAGCTTCATCCCCACCTGATAGCTTCCTTCTGATGCCCCATACATAGAAACCGGCTCTGCCGCCTGGACGCGGACCTTTCCCGCAGGGATGTTGGATGAATTTCCCAGAACCACTTCTTCGCTCTCGCTCTCTAACGTCACTCCGGGCGGCAGGGAAAAATGGAAGATTTCTTCTTCACTTACCACAAGATTCAAACGGTCCGGCACCGCATACCGTATATAAACCCATGCAAACACCGCCGTAAAAATAAGAGAAACCCAGAAAATACCGACCAGTATCCTATGCAGCTTTTCCTTTCTCGTCACGGCAAAACCTCCTCTTCTATCCTGATTCTGCCCTGATTTTGTCCGTTTGAACCTTCCGGATTGGCTGTTTCGGATACTCCGGGTATCCCCGGAATCATACATCCAAGCAGTCCCGGGCTCCCATCCGTCCGGGAAACCCGGACGGATGATGCGGCATCCGCCGCATGGAAGGGTTCCGAAACGGCCTCTCTTTTGTGCAAGCACAACGCGAGTCCGTTCCAAAACCCTTCCGCCCTGCCGATTGCTAACGCACAAAAAGGAGAGGGCAGTGATTTGCTCCTCTCCTAGTATGTGACCATTTTCTCTTTTCACCCTGTCAGTTTTTCGCAGTTTCTTTCCATTCATTCGCCATCCGCTTCATTTCCCTGGCGCTTTCCCTTACTTTATCCGTAATCTCCGCCCCGGACAGGATTCTGGAAAGTTCCTCGATCTGCTCTGCATCCTTTAAGCGGCAGATTCTGGTAACCGTTTTCCCCTCTTCCACATTCTTTTTAATTTCAAAATGCGTGTCTGCCATGGCGGCGATCTGCGGAAGATGGGTAATGCATAATACCTGGTGCCGTTTTGCAATATAGGAAAGTCTCTCTGACACCTTCTGGGCCGTCCGCCCGCTGATTCCTGTGTCGATCTCATCAAAAATCAGGGTGGGAATATCATCCGTATCGGCCAGAACGGTCTTGATGGCCAGCATGATTCTGGAAAGCTCACCGCCGGATGCCACCTCTCCAAGAGGCCTTGGCGGAATGCTGCCCGGATTGGTGGAAATTAAAAACTCCACCTCATCGAAGCCCTGGGCCGTAAAATGTTCCAGCCTCCGAAGTTCAATTTTGAAGTCCACATGAAGAAAATTAAGGTCCAGAAGTTCTGCGGTAATTCTCTCCTCCAAAATCCCGGCCGCCTTCCGCCGTTTTCCGGAAAGCTCCTCACAAAGCTCTTTCATAACGGCTTCCTGGCGCTCAAAGGCAAGCTTCGCCTCTGCCGCCAGTTCATCATAATGCTCCAGCTCCAACAGCCTTTTCTTCTTTTCCTCAAGTTTCAAGAGAACAGCCTCTTCCGTCTTTCCGTACTTTGCCATAAGGCCGCGCACAAAATCCAGCCTTTCTTCTGTCTCCTTAAATTCTTCCTCATTGAACTCCATTTCATTCATATAATCTGAAATGGACCTGTTTAAATCGCTTAAAATACTCTCCACATCGGAAAGCCCATCCAAAATTTCCCTTAAATTTTCATCATAGGCCACTACGCTTTCCACACTTCTCACAGCCCGGCCGACATTCTCGCCATCCACAGCCTCGTAAGCTTCCTGCATGCACTGGATAATCTTTTGCCCATGGGAAAATTTCCGGTATCTGGCCGAAAGCTCTTCCTCCTCGCCCGGCCGGATTCCCGCCTGTTCAATTTCTTCAATTTCAAACCGCAGAAAATCTGCCTCCCGCTTTCTCCCCTCCTCATCCAGGGAAAAACCGGCCAGCTTTTCTTTTAACTCCAGATAGCGCCGGTATCCGTCCGCCACCTGCTTCTTTAGGTTTTCTGTTTCACTCCGGGAATATTCGTCCAGAATTTCCAGATGTTTTTGTTTGTGAAGAAGTGACTGGTGTTCATGCTGACCATGAATATCCAAAAGCAGGCCAGTGACCGCACGAAGGCGCGCCGTTGTCACCGTCTCATCATTGATACGGCTGACACTTCTGGTCTGTGTGATTTTTCTGGAAATGATAAGAATGTTTTCTTCGTCCGGAATGATGTCCAGACTTTTAAGCGCCTGCTTTTTCTTTTCATCCTCCACAGAGAAAATGAGCTCCACGTACGCGCTCTCCTCTCCCCGGCGGATCATGTCCTTTGATGCCTTTCCTCCAAGCGCCAGTCCAATGGAACCGATAATAATGGACTTTCCGGCGCCGGTTTCTCCTGTCAGTATGTTTAAGCCCCCGGCAAATTCCACCTCGGCCTTTTCAATCAGGGCCAGGTTTTTCACATGTAAGCCAAGCAGCATGCAATCACCTCAATTCTATTCGGCAATAATTTTCTTTAACTTGTCCATCAGAAGAATGGTGTCATCCACGGAACGCACAGCGCACATGATGGTATTGTCTCCTGCCACACATCCCACAATTTCATGGAAGCCGATCACATCCAGCGCCTCAGCCACTGCCATGGCCATGCCGGATACGGTCTTGATCACCAGGATATTCTGAGCCATGTCCATGGAAACATAGCAGTCTCTCAGGATCCTGATATATTTCTCTCCGAAATCCCTGTGGGGCTGCATGATCGCGTAGCACTGACGGCCGCTGTCCTTCTGTACCTTTGTGAGCTTCAGCTCCCGGATATCTCTGGAAACCGTTGCCTGGGTCACATGATATCCAGCCTCTTTTAAACGTGCGGCCAGCTCTTCCTGGGTCTCGATCTGATATTTTCCGATTAACTCTACAATCTTACTGTGTCTGTCCACTTTCATGCCAAATACCCCTTTCCCGGTTTTTCCTTTTATACGTCATACATCTTGTGCTTCAAAATATCCAAAAACGAACGGCTGTCCAGCTTGATTACCCGCGTCACCATTTGGGCCTTTTCCACCTCAATATAATCTCCCGGCTCCAGTAAAACCTTGGTGTCGCCGTCAAAAACTGCGTTCTGCTTTCCCTGGTTTTCGGAAGAAATCTCAATCCGGATACGGCTCTCCGGCCCCAGCACGATGGTCCTGGAGGTCAGCGTATGGGGACACACAGGCGTCAGAATCAAAAGCTTTCCGTCCGGCTGGGCGATGGGCCCTCCTGCCGACAGGTTGTAAGCCGTGGAACCTGTGGGAGTTGCCACCAGCATTCCGTCCGCGCTGTATTCATATAAGAACTGGCCGTCCACATAAATCTTAAATTTCAAGACCCGCAGATCACCTTCTCTTGTCATGACAATGTCGTTTAGGGCAATATCCTCTGTCACCAGCTCACCCCGGTGGTAGGCACGCCCCTTTAACATCATCCGCTCCTCCACCTGGTAGCGATTTAAAAGCAATGCATCCAAAAGCTCTCTGATATCCCCTTCCCGGCTGATCTGGGTCAGATATCCCAGCCCGCCAAGGTTCATTCCGATGATTGGAAGCCCGCTTCCTGCCAGATCTCTGGCCGCCCGGATCAGAGTTCCGTCACCGCCCAGGGTGATCACACATTCCGTCCCGTCCGGAATGTCCGATATGGATGTGTACCTGCGTCCCTTATGGAACGTTCCGCTGGAGGCCCGGCAGGACCCGCCGCGGCTTTCCAGATAGTCTTCGATGGCCTGCCTTACGGCTCCATGCTCATCCTTTTCTTCATTTACAATGATGTAAAAATTCCTCATATGCCTGTCCCCGCAGTGATTTAATCCAGCGTATCATGGGCCTTCTCCACAATCTCCCTGGCTTTCACGCCATCGTTTAAGAAAGTGGTTCCATCCGTATGATTTTTCAAATGCAGCAGATATTCAATGTTTCCCTCCGGGCCCTTGATGGGGGAAAATTCCAGATGCAGTGCCTCAAACCCGATGCTTCCTGCAAAGGCCGCCACCATCTCAATGACCTCCAGATGGACGGATTTCTCCCGCACGACGCCTTTTTTTCCAACCTTTTCCCGTCCGGCCTCAAACTGCGGCTTGATTAAGCAGACCACTTCACCGTCCGGCTCCATAAGCTCCTTCACCGGGCCCAGAACCTTGGTGAGGGAAATAAAAGACACATCAATGGACACAAACTGGATTTTGTCGGCAATGTCCTCCGGTGTCACATAACGGATATTGGTCTTTTCCATACAGACCACCCGCTCATCATTCCTTAACTTCCACGCAAGCTGTCCATGGCCCACATCCACGGAATAGACCTTCACGGCGCCGTTTTGCAGCATGCAGTCGGTAAATCCTCCGGTGGAAGCCCCCACATCCATACAGATTTTCCCTTCCAGCGTCACGCCGAAATGGGTCATGGCCTTTTCAAGCTTAAGCCCTCCGCGGCTCACATATTTTAATGTACTTCCCCGCACCTCAATCTGTGCGGTTTCCCCGAAGGTGGAGCCTGCCTTATCTTCCTTCTGGCCGTCCACATAGACGATTCCCGACATGATGATCGCCTTCGCCTTTTCCCTGGACTCCGCCAGATTCCGCTTCACTAACAGCACATCTAACCGTTCCTTCATGAATCCTGCTGCTCCTTATTCAAATATTCCTCAAAAATCCGCCGGATGACAGAATCGCTGTCAATTCCAAGCATCTCCCTTAAGACCGACACATTTCCATGTTCCACATAGGCATCCGGAAGAGCCACCTGAATCACCCTGATATCCGGATAATGCTCATGGATGTACCGGGTGGCGCACATACCCATTCCGCCCCGCAGTACATTCTCCTCCATGGTCACAATGAGTCTGTGGTTCTTACAGAGCCTGTCCACCATCTCCGTATCCAGAGGCTTCACAAATCTGGCGTTCACCAGCGTACAGGAATACCCCTTGCTCTTAAGCTTTTCCCTCACATGCTCTCCGGTGCTGACCATACTTCCAAGGGCAAACAGTGCAATGCCCTCTTCCTCATAAAGCATTTCTGCCTTTCCATATTCCACAGGGGCCGCAAATTCCTGAAGCCCTCTGTATGCCTGTCCCCTGGGGTAGCGGATGGCTAACGGTCCGTCAAACTTCACGCCGAATTCCAGCATGGACTGAAGCTCCCAGAGATTTTTCGGAGCCATGATACTCATGCCGGGCACCAGACTCAAAAATGAAATGTCAAAGATTCCCTGATGGGTTTCTCCATCGCTTCCCACAAGACCTGCCCGGTCAATGGCAAAAAGCACCGGCAGGTCCTGAATACAGACATCATGAAGCACCTGATCGTACCCCCTCTGTAAAAAGGAGGAGTATACAGCCACCACGGGCTTTAAGCCTGCAGATGCCATGCCTGCCGCCGATGTGACCGCATGGGCCTCGGCGATTCCCACATCAAAAAACCTCTCCGGGAACTCCTTTGAAAACTTTGTAAGCCCTGTTCCGTCAGGCATGGCCGCCGTGATGGCCACCAGCTTCGGATTCTCCCTTCCAAGCTCGCAGATCTTCTGGGAAAACACATCCGTATAGCTGGGATACACCTTCTCCTTTAAGGATTTTCCCGTTGCAATATCAAAGGGATCCACACCATGGAATCTGGCCGGATTCTTTTCCGCCGGACCATAGCCCTTTCCCTTTTTGGTAATCACATGGACCAGGACCGCGTGACGCACCCGTCTGGCTTCCCTTAAGATCTGGACCATTTCCTTTACGTTATGGCCGTCCACCGGGCCCAGATAGGTAATTCCCATGTCCTCAAAAAGCATTCCCGGCACCAGAAACTGCTTGATTCCGTTCTTGGCCAGATATAAACCATAGGACAGGCTCTTTCCCACCACCGGGATGGAGCTTAGGGCCTTATCCACGCCCTGCTTCAAGTCGGCATAGCTCTCCCTTGTGCGGACACCTCCCAGATATTTGGACATGCCGCCCACATTTTTTGAGATGGACATTTCATTGTCGTTCAATATGATAATGAAATTTTTCTTCATCTGAGCCGCATTGTTTAACGCCTCGTAGGCCATCCCACCGGTGAGGGCGCCATCTCCGATGACGGAAATCACCGCGTAATTTTCTCCCAGAATTTCTCTGGCCTGGGCGATTCCCAGACCTGCGGAAATGGAGGTGGAGCTGTGTCCGGTGTCGAAGGCATCATAGGGGCTTTCCTTTCGCTTCGGGAAGCCGCTCATGCCGCCGAACTGCCTCAAATCATCGAATCCATCTTTTCTCCCGCTCAATAATTTATGGGTATAGGACTGATGGCCCACATCCCAGATAATTTTATCCTTTGGAAGATCAAAAGCCAGATGAAGGGCCATGGTCAGTTCCACCACGCCCAGATTGGAGGCCAGATGGCCTCCGGTATGGCTGATCTTTTCCAGTAAAAACTGACGAATCTCCTGCGCCAGCACCGGATATTCCTCTTCCTTTAGCTTCCTGATATCCGAGGACTGCTCAATTTTTTCCAGAAACATGTCAATCCTACTCCTTTGTTCCATCCATTACTTTTCCCTGGTCACCAGCATTTCCACCAGTTCCTCAAGGAATGTGTTCTCCCCGGGCAAGCCCGCCAGTCGTTTGGCCGCCCTGTCAGAAATCTCCTTCACGTCTGTTTTTGCCTTATCCAGTCCTTCCAGTGTCACATAAGTAGTCTTACTGTTCTTCTCATCACTGAGCACCGGCTTTCCAAGCACCTCGGCAGTGCTCACCACATCCAGAATATCATCCTGAATCTGGAAAGCCAGTCCCACATCGGCCGCAATATCCCGGACTGTCAAAAGCTCCTCTTCAGAAGCCCCGGCCAGCACTGCGCCGATCATCATGGACGCCTCCAAAAGCGCCCCCGTTTTCAGTCTGTAAATAAAATCCAGCTGCCCTTTCGATACAGGCTTTCCTGTCAGCTCCACGTCCACGGTCTGTCCGCCGATCATGCCGTAAATCCCGGTCTTTTCCGCCAGAATTCCCATGGCCCTTCCCACGGATCCGGCATCGGCTCCCATGGAAAGCGCCTTTGCCGCCGTCTCGAAGGCAAAAATCATCAGGGCATCCCCCGCCAGCACCGCCATGTCATAGCCAAACACCTTCCATGTAGTGGGCTTTCCCCGGCGCAGCTCATCGTTATCCATACAGGGCAGGTCATCGTGAATGAGCGATGAGGTATGAATCATTTCAATGGCCGCCATGAAAGGCTCAATTTCCTTTCCCTCTCCGCCGAACATCCGGTAGGTTTCCCGCATCAACAACGGGCGCAGACGCTTGCCGCCTGCTTTCATGCTGTAATTCATGGCCTCAAAAATTGTTTTCTGATGGCCTTCCTCCGGGGGCAGGTAGGAATATACAACGGCCTCTGTCTCCTTCGTGGCCTGATTTAATTTTTCTTTAAAATTGGCTTCCATCGTCTTCCTCCGCCGGTTCTGCACTCAGCACCATAATCTGCTTTTCAATTTTTTCTATCTTCTCATTGCAGCTTTTCACCAGCCGCATGCCTTCTTCATAATTCTTAAAGGCGTCCTCCAAAGACCCTTTGCCGCCCTCCAGCTTATCAATCAGCTCATCCAAGGCTGCAAATGTCTCTTCAATGGTTAAATCCCGTTCTTCTGCCATACCTGGACCTCCTGTCTCTCCTTCACCTGGGCCCGCAGCCTGCCGTCCGTGACCTGTACCACAATCTCACAGCCCGGCGGTGTCTGCTTCACCGATTCCACCCGGTTTCCATCCCCGTCTGTCACAAATCCATATCCCTGGCTTAACTTCTTTAAGGGGGAAAGTCCCCACATTTTTCCGCTTATAAGAGCCAGTTTCTTTTTATCCTGTTCCGTTCTCTTATTCATGGCCTTTGTAAGCCATTCTTTTCTGGATTCCGTCTTTCTCTTATCTTCTTTTATGAGATCTGTAATCTGTCTGTTTAAGGCATCTTCCAAATCCACCAGTCTCTGCCGTTTCTCATGAATCACATGCTGGGGATGGTGAAGCTTTATCTTAAGCTCATCCTGCTTTAGTCTCCCCTTCACCTGGTCCAGGAAAAATCCCATCTCCCTGGAGAGTTTCTGTCTCCTGGCCCAAAGATCTGCCTGAAACTGCACATAGTCAAAAACTGCCAGCTCCGCGGCCGCCGACGGCGTCGGAGCACGGAGATCGGCCACATAATCGGCAATGGTCACGTCTGTTTCATGGCCCACCGCCGAAATCACCGGCGTATTGCAGGAGAAAATCGCCCTGGCCACAGATTCCTCATTGAACGCCCACAAATCCTCGATAGAGCCGCCTCCGCGGCCCACGATCAGAACGTCCAGGCCCATGGCATCCAGGGTTTTGATTCCGCGCACGATGCTGTCCTTAGCGCCCTCGCCCTGAACCAGAGCCGGATACAGAATAAGCTGCACATACGGGTTTCTCCGCCTGCTGATGTTCATGATATCGCGGATGGCCGCCCCTGTGGGAGCCGTCACGATTCCCACGGTTTTGGCATACCTGGGAATGGGCCTTTTATACTGGGCCGCAAACATTCCCATTTCCTCCAGCTCCCGCAAGAGCTTTTCATATTTCACGTAAAGGTCTCCGCGCCCGGAAAGCTCAATCTCTGAGGCATAAAGCTGGTACTTGCCGTCCCGCTCGTAAACATCCACGGTTCCCTTGACAATGACCTGCTGTCCTTCGGCCATATGGAACTTAAGTCCCCGCCTCTGGCCTGCAAACATGACTGCTGAAAGGGTGCCTCCGCCGTCCTTTAAAGTAAAGTAAATATGGCCGGAGCTGTGATATTTACAGTTGGAAACTTCCCCCTTCACCGAAATGCGGCGAAGAAGGAAGTCCTGAGTAAACATATTTTTAATATACGAATTCACCTGTGTGACCGAATACACTCCTGCCATTCCCTGTTCTTTGCTCCTTTTTAAACCAGTTTGGCTAAAATTCCGTTTACAAATGCCGGGGACTCGTCGCCGCCGAACTTTTTAGCCAGCTCCACGGCCTCATTGATTGCCACCTTTTCCGGAATCTCCTCATCATCCTTCATCTCGAAAAGTGCAAGCCGCAGGATTGTAAGCTCCACCTTTCCCATTCTTCTGGTCTTCCAGCCCTCTGCAACTTTGTTGATCTCCTCATCCAGTCTGGGAATCTCCCGCATGATTGTTTCAACTCTCTCTTCCAGAACCTTTTTCTCCTCATCCTCCACATTCACCTTATGAAGGATTTCATCGGTTCCGTCTTTTCCTGTCACATCCTCAACCGGGGCTTCAAAATACCGCTCCAGTTGTTCCTCCTTCTCCTCCGCCGGATAAAAATCCTGGCAGAACAGCATTTTAAAGCAATGTTCCCGCGCTTCCCTTCTGGTCATTGGGCCACCTCCATTTATCTAAAGCATCACCCCGGCGTCCCATGCCGCCGCAGGGTATACGAATCTACTTTCAGATTATACATGAAAATGTATATTTCTACAAGACCTTTATTTCTCTATGTAAAAGAATCCTGCTTCACAGGATTCTCGCCTGCGGCGGGTCGCTCCAGCGACATAATTCCTATCCGCCGCAGTGCGATCCTGCCCGGAGGGCTTTTGTTGCATAGGAGACTCCGACGGAGTTTCCTATGCAACAGAAAACGCCGCCAATCACAAACTTTTTGCAATTGGCGGCCTATTTCCCCGTTTTTCAGGCTTTATTTAATTTTCTTCCATGCTTACGCCGGCGATCTTAATATTGACCTCCAGCACCGTAAGTCCGGTCATATTTTCGATGGCATTCTTGACCTTCTCCTGTACAGTCTCGCAAACCTCAGGAATGCTGTATCCGTACTTTAAGTTTAAGGACATACTGACGCAGACATGCTCCTCGGTCACTTCCACCTTTACACCCTTGGAAAGGTTCTTCATTCCCAGCTTTCCAACCAGCTCATTGGTAACATTTCCAGCCATGGAGCCCACGCCTTCCACTTCCGTTGCTGCCAGGCCGGCAATAATCGCTACCACTTCATCAGCAATCTGCACTTCACCGATTTTATCTTTTTCATATACCTTATGACTGCTTCTCTCTGTATCCGTTGCCACAATAATTACCTCCTGCAATCCATAGTCATACACTCAAGCTGCCATGTCCGCCAGGGTATACGGCGTTTTTGGCAGCATAATACTATCAGTATTATATCATGCCCCATGGATTTTGCATAGGCTTTTCGGCAAAATTTTAGTTCTCCAGGTCCATTAGCGTGATCACGATGCCGTCCGCCCCGATCTCTGTCTTTCTCTTTACAATGTCCTCAATCTGGGCCCGCTCCGGGTCTGTGATGGAGACAGCGTTGATCACCACATCCACCTTGTTTTCTGTAATGCTGACCACCGGATCCACAAATCCCTTGGCCTTTAACAGGGTCTCCGCCGCATTTTCCTTCTCTGCAATCTCTGTCATCTGAATCATGTTCTGGATGGCGGCCTGCTTTTCCGTATCCGGTATCTGGTCACTGTTGATGAGCTGCATGAGAGTTTCCTTATTTTTTGCCCGGATTTGCTCCCGGTTTAACTGGACACCGGCTATGTATTCCGCCACACTGGTACCGTTGGTTAAAACTGCTTCTCCGGGATTTTCCATTCCGGCCGCTGCCGTTTCGCTTCCGGCTGCCTCTGCCTGTACCGGTTCCGCACTTTCTCCTGCCGCACTGGCCGGAGCCCCACTGCCGTCCTGGATATTTTCCTCGCCGTCCCCGTCAAGGCTCGCAATTTCCTTCAAAGTGCCGTCGTCCACTCCATTTAGGGCCTGGTTCTCCGCAAAAATGTCTTCGTCAGAAATTTCCATCATGCCTGCCTCATAAACCTCGGCCCCGGCTACCTCCTTCTTGGCAGAGTAGTTGAGATATCCGGCCGCTGCAATCATGATGGCCAGAGTTGTGATGATTACCTGGTTTCTCCTGAATATTCGTTTCATTCCTCAGACTCCTTTTTTCACCCGCTTTAATACTTTTATCTTATGTGCGGGCAGGCCAAATAATGCTTCCATGGCCTCAGAAATTTCAGCTTTCACCACGGCATTTCCGCCGCCGTCGGCGCTTATGATAATTCCGGAAAGCTCCGGACTCAGCTCCTTTTCCACAATGGGCGTCTGGCTTTGGCTTCCCATGACTGTGTTTTCAGAAAGGTCCTGCTGCCTTACGATGCGGCTGGTGCCTCCCTCTCCCTTCTCCTCCGTGGTGGAAATGGAGGTATTGGTATCCACGTGGAGCACTCTTTCCTCCGAGGACTTGAGCACCACCATCACCTCCACCTCTCCAACCCCATCCACTCCCGCCAGAATGGCACAGATTCTCTTTTCCAGCTCTGCTTCATAGGTGTCCATACTGTCCGCACTGCCTGAAGATGTGGTCCGCACCACACCCATGGTCCCATCTCCCTCCATCTTCTGTCCCTCTGCCTCCTGTCCATCAGAAAGTCCTCCGTAGGTCCCTCCTGTGATTTCAGAAAATGCCGCCTGGGGAGAGAAATTTCCCGTCTCTTTTGAGGCCTTTGTATCTCCGTTCGGCATGGAAAGAATAAACAGCAAAAGCCCCGAGCAGAACAGAAAAATCAGCTTTTCTTTATTGAGCTTCCAGATTGATTGTAATTTTTCCTTCTTCCAGTCCATAATACTCTCCTATCTTCCTTTTCAGATTTCCGATTTCCCTGTTGGCAGAAAGCCTGCGGTTTTTATCCTTTGGAAGATCAGGGATTCCCACCTGCATCTTCACTTCCATGAGCCTTCCAAACTCTCCGTTCTCCATGTCCGTATCCAGCACAGCCTGTACGCTGATACATTCCACGGAAATTCCCTCAGCCATGGTTTTTAAATCGGTTTCCACCATCTCCCGGTAGCCGTCAATCAGCCTGGAAAGCCTCTTCCCGTCTGCATCCTCAATCTCTTTCTGCAGAAGCTTCGCATCATTCTGGAACGTCAGCCTTTCAAAAATCCCTGCCATCCGTGCCTCCAGGCCGGACAGATCGGCAAAGGGCCCAAACACCAGCAGAATGAAAATCATCCCCGTAAACAGCCGCAGATATTTTTCATACTTTTTATCCGGAAGCAGAGAAAGAATCATGGTCATCAGAATCAGATAAAAGACCAGACTGCCAATCCAGTCATAAATTTCTTCCATTTCCCTCACCCCGCATACCAGGCGGCATTGGTGGATATACAGAGGATGGCAATGGTCACTGCAAACAATGCCAGGGAGTACCCCACCATTTTAAGCAGAATCCCATGCCCCTCCGCCACCTCTGTCACACAGGATACCAGTCTTTTATCACAGACCGGCTGCATGACGGCTGCCGCCATGTAATATAGAAGCATCAGCACAAACAGCTTGAGCATTGGAATGGCTGCCATGAAAATAAGAATCACCACAGCCGCAGCTCCCACTGTATTTTTAATGAGAATTCCGGAGCCCATGACAATCTGGGATACGGCTCCCGCCCCGGCCCCAATCCCCGGAATCATCTGCGTAAGCCGCATGGCAGAGGCATTTTTTAAGGCATCCGCCTGGGGCAATACCAGCCCCTGAATCACATGGAATCCCACCACAATGCCGAACATGGTCTTTACTGTCCACAAAATCCCCTGTCTTAACAGCTCTGTCATCCTGGAAATCATGTCTTCCTTATAAAGATTTCCAGCCAGCACCAACATCATATAAACACGCATCAGAGGAAGAAGAATCCCAGAAACCACAGCCTGTACCACTCCGATGGCCCCGAAGGTGAAGCCGCACATGGCCGAAGAGGTGAATGCCCCGCCTGCCATGGCCACCGCGAGAAAATAGGCCGGAAGCAGCACCCGCATAAACTCCAGAATATCCCTGGAAATGGAATCCGCAATAGTGATGCTGGCGAAAAAACTGGCAGCAAGAACGGTCATAGTCAGAAGATACACCACATAAAACCCCGTTTCCGATACGTGGCCGGAACCAAAGATTCCAGAAAAATTGGAAAAAACAGCTCCAATGAGAGCCAGCACAATGATCTGTCCCATGAGCTTCATGTTTGTACTGATCTCCTGGAACAGAGCTCTCTTCACATCCCCTGCTGCCTGCGTCACCACTCCTGCCAGATCGCCGGATGCCAGCCGCTTCATCAGCTCCTGAAAGGAACCTCTTCCGTTTCCAGTCCCGGTCAAGGTATCCAGAAATTTCTGGATTTCCCCGGCATCGAAGTCTTCCAAAGCCTCTTTTTCCTCCGGCCAGGCTCCGGCTGCGGTTTCAGGCCAAAGAATAAAAAATCCCAAAACCAGTATGGCCACCCACACAAACCGTTTTCCCTTCATCCCATGAACACCTGCAACGTTTCCAGCAAGGCCAGCAGCACTGGAGCACTGACAGCCAAAATTGACAGTTTCCCGAACATCTCCACCTGGGTCCCCAAAGCAGAAAATCCCGCATCCTTACAGATTCCCGAGGCAAATTCTGCAATATAAGTGATTCCCACCATTTTGAGAAGTGTGCCAAGATAGACATTTTTCACCTTAATATAACTTCCAATGGTTTTTGCCGTTTCCAGAATCAGCTCCAGCCGCGACATGCCAAGGAATGCAATCACAAGGCCGGCTGCCAGAATCAGATAGATGGAATACTCCTGCCTTAAGGGCTTTAGCTGCACCGCCAGGGCCACTGCCGTAATTCCCAGCACAGCCGCCTGCACTATCGTCATAAACAAGCCCCCCGTCACAATGCAAACAGGTTTTTTATGGTTTCAAACAGCTCATATATGTAAGGGACAATCCAGAACAGCACCAGCACCAGGCCTGCAAGACTTGTGAGAAACGCCTGGTCCTCTCTGCCGCTATGTTTTAATACCTGGCAGATCACCGAAACCAGAATCCCCACTGCCGCAATTTTAAAAATCAGATTTACTCCCATTTCGTCCTCCTATGCCATGACCACCATCAAAAACAGTCCGGCCGCCATCCCCAGGCACCGGTACAGCTTTGTTCTGGTCTCCATCTCTTTTTTTAAAAAGCGGATGGAATCATCGGTCTGCTCCAGATAAAAAAGAAGTGTCCTCTCCTGCATATCCCGGTCTGCATACCCAAGATTCTCTCCCAAAGCAAACAGATTCTGCCTGTCTGTCTTGTCCATGGGAAACTCCGCCGGAAGTTTCCCCACCTCATCCTTCCAGATGGTAAAAAAAGGCGTACCGCTCTCCTCCTCCATCCGCCTGAATACCCGGAGAAAAAAAAGGCCCGGCTCCTTATCCATTCCCTCTCTGCCATCGGCAAATCGTTTCCCCACTTCAGAAAGTGCCTCCGGCAATGTGGCATTGGAATACAGAATCTGTCCTTTCAGATAAAAAATCATCTGCCGGAATAAAAGGAGAATCTTAAGTCTTTCCTTCCATCTGTCCGCCGCCAGAAAGCCTCCGCCGATCACTGCCCCGGCCATAATCAAAATCCCCACATATTTCATGCATACGCCTCCCAGACTTCCATCCTTCTCCCATTCTTCTGTATCTGCTAAATATCAGGTCCCAGCCGCATAAGTCCTCCATCATAGACCCCTGCCATGGTTCCCGGCCTGGGAGACCGTGTAAGAACCACATACCGTTCAAACATTCCTTCTGCCGCCATTTCAGAAAGTACAGGCTTTCCGGCCAGGTCCTCCACCCTGTTTCCATGGACCGTGGCAAGGATTCTGCATCCGCAGTTCATCACATCCCTGAGAGCTGCCAAATCCTCCCTGGTCCCGATCTCGTCCACGGCCACCGCCCGCGGCGCCATGGACCGTATCATCATGAGCATTCCCAGCACCTTCGGGCAGGCGTCCATCACATCGGTCCGCATCCCCAGATCGCACTGGGGAATTCCCTTAAAGCATGCCCCGATTTCTGACCGCTCGTCCACCACGGACACCTCCATCCCCTCTCCATATGCGTTTCCATCGGAAACCTGCCTCACCACATCTCTCAGAATAGTCGTTTTTCCTGCCCCTGGAGGCGATAGAAACAGTGTATTCTTTAGGGTTCCCTTTTCATACAGAAAAGGTAAAATGCGGTCCGCACAGCCAATTCTTTGATGAGCCAGCCGAATATTTAACCCGGAAATATCCTTGATGGTTCTCACCCTCTGTCCTTCCAGTACCACTTTTCCGGAAATTCCCACCCGGTGTCCTCCTTCAATGGTCAAAAAACCCTGACGCACTTCATCCTCAAAGGCGTACAGCGAATGCCTGGAAAAAATCCCGAGAATCTCCTTAATAAACATCTGGTCAGCGGTCACTGCCTCCTTCTGTTTCCCTTCCCCGCACCTTCCCAGGGTCCCATCTTCCAATATCAAAAACTCCTGCCCATCCATAAAAACCAGCACTGGTCTCCCGGCCCGTACCCGGATTTCCTGTACCCGTTCCGCCTCGGGCACTGCCTTCTTAAAAATTTCCTTAAATCTGGCTGCCTCCATGTCCTTCACGCTCCTTTACCCTCAATATATGTGTCCCGGACAGGTTTATGACAACTTTTCCTTCCTTGATTTCCACATGGCTGCCGGTCCTGGCGCTCTTATGCAAAACCACCAATTTCCTCCTACTGATTTCTACATCCACCTCCCCTGCCGCATCTTGACTTTCCATTTCCCATCCAGTATGGTTAATCTACTTCTTCGGAATTTCTTACCGAAAACAGCTTCATTTTTTCTGTGGATTCTCACAAAAATCCCGGGGTGATTCTTTAGGAAAGGCAGGTGTATGCCCTTGGCGTTGGTTTCATAGTTGTATTGCATTTTCCAAATCGCATCATGTATAATAAAAGAAAGGAACTCATATGAACGACATCGCATATCAGAACAAAGATATTGCCTCCAAAGTCACCGGGGAGGCCCTGGTTGGAAAGAGCCTGGCTCCCTTTGGACTGCCTCACCTGAAGATTACGGGAATTCTTCCAACCAATTTACCTGTTATTGAGAGCAATGAGCTTCAGAGTCTGAAACAGATTCGTATGATCGTCATATATACCGCAGATGTGGAATATGCCGAAGAGGTTTTCAATTTGGGGGGATTGATTCTGACCATTGAATCTTCCTATTTGATTCATCTGAATTCAAATGAAATATACCAAAGACTCCATAAAAAAATTCAGAGCGGCAAGGCCCTGACGGAAGAAGAATTGACCGAACTCATGATTCTGCCACTGACTGTAAAAGGCAGGGATGCCAAGCGGGACTATATCTCAAAGGCTGTGGAAATCGCCAAAAATCTCCCCAGCCACTCCGATACTATAAAAGTACTCTCCGGAATCCTGACCTTTTCTGATAAACTGATTGATAAAGATTACGCCGAACACTTAAAGGAGGTATTTCGCATGACACAAGTGGAACAACTGCTCTATGATGAGGCTTATGAGAAGGCCTATAAGAAGATCTATGATGAGGCCTATGATAAGGCCAAGGAACGTCTCCAGCAAGCTCCCCACCCAATTATTCAGCAAATTACTCAAGAAGTCACTCAACAAGTCATGGACAAAAACATCGCTTCCCTGATCAAGATCTGCCAGGAAATCCATGCCCCCAAGGAAATCGTTATCTCCCAACTGATGGAACATCATTCATTCACAGAGGAAACAGCCGCCGGATACATGGAAAAATATTGGAATTAAACATGCAGGCCCTGTCCCATCACATGAAAATTTTATGTGATTCCGGCGTCGTTACTGGCCGGAAAGAAAATGGATGCACTTCTCCATTCCTTCTTCCGGGGTGGCTCTGCCAGAGAACGTTTCGGCGCCCTCACTAAGGTTCTGCCCCGCCGCAGCATTCTAACTGCTCACAGGGCCTGCTCCGTTGGAGCAGACCCTGTGTGAAAATCAAAATTCTTTTCTAATCCCATTGAAATCAATTTTTAGTCCTTTTTATAAAATACCAATGTCATTTTCTCATTTATCATCTCTGTCTTCCCTGTTTGATGATAACCCATTTTTTCGTATAAATGACAATTCCCTTTTTCTTGCAATATAGTATCCAGCTCCCAATCTGAATTTCCATGTTTTTCTTCCACTAACTGTATTGCTTTCTGCGCCAGTCCCTTATTTCTATATTCCGGCATTATAAAAATAGGTGATATTCTCTTTGCTTTATCTTTTTCGTGTTTATCAACAACTCTTATAGCACCTGCCAATATGTTATCTGCTTCAATAAAATAGTAATATGTAAATGACTGATTTAACCGCATAATTATTTTATCAATCTTTTCTACAGCAGGACTAGTTTCTGTATCTTGATACTTTTCAAATAATTCCTGAAAAGACCTTACTTGCATATTCCACAATTTTTGTGCATCTTCAATGCCTATTCTCACTAACTTTACTTCCATACCTATCTTCACTCCCTATTTGTATATCACTTGTAATATGGCTTTGTAAAGTTAATCTAAAGCACTCCCTGCCCACTTTCCAGCTTTCGCATTTATTTATGATATGGCTCCCCCTGTATGATTCGGTAGCTTCTATACAATTGTTCCAAAAGGATCACCCGCATCAACTGGTGTGGGAATGTCATTCTGGAAAAACTCAGCTTATAGTCAGCGCGCGCCAGAACAGCTTTGGAAAGTCCCAGGGAACCGCCGATGATAAAAACGATCTGGCTGATACCGGAAACACCCCATTTTTCAATTTTGGATGCCAGCTCCACAGAATCCAGCATGGTGCCCTCAATGGCCAAGGGCACCACAAAGGTTCCATCCTTTATATTGGAGAGAATCCGCTCCCCTTCTTTTTCTTTGATCTGCTCTTCCAGGGCAGCACTGGCTCCGTCCGGAGTCTTCTCATCCGCCACCTGAATAATATCCAGTTTACAATAGCGGCTTAACCGCTTGGAATATTCCGCAATGGCATCCAGGAAAAATTTCTCCTTAATCTTTCCCACCGCAATCACCGTTATTTTCATTGGGCTGCTTCCTCAAACTCCAGCAGCATATCATACCACACAGCACCGCCATGTACAGACGCGGATACCCCAAGATTCCGGTAGCCAAATTTCTCATAATAATGAATCAGCCGGTCCTTGCATGTTAAAATCAGCCCTTTACGCCCTTTTTTGCGGGCATCATCAATCAGATGATTCATAAGATCGGCCGCAATTCCCTGGCATCTGTATTCCGGGAGGACATCCAGACCGAATATGCTTTGATACTTGCCATCCGGAGTATGAAGGCTGCTGTCCTCAAACATTTCATCACGGATGGTACGCTCATTGGTCACGCAGCCATTGATAAAACCGATAATGGTTTCATCGCAGACAGCCACAAAAAAGCTTTCCGGGAACGCGGCAATACGCTGGCGGAAGGACTCATATGTGGCGGCTTCCGCCGCAGGAAAGCAGGTGGCCTCCACAGACGTAACAGCATCCAGATCATCGGGAGTAACGGGACGGATTGTAATCTTTGTCATTTTGTATACCTCTTCTGCAAAAAATTGTAAAAACAGCCGGTTCCCACTGCTAGGCGCGGAAATAGTATCCCACACCCCATTTTGTGTGAACGTATTTGGGATCGCTGGGACTGGGTTCGATTTTTTCGCGGAGTCTCCGCACATGCACGTCTACGGTCCTCACATCTCCGCTGTCCATGGCCTTATTTCCCCAGACATAGCTAAGGAGTGCTTCTCTGCTGTATACCTTATTGGGATTTGTCACAAGCAGCTCCAGCAAATCAAACTCCTTGGCAGTCAGATTGATCTCCTTTTCCTTAATAAACACCCGTCTGCCCTCTCTGTCCAGTTTTAAATCTCCGCAGACCACCATGCTGTTGTCTGCTCTTCCATTTTTGCCGGATTTTCTGGAATTTCTCCGGATAATGGCTTTGATTCTGGCTTTCACCTCCAGAATATTGAAGGGCTTCGTGATGTAATCGTCTGCACCGTATTCGAGGCCAAGGATTTTGTCCATATCGCCGCCCTTTGCTGTCAGCATGATAATAGGCATCTCTGAAAATTCACGGATTGCCTGGCACACCTCAAACCCGTCGTGCTCCGGCAGCATCACGTCCAAAAGCACCACATCATATTCTGTCTGCTTTGCCTTCTCTATGGCCTCATTTCCATCATACGCGCAATCTACTTCCATTCCATCCTGTTCCAGACTGAACCGGATTCCTTTTACAATCAATTTCTCATCATCCACAACCAGAACTTTCGCCATTTTCTCCTCCTGCTAAACTGTGATACGATCTTTTATCTTCTGAAAACCCGCATTCTTAATGCCGGGAACCTTCATAATGTCCTCAATTTTCTCAAAACCGCCGGATTCCTCCCGGAAACGGATAATATCCTCCGCCCGTGACTCCCCAATTCCTGTCAGGGTCATAAGCTGCTCCTTTGAGGCCGTATTGATATTGACCAGCCCGCCGGACTCTTCCAAAAGGGCTTCTGCCTCATTTTCGCTTAATACCACCAATTTCATCCCATCAGAAACTTTTTGTGCCAGATTCAGGGAATCCGAAGCTGCTGACTCTGTAAATCCCCCTGCCGCCTCCACAGCTTCAAACACACGGCTTCCTTCCGGAAGCTCATAGACTCCCGGCTGGTTCACCTCTCCGCATATATGTACAAAATACCCCGGCTCATCTGCCTTTGATGGTTCGGCTGTCTCTGCGGTTTTGATCCCTTCTTCTAACAAAACGTCTCCGGATTTTCCACCAAAGACGCCATAGAAAAGCCCGGCCACGGACAAAAATACCGCGGCCGCTGCAATTTTCCAATATTTCTTACTGACTTTTTTCCACATAATCATACCTCCTGAAGAATTCTCCAGAAGATACTGTTCTGCCCACCTATATTCTATCCAAACCCACCTGTAAAAACAAGCCCCATTTTAAAAACTTTTCATGCCCGGTCATATTCTGCTGTTACCACCGGAACACCACAATCCCCGCAATGGCAATGGCAGCACCAATCAGCTTCTTCCACTCAAATCCTGCCCTGTCCACCCCGAACATGCCAAACACTTCCACAAGATACGACACCAAAATCTGTGTCACCACAATAAGAAGTGTTGCCTTTGCAGGTCCTAGGCCATCCATGCTCTTAATCACGGTCCATGTGATAAAGGCTCCCATGACACCGCCCAGCAGCATGTACTTTCTGTCCACTGAAAACATCCCCCATATCTCTCCGCGTCCGGTGCAGAAATATAAAACCACACAGGTCGCAAAGGCGGTGAGCTGCACCCATCCTGCAGCCGCCCAGATACTGCTCTGCTTGGTTACCTCCGTATTAAACACTCCCTGAATACTCATAAGCGCTCCGGAAAGCAGCGCCACAACAATTCCCCACATAAAAAACCTCCTGAAATGAATTACCAGTAGTATTCCATATCAGGAGATTTTTATACCTTTAATTCTTGTTTCCACGCCGTCTGAGAGCCGCCTGGGCCAGATGTTTACATAACACTGCCGTTGTCACGGCTCCCACGCCTCCCGGTACCGGTGTTGCAGCCAGGGCAGCTGTTTCCAGCCCCTCCCACTTCACATCGCCGCACAGCTTTCCATTTTCATCCACATTGATTCCCACATCAATGACCACGGCACCGCAGGCCACATGCTCCGCAGAAAGCATTTCGGCCTTTCCGGCCGCCGCCACCAGAATATCCGCCTCCCGGCACATCTTCTTCAAATCCTTTGTCCGCGTATGGCAGACAGTCACCGTGGCGTTTTCCTTTAAAAACAGCATGGAAAGGGGTCTTCCCACAACCATACTCCGTCCCACAACCACTGCGTGCTTTCCTGTGATCTCCATGTCATAGGCCTTTAAAACCTCAATCACAGCCTCCGCCGTACAGGGGGCAAATCCATCCTCTTCCCCCGCAAACACCCTGGCCGTATTCACAGGACTGATACCGTCCAGGTCCTTCCCGGGATCGATCATCCTCTCAAAGGCCCGCTCATCCATGGTTTTGGGAAGTGGGCGGAACAAAAGAATTCCATCAATGGCATCATCCTCATTGATCTTTTTAAACTCCTTTTGGAACTCTTCCTCTGAAATGGTTTCCGGAAATACAAAGGACCTGGCTTCCATGCCGAAAGCAGCAATTTTCTTCATCACATTCCGCTCGTAGGAAACATCATCCGGCCTTTCGCCCACGCGGACAATGGCGGCTGTCGGGATATATCCGTTCATGGCCTCCAGGTACTCCTTCACCTGCTCCTTAAGTTTCGCTGATACCTCCGCACCCTTTAATGTAATCATCCCTTCACCGCCTCCAGTACAATTCCATAAATCCGGTCTGCCTTCTCTGTTCCTTCCTTCACGAACTGATCTGCCATCTGATTTAAATGCTCAGCCTGCTCTCTGTTTTTCATGAGCTTCGTATTAATATATACATTCATCACAGCCCCCAACAGAGCAGACCGCAAAAACTGGATACCCACTCCGGCATCGCTGACCGCCAGACGGCTTCCATGAAGAGCCAAAAGCTCCACAGGTCCCATGGCCTTAATGCATTCCTCCATGATTTTAAGAGGAACTGCCGCCGCCTCATTGAGGCATCCTTCCATATATTCTTCCTTTTTTCTCCGTTCCTCATCCGTCTCTGCCTTCATGCCGTAGGCCTTGGAAAGGGGCTCAAATACCCTGGCATCCTCTGCCGACAAAAAAAGGAACTGGCTTCTGGAGGCTTTCAGGTCCCCAAGACATGTTTGCACTTCATCCTCCCACTGAAGATATTTCTTCTTCCCCGTGGTCAGGTTTCCAACCATCTCTCCCAGAGCAGCCCCCAGTGCTCCGCAGACAGCAGAGGCTCCTCCGCCTCCCGGTACCGGTGCCTTTGACGCCAGCACCTCCAGGTATCCATTCCATTCTTCCATATGGTTCCTCCTCTCTGATCGCAGACCGGTTTCGTCCGTATCCGGCCTGTGTCCTATAAAATCATCTCAACCACATAAACAACCACAATGGCTGAGCACGCTACCGTAACCAAACCTTTCCTATAATAACTGAGTACCAGCGCCACTGCCGTCCCTGCCAGGGCCGAATAGAGGCTTCCCGTTGAAGTGAATACATCCGGAAAGGTCATTGCCCCTAAAACTGCATAGGGCGTATAATCCAGAAATGACCGTATATACCGTGATTTAATCTGTTTTCTGAACACCGTAAGCGGCACCACTCTGGGGATATATGTCACAAGTGCCATAATAAAAATACAGATGATAACCCGTTTCATATCCATATTATTCCACCTCGTTTGTCACGTATTCCGTATCATCCCTGGGAAAGAGCACCGCTCCGATCCCGGCTCCGGCCACAGTGGAAAGAATAATCCTGAATCCCGAAGAAATAAAAGAAAATACCGGAATATATTTTAACATACAGTTCACAAAAACTGCAATCAATATGATGGCAAGCACATGAACCGAATCCCTGGCAGCCGGGACAATCAGTGCAATAAACATGCCGTATAAAGCAATTCCCATGGCATTCTGAAGGGCCGCAGGCAGCACTGATGAAATGCATGCCCCCAGAATGGTTCCCAGATTCCAGCCGGTAATGGGCGGAAGAATCAGCCCAAAAAGGTATGCCGCCCTCAGCGTTCCAGGTTTTAAGGAAGCCACCACAAAAATTTCATCCGTCACTGCAAAGCCAAAGAGCATACGTTTCAATACTCCCATCTTCTCCTCGATCTTCTGCGTCAGTGACAGAGACATTAACATATACCGAATATTAATCACAAAGGTAGTCAGCCCGATTTCCACATATCCTGCACCCAGGAGAATCAGATTGGTTCCTGCAAACTGTCCCGCGCTGGTGAGATTCGTTAAAGAAATCAGAAGCGCCGCCCACACGGGCAGGCCGCCGGAAACCGCAATAAATCCAAAGGTAAAGGCCACCGGAATATATCCCAGGCAAATGGGCGTTCCATCCTTAAGTCCGCGCCCGAATTCTCTTCTCCAGTCCATTTTTTCCTCCGTATCCTGTCTGTCGTCAGTGCCTGGATTTTTTGCGGTACACGCAAAAAACCAGATGCACTAGTATAATGTCTGGTGACATTCTACCATATTCCCCTTCCTATGGTAAACCCTTTGGCGATTTTTTTCGTTGATTTTAGCCGCCTGCCCACTTGACGCAGCGCGGAAATCATTGCTACAATAGAAGTATCCAATTATGCTTAATAAAGGAGGAGACAAATGGCGCCGAATGTATATTTTTCCAGGACCATCACACCGGAAAAGGTAGTGGAACTTTATGATATGGTTGGAAAGGAGCTTGGCAAAAAGGTGGCTGTAAAGCTGCACTCCGGCGAAGTCGGAAACCAGAACTTCTTAAGACCCAACTTCTGGAAACCCATGATTGAACATGTGAACGGAACGGTTGTGGAATGCAACACTGCCTACGAAGGGCAGAGAAACACCACCAAAAAGCACTTAAAAACCCTTAAGGTTCATGGCTGGTCCGATATTTTCAACGTAGACCTCCTGGATGCCGAAGGTCCGGATCTGGAACTTGAAATCCCCAACGGAACTGTAATCAAAAAGAATTATGTCGGCAAAAACATCGTAAACTATGACTCCATGGTGGTATTATCCCATTTCAAGGGCCACCCCATGGGCGGCTACGGCGGAGCCTTAAAGCAGCTCTCCATCGGCGTTGCCTCTTCCTTCGGAAAGGCATACATCCACGGAGCCGGAGAGCCGGAAAAGATCTGGACTGCCGACCATGACTCTTTCCTGGAATCCATGGCCGATGCAGCAGCCTCCGTTGTAAATTACTTCAATGGAAATATCGTATATGTAAACGTAATGAAGAACATGTCCGTGGACTGTGACTGCTGCGCTGTTGCAGAAGATCCCTGCATGAAGGACATCGGAATTCTGGTATCCCTGGATCCGGTTGCCATCGACCAGGCCTGCCTGGATCTGGTTTACAAAGCAGATGATCCCGGAAGAGACCACCTTCTGGAAAGAATTGAGTCCAGAAACGGCGTCCACACAGTGGAGGCCGCCGCAAAGCTCGGCATCGGTTCCAGAGAATATGAATTGGTGGAAGTTGAGTAACAAAATTGCAGAAATTCCCGGCAAGCCGGCTGCATCATCCGTGCAGTCGGCTTTTTATGCATATTATGCAAAATAAATTAATAAAAATTCATTTTACCCCTTGACTTTTCGGAAAAGCAGTTGTATATTTATGTGGCATAAGAAAACCATACGCGACAAAACTGGAGGAGAAATGTTATGAAAGAGAAAGTCATTTTAGCATATTCCGGCGGTCTTGATACCACCGTACTGATTCCGTGGTTACAGGAAAATTACGATTACGAAGTTATCTGTGTCTGCATTGATGTGGGACAGGGAAATGAGCTGGACGGTCTGGAAGAAAGAGCAAAATACTGCGGCGCTTCCAAGCTTTATATTGAACATGTCACCGATGAATTCTGCGATGAATATATCGCTCCCTGTGTAAAGGCAAATGCCACCTATGAAAACAAGTACTTAATCGGCACTGCCATGGCCCGTCCGCTGATTGCCAAGATTCTGGTGGACATTGCTAAGAAAGAAGGCGCCGTTGCCATCTGCCATGGTGCCACAGGAAAAGGAAACGACCAGGTACGTTTCGAGCTGGGGATCAAGGCGCTGGCTCCTGAAATGAAGATCATCGCTCCCTGGAGAACCTGGAATATCAAGTCCCGTGAAGAAGAGCTGGAATACTGTGCCGCACATCATATTGACCTTCCCTTCAAGGCCGACAACAGTTACAGCCGCGACCGCAACATCTGGCACATCAGCCATGAGGGTCTGGAGCTGGAAGACCCGGCTCAGGCACCCAACTTTGACCACATGCTGGTTCTCGGCGTAACCCCCGAGAAGGCTCCGGAAGAAGAGGTTGAGTTGACCATTTCCTTTGAAAAGGGAGTTCCGGTTGCCTTAAACGGCGAAAAGATGAAATTCTCCGCACTTCTTGAAAAGCTCAACGAGCTGGGCGGACAGCATGGAATCGGAATCACCGATATCGTGGAAAACCGTATGGTTGGCATGAAATCCCGCGGTGTTTACGAGACTCCTGGCGGAACCATCTTAATCGAAGCACACAAGCAGTTGGAAGAACTGATTCTGGACAAGGAAACTTTAAAATACAAGAAGAACATCGACAACGAATTCGCTGATGTGGTTTACTCCGCAAAATGGTTCAGCCCCTTACGGGAAGCTCTCCAGGCCTTCGTGGAATCCACACAGCAGTACGTGACCGGCGACTGCAAAATGAAGCTTTACAAGGGCAACATTATCAAGCAGGGAACCACCTCTCCCTACTCTCTGTACAATGAGAGCATCGCCTCCTTCACCACCGGTGATCTCTATGACCACCATGACGCATCCGGCTTCATCAACCTGTACGGCCTCTCCACAAAGGTACGTGCAATGAAGATGGCGCAGGTAAACGAAAACAAATAACTTCACGTTCATATAGAATCAGATAAGCACGGCTGACCCCCAATCAGCCGTGCTTTTATATACTACTTATTCAAAATAAATTGTCCCAGCCGTTTTTCTGTCTGTTCCCCGTTCAGAAGGGCTGCTTCACCGCCAAGGAACACATGGTAAATTCCTTCCGGCTTCTGGAACGGGTTTTCATAGGTGGCCTTATCCGCAACGGTCTTTGCATCAAACACCGTAATATCCGCAATCATGCCTTCCTTTAAAATTCCCCGGTCCTTTAACCCGATGTACTCGGCCGTCTGTCCGGTCATTCTGCGGACTGCCGTTTCCAGACTGCAAAAATTCTTTTCCCTGGCCAGACGAAGGAAACGCGGGAAGGTGCCGAAATTTCTCGGATGCGGTTTTCCCTCATTATCCTCCGGCGAAAGCGAATAGGAAACCCCGTCGCTGCCGATGCAGAATTCATTCTGGCTTAACATCACGTCCACATCTTCCTCGCACATGGCAAAGGAAATGCAGGTTGCTTTGGCATCGGTATCCACGCAAACCTTGGCCGCCGCCTCAGCCATGGATATATGGAGCTCCTCGCTGATCTGCCAGATGGTTTTTCCATCGGCCTCCGGACACATTCCGCCTGTGGTCACCACATAAAGGGCCTCGCCATCTTCTTTTGTCTCAAAAATTTCCTCCAGCTCGCTGATTAACGTTCCTCTTCTGTCCGGATCCTTTAAAATTCCAATGGCCGTCTGTGTGCCGCCCTGGATGGACCACTTGGGGAAGGAGTTGGTAATTCCGGAGGACGATGCCGTATAAGGGTAGGAATCCGCAGTCACATAAATTCCGGACCTTCTGGCTGCAAGGACATTGTCTGCAAATTCCTTCGCCTTGCCCCAGGTCTCTTTTCCGCTGGCCTTAAAATGAGCAATATGTACATGGGCTCCGGTACGTCTGTTGATCTCGTACATCTCTTCCAGAGCTTCCGGCGTCCTCAGATTCTGATACCGCATATGGGAAGTGATAATTCCATTGAAGTCTGCCACCACCTGGCCCAGTTCACAGAGCTCCTCCTGATCCGAGGACACGCCGGGCGTATATCCAAGCCCCAGGGAAAGTCCCCAGGCTCCCGTCTCCATATCCGCCTTCAAAAGCGCCTTCATCTCTGCAAGTTCTTCCTCTGTGGCTTTCCGGTTTTCATACCCCATCACACCGCAACGGAGCGCTCCATGTCCCACCAGCGGAAGCAGATTGGTTCCCATATCTTTATGATCCCGTTTTACTTTATTTAAGAATTCTTCCAGTGACGAGGATGCATACTCCTCCACATTCCTTCCCACATACTGCCGGATACGGTCCATATGTTCCCTGGGACACGGAAACGGACTGCTTCCGCACTGTCCGGAAAGCTCACTGGTCACCCCCTGGAAAATCCTGCTCTGTCCCCGGTTATCCAAAAGGAACTGTACATCCGAGTGGGAATGCATGTCAATAAATCCCGGGGCGGTCACAAGCCCGGTCCCGTCAATCACAAGCTCTGCCTCTCCCGAAATCTCCGGTGCAATTTTTACAATTTTTCCATCCTTTACGGCCAGATCCGCCCTGTAAGCCGGCGCACCTGTTCCATCCACAATTTCACTGCCCTTAATTAAAAGCTGGTACATCCGTTCCTCCCCTTTCTGTCTTTTTTCTGCAGAGATATCCCTTTCGTTCCAGCTCTGCCTCAATCAAATCCAGAGTTGCCTCTGAATCGGCAGAAACCGTATGATAGTGGTATCCGGAAGTCACATCCTTTAAAGGCGCTGACTTCCCGCTTTTTATTTCCGACATGAACCGCTCCACATCCCGTCTGGACGCAATGTGAAGGCTGGCTCTCAGCTCCCCATAAACCCGGTGGTGTACAAACACATCCTCTGCCACTCCGCCCTGGTCTACGATGGTGTTGAGCTCATCGGCCATTTCCTCATCCGTATGAAACACCTTTATGATCCGTACCACATGAACCGGTGTATGGAGAAGATACCCCCTGGTGGTGGAAATCACCTCATGCCCCTCGGCCCGGAGCAATGCCATATCCTGGACAATGACCTGGCGGCTCACGGAAAATCTCTCGGCAAGGCTGGTACCGGAAAATGGGCTGCCCGCTGTCGAAAGAAGATGCAGAATTTCCCGCCGTCTCTCCGTTCCCTTCATTTCTGGTCCCCTCCTTTCCTTTCTTATACCTCATGAAGATTTTTCATGGAAATATCCAGAATGGGAGCCGAATGGGTCAGAGCACCGCTGGAAATGTAATCTACGCCGATGGTAAGAAGCCGCTCCACATTTTCTCTGGTCACATTTCCGGAGCATTCCGTCTCTGCCCTTCCGTCAATGATTTGAATGGCCTCCCGCATCATCTCAGGCGTCATGTTATCCAGCATAATAATATCGGCTCCGGCCTCCACAGCCTCCCGTACCATGTCCAGATTTTCCACTTCCACCTCAATTTTTCTCACAAAAGGCGCATATTCCTTTGCCATCTCCACAGCTCGTTTCACACTTCCCGCCGCGCCGATATGATTGTCTTTTAAAAGAATCCCGTCGGAAAGATTATATCTGTGGTTATAGCCGCCACCCACCTTTACTGCATATTTTTCAAAAATCCGCATGTTGGGAGTTGTCTTTCTCGTATCCAGCAGCTTTGTTTTGCTCCCCTCCAAAAGCCTTGCAATGGATTTTGTATAGGTGGCAATTCCGCTCATTCTCTGAAGGTAGTTTAAAGCCACCCGCTCGCCGGAAAGCAGCGCCCGGATATCTCCGGTCACAACAGCCATCAGGTCACCCTTTTTCACCTGGTCTCCGTCCTGACAGAAAAACTCCACCTCAACGGCTTTATCCAGAAGCTCAAACACCCTCTGGAACACAAAAAGTCCGGCAATAATTCCATCCTGCTTACAGATAAGCTGCACGGTTCCTTTTTTCGGCCCGCGCATCACCGAATTGGTGGTGATGTCTTCACTGGTAATATCCTCTCTCAGAGCCTGTAATAACAGCTCATCCACATTTAATGTCATGGTAATCGGGTTATTCATGTCGTTTCTTCTCCCTTTCAATTTCATCTAGCACAGCCTTTTTATACCGCTCCCGAAGCGCCTCTTCATCCTCATACAGCGCTTCCTCAATCTGCGGAAGTTCCTCTGCGGGAACCGTATTTTTTTCTTCTTTTCCAAGTTTCCCGGCCGCCCGCTTTGCAAACACCAGACTTTCCAGCAGGGAATTGCTGGCCAGGCGGTTGGCGCCGTGAACTCCGTTGCAGCTGGTCTCCCCGGCTGCATAAAGCCTCTCCATGGACGTTTTAGAATTCCGGTCCACCTGGATTCCGCCCATAAAATAATGCTGGGCAGGAACGATGGGAATGCACTCCTTAAGGGGATCATATCCCTCTTCCAGACAATACTTATAAATATGCGGGAAATGGGTCCTGATGGTCTCCTCACCGATGGGGCGCATGTCTAACATGACATAGCTGGTTCCATCCTTTTCCATCTGCTTTAAAATTTCCGCTGTCAAAAGGTCCCGCGGAAGAAGCTCATTTACAAACCGTTCTCCTGCTTTGTTGCAGAGACAGGCCCCTTCTCCCCGGACGGACTCGGAAATCAGGAAATGGCGCCCGGGTTTTTCCGTATAAAAAGTCGTAGGATGAATCTGAATATAGTCCGTATGGAGCAGGGAAATCCCATGCTTTAAACAGATCGCCAGAGCATCCCCGGTCAGATGTGGAAAATTGGTGGAATGCTTAAAAAGACCTCCGATTCCTCCGCAGGCAAGCAGCACCCCGTCGGCATAGATGGGGAAACATTTCCCCTCTCTGTCCCTGGCCGCAATTCCAAAGCAGATGTTGTCCCGCTCCAGAATATCCACCATCTCTGTATATTCCAGAAGCGTCACATTCTTTTTCTCCCGGACGCGTGCCAGCAGCTTTTTTGTAATTTCCTCCCCGGTGGTATCCTCGTGGTACAGAATCCGGTTGGTGCTGTGGGCGCCTTCTCTGGTGAACAAAAGCTCCCCGTCCTTCCTTGCGAACTCCACCCCGAAGGAAATCAGATCTCCAATGACCTCTCTGGAAGACCGGATCATGATTTCCACCGATTCCCGGTTGTTTTCATAATGTCCTGCTTTCAGGGTATCCTCAAAAAAGGATTCATAATCTGCCTCATCCTTCAGCATGCAGATGCCGCCCTGGGCCAGGAAAGAGTCGCTGCTTTCGGCATCCGACTTGGTAATCATCAGAACGGATTTTTCCTCCGGCAGATTTAACGCCGCATACAATCCGGCCACTCCGCACCCTACTATAAGAATATCTGTTTTCATGTCTGATTTCAACTTTCTTTTATAAAAATTCACATTTTATTTGGCCAGCTCCAGCATACGCGTTAAGGGAGCCATGGACCTGTTCCTGAGCTCATCACTCACCTCCACCTGGTTTGTCATGTGCTCCAATACCTCAAGGACCTTTTGAGCAGTAATCCGCTTCATTCCCGGACAGCAGAAATCCTCTTTTGCCAGGAAAAACTCCTTCCCGGGGTTTTTCTTTTTCAGTTCATACAGCACGCCGTCCTCGGTGCATACAATAAACGATTTTGCCTCACTCTTTCCGGCATACTCAATGATTCCGGAAGTGCTTCCTATGTAATCGGCCATTTCCAGGGTCTTCGGCACACATTCCGGATGAATTAACACCTCTGCCTCCGGATGGGCCTCCTTTGCCTTTTTTAAGGTTTCAGGCTTCAAGGCTGCATGGATGGGACACCGCCCGTCATTAAAAATAAAGTGCTTTTCCGGCACGCAGGATGCGATATAGTGCCCCAGATTCTCGTCGGGCACGAAAAAGATATGCTGATTGGGAAGGGCCCTGACAATCTTTAAAGCATTGGCCGAAGTAACACACACGTCCGAATAGGTTTTCAGCTCCGCGGTGGAATTAATGTAACAGACGACAGCCAGGTCCTCGTACTGCTCCCGGAGCTCCTTGATTTTTTCAATGTCCGCCATATGTGCCATGGGGCAGTCCGCTTCCATATCCGGCATCAAAACCACCTTGTCGGGATTTAAAATCTTGGCACTTTCCCCCATAAAGGACACGCCGCATAAAACCAGCACATCGGCATCCGTCTTCGTTGCCACCTTGCTCAGATAAAAAGAATCTCCCACATAATCTGAAAGCTCCTGCACCTCGTCCGGCACATAATAATGAGCTAAAATCACAGCATTTCTCTCTTTTTTCAAAGATTGAATCTTTTCTTTCACAGTCATAATCATCCCTCCTGGATTGTATTCCCATGAATTATACATCTTAATTTATTAGCTGACAAGACAGTTGTTAAAATTAATTGACACTTTTTCTATACACGAAAGAAGTCTGCTTTTGCAAAAAGAAAAGAGCCCCTGCGGGACTCCCTTCCATTTCCTTTAGTATAATGTATCATAGTCCAGATACGGCATGGTCTTCGGGTTTACCTTGATTCTCACATCGGTGATGTAGGCCACGTTATAGCTGGAAATCTGCTTCTGCTTCAGTTCCTTTAAAATTTCATCCTTACTCTGCATGAACATTTCAAAATCATTTCCCACATACTGGATTTGAAGACTTAAATATCCCTGCGGAGGGATTTTTTCCACATCCGTCCGCGTCTCCTCCCCGTCCATTTCCTCTCCATCCATTTCCTCCTGGCTGTATGCATCAAAGCTCAATGCCACATCGGTTGTCTGGGGATTATGGGTCACCACATAGCGTACCACACCTTCCGGCACCTGCTCATCCTCTTCCAAAGCATTGGGATAACTTTTCCTGTCCCAATACCCATGGACCACCACAATCTTTCCCTTCTCCGGCTCAAACTTAAAATCAATTTCCCGGGTCACCAGATTTTCCTCTCCCATGGTCTTTTCTCCTGCATAGGCAAAAGAGGAATACTCCACCAGAGCCATCCCTGTACCAATTCCGCCCAACAGAACGCCGCCTAAAAGAGTACCGATCAATATTTTCTGTATTTTACGCATACTGTTCTCCCTCCACTTTCTGAACCAGGCCATCTTCCTTGTCTGGTCCGCTGCCGTCTCCATGGCTTTTATCTTTTGTCTTCTCCTTCTTCCATAAGAAAGTCAGTCCCAGTCCTGCCGCAGAAAAGGTACACAGCATGGCGCCCAAAAAGCCAACCGTCACTCCGGCCAGAGGATAATGCTGCATCAAAAGCACAACAAACAGTCCCAAAATATACAAACATCCAACACCGCATGCTGCAAAAAACAGTGAAAAGCAAATCCAGCCCGCATTCCATGCCATGCGGATTCCCCATAACACAGCCTGCACCATCAGATGGAAACCGGCTTTGATTCCTCCGGAAAGACTTCTCCATACCAGTTTTCCCTTCCGGTTCAGGCCCCGGTCAGCTCCTGGCTTCCTGCCGGACCCGGTCCGTATTCTCTGTACCGCGATCTCCTGTTTATCCGTCTGGTATTCCTTTTGCCTATGATTTTTCCATCTGTCAGCAGCCCACACAAAGGGCGCCCCAATCTGCCGTTTCCAGAACACCAGCACGGACAACAGCCAGGCCCCAAGCCCCTTCAGGCCTTTGGCTGCTTTTTCTCCCGCCTGAATACAGGCTGTTTTGGTCTTTTCCGGCTCCGCGAAGGGTTTCTTTTTGGGGGCAGCATAATCAGCCCGCACATGATATGCGCTTAAAATATCCGCAGTCAGCTCTGTAAGACTTCCGAAATCAGCAATGGCCTCCTCCTCGGAAAGCCCGCTTTTCACCTTCATGTCAATATGCTGTTCATACTCGCTCAGAATATCTTTCAGTTCATCCTTCTGGAGCACGGACAACGCCTGTTCCAGCTCCCTCATAAATGTATTTTTATCCATGGCGGCACCCCTCTAAAAATTCTCCTACTTTTTCTGTCAATTCGTTCCATTCCTCTTCCAGCGAATCCCGGTACAGCACCCCCGCTGCAGTCAGATGATAGTACTTCCGCGGCGGTCCCTCGTTGGACTCCCGGAGATAAGTCTCAAAATAGTGCTCATTGGTCAGGCGCTTTAACAGCGGATAAATCGTTCCCTCGTTCACATCCACCACCTTGGAAACCTCTTCCACCAGCTCATATCCATACATATCCCGCTGCCGGACCGACTCCAGAACGATCAGCTCCAGGACTCCCTTCTTCAACTGTGCATTCATACACGCACCATGCCTTTCCTGGTGTTTTCAATTTGATAATATTATATTATACCTACTACTATGCAATGTCAAGTACTAAGTGAAATAAAAATGAGCTCCGCCAGTGAAACTCATCACACGCGCCAACCGGAGCACAGGGCCCTGCTCTGCGAAGTCGGCCCCTGCACATCCCGGCCCGGTAATCTATCTTTTCTGCAGCTTTGCAGCTATGTTCCTCTTGATCTGGCAGGTTTTGTCCTGGCAGTTGGCACATTGCAGCCTCCCATTGGAGCCGCTCCAGAACCGCTCCGGATATCCTGCATACACAATCTCCCACCGAATCAGCACCACACAGGAGGTAAAAAACAGGCTCCAGCTAAAAAAGTTACGGATAAACAGCATGGGAGTAAACATCATAAAATGTCCCCAGTCATAAATCCGGCAATTGACACAGCACTTATTTTTCATTATCCACGACTGGAACGGACAATAAAACAGTATGCAGATATAGTCCATCAGAAAATAAAACACCGACAGCATAATTAAATCTGCACAGTCCATGATCTGCAACAGATACAAAAGGCCAAAAACGGCATTGACCGAAAGCCATAAAAGCATTACTTTCCATGACCTTATGTTCTGCTCCTTAATATACCGGTAAAGTTCCAGCTCGGAATACCCGTTCACTTCCAGATACTCCTTAGCCTTGGCCTTCTTTAGCGCCATGGTTCTTTTCTCCATGGGAAAAATATGGGTAAGCATGATTCCCATGAACACAATCCATAAAACATGAAGCGGCGTAATCCCCATATAAACCGGCTGTGTGGCAAATTCCGTCAGTTTATCCTTATGGAACAGGTAAAGGCCCAAAACCCCCAGGAAAACTGCCACCCGGAATGCAAATTTCATCAGATACCGCTTCATCATCGGTGTCCGCACCAGCTTTCCCACCATATCACTCTCCCAAAGTCAAAAATGCCCCCGGCTAGAATATTCCGGCACGGGGGCATACATGTACAGATTCACTCTGCTATTTTTTATTTGTCAGCAGCAGCCTTTGCTTCTTTGATCTTCTGAGTCAGAATCGGAACAATCTTGTTCAGATCGCCAACAACTCCGTAATCAGCAACATCGAAGATCGGAGCAGACTCATCTTTGTTGATGGCAACGATGATGTCAGACTCTTCCATACCAGCTACGTGCTGGATAGCACCGGAAATACCGATAGCGAAGTATACGTGCGGACGAACGGTCTTACCAGTCTGTCCAACCTGTAAATCCTTCGGCTTCCAGCCAGCGTCTACAACTGCACGAGAGCAGCTTACAGTACCGCCGATTGCTTCAGCAAGCTCGTCCAAGATCTTGAAGTTCTCCGGGCTTCCTACTCCACGGCCGCCGGAAACAAGGATCTTTGCATCCATGATATCTGCAACGTTGGAAACTGCCTTAACAACTTCCATGATCTCAACATACTTCTCATTCGGAACAAATCCAGGATTGAACTCCTCAACCTCTGCCTTTCTTCCAACCTCTCTCGGAAGCTTCTGCATAACGCCGGGACGAACCGTAGCCATCTGCGGACGGAAATCCGGGCAGGCGATGGTTGCGATTGTGTTTCCGCCGAATGCCGGACGGGTCATAAGAAGCTGATTGTGCTTCTGCTCCTTACCCGGCATGGGAGTAAGCGGGAAATCTCCGATATCAAGCTGTGTACAGTCAGCAGTAAGACCTGTATGGATACGTGCACAAACACGCGGGCCAAGGTCACGGCCGATTGCAGTAGCGCCGATTAAGAAGATGTCCGGCTTGTAAGTTTCGATTACAGATGTAAGAGCATGTGTATACGGCTCAGTTCTGTATTCCTTTAATTCCGGATCGTCAACAACGATAACCTTGTCTGCGCCGTACTCGCCGAGTACATCTGCAAGATTCTTAACGTCGGAACCAACTAAAACTGCTGTAACAGTAGTACCTAAATCTTTTGCTAAGTCTTTGCCCTTACCAATCAGTTCTAAAGCGATACTGCTTACTTCATTATCAACCTGCTGTGCAAAGACATATACACCCTTATATTCTGCTAAGCTCATCACTATTCACCACTTTCTAAAATTTTGTTGCGCTCATTCCTCGCTCCACAAAATTTGGAACGGGAACCGCGAACTACGCTGCGCTCCGTTTGCGTAGCGAATAGCCACTACGCTGTCGCTTCGTAGCTATTCTTTTTTACAGTACATGTTTCTCAGTAAGTTTTCCAACAATGTAATCAACGGACTCTGTCGGATCGAGAACAACCTTCTCGCCTGCGCCCTTTCTTACCTTATCGGAAGCCTTTGCGATCTGAGTCGGGGATCCCTTAAGACCAAGGTTGGAATCCAGAACATCTTTCAGATCCTTTCTGCCCCAAACGGTAACTTCCTTCTGGTATGCATCGAAGATTCCGCCCGGAGTCATGTAACGCGGCTGGTTCAATTCGGAAAGTGCTGTAATTAAGCACGGCATTTTTGCTTTCAGGATATGATATCTGTCATCATACTGACGCTGAACGATAACGGAATCTCCGTCAATCTTGATATCCTGTGCATAGCTGATTACCGGGATTCCGAGATGCTCGGAGATCTGCGGACCAACCTGTGCAGTATCACCATCGATAGCCTGACGGCCTGTGATGATTAAATCATACTCTAAGTTACGGATAGCGCCTGCGATTGTCTGGGATGTTGCCCATGTATCAGCGCCGCCTAAAACGCGGTCTGTAACAAGAACGCCGTTATCAGCGCCCATAGCCATAGCCTCACGAAGAACTTCTTCAGCCTTCGGAAGACCCATGGTAACTACTGTAACCTCTGCGCCATACTGATCTTTTAAGCGAAGAGCTGCCTCCAGACCTGCTTTATCATCCGGGTTCATAATGGTAAGCATTGCTGCTCTGTCAAGTGTTCCATCCGGTTTAAACTTTACGCCGCCCTTAGTATCCGGCACCTGTTTAATACAAACAACTACTTTCACTGTATTTCACTCCTTATTTTCGTTTTCTTTGTTCTGATTTTCTCTCCGTCTGCTTACTTTAACAGATTGCTGGAGATAACCATTCTCTGAACTTCACTGGTACCTTCGTAGATTTCTGTAATCTTTGCATCACGCATCATACGCTCTACGTCGTACTCTCTGATGTAACCATAACCACCATGGAGCTGAACAGCCTTGGTTGTTACTTCCATAGCAACCTCTGCTGCATACAGTTTTGCCATAGCTGCTTCCACAGAATAGCTCTTCTGTGTCTTCTTAGCCATAGCTGCGCGGTATACCATGAACTGAGCTGCCTGAACCTTTGTTGCCATATCAGCAAGCTGGAACTGTGTATTCTGGAACTGTCCGATTGCACGGCCGAACTGCTTTCTTTCCTTAACGTACTCGATGGTTCTCTCAAGAGCACCCTCTGCAAGACCAAGAGCCTGTGCAGCGATACCGATACGTCCGCCGTCAAGAGTATGCATAGCAATCTTGAAGCCTTCGCCCTGCTTGCCTAACATGTTCTCCTTCGGGATACGGCAGTCTGTGAAGATAAGCTCATAGGTAGCGGATCCGCGGATACCCATCTTCTTCTCTTTTGTACCAAAGGAGAAGCCCGGTGTTCCTTTTTCAACGATGAATGCGGAAATTTCCTTCTGCATTCTGCCGCGTTTTTCAACAGTGCCTGTAACTGCAATGATAACATAAACGTCAGCCTCTTTACCGTTTGTGATAAAGATCTTTGTTCCGTTTAATACCCACTCATCGCCGTCAAGAACAGCCTTTGTCTGCTGTCCCTGTGCGTCAGTACCAGCGCCCGGCTCAGTTAAACCGAAAGCACCTAACTTCTCGCCCTTTGCAAGCGGAACCAGGTATTTCTGCTTCTGCTCCTCTGTACCATAGGTCTGAATCGGATCGCAGCAAAGAGAAGTATGTGCGGAAACGATAACGCCTGTGGTGCCGCATACCTTGGACAGCTCCTCTACGCACATAGCATAGCAAAGCGGGTCGCAGCCCTGTCCGCCGTACTCCTTCGGAACCGGAATTCCCAGGAAACCGAGTTTACCCATTTTTTCAACGGTTTCTCTCGGGAAATGCTCTGTCTCGTCCACCTCCTGAGCGAGAGGTTTCACTTCATTCTGGGCGAAATCATGGAATAATGTTCTCGCCATCTCATGCTCTTTACTTAATGTAAAATCCATGTGTTTAGTTCCTCCTTGTGAATTGTGTTTCATATATAACATGAAGAATGTGGATGCTTCATTCCTCGATGTATCCCAATTAAATTCAAAATCTCCCCTGAAAGGGCCTCATTTTTACATTTTTCCCATACCTGGAGACAGACAGACATGATCTGTCTGTCTCCCGTTTTACTTCTATGTAATGCTTATTTTGTATAATCGTAGAATCCTCTGCCTGTCTTACGTCCTAAACGGCCGCCGCGAACCATCTTCTTTAAGAGAGTATGCGGACGGTACTTGGAATCGCCTGTCTCATTCTGAAGAACCTGCATGATGGCAAGTACAACATCAAGACCAATCAGATCGCCCAGCTCAAGCGGTCCCATGGGATGGTTTGCGCCCAGCTTCATAGCGGAGTCAATGGCCTCTACGGTTGTCTCGTTTTCTGCATAGATACCGATTGCTTCGTTGATCATCGGAATCAGGATTCTGTTTACCACGAAGCCTGCTGCTTCCTGTACCTGAACCGGAGTCTTGCCGATCATCTCAGAAATTTCAGTTACTTTCTTGATGGACTCCTCCGGAGTGTTAAGACCGGAAATAACCTCGATTAATTTCATAACAGGAGCCGGGTTGAAGAAGTGCATTCCCACTACAACATGCTCGATTCCTGCAGCCAGCTCAGTGATGGAAAGAGAAGAGGTATTGGTGGTAAAGATACAGTCTGCCTTACAGATTGTATCCAGCTCCTTGAACATCTGTTTCTTGATTGCCATGTTCTCAAGAGCTGCCTCAACGATCAAATCACAGTCTCCGCAGATATCCTTTACACCTGTGGTAATGCTTCCAAGGATCTTATCTGCATCTGCCTGAGCCATTTTGCCCTGGCTTACACGTCTGTTGAGAGTTGCTGCAATTCTGTTCTTTCCGCCAGCTGCCAACTGTTCGGTGATGTCGCATAAGCAAACCTCAAAACCTTCTGTCTGTGCAAATGCCTGTGCAATACCGGAACCCATGGTTCCGGCACCAATTACGCCAACTTTCACGATTTTATTCCTCCTAATTCTTTATCTATTGTGGAACTGCTCAACCTTTCTCTTTTCCAGGAAAGCAGTCATGCCCTCCTTCTGGTCCTCAGATTCAAAGCAGTCTCCAAACAATTTCTCTTCAATGACGATAGCTGCATCCATATCGGTCTGCAGGCCCTCGTTCATGGCCTTTTTACAGTTTCTCACTGCAATGGGGGCATTTTTTGCAATGGTGCCTGCCAGCTTCATGGCTGCACCCATTAACTCCTCCTGCGGATACACTGCATTCACAAGACCCACGCGGTATGCCTCGTCAGCCTTGATGTTTCTGCCTCCATACACCATTTCCTTTGCCTTGCCCACGCCGATAATACGGGCCAGACGCTGGGTTCCGCCAAAACCTGGTGTAATTCCAAGGCCCACCTCCGGCTGTCCGAACATGGCGTTCTCGGAGCAGATACGGATATCACAGCACATGGCCAGCTCATTGCCGCCGCCCAGTGCAAATCCATTCACGGCTGCGATCACCGGAATCGGGAAAGTTTCAATCTTTCTGAAAATATCGTTTCCGAATTTTCCGAAGGCCTCGCCTTCCGCCTTTGTCATAACGCTCATGGCAGCGATGTCCGCACCTGCCACAAAGGACTTTTCTCCGGCGCCGGTTACGATGATAACCCTTGTTGTTTCCAGGTCCACTGCATCGAAGGCAGCCTCGATATCCTTTAATACTTCCTCGTTTAATGCATTGAGAGCCTTGGGACGGTTAATGGTGACAACACCAATATAACCGTCCTGGCTGTAATCCACATATCCCATGAATGTTACGCCCCTTTATGTAAAATCTAAAAAGATTAATCTCTCTTAACGATAGTTGCACAGCCCATGCCGCCGCCGATGCAAAGAGTTGCAAGACCAGTCTTGGCATCCTTTTTCTGCATTTCATGAAGCAGAGTAACCAGGATACGGCATCCGGAAGCTCCTACCGGGTGTCCGAGAGCGATTGCACCACCGTTGGGGTTTAACTTGGAAAGATCGAAGCCAAGATCTTTTCCTACTGCTACGGACTGGGCTGCAAATGCCTCGTTTGCCTCGATCACGTCAAAGTCGCCGATTTCCATTCCGGCCTTTGCCATTGCCTTTCTGGTTGCTGCAACCGGGCCGATTCCCATGATACGCGGCTCAACGCCTGCAAGAGCGCCTGCTACCCATGTTGCCATCGGAGTTACGCCAAGCTCTTTTGCCTTCTCCTCGCTCATAACAACAACGGCTGCTGCACCGTCATTGATTCCTGAAGAGTTACCTGCTGTAACGATACCGCCGTCCTTCTTGAATGCCGGTTTCAGCTTTCCAAGGGTCTCAACGGTGGAACCGGGACGCGGACCTTCATCTGTGTCTACAATTACGGTTGCCTTTTTCTGCTTTACTTCTACCGGAACGATCTCATCCTTGAACGCGCCGGACTTCTGAGCTGCCTCTGCCTTATTCTGGCTGTCGGCTGCGAATTTATCAAGCTCTTCTCTTGTGAGGCCCCACTGCTCGCAGATATTCTCAGCAGTGATACCCATGTGGTAGTTGTTGAATGCATCCCATAATGCATCGTTTACCATGGTATCTACCAGAGTTGCATTTCCCATACGGTAGCCGTAACGGCCTTTCATCATTGCATAAGGAGCCATGGACATATTTTCCATACCGCCTGCCACAACGATATCTGCATCTCCTGCTTCGATCATCTGGGCAGCCATGTTTACGCACTGTAAGCCGGAACCGCACACAACGTTGATTGTAACTGCCGGAACCTCAATCGGAAGTCCTGCTTTAATGGAAGCCTGACGAGCCACGTTCTGTCCCTGTCCGGCCTGAATTACACAGCCCATATATACCTGGTCAACCTTCTCCGGAGCAACTCCTGCTCTGTTTAAAGCTTCTTTAATAACGATAGCTCCCAATTCCGGAGCCGGAACTGTGCTTAATGCACCGCCCATTGTTCCAATCGCTGTACGGCATGCACCAGCCAGCACAATTTTCTTTGCCATAGTTTTTTCCTCCTTGATTTTCACAAAGACCGGGTACAGATTACCCCTCTCATAGTATCTTAATGATAACACTCTTAGATTTTGCTGTCAAATATTTAACATGTTTTTTTTTTAATAATTTTCCTCCCTTTCGCCTTTTTTTAGTAATAACGCACAGAAAATTAGGCTTTTATGACAAGCTCTTAACAAAGTTTTTTCCAAACCATTTTTTTGTCCTTTTTTTAAGATTTCATTATATGGTTTGCATTTCATTATATGGAATATCTGGCCGTACTTTTTTCGTTCCGTTATATTTTTGACTATCGCTTTTGGTGGAATCTCACAAGATTTTCTTCTGTTTTCGCCTAAATTTTATATTTTCGCGCATTTTCTGTTGACATTTTTTGGAATTGGGTGTATTATGGCTTTGCTGGTTAATTAAATAACAAACAATCTAAGGCAATAAATTTATGTTCAGGAGGATTCAATTATGAAAGTAGCAATCTTTGGTGCAGGCACAATGGGAACCGGTATCGCACAGGTATTCGCAGCAAAAGGACACACTGCATATCTCTATGCAAGCAGCAAGGAATCTGCACAGCGTCACAAAGATAAACTGGATAAATCCCTTCAGCGCCGTGTGGAAAAAGGTAAAATGACACAGGAAGCAAAGGATGCCCTCATGGCGAATATTTTTGTTGATGACCACATTGCTGCAGCCGACGCAGATCTGATCATCGAAAGTATCAAGGAAGACATGGACGCCAAAAAGGAACTGCTGAAAGAACTGGATTCCTTCTGCAAACCCGAAGCAATTTTCGCTTCCAACACATCTTCCCTTCCAATCACAGACATGGCACACTGCATTACTCACCCTCTGATCGGAATGCATTTCTTCAATCCGGTGCCGTCCATGAAGTTAGTTGAGATCATCCGTGGTATCAACACTTCCGATGAAACCTTTGAGTTTGCATACAACCTGGCCAAAGAGCTTGGTAAGGACCCGGTTGAAGTAAAGGAATCCCCGGGATTCGTTGTAAATAAGCTTTTAATTCCGATGATCAACGATGCTATCGGTCTGGTGGAAACGGGCTCCGCTTCCGTGGAAGATATCGACAAGTCCATGCAGTTAGGTGCAAATCACCCGATGGGCCCCTTAGCTCTCGGCGACTTTATCGGTCTGGATGTTTGCCTTGCAATTATGGAAACCCTGTACACGGAATTCGGTGATTCCAAATACCGTCCGGCATACCTGTTAAAGAAAATGGTCCGCGGCGGACTTCTCGGACGCAAAACAGGCAAGGGCTTCTACGAGTATACAAAATAATTTCTTCCTTACTATAATATCCCCGCATGCAGGTTCCCCGGATTCTGCATGCGGGGAATTTTTATGGTCCTTATTTTTATTGACCTTCCCGAAAGAAGATGCTAGAATGAAGCCATAAAATACTCTGCCAAAAAGAAAAGAGGACAAGAAATGGATTTCAAAAAAATGTATCAGGACAAACTGGTGACTGCTGACCAGGCAGCCGGCGTAGTTAAATCCGGCGACTGGGTAGACTATGGCTGGACCACCGGAACTCCCGTGGCTGTTGACGCCGCACTGGCAAAGAGAATGCCGGAGCTTACCAATGTGAACTTCCGCGGCGGTATTTTAATGTGGGTACCGGAAATCTTCAAGATTGAGAACCCCGCAGAGCATCTGACCTGGAATTCCTGGCATATGGGCGGAATTGAAAGAAAGGCCATCGCACAGGGCTTTTCCTTCTATGCACCAATCCGTTATTCCGAGCTTCCCAGATATTACAGAGAATCCCAGACCAAACCAGACGTGGCAGTCTTCCAGGTTTCTCCCATGGACGAGCACGGATTCTTCAACTTCGGCCCCAACGCTTCCCATATGGCTGCTGTCTGCGAAACTGCAAAGGTTGTAATTGTGGAAGTCAATGAGAATATGCCGGTCTGCTACGGCGGCTTTGAAGAGGGCGTTCACATTTCCAAGGTTGATATGATCGTAGAGGGCTCCAATCCCTCCATCGCCGAGATGGGCGGCGGCGCTGCTGCATCCGAGGTGGATGAGGCCGTTGCAAAGCTGATCGTTTCCGAAATTCCCGATGGCGCCTGTTTACAGCTTGGAATCGGCGGAATGCCGAATGCTGTTGGCTCCCTGATCGCAAAGTCCGATTTAAAGGACCTGGGCGTTCATACAGAAATGTACGTGGATGCGTTCGTTGACATTGCAAATGCAGGAAAGATCACCGGTGCCAGAAAAAATATTGACAAGGGCCGTCAGGTATACGCCTTCGGCGCAGGCACAAAGAAATTATATGACTATTTAAATAAGAATCCGGAGTGTATGTCTGCTCCCGTTGACTACACCAACGACATCCGTTCCATCTCCGCTCTGGACAACTTCATGTCCATCAACAACGCTGTGGATCTGGACCTGTTCGGACAGGTAAATGCCGAGTCCTCCGGAATCAAGCACATCAGCGGAGCCGGCGGACAGCTTGACTTCGTACTGGGCGCTTATCTTTCCAAGGGCGGAAAGAGCTTCATCTGCTGTTCCTCCACCTTCAACACCAAGGACGGAGAAATGAAGTCCAGAATTCTTCCCACCTTAAATCCGGGCTCCATCGTAACCGATACCCGTGCCAACATCCACTATCTGGTGACAGAGTACGGCAAGGTGAACTTAAAGGGACTTTCCACTTGGCAGAAGGCCGAGGCCATCATCTCCGTGGCACATCCCAAGTTCCGCGATGAGTTAATTGCAAGCGCCGAGAAGATGCACATCTGGAGAGCAAGCAACAAACGATAATACCCTGCACAGCCGCTCCTTCAAACGGGGCGGCTTTTACTGTCTCAGTCGCTCCCGGCGCGATTCCCATTCCCATTTTCTGCAGTTTCGCATATTATAAATCAGAAAAATTCAAGGTGATAACCGCTCAAAGGAGGAGTTTGTATGTATACATATACACCGGAAGGCGTATGTGCAAAACAGATTTCATTTGATATTATTGACGGGAAAGTGGAAAATGTTTCTTTTCTCGGAGGATGTGATGGGAACGGAAAAGGGATTGCCGTCCTGGCAGAGGGACACAGTCCTGAGGAACTGATAGAAAAATTGTCAAAAATCAAGTGCAGACAGCGCTCTACTTCCTGCCCGGCGCAGCTTGCAGAGGCGCTTCGGGAAATCATCGGCCAGGGTTTATAACCTGGCCGTTTCTTCTTCCATGACAGTGATGCCTTCCTCCCCGGAAAGCTGTTTGCGGCAAAGAGTCAAAAGATGCTTTTCATAAGGCGACACATCACCTACCCGGTTTAAATAGTAAAGGGTCCGCTTGGGGGGCTTCACATCCAGCTCATGGATGTTTAGCGGGGAGGCATTTACCATACGCTTTGCCACCGACACCGGAAGAAAGGCCCAGTTGTCTCCGGCCTGGGTAAAATACTGCAGAAAGCCCATCTCATCCAAGTACACCCGCGGAACGGAACCGCTTCCAAAAAAGTAATCATGCCAGGCATCAAAATTCCTGTCCCATCTGGTACGGATTTCCTGCCCCGGATCCAAATCACTGATCTTTACCTGTTTCGGGAAATTTAACTCCTCTCCGGCCACCAGACACAGCTCCTCCTGGAATAAAATGGAGGTCTTCACCTGAGAGGAATACATGGGGTCCGTGATAAAAGCCATATCTACACTTTTGCTTCCCACATAGGCATAGGCCTCACTGGAGTGGAGCGTGGTCACATGCAGACAGCATCCAGGCTCCTCTTTCATGAAGGTCTGGAACACTGTGGGGAGCAGGAAGGCCAGAAGACTTCCCACGCTGGCAACATAAAAGCTCTTTTCATGCCCCAGGAGTGCGGCCTCCTGGGTTTCATTCCACAGGGCCTGCCAGCGGTGGGCGATGCCGATAAAGGCCTGTCCCTGTCTGGTGAGCTCCACATGACGGACGCCTTTGTTTCTCACAAACAGCGTATATCCCAGCTCCTCTTCCAGGGCACGGACCCGCCTTCCCAGGGCCGGCTGGGTAATATATAACTTCTCTGCTGCTGCCGAAAAGCTCCCGTGCTGCACAATGCTCAAAAACGCTTCAATCTCCAAAAAGGTCATAATTTCCCACGATGCTCCCTAAAATGTTAATATTTCTTAACATTATATCAAAAATATAATCATTTTACAAGGTTCTTTGCCTGTGCTACACTGTGGATACAGTCAAAGGGGCCTTCCTTCCCCTGACCGAAACGATATTAATGCACATGGGCCCATATGGGGCCTTTTGTGTTTTCTCTTACTTTTCTTCCAGCTCTTTTTTATATACGGCAATAACCTTTTTCATGGCCTCCGCACCGGGAGCGCCGATGGTCATGCGTTTTTCCACACAGGTCTTTAAAGAAATCGCCTCATAAATATCCTGTCCAAACACTTCACTGACGGATTTGTACTCCCCCAGAGTCAGCTCATCCAGGGACTTGTTTTTTTCGATGCACATAAGCACAAGCTGTCCGATGATTCCATGGGCATCCCTGAAGGGCACCCCGTGGTTTACAAGATAGTCTGCGGCATCGGTTGCGTTGGTAAAGCCCTTTTTGGCGCTCTCCTCCATCACATCCTTTCGGAATGTCATGGAAGAAATCATTCCGGTAAACAGCAGAAGGCAGCCCTTTACGGTATCAATGGCATCGAAGGTCAGCTCCTTGTCCTCCTGGATGTCCTTATCGTATGCCAGTGGAATTCCTTTCATCACTGTAAGAATCGACATCAGGGAGCCGTAAACCCGGCCGGATTTTCCGCGGATCAGCTCTGCAATATCCGGATTCTTCTTCTGGGGCATGATGCTGCTTCCAGTGCTGTATGAATCATCCATTTCCACAAACCGGTACTCATTGCTGTTCCAGATGATGATTTCCTCGGAAAAGCGGCTTAAATGCATGGCGATGATGGAAAGGGCCGACAACAGCTCAATCACATAGTCTCTGTCGGAAACGGAGTCCATGCTGTTTAATGTGGGGCCGTCAAAGCCCAAAAGGCCTGCCGTGTACTCTCTGTCCAGGGGATAGGTGGTTCCTGCCAGGGCTCCGGAGCCCAGAGGGCAGTAGTTCATGCGTTTTCTCACATCCTGAAGCCGTCCCCGGTCACGGCGGAACATCTCATAGTAAGCACCAATATGATGGGCCAGAGTCACTGGCTGCGCCTTCTGTAAATGGGTGAAGCCAGGCATATACGTGTGGAGATTTTCCTCCATCAGAGAAAGAAGTTCTGTCAAAAGATTCTTTAAAAGTCCATCCATCTCGTCGATCTCATCCCTGGTATAAAGCTTCATGTCCAGGGCCACCTGGTCGTTTCTGCTTCTTCCTGTGTGAAGTCTCTTGCCGGCCTCTCCCACCCGCTCTGTGAGTACAGCCTCCACGAAGGAATGGATATCCTCGTGCTCGGTGGTGATGATAAGCCGTCCGGCATCCAGGTCCTCTCTGATTCCTTCCAGGCCCTTTACGATGGCTTCCTTATCTTCTGCAGAAATAATTCCCTGTTTGGCCAGCATGGTCACATGGGCGATGCTGCCTGCAATATCCTGTCTGTAAAATTTCTGATCAAAGGAAATGGATTCATTGAAATTGTGTACTAACTGATTGGTTTCCTTTGTGAATCGTCCTCCCCAGAGTTTCATTTGTCTTCCTCCCTTGTGATGTTAGTAATCGTTAATACCCGGCGGTTTTCTGCCTTTCGTTTTATGATAAATAAAACCAGTAAAATAAGCAATGCCCCCGCTGAAATCTTAGCTCCGAGAGCCAGTCCGCCCGGAAAATAAGTCATGGTCACCTGATGGCTTCCTGCCGGAATGTCCACTGCCAGAAATGCTTCAAAAACCTTCCTCGGTGTCACCTTCTGTCCGTCAATGGACACGGTCCATCCCTCGTCATAGGGAATGGAGGTGAATAAAAGGCCCGACTCTTCTGCCTCCACTGTGCCCGAAAGCTCTGTATCGGTCCAGCTTGTGAGATGCATGGGCATCCTGTTTAAAGTTTCATAGACCGAGATCAGGGCCCGCTCCGAGAACCGGTACACCGAAGCGTTCAGGGTTTCCCCGGATTCCTCGGCGGTCAAAACCACTTCATTTCCGGCTCCGATGGTTCCCAGCTCCAGAAGATATCCCCGGTCTGTATTGTTAAAGGTTTTCTGGCCTGTGGGAAGTTCTGCCTTCACTCCCTTGACGCGCTTATTCTGGACGAATACATAATATTCCCCGGTCATGTCCGCAGTAAATCTGCATGTGGCGCCGGAGGTTTCTCTGTCCACGGAAACCAGTACGTCATCGCTTCCCAGAATCAGGCACAGATCATTCTGTACCTCTGCCGGATTGTCCATGGCATACTGCCAGTTATCCTCCACATCCGAGGGCATCACAAAGCCCAGGGGAAGCGCATAGAGATTTTCGCAAAGATACGTGCTGCCGCTTTCTGCCACATTGCGGACAAGGTCCGTACCGGACACCGGCTCAGAATACAGTGCATATTTCACAGAAAGCAGGCTGTCCACGAAGGGTGTACTGCCTGTGATGCTGTATGCATTGGTGGATGCCTCGCAGCCCAGGCGCTTGAAAAACTTCGTCAGGTCCGCATTGGCCGTGGAAGAAAACAGAGACACCGATGGAAAGTTCATCCATGCCCCATCGTTTTTCGTCTTTCTTGTCTTCTTCTCAATCCTGTAAAAATCCCTGGCCGGCTGGAGCCCTTCCACCAGGGAGATCACATCCTGGTTATCCCTTGTGTAGGCCTCCCGGCTGGTGGTGGTTACACTGGTCACTGTGGTGTTGACAGCCGCCTCAATGGATACCACTGCCAGAGCCAGAAAAACTGCCAGTTCGCGTCTCTTTCTTCTATATAAATAGATCAGTCCCGCATACATGGACAGGAACAGAATCGCCACGTAGTAAACAGAAAAATGGAAATGCTCCTGCTCCACAAGCTTTTCTGCCAGTATCACAAAACAGATGCTTCCCCAGTATGCCATGGCCACATGGCGCCTGGGTGTGGTTTTCAGATGCATGAACGCCCGGAAACACATGAAAAGCATCAAAAAGATGTAGATAAAGGACTGTCTGCACGGCAGGCTGTTGGGGTAGTGGAACCCGTGCCACATGAAGTTTAAGGCGTTGACGGAAAAGCTGGCAAAGAAAATCAAAAGCATGCCGCAGTACACAGCCTTTTCCTTCAGGGATATTTTTTTACATGCCAGATATAAAAGGAAAAACATTAACACCGCCACGCCGCAGTAAATATTGGGCCAGTGGTCCAGGCCGATTTCCGTCTCCACATTGCCGATATGGCGGGCAATCATATCGAAAATCGGGAAATAGGAGCTTAAGGTTTTCGGGAAGTTAATGTCCCCTGATGCGGTGGTCTTCAGTACATAAACTTCCGGCAGAAGCACAAAGGCCGCCAGGGCGCCGGAAAGCAGCGAATAAATTCCAAACCGCACGCAGGCCATCACATATTTCTTCACAGGACCCGGCTTTTCCAGAATCAAAAGAGCCGCAAAATACAGGACCATGAAAATGCAGGTCATGATGGAAATGTAGTAGTTGGAGAGAATGGAAAGCCCCAGAGTAATGCAGTAAAGGAACCCGCTTTCCTTTTTCACCAGCCGCTCCAGCCCCATGACAATCAGCGGAAACAGGATAATACAGTCCAGCCACATGATGTTCCAGCTATACGCCGCCATGTAGCCGGAAAGGGCATAAAAGATTCCGAAAAAGCCAACGCCGGCAGAATTGCTGCGGCAGTGCTTTTTTAAATACCAGGCAAAGCTTAAGCCGGACAGGCCGATCTTTAAGACGATCATGTAGCTCATGAACTCAATGATATAGGCCTTGGGGCATAAAATCAAAAGCCAGTTGAAGGGGCTGGCCAGATAGTAGGCATACAGAGCCGCAAAATTGACTCCCATTCCCACATCCCAGCTATATAAAAGACTCCCTCCGTTTCTCAGCTTATATTGAAATTCAGAAAAGAAGGGGGCGTATTGATGGTACATGTCCGTCCGCAGGAAGCTTTCCTCTCCAAAGGGGAAAATCCCCCTCTGGATGAAAATAATAATCATTATGATCACCGGCACAAAAAAGGCCGCCAGAAGCCCGTCTCCCGGCCGGATTAAAGACGAACCGGACCGACGGACCTTTTTTCCCGCAGGCGCTGGGGCTGCTTTTGTCTCCAGGACGCGGCTTTCGCCCCCGTCCGTTTTCTCCGGAGCACAGCCCTGGCTCTCATCCTGCCTGCAGTCCCTGTCTTCTTTTTCTCCGAGAATCTCTTTCATCTCCTCCGAAATTTTCTTTATCTCATTCTGTTCCATCAAGGAATACTCCTTTATTTTTCTTTCTTATGGGCAAATATGAGGATTTTGCTGAACACATAATTCAAAATCACCACCACCACCGAAATCAGCAGCTTGCAGATGAAAAACTCCAGCTTCAGCAAATCCACCATCACAAAAATTGCTGCCAGATTGAATAAAAAGGTAGCCACCCGGCAGAGCACAAAGGACACAAACTCTCTCCACACCTCGGCCGGAATCAGGGTATGGCTTCCGAATACCCACCACTTATTGGTCACAAAGGCAAACAATACAGCCGCCACCCAGCCGATGGTCTGGGACGGGACAGAGCCCATATGTCCGGCATAAAACAGTGCATTGGAAATCACGTAGTCGATCACCGTGGTCAGTACGCCGAAAATCAGGTAGGCAATCCCTTCCCGCACTGCATCTTTTTTCATTTTCTCCATTTTTTTCGTCCTCCCACATACCTTCGGACAATTTCTTCCATTTTAGTATAGCCGGAACAAAAAGTAAAGGGACCGCAGGCCGAAAAACGGCCTCAGTCCCTTAATTTTTACTTACAAATTAAAATTATGCCTCTAAAAGCTTATCAATGCTTACCAGCTTCACGCATACGCAGAAGATTTCAGCAGCCATCTTTAAGTCCTCAAGAGTCGGGAAGGACGGAGCAATACGAATATTGCTGTCTTTCGGGTCCTTGCCATAGGGGTATGTAGCGCCTGCACCTGTCATAACAACGCCGGCCTCTTTACACTTGGCAACGATTGCCTTTGCACATCCGTCAAGGGAATCGAAGGATACGAAATATCCGCCGTTGGGCTTTGTCCAGGTACCGATCTCAAGACCTGCAAGCTCTCTGTTAAGGATTTCGTCAACAGCCTCAAATCTCGGACGAAGAAGCTCAGCATGCTTTGCCATATGAGCCTTGATTCCATCCAGATTCTTGAAGAAGCGAACGTGACGGAGCTGGTTGATCTTATCATGGCTGATTAACTGGTTGTTCATCTGCTTCTTGATATCTTCGATGTTTGCCTTGGAAGTGGCAATAGCGGAGATACCGGCACCCGGGAAGGTAACCTTTGCAGTGGAACCGAACTTGTAAACCATATCCGGATTTCCTGCCTTTTCACACTCGGAAAGGATTTCCAGAACGTGCTCCGGATGATCCGGGTACAGATGATGTACACAGTAAGCGTTATCCCAGAAAATACGGAAGTCCTTGGCAGCCGGCTTTAAGTTTGCAAAACGCTTTACAACCTCGTCAGAGTAGCACTGACCGGAGGGGTTGGAGTAAAGCGGTACACACCAGATACCCTTTACAGCCTCGTCATTATTTACATACTGCTCCACCAGGTCCATATCCGGGCCATCGTCATGAAGCGGAATATTAATCATTTCAATTCCAAAGAACTGGGTAATTGCAAAGTGTCTGTCATATCCCGGAACCGGGCAGAGGAATTTCACTTTGTCTAATTTGCACCAGGGAGTGCTTCCCATTACGCCATGGGTATAGGAACGGGATACGGTATCATACATAAGAGTAAGGCTTGCGCTTCCGTACATAATCACGTTCTCTGCGGGAGCGTCCATCATTGCGCCCATCAATTCCTTGGCTTCCTGAAGGCCTGTAAGAACACCATAGTTTCTCACATCGCCGTCAGCCGTATTGAAATCGCTTGTGCTGTTTAATACATCTAACATGGGCAAGGAAAGGTCAAGCTGTGCAGGGCTTGGCTTACCGCGCGCCATATTCAGGCTTAAATTCTTGCCCTGGTACTCCTTGTAAACAGCTGTTAACTGCTCTTTTAATGAAGCGAGCTCTTCCTTCGACATTTCACGATATGGTTTCATGTCTTATCTCCTCCTCTTTCTTTTCCATTATATAAATTTTTTTATTGCTTCCGGCCTTCCGGAAGCTGTTACCCTATGCCTTTATTATAATCGAAGGCCCGTTTTCTTACAATACAAAAATTAAGAATCCGGCTTAATTTTCCCACATTTTTTTGTATTCGCGGTGAAGATTCTTAAGTTCCTTTCATTGACTTTTAGAGGCATCTAACGTATCATAAAGGTGGAAAAAACAAGGAGGGAGAATCTTATGAAGGACTGGAAACGCACCTTTTTAATCGGCGCCATTGTGGCTCTTTCATCCCAGCTTTACTGGAATGTTTTCGTATCCGGATTCCGGATTTCCAGTTCCGTCATCCTGCTGCCGATTCTTCTCATGACCCTTGGTAAAAACGTTTCAACCATGCAGACCTGCACGGTAACTGCCGCCGTGGTCTTTTGCTTCCGTCTGATTATAGCCTCCAGCGGATTTGCCGACTTTCCCAATATGGCCCTTCAGCTCCTTCCCAACGCTATTTTCTATTTATGCTACGGGGCCCTCTTTGCATCCATCATTCCCAACAAGCACACCATTTCCTATGGAAGACTGTTCCCCGCCATGTATATCAGCGACTTTCTTTCCAATATTGTGGAGCTTTGTATTTTTGAAAGCGGGCAGCCGGATTCCCTTTCCCTGCGTATGGCCGGTTATCTGGCTTTGGTGGCTCTATTCCGGACTCTTCTGGCCTTCCTCTTTCTCATGGCAGAAAGCCAGTACCGGGTTCTTTTAAAGAAAGAGGAGCACGAAAACCGATACCGCCGCCTGTTTCTCATGACCACTGGACTGAAAAATGAAATTTATTTCATGAAAAAGAATTCGGAAGAAATCGAGTCCATCATGAGCAATGCCTACCGGCTCTACGAACGGCTCTCCGACATGGATATCCCAGACGAAATCAAAAAAATGTCCCTGTCCATCGCAAAGGATGTCCATGAAATCAAAAAAGACTATATCCGTATCATTCAGGGCATCGAACAGGAAATTTCCGAAGAATACGATGAAAAACGCATGAGTTTCCAGGATCTTTTACAGATTTTAGAAGCCACCACCTACCATATCCTGGAGGAAAAGCCGGTCCATATCAGCCTGGTGTTTCAGTGCGTCGACAATTTCATCACCAGGGAGCATTATGAGCTGATGTCCGTCCTGAAAAACATTGTGAATAATGCCATTGAAGCCATCGAATCCGATACAAAACGCGGAACCATCCGCATTCTGGAACACAGAGATGATGACTGCTATGAATTCCGCATCCAGGATGACGGTCCCGGAATTTCTCCCAGACATCTGCCGAATATTTTTAAAATGGGATATTCCACCAAATTTGATTATAAAACCGGAAATATTTTCCGCGGTGTCGGTCTCTATGGGGTAAAGGCCACCGTGGAAGAGAAATTCAAAGGAACCATCCATGTGGAGTCAGAACCTGGCCTTGGAGCCACATTTATCATCCGGATTCCTGTAAATTCCCTGGAGGAGGTATAGCATGCGTATTTATATTGTGGAGGACGATATTTCTGTCATCAATATTCTGGAGGACATCATCGAGTCCCAGAACCTGGGAGAAATCTGCGGGGACTGCGGCGGAGAGCCTGCCGACGTATATGAAGTCCTCAGCACCAGACCCGATGTGATTCTGGTGGATTTTTTCATGCCTGTGATGGACGGCGTGGAATTTGTCAAAGCCCTGCGGGCAGTCAATGATAAAATCAAATGCATCATGATCTCACAGGTATCTGCCAAGGAATTGATCAGCAAAGCCTACAATGCAGGGATTGATTTCTTCATCAGCAAGCCCATCAACCTGATTGAGGTTAAATCCGTGCTAAAAAATGTGGAACGGCAGGTAGAAAATGAACGGACCCTTGACAACATCCGCCGGATGTTCATGACCGAAATCAGCCAGATGCCCCAAAAGCAGCCGGATGCCAACAGCTACGAAAAAAAACTCCGCTACATTCTCAATAAAATCGGCATGTCTGGGGAAAAGGGATGTCCTGATATCATAAAAATCTGTGAATACCTGCACAAGGAGCGAATTCCCGTATCCCAGCTCAGCGTGGCCCAGATGTGCGAGGCCGTCAGCGATTCTCCCAAAAACATGGAGCAGAGAATCCGCCGGGCCATTGCTGCCGGAATGTCTAACCTGGCCCACATGGGAATCGAGGATTTCATGAACGAAACCTTCACCGCCTACTCCAACACCCTGTTTTCCTTTGAAGAAATCAAATCAGAAATGGATTTCATCCGCAAGAAGAGAACGTATGGAGGCAAGGTCAGTATCAAAAAATTCATAGACGGCCTGATGCTGGAAGCAGACCGGGAACCTTAAGGCTGCTAAGATTCTGCAAATTTTTTTCGTCGATCTTTTGTCTTTTTCTGTATTTTTTTGAAGGGGAATCTTTATAGTTACTTCATAAAAGGTATATGGAGGTAACTATCATGATGTTGATCGAACTCAACATGTACCAGGCCGCTGCCGTTGCAGCTCTGGTACTGCTGCTGGGACGTTTCCTGGTAAGCAAATTTGCATTCTTAACCAAGTACTGCATCCCGGAGCCGGTTGTGGGCGGCGTGATTTTCGCCGTGGTACACGTAATTTTACGTTCTGCCGGAATCCTGGAGATTTCCTTTGATGCCACGCTTCAGACGTTCTTTATGACCGTATTCTTCTGCAGCGTTGGTTTTACTGCCTGCTTCCGTCTTCTGAAAAAGGGCGGCGTTCAGGTATTCTTATTCCTGGCCATTGCCATTCTCATGGTAATTTTACAGAATGGCCTCGGTGCTGCTCTGGCTTCCCTGTTCAATCTGGATCCGAGACTGGGTCTTGCCACCGGTTCCATCCCCATGGTGGGCGGACACGGAACTGCCGGTGCCTTCGGTCCTGTTCTTGAGGAGGCAGGTGTTGTGGGCGCCAATGCTGTGGCCATCGCTTCTGCAACCTTCGGTCTGGTAGCCGGATGTATGATCGGCGGCCCCATTGCTTACCGCCACATCCACTCCAAGGGCTTAAAGTCCACAGAAACTGCCACAGGCTCCAACGAAGTGACCGTTGACAAAAACGACGTCACCGGTGCCATCGACTCCAGACGCTTCCTTGACGCAGCTCTTTATCTGGCCGTTGCCATCGGCGTTGGTACCATCGTATCCACTCTGCTTCAGAAAATCACCATTATGGGACAGCCCATGTCCTTCCCCAGCTACATCGGAGCCATGGTTGTGGCTGCTGTTATCCGTAATGTGGTGGATGTTTCCCAGAAAGATATGCCCATGGAAGAAATCAGCACCATCGGCAGCTTCTCTCTTTCCCTGTTCCTTGGTCTTGCCATGATGGGACTTAAGTTATGGCAGCTTGCAGAACTGGCTCTTCCGATGGTTGTTATGCTGGCAGCACAGACCGTACTTATGGCAATCTTCGCATACTTCGTTGTATTCAATCTCCTTGGACGCAACTACGATGCAGCCGTTATGACCACCGGTTTCTGCGGCTTCGGTATGGGTGCAACCCCCAACGCCATGGCCAACATGCAGGCCGTTACCTCAAAATACGGCCCGGCTCCCACTGCTTACTTCGTAGTGCCGTTGGTTGGCAGTCTGTTCATCGACTTTGCCAACAGTATCATCATTACGCTGTTTATGAACTTCCTGCATTAAGCATAAGAAAAGTGCCGCATGACAGATTTCTTTCTGCCATGCGGCACTTTTTTATTTTACTCTTGCGATCTCCACAAGAAGTTCCACACATTTTTTCATATAATCCACACTCAGCACCTCAAAATAGCCCCTCGCGTTGTAGGAACCGTTGTTGAGATTTGGTGTGGGAATCCCCTTTTTTGACAGCACCACCCCATCCGTGCCTCCCCGCACAGGACGGTGCAGTCCTTTCAGTCCCACGGCCTTCATGGCCTCTTTTGCCTTTTCCAGGCATCTGGTATCCTGTCCGATGTAATGTTTCAGATTGTCTGCCACCTGTTTCATGGTTACAGAAAATGCGTCATATCCGTATTTCTCATTGAGCTGGCTGCCAATCCTCTCAAACTGTCTCATCTGCTCCCACAGCCCATCGCTATCGAAATTGCCGATTCTATATTTTAGGAGAGCATAGTCCACCTTTCCCTCAATCTCGCAAAGATGGTTGAAGCCTTCATAACCGCTGGAATAAAACGGATCCAGACCCTGCGGCAGCATGCCGTGGAATTCCATGGCCATCTGGCTGGCATTCCGTAAGATTCCCGTTGCGGAACCGGGATGGACCGGCTTCCCCCGGACAGACACCTCCACGCGCCCGCTGCATATGGTCTCATAATTCAGGCAGTGAATGTCATTGGCATCAATGTCCACCGTATAGGCAAAGGCACAGGGAAACAACTCCGTATCGAAATACTCCATTCCTTTTCCTATCTCTTCATCCACCGTAAAAGCCGCATAGACATCGCCATGCTCGATGGACGGGTTATGCAGAAGAGTATCCAAAAGCGTCACCAGCTCTGCGACTCCGGCCTTATCATCCGCCCCGAGAATCGTGGTACCGTCGCTTACAATCAGCTCATGCCCCGTAAGATCTTTTAAAAAGGTACATGTTTCCGGCTCCATGAAAAGATTCAGGGACTCATTGAAAACAATCCGCCCGCCGTCATACGAATGGATAAATTTCGGCCTGATTTCCGTTGCCTTCAAACCAGGCGGCGTATCCATGTGAGCCAGAAAGCCGATGGCGGGGATATCATTTTTTCTGCTGTTGGACCTGACACATGCATACACAATGCCGCTGTCACTCAGCTTTGCTTCCGCCCCCAGCTCCTCTAATTCCTTTACCAGATACCTCCCAAGCTGAAGCTGACCATTGGTACTTGGAATATTGGCTGAGTTTCCATCGGAGCTGGTATCAAATTCAATGTACTTTAAAAATCTCTCGACTGTTTTTTCCATTCTCCCCCGATTTCTTGCCCCCTTTCCCCCTTTGGTTACTGAAGATTCCCCACATGATGACAGGCCACGAAATGCTCTGGTTCAATTTCCCTGAGAACCGGAGACTCATTGCGGCAGATATCCGTTGCGTAGGGGCAGCGCACAGCAAAACGGCATCCTGGCTTTGGGTCAATGGGCGAAGAAATTTCTCCCTTCAGCAGAATTCTCTTCTTCCTTTCTCCTGTCTTCGCAATGGGAATCGCAGAAAGAAGCGCTTTTGTGTACGGATGATACTGGTTGACAAACAGCTTTTTCGCAGGAGATTTCTCCACTGCCTGCCCCAGATACATAACCATGATCTCATCAGAAATGTGGCGCACCACGGACAGGTCATGGGTGATGAACATGTATGTCAGCCCTTTTTGCTCCTGCAAATCCTGCATCAGATTCAGAATCTGGGCCTGAATGGACACATCCAGGGCCGACACCGGTTCGTCGCAGACAATAAATTTCGGGTCCAGGGCCAGGGCTCTGGCAATTCCGATTCTCTGGCGGCGCCCGCCGTCCAGCTCATGGGGATAGCTGTTTTCCAAACGCTTTACGATTCCCGCAGTATCCATGAGCTGATCCACCCGTTCTTCATACTCCTGTTCGCTTTTACAAATCTTAAAAAGCCGCAGCGGTTCTCCGATGATCTCACTGACCGTCATTCTGGGATCCAGGGAGGAAAAGGGATCCTGGAATACGATCTGCATGTCTTTTCGCAGTTCCTTCTGTTCCCTGCCTTTATATCCAACAATATTTTTTCCCTGAAAATATACCTCTCCGCTGGTAGCCTCCAGAAGATTCAGAACGGTTCTTCCCAGCGTGGACTTACCGCATCCGGACTCGCCCACAACGCCCAGGGTCTTGGACTGGCCCAGGGTGAAACTCACATCATCAACGGCATGCAGGATTCCATGGGGCGTCTTAAAATATTTCTTTAAATTTCTTACTTCCAGTAATTTTTCATCCATACGCTTACCTCCGCCCTTTTTCACAGAATCTGTGGCATTTTACAAAATGTCCCGGCTCCATCTCCTGAAGCTTTGGATCCTCTTTCTCACAAAGCTCTGTCTTAAAGGGGCAGCGAGGTGAGAAGCTGCACCCCTTTGGCAGATTTGTGGGATCCGGCATCATACCGTCAATGGGCTTCAGCCGGTGCACATCTTTATCAAGGCTCGGAAGAGAATCAAATAATCCCTGTGTATACGGATGCATGGTATGGTCAAAGACGTCATTTAAAGTTCCTTTTTCTACAATTTCTCCGGCATACATAATGGCCACCTTGTCGCATATTTCCGCCACCACTCCAAGGTCATGGGTAATCAGAATCATAGAGGTGTTAAAATCCCGCTTGAGCTGTTCCATCAGCTCCATTACCTGGGCCTGAATGGTCACGTCCAGAGCGGTTGTGGGCTCGTCTGCAATCAAAAGCTCCGGATTGCAGGCCAGAGCGATGGCAATCACCACCCTCTGCTTCATGCCGCCGGAAAACTGGTGGGGATATTCCGCGCTGCGCTCCGCAGGGATGCCCACGGTTTCCAGCATTTCACAGGCCTTTTTCACTGCCTCCGCCGCCGAAACTTTTTGATGAAGGCTGATGACCTCCGCAATCTGCTCTCCCACGGTCTGCACCGGGTTCAAGGCCGTCATGGGGTCCTGGAAAATCATGGATACCTTATTTCCGCGGATTTTCCGCATTTCTGCCTCCGAATGGCTCAGAACATCGCCTTCCTCCAGCCGGATGGTTCCTTCTGTGATTTCTCCCGGCGGGGACGGAATCAGCCGCATGATGGAGAGGGCTGTTGTTGTCTTTCCTGCTCCTGTTTCTCCCACCAGTCCCAGGGTCTCGCCCTTTTCAAGCTCCAAATCCACTCCATTCACGGCATGGACAACACCGTGGTCCGTATTAAACTGTACCTTCAGGTCCTTTATTTCCAACAGTTTGCTCATTCTTTTTCCTCCCTACCGTTTCAATCTCGGATCCAGAGCATCTCTCAGTCCGTCTCCTGCCAGATTCAGTGAGAAAATCGTCACCATGATGCACAATCCCGGAAATACCACCATCTGCGGGAAATCACGGATGTAGGTACGTCCCGCGGAGAGCATGGCTCCCCACTCAGGAACCGGCGGCTGGATCCCCAGGCCGATAAAGCTCATGCTGGCCGCCGAAAGGATTGCATTTCCCACTCCCAGGGATGCCTGTACAATGATGGGCGCCATACAGTTGGGAATAATGTGTTTTAAGATAATCAGTTTGCTGTCTGAGCCGATGGCCCGGGCTGCTTCAATATATTCCTGCTGCTTCACTGTAAGGACAGCGGAGCGGACCACTCTGGCGTATGTGGGAACAGAACTGAATCCAACGGCGATCATCGTGTTGATCAGTCCCGGGCCCAGGGAAGCACAGATGGCAATGGCGAGAATCATGCTGGGAATGGACATCATAATATCCATCACGCGCATGAAAACCGTATCGGTCAGGCCGCCGTAATAAGCAGCTACGGAACCGATGATTCCGCCCACAACAGCGCCGATGGCAACGGCAATCAGCCCGACGAACAGAGAAATCCGCGAGCCATAGACGAGCCGGCTGAAAATATCGCGGCCCAGATTGTCAGTCCCCAGAAGGTGCTTTGCGCTCGGTCCCTGCAAGGCCTCGCGAAGACTCTGGTCATCGTATCCATAGGGTGCTACAAGCGGTGCCACCACTGCAATCAGAATCAAAAACAGCAGGACGAAAAGCCCAAACACTGCCATTCTGTTTCTTTTAAACCGCTTCCACATGTCCGGAAACTGGCTTTTTCTTTTCTTCTTTTTCATGTCCTGCCCCTTTCTATTTTTTCTTTTTGGTTACTCCATACTGAGCCTTGATTCTGGGATCAATATACGCATAGATAATATCCACCAGCAAATTGATGACACAGAAGGCAAAGGCAATCAGAAGCACGCCGCCCTCTACCACCGGATAGTTTCTGGCATTGATGGCCTCCACCATCAGCTTTCCAAGTCCCGGAATGGCAAAGACCTGCTCTGTGACAATCTGCCCGCCCAGGCTCTGTCCGAAGGTGATACCCACAACCGTAACGACGGGAATCAGAGCGTTGGGGAGTGCATGGTGCATGGTGATGTTCCATTCCGTCTGTCCCTTTGCCCTTGCAGTTCTTATGTAGTCCTGTCTGATTACCTCCAGCATACTGGAGCGGGTCATCCGGACAATTCCGGCCGAGGACGGAAGTCCTACGGTAATGGCCGGAAGTATCCAGTAAGAGGGGCCGTAAAATCCGGTGGCCGGCAGCCAGCCAAGCTGCACGGAGAATACTAAAACCAGCATCAAGCCCATCCAGAAGGTGGGAATGGAAATTCCCAGCATGGCAAAAACAGTGGAGAAATTATCAATCCAGGTATACTGTTTTGTGGCCGAGACAATTCCCAGGGGAATTCCAATGACACAGGCAATGACCATACACAAAACGGCAAACAGTACTGTCGTCGGATATCTGGAAAGAAGCTCTGTCGTCACCGGCTCCTTGGTTGTATAAGAAATTCCGAAATCTCCATGTGCAACTCCGGCCATATATTTTACATAGCGAATTAAAAACGGATCGTTTAATCCCAGCTCATCTCTCAGAGCTGTAACGGCTTCTTCTGTGGCTCCTTCTCCCAGAATCTGCCTCGCCGGGTCTCCCGGTGTCATACTCATTAATGTAAAGATGATGAAGGATACCCCAATCAGGACCGGAATCATCAGTAGAATTCTGCGAATGACATATTTATACAAAAAATCACCCCTTCTTAAATGGGCCCAATGCCCGGATCTTATGTTTACTTAAAGGCAGCTCTGGCAAAGTTCGGCACGTTGCCCGGGTGTGTATCCATATTGATTACATCTGCTCCCGTACCATAAATAACATTCTGGTAGGCAATGGGGATTTCTGCGTGATAGGCCCAGCAAAGCTCCTGAAGCTCTTCATAAATCTCATTTCTCTTTTCCATATCATAAGTGGAATTTCCTTCCACGATTAATTCCTTGATATTATCCGGAGTCTTGTATCCAAGGTTTTCGTCTTTCCACTCCAGAAGTGCATGGTCCGGGTCACCGGAGGATGCGGCCACGGCTGCAATTTCCAGCACATAATCGCCGGATGTTACCTTCTCATTGAAGGTTGCACTGTCGTAAGTAACGATTTCTACCTTTACTCCAACCTGCTCCCACATATTTCTTACAATTTCACAGATGCTGACGGTATCGGTAAGATCAGAGGTAATGAGAGGCAGTGTGACGCTGGAATCCCAGTTGGCCTCTGCCAGAAGTTCCTTTGCATGGTCCGGGTTATAGGAATCCTGGCCAACCTGCTTGTATCCCGGTATCTTTGTGGAGAATGTGCTGTATGCCGGAACGGCTGTATTGGGATATACGGCTGCAACGATTCCTTCAATATCCAGAGCTTCATACAAAGCTTCGCGGACTCTCACATCCTCAAACACAGGCGTTGTGTTCTGGTTTAAGGTAATCATGGTCTTTGTGTAGCCCGGCTCGTTATATACGGTAACCTTCGGATTCTCTTCCAGTCTTGCCACGTCTGTGGATGCCACATGCATTGCCACATCAACTCCGCCTGTCTCCAATTCGATGGCACGGCTCGGCGCCTCTGAGATGAATCTGGCCACAAATTTGCTGTATGCAGTCTTTTCTCCCCAGTAATTGTCATTTCTGGTTAATACCACGCTGTCTCCTGCGGTCCAGCTTGAGAATACAAGAGGTCCGCTGCCGATGGGATGTCTTCCATATGTATCGCTGCCGACTTTTTCCATCTCTGATTTGCATACAACACAGCCGCGGGCAGACGCCAGATAGTTGAAAATCGGTGCGAACGGCGTATGCAGTTTTATATCAACGGTATACTCGTCCACAACAGTGGTACCCTCTCCATCGAAAGAGTTCATGAAAGCCCGGCTGCCCGGCATTGTTTCAGCCCGCTCAATGGTGTATTTTACGTCTTCAGCAGTTACCTTTTCGCCATTGTGGAAGTATGCATCATCACGCAGATGGAAACGGATGGTGGTATCATCAATCTCTTCCCATTCTGTTGCCAGGGCCGGAACGATATTTCCGTCCGAATCCTTATCAACCAGTCTGTCATAAATCAAAAGCTCCAGTGAAAATGCAGTCAGACTCTGGTTGTTGTGGGGATCCAGGTTCGCAGCTTCCGAACGGTATGCCACCGTAAAGGTGTCTTTCTTTTCCGTCGTTTCATCCGCTGCCGCCTGCTGTACAGCGGAGCTGCTCTCCTGCCCATTGCCGGAAGATGCATTTCCTCCGCATCCGCCAAGTGTCATTGTAAGGCACAGGGACAACATTGTCGCAGTCAATACTTTTTTCATATGGTTCTCCTTTCCTTTTCAAAAGCCGTCTCTCGGCTTTCCCTTTCTTTTCATATTATAAAATATATTTTTATAATATTTTTTATATTATAAAATTTAATTTCCGAAAAGTCAATGTTTTCTTTCAATTTCGACATTTTCTTTTTACAAATATAATTGATTGTTTTATATTGTAAAATCTGCTATAATAAATGCAGCAAACAATAAAAAGGAGAAGGCGGTTATGGCAAATGAAAAAAAAGAACCCAAGAACATCCAGTCAGTACACCGGGCTCTGGATATTCTGGAGTATCTGATTGAAAGCGGAGACGGCAGGAAATTGTCAGAGATTGCAGAATCCTGCGGTCTGAACACGACCACAGCATTTCATATTATTAAAACCCTGGAATCGCGCAATTATATCGAACAAAGCCCCGATTCCCTGAAATATAAAACCGGCGGTAAGATGTTTTCCCTCAGCCTGAAAACCTATCGGAACGTCAATCTGACACGCCTGTTTCAGCCTTATATCGAACAGTTGTCTCACTCCTTCGGCGAAACTGTCAGCCTGTTTCACTATTGTAAAATTGCAAGCGGAATGAAAGGCCTTTGCGTCTATGCTTTGGAGAGCGAAAATCCCGTTCATGTATCTGTTTCCATCGGAAAGCTGGTCCCTCTCTCCAATACAGCAGTGGGAAAGCTTTATCTCTCCGCTCTCTCGGAAGAAAACCTGACAGAAACATTGGCTTCAGAGCTCGAAGATCCTTCTCTTCCCGAGCTTAGACGACAAATTTCAGATGTGGGCTTAAAGCAGTACTGTGTGGAATTCGGCGAATATGAAAAGGATATCATCAACGTGGCTGTGCCTATTTATAAATACTCCGGCCGTGTGGTTGCCTCCATCTGCATCTCCATCCCCATCCACCGCGCCAAGGAGGACCGGATCTCGGAAATGGTAAAGGCCATGCTTCCCATTTCAAAGGAGCTGTCCGCCCTTCCGCTCTGATTGGAACTTTCTATGGAATAAAAAAAGCTCTCTTTCCGGTAACAATTACCGGAAAGAAAGCTTTTTTATTTGTTTGTTTATTCATACGTGAATCCGTATCCCCGGACTTCCAGAACATCATGGACAATGACAAAGGCCTCGCTGTCCACGGAATAGATGTACTGCATCAGTTTATTGTACTGGTTGGAAGAAATGGCCGTAAGAAGAATCCGTCTTTTCTCCCTGGTGAAGCCGCCCTCCGCCTCGATGATGGTGGAGCCACGGTACAGGTTGTCGTGGATATAAGGCAAAAGCTTCTCATACTGGCTGGAGATGATTTCCAGGGACTTGGAATGCTTGGCGCCGAAGGTCAGGGCCATATCGATCACCTTGCTTCCCACATACACGGAAATCAGTCCAATTAAAACATTGTTGACGCCATAGGCAATGAGGCCCAGGGCCACAGTCAGCACATCTGTAATGAATACCAGCTTGGAAAGCGGAAGATTGGTGTACTTGTGAATTACCAACGGCGGAATATCCATTCCTCCTGTGCTGGCGCCCATACGCATCACCAGTCCCACTCCGGCGCCTGTGAAAATTCCTCCGTAGAGGCTGGCCAGAATCGGATCCAGATCTGTCGGCATGGAAACCGGAAGCGCCATGATCAGATTCAAAAACAAGGGGTAGGCAATGGAACTTATGACCGTTTTCATGGCGAATTCTTTTCCCAGACAAATGGTACCTATGATAAACATAATCACCACCACGCCATTGATGGTCCACTGGGCCGGAATATGAAATAACGGCTCAAAAACCACGGCAATACCGGCCACGCCGCCAGTGACGATGTTATACGGCAAAATAAAGAATGCTGTTGCAAATGCAAGAATCAGATTTCCGCCTACAATTACGCTCAACTCGATTAGTCTGTTTTTCAATGGTTTCATGTCTGCCTCCCCTCAGCCCCCTACTCTTCCAGTGACTGATATGTGTACCACGCTTTCTTTTTGGCCAGCGGAGTCTCATCTCTGGAGGCGTTGGGATCTCTCGTCCAGAGTCCGAACGCGCCGCCTGCTGCCTCCTGCCCTTTTGCGTCCACATGGCGCACCAAATAGAAGCCGTCCACATAGGGATTCTTCTTTGCAATCTCATAGGCAGCCTTGATGGCCTCTGCCTGGCGCTCCTCTCCGTTCTCGCAGGCAGAGGTAAAGCCCTGCTCGGAAAGAATTAAATGGCGGACACTTCCATCGGGAGCCAGCATATCCGCATTCTGCATATAAGTGGTCAGAAGATCCAGGTTTTTCATATTGATATTCGGTGTGGTGTTGATGTCAAAGGAGATTCCGTCATCATCCAGGAATTCCGGTTTCGTAAAGAAATGGACCGGATAGGGATGCCATGCAATTCCGTACTCCGTGTCCTTAAGCAGGGCATTGAGCTTCGGCAGGTAATCCTGGACCGGATATCTCAGAGGATCGTTGGTCGCCTTCCATCTCATGTCAAAGGGAATAAACACTCTGGCCTCGGAATTTGCTGCCTTGATCTCCTCATAAAAAATCCGGAACGTTTTTGCATAGCTTGCGGCATGCTCATCCATGTCGGAAATTCCATTGTAGTCCCAGAGAGCCGCATCGTTGACCTCATTTCCGATTACCCAGTTGGAAACGTAATCCGCATAGACGCCGGCCACGGTTCTGGCATAATTCCGCACGGCCTGCTCGCCTTCCGGAGTCGTGGAATTAAACGCATAGTTTCCCACACCGTCTACGGGGCTGGAAACCGGAAGCAGGTTGGGATCCTTTGCGCAGCTCCTGTTTAAAAGAATCATTGTCAAAGTGACCTGGCTGCCCTTGCAGTTCTTTGCCAGAGGAAGATACGCATCCGGATTCTGGTCCGATGCCTGATTGCAGATTACCTGGTCCACTCCAAGTTCCAAAATATCACCGAACAGCTCCTGCTGGGAAATCAAAAGTCCCTTTTTGCTGGCCGGCTGCTGGTAAAAAGCCAGAGATGTGATACTCATGGAAGCAGCAAGGGCTGCAGCCAGTGTCAAACCTGCTAATTTTCTCATTGTCTTTTTCATACTTTTTCTCCGTTTCTGCTGTAAAATCTGCTTCAAATTACTTTTCATTATATCACCCGTTTTCCGCTCCTTCAACCCCTTCCGTCCCCAGAAAAGACTGAATTCCATCCACCGCAAGGAGCTCTTCATGGACCAGTGCGAGAAACCGTTTTATGGTCTCATTCCGCTCGCTGTCTCCGGTGAGGCAGTAGATGGTCAGGTCCTCCGGGCCGTTTTCCAGGGGGCATATGCAGATACCCTGCTTCTTCATTCTTTTGGCCACTAAAAGAGGCATCACAGCCCACTTTTCCCCCTCCAGAAAGTTCTCCAGAAATACCATTTTATCTCCCGTAAGGCTGGGAACCCGGTCCGGCGGAAACCATTTGTTGTGCCATACATCGTACTCCGGATTCCATGGCATCCGGATCTGGTCTTTCGGGTTTAACATCTCCGGCTTAACCCTTTCGGTGCCCTTCCATTTCTCCCCTCCGGCAAAAACAAAGGGCTCCCGGAAAGCCGGAAACGTAATGACCCTGGTGGAGTGAAGAACGTCAGACACCAGGGCCACGTCCACCTCCTTATTTTCCACATATCCGTAGATCTCCATGGACCTCCCGCTGTGAAACACCACATCACAGCCCTTTTCTCCTTCCATCAGCTTTTTAAGCACCGGAGGAAGCAGGTAGGTGGCAAGGCTGTTGATGGTGCTGACCCTCAGCAAGGGCTTTCTTGTCTTTCCGGGAATCTCCTCCACCTCCCGGTACAGCTTCAAAAACCGCTCGGCCACCAGAAGAAAATCCTCTCCCTGTCTGGTCAGCTTAATATTTCGGATTCCGCGCCCCCGGACAAACACCTCATATCCAAGCTCCTCCTCCAGCATGCGGATTCTCCGGCTGAGACCCGGCTGCGTGGTAAACAGCCTGTCGGCCGCCCGAGAAATACTTCCGTATTTCACTATGGCAAGAAATGCCTCCAGTTCCAGTCTGGTCATTTCCATTCCTCCAAAAACATATCATTTATGTTATATTTTATCTTAGAAATAATCATTTTTCAACGATAACTTTTTTCCGTATAATAAAAAACGGGTGATATATTATGAAACAACAAACATTATTAAGCGGCGACATTAAAAAACAACTGATTCTTCTCGCCGTACCTCTGTTACTGGGCAACATTTTACAGCAGCTTTACAACACCGCTGACTCCCTGATTGTGGGGTACTTTCTTGGAACGGACGCCTTTGCCTCCGTGGGAATTTCCGGCAGTATCATGAATCTGTTTATCTTTATCTTAAACGGATTCTGTGTGGGCCTGTCGGTGATTTTTGCACAGCTTTACGGCACCGGAGACAGACAGCAGTTCCGCCGGGAGGTCTTTGTTGCCGTGGGACTTGGAATTCTTCTGACCTTTCTCATCGGCGGACTTTCCATGTCTCTTTTGGGAACGACTCTGACCCTCATAAAGACGCCGCCAGAGCTGATTCCCTATGCCAACTCCTATCTCATGGTCATTCTTGCCGGACTGCCCTTTACTTATTTTTACAATCTGTTTTCCGGCATTCTCCGGTCCGTGGGAAACACAAAGGCTGCCCTCTATTTCCTGGCCATTGCCATCGTGTCCAATGTGATTCTGGACTTCCTTTTTATTGCAGGCTTCCACATGGGAACAGCCGGAGCCGCCGGGGCCACCATTTTGTCCCAGCTTTTCTCTGCCATCTGCTGTTTCTTCTATATCAAAGTAAATTACGGGGAGCTGCTCTGCCGGAAAGAGGACATCGGACTGTATCCGTCCCTCATAAAACAGACCATCAAGTTCGGAACCACCTCCGCCCTCCATGAATCCAGCCTTTACATAGGAAAAATTCTGGTTCAGGGCGCAGTCAATACCCTTGGAACGCCGGGAATCGCCGCCTACACCGCCACCATGCGGATTGAGGGCTTTGCCAATTCCTTCGGAGACAGCGGCGGACAGGCCATGTCCGTTCTGATTTCCCAGAACCAGGGTGCCGGAAACAAGGACCGTGTCATGGGCGGGTTCAAAAACGGACTGCTTTTAAATATCTGGCTCGGAATTACATTGTCCTTATTGATGTTCTTTGGCGCCGCACCGGGAATCCGCCTGTTTCTTGGAAGCAGTGACACCCTGGCCCTCTCCTATGGCGTGGGGTATCTTAAGGTAATTTCCTTCTTTTATCTTCTCTGCTTCATTGGCTGTGCCTTTGTGGGATATTTCCGCGGTACGGGACGAGTGCACATTCCGTTTTGGGGAACCACGCTTCACATTTCCCTGCGTGTCATTCTGTCCTACCTCTTAGTGTCCCGCCTTGGACTTCCCGCCATAGCCGTTGCCACAGGCTGCGGCTGGATTCTGGTGGTGTCCTTCCAGCTCATTATGTACCGTTATTATAAACGCCGCCAGGATGCATAATTCCCCTTGCATTTTCCTCTTGCCGGTGCTATAATGTTCAATATCGGATATTTATTTCAAAAATTGAACAATGAGGTATGCATATGAAATTACGAGATAAAATTGACTGGAGTACCGCTGTCATTCCTTTCTGCCTGATTCTGTTTTTATGTATCAGCTTTATCGTGGCTCCAAACGGTTCCAAACAGGTGCTGGACCAGCTCCGTGCTCTGTTGGGTGACACCTTTGGTCTCTATTATCTGGTGATCGGCCTTGGGGTTTTCCTTTTATCCCTCTACCTGGCCTTTTCCAGATACGGCTCCATCCGGCTGGGCGGAGAAAATGAGAAGCCCAGGTATTCGGATTTTGCATGGAGCAGCATGATGTTCACCGCCGGACTTGCGGCTGACATCCTGTTTTACTCCTTCTGCGAATGGATTCTCTACGCCAACGATCCCCATATTGCGGAAATGGGTTCCATGCAGGTCTGGTCCAGCACTTACCCGATTTTCCACTGGGGACCTATCCCCTGGAGCTTTTATCTGGTGCTGGCCGTGGCTTTCGGTTTCATGCTCCATGTCCGCGGCTGCCATAAGCAGAAATATTCTGAGGCCTGCCGCCCCATTCTCGGCAAAAAAGTGGATGGAATCTGGGGCAAAGCCATTGATCTTCTGGCTCTGTTTGCTCTTTTAGCCGGAACAGCCACCACCTTTTCCCTGGCCACACCGCTGATGGCCCAGGTACTTTCACGGCTCACAGGACTTCCGGAGTCCAAATGGATTACCATTACCATTCTGCTTGTGACCTGCATCGTTTATACCTATGCCCTGGTCCATGGAATGAAAGGAATTTCCAAGCTTTCGGCCTCCTGCATGTACTTGTTTTTCGGTTTGTTAGCCTATGTGCTTTTGTTCGGCGGTGAGACCCGGTACATTTTGGAAACGGGATTTGCTGCAATCGGAAATCTGACACAGAATTTCCTGAGCCTTGCCACCTTCACAGACCCCCAGAGAACCACCTCCTTTCCCCAGAACTGGACCATCTTCTACTGGTCCTACTGGATTGTATGGTGCGTGGCTTCCCCGTTTTTCATCGGCAGCATTTCCAGGGGCCGCACGGTCCGCCAGACCATTTTAGGCGGCTACGTTTACAGCCTGGGCGGCACCTTTTTAAGCTTTCTGATTCTGGGAAATTACAGCCTGGGACTCCAGGTGAACGGAAAACTGGATGTGATGGGCCTTTACGGAGTCACCCAGGACCTCTATTCCACCATCATTGCCATCGTGGACACCCTGCCCCTGGCTCCTGTGGTTCTGGTCCTTCTGATTGCCGCCATGATCGCCTTTTACGCCACCAGCTTTGACTCCATCTCCCTGGTTGCCTCCTCCTATACCTACAAGCAGATGACAGGAGATGAAGAGCCCCACACAGCCGTTAAGGTTTTCTGGGCCATCATGTTAATTCTATTTCCCATTGCCCTGGTGTTCTCTGAGAGCTCCATGGCCAATCTGCAGTCCGTATCCATCATCGCCGCCTTCCCGGTGGCTCTGGTGATTCTTCTGATCATCGCCAGCTTCTTAAAGGATGCCGACCAGTACCTGAAAGAAAAATCATCCCGGTAACGCATATGAGACCGTTCCCTGTGCCATATAACTTCTTTGGCGCAGGAAACGGTCCCGTTTATTTTTCTGCCTGTTCCTTTACTTTTTTGTATATTTCCCTGGCTTTCGCCCTCTCGCTTCCGCTTTCCTTCTTTTTTCCATAGCGAATCCTTAAGTACATGGTCCGGAATGCCGTAAGCTCCTCCTCCATTCCCCACAGGCCCACAGCCCGTTCATGAACCTGTTCACTGGTGACGCCGTGATTTTCCATGTCCAGACCGCTCCGCATGCAGAGCCCCAGGTATTTCCGGTAATAATGCCGTACATTTCTCTCTCTGTCAAAAAGCCCTCTTCCAAATCTGCGTCTGTCCTCTGCTGCCAGGAAGCTCTGCTTTACCTCTCCTTTTGCATACATCTTTGCCTTTCCTCCGGACTCCGACAGTCTTCGGAACAGAAAGCGGAAAAACAGAAACACTGCAAATGCCAGGACGGCCACACCCAGAATCTTTACAGCAAAAGGAATCTGACCCGTTTCTGCTGCCCCCAGATCGGGAAGCGTCCCTCCATCGAAAGATATCTTCCCATCCATTTCTATCCTCTTCGGCATTCCGGGAAACAAAAAAGCCAGATGTTTTGCAAGCCACATGAGAACCTTGATGAAAGCCGTAAGAAAGGCCTCAATCACAGGAAGAAGAAGAGTTTTATATAAGGTGCCCAGAAGCCCCAAAAAGCCCCTTGTCACCGGTTCCCAGGACAAAACCACAGCCCCAAGAACCATACTGAAAAGCTCCAGACCATTGGCGCCCCAGAACACACCACGTTTCTGACCGCTGCCCCGCAGTCTGCTTCCCCGCAGAAGGAGAATACTGCCAACCAGAAAACCGATGGCAAAGGGCGCACACTGCTGTTTCCAGGCAGTCAGTCCCATGAATGTCATCTCAAAAACCATGGCGGCCGCCAAAAGCTTCAGTTCCAGGAATACGGCTCTTGACACGGTTCCTTCCAGCCCCTTTTTCTCCCAGTTAAAAAACAGCCAGATCATCCAGGTGGCCAGAATGGCCGAAAGCCCTGCCTTTCCCGCAGCAGGCGCAGAAACGAAAAACGGCATGAAAACAGCCAGATACAGGCTTCCGTCTGTCAAAACCTTCAATACCAGCATATCCATTTTACGATTCCTCCATCTCTGCTGCACATAAGAAAAGTACCTTCCGCCCGGACCGCTCCTCCAGGGCCGAAAGAAACTGTTCCGTCTCCTCTGTCCGCTCCGGCGCCACCAGAAGAAAGCTTCGTCCGCCCCGGCTTCCCTTGAGAATCCGGCTGTAAAAGGTAACGGTCTCCTCCCGGCAGTCATAAGTCATTCTCCCCAGTCCCTCCAGGACCGTATTCAAATGTCCGGCTCCCAGACCTTCCTCCACCGATCTCCAGTTTCCCATGGCTCCCGCAATAACTCCGTTGGTGTAGAAATCATAAGGAATCCGTTTCCGTTCCAGTTCCTCGCACACGCTCCGCACCATGGAAAAGCATTTCTCCAGGGAGGGCCCCGGCGTTTTCACCGTCCGGCATCCAGTGTTCAAAAGCACGGTACAGGTCAGGTCTGCCATACATTCCTGCTGTTTTACCAACAAAGTTCCCAGCTTGGCGCTCTGGGTCCAGCTTATGGAGCGGAACGGTTCCCGCCCCGTGTATTCCCGGAATCCCACCGTAAGAATGGGGTCCTCAAACAGGCTTTGCTCCACGGAAAACTCTCCCAAGTAGCCTCCAAGAAGCAGAGGAAGCTCATTCCCGGAATAAGGCCTTGGTTTCACCACCATTTCCTTAAGCTCCGGATAGGATTCCAGAAGAAACTGTATCCCTAAGAAATCTCCGGCCTCCACCAGGGAACCGCGGAAAAAGTACCGTCCGCGGTTTTTAAGCGACACTTTTCTTAAAAGCTCGGTCCTTTGTTTTCCCGCCAGATATAAGACCGAGGAAAGTCCCATTCCCTCGCTCTCCTCTACCGCTTCTCCCGTATCCGAAAACATAAGTCCTTCCGGTACCTGCTCGCGAATCTTTAAATAAGGCACCATGAGCCGTTTTCCGTTTTTTACGGTCATGGTCCAGGAAAATTCCTCCTCCGGTTCCACCAGTACCTTATTTAAGGAGGTGGTAAGTTCCACCTGGTCCAGGGTATGTGACATGGAATAATTCTCGGCCAGATATAAAATAACTCCCAGTACGATTATAAACAAAATCATCGCATTGTCTCCAGGGGAACCGGGATGGTATCCACCAGCTTATTCAGATAGCTTCTGGCATCCGCAAAGCTTTCCGAGCCTTTGGAAATAATCCTGTGGCTCAGAACGTAAGGCGCCACATGCTTCACATCCTCGGGAATCACAAATTCCCGTCCCATGGATGCCGCCCTGGCCTGGGACGCCTTGTAGAGGGCGATAGCTCCGCGGGTAGAAACTCCGGTCATGAACCGGCTCTCGGTTCTTGTTTTCTCCACAATATCCATCATATATCCCAGCACATCCTCATGGACCAGGACTTCGGTAAGCTCTGCCTTCATTTCCTGAATTTCCTCCGGCGTTAGAACCGGAGCCAGTTCCAGCAAAAGAGCCTCAGAGGACGGTCTGGAAATTACTTCCATTTCCTGTTCCCTCTTCATATAGCCCAGGCTTATCTTCATGAAAAACCGGTCAAGCTGGGCCTCCGGAAGAGGGAAGGTACCATAGGATTCCACCGGATTCTGGGTTGCCATGACAAAAAACGGCTCGCCCATGGGATAGGTGACGCCATCCACGGTGATCTGTTTTTCTTCCATTGCCTCCAAAAGGCTGGACTGGGTCCTGGGTGTGGCACGGTTAATCTCATCCGCCAGAACCATATTGGCAAACAGCGGTCCCTTTCTGAACTGGAATTCGCCTGTTTTCTGGTTATAAAAATTAATGCCCGTCAAATCTGAGGGCAGAAGATCCGGGGTGAACTGTATCCTCTTAAACTGACTTCCCACCGTCTTTGCAAATGCCTTTAAAAGCATGGTCTTTCCTGTTCCCGGCACGTCCTCTAAAAGTACATGACCGGAACATAAAAAGCTTATGAAAATCAGGCGAATGGACTCCTCTTTCCCCACAATCACCCTGGAACAGCTTTCCACGACCCGCTCCGTGTTCTCTTTAAAACGGCTGTAATCCATTTTTGTCTCCTCCTGTCTGTCCCGTTTTCTTTCCATCCATTATATCGAAGAATCCCATCCGGTTCAAGAAAATTTGATTCTTAAGTATTTTGTAAGGCCCTGCCACATTTTTACCCCAACTAAAAGCTGGATTTTCATTGCCATTCAGTGGTATTATGATTATAATAGAAAATAGAGAAAAAGCTTTTAAAGGAGGAAACATATTATTATGAGAAAAGCAAATTTCTGTTATGCCGTTCTTGCTGCATCAGCAGTTTTTGCTCTTGGCTCCGCTATTACCTCTTTTGCTGCTGCTGGATGGCAGGCGCTGGGAGACGAGTGGGTTTATGTACAGAGCAACGGCGAATATTTAAAAGATGACTGGAAGCAGGACGGAGACAAGTATTACTACTTTGGAGATGACGGAATCATGCTCCGCAACACCCTGCTCAACGACAACGAGAATTACTACTACTTAAGATCTTCCGGAGCTATGGTCACCAACGAATGGAGATTTATCCAGAATCCGGAATGGCAGGGCGATGATCTGGTTGACGAGGGAAGCTGGTATTACTTCGGCTCCAACGGCCGCGCCTATGTCACCAAAGACAATAAGGCACGTGTTACCGATGTCGGCGGAAAGAAATACGCCTTTGACCAGTATGGAAGAATGATGACCGGCTGGATTACAGAAAACGGCGAATGGATTGAAGAAGAAGAAAACTGGGCCAGCGGTATGTACTATGCTGACGGCGAAGGCGACGGAAGCGTTGTTACCAACGCCTGGGTTTACATCACCGTTCCCGATGATTCCAACGAAGACGATACTGAGCCCACCTACCACTTCTATTTCGGTTCCAACGGAAAGAAGACTGTAAGCACCGATAAGACCATCGGCGGCAAGAAGTATCATTTTGATGAGAGAGGCGTTGCCATTTATGGCTGGCACCAGGACGATGACCAGGATTGGAAGTTCTACGGCGATTATGACGATCCGTCCTTACATACCGGATGGTTCCAGGCTACCCCGGATGCAAGTATGAACCAGAGCGGACATGACGACGGTTCTTCCTACTGGTACTACGCATCCAGCAACGGAAAGATTACCACCGGAGAGTTCAAGACCATCGACTCCAAGACTTACGCCTTCAACTTAAGAGGCGAATTGATCACCGGCCTTAAGATCATCACCACTCAGGAAGATGACAGCAAGGCTCTGGCTTCCAACCCTTCCAGCGTGGATTATATCGCCGATGTAGATAATATCACCGATGCCAATACACACGTATTCTACTTCAACAGCGACGGTTCCGTGAAAACCGGAACCCAGACCGTATCCATCGACGGCTCCAGCTACACCTTCAGCTTCCGGTCCAACGGTTCCCCGAAGGGCATGGGCGTTACAGGCCCCAGCGACGGATATCTGTACTGGAACGGAAGACGGTTAACCGCTGAAGACGGTGCCAAGTACGGTATCGTGGAATACGACGAAAAGGAATATGTTGTAAACGAGAGCGGTACCATTCAGAAGAAAAAGAAAAACATCAAGGATACCGACGGCTACTATTACTGCACCAATTCCGACGGTACTCTGATTCACCAGTTAAATGACAAGTGTGACGAAAAGCACTAAGCCCCAATAAAAAAAATGCTGCCCCGCCGGGAAACGATTTTGTTTCCGGTGCGGGCAGCATTTTTTGTGGCTTATTCAATTTCCCCGCCTTTCACCTGCGGGCGTCCAAGGCTCTCCCATTTTAAGTAGGCGCTGATGAATCCATCCAGGGCCCCATCCAGCACACTGTTCACATTTCCGCTCTCATATCCGGTCCTGTGATCTTTAATTAATGTGTAGGGCTGGAGGACATAGGAGCGGATCTGGCTTCCCCAGGCGATTTCCTTAATATCTCCGCGGATATCGGAAATCTTCTCCGCGTTTTCCTGCTGCTTTAACATATAAAGCTTGGCTTTTAACATCTGCATGGCCCTGTCCTTATTCTGGAACTGGGACCGTTCATTCTGGCACTGGACCACAATTCCCGTGGGAATATGGGTAATACGCACAGCCGAAGAGGTTTTATTGATATGCTGTCCGCCTGCGCCGCTGGAACGGTAGGTATCAATCCTCAAATCATCCGGATTGATCTCCACATCCAGGTCTTCCTCAATATCCGGCATCACATCGCAGGACACAAAGGAGGTCTGCCGCTTTCCATTGGCATTGAAAGGCGAAATCCTAACCAGGCGGTGAACGCCCCGCTCGGACTTCAGGTAGCCGAACACATTCTCTCCATTGATCTGTAAGGTCACGGACTTGATTCCCGCTTCCTCACCGTCCAGGAAATCCAGCACCTCCACTGAAAATCCCCGGCTTTCTGCCCACCGGCAGTACATGCGGTAAAGCATGCTGCACCAGTCACAGGATTCCGTTCCCCCGGCTCCTGCATTGAGCCTCATGATGGCATTGTTGCTGTCATATTCGCCTGTCAGAAGAGTTCTGAGACGCAGGGCATCGAACTCGGCCGTAAATTCGTTCATCATCCCATTGATTTCCGGAATTACGGCCGGATCATTTTCCTCATATCCCATCTCGATCATCAGGCCGATTTCTTCGTACTGGTTCTGAAGTTTATTGAACTCCGCAACCGTATCCTTCAGGTTCTTTGCTTCCTTCACATATTTTGTGGAAAGCTCTGCATCTTCCCAGAAGCTGGGTTCCTCCATGGTCTTGTCAAGTTCGTCAATCCGCCTGATTTTAGCGTCCAGGTTCAGGGAATCCCTGACTTCCTGAAGCGGCTTTTCATATGTGGATAATGTGTATTTAAACTGGTCTAACTCAACCATAGATACCGTCCTCTCTTACTGGGCTAACGGCTTCCTGCCGTGGCACTGTTTATATTTCTTGCCGGAGCCGCAGGGACACGGATCGTTGGGATAAATCTTCTGGGTGGCCCGCTTCTGCGGGGCTCTTGCCATACTGGTATCCTTATTGGTTCCCGTCACCTTGGCTGCCGGTTCTCTCTCCACTTTCTGCTCCACACGGATATGGCAGAGGATGCGGATTGTGTCCTCACGGATTGCCGCAGACATATCATCAAACATCTCATAGGCACTCATCTTGTATTCCACCAGCGGATCGCGGTTACCATAGGCCTGGAGACCGATACCCTGACGGAGCTGGTCCATATCGTCAATGTGGGACATCCACTTGTTATCAACCACCTTAAGAAGAATGACACGCTCGATCTCACGAATCTGCTCTGCATCCGGGAATTCTGCTTCCTTGGACTCGTAGAACTTGATCGCCTCCTCTTTCAGAGAATGCTTCAGCTCATCCTTCTTCATGTTCTTCATATCATCCGTAAGCTCCAGCGGCTTTAAGGGGATAATCGGAAGCAGGAGCTCATTTAACTCCTTGAAGTTCCATTTATCTGCGGACTGTTCGTCACCGATAGACATGTCCACAGCGCCCTCCACGATGTCGGTAATCATCTTGATAATCACATCGCGCATATTTTCTCCATTCAGTACCTGGAGACGCTCCGCATAAACCACCTCACGCTGCTCATTCATGACCTCATCATACTTTAACAGGTTTTCACGGATTCCATAGTTGTTGGTCTCGATCTTCTTCTGGGCTTTTTCGATGGCGGAGGACAGCATTTTATGCTCAATCTGCTCATTCTCCGGTACACCCAGGGCGTTGAACATGCTCATGAGCTTGTCAGAGCCGAATAAACGCATTAAATCATCTTCCAGGGAAATATAGAAGCGGGATTCGCCCGGGTCTCCCTGACGGCCGGAACGGCCCCGTAACTGGTTGTCAATACGTCTGGACTCATGGCGCTCTGTACCGATGATCTTAAGACCGCCAAGGGCCTTGGACTCATCGTCCAGCTTAATATCCGTACCACGGCCTGCCATGTTGGTGGCGATGGTAACAGCACCGTGAACACCGGCCTCTGCAACAATTTCCGCCTCCAGCTCATGGAACTTGGCGTTTAATACTTTATGGGGAATTCCGCGCTTTTTTAACATATGGCTCAGCATTTCGGAGGTTTCGATGGTGATGGTACCTACTAACACCGGCTGGCCCTTTTCATGGGTATTTACAATATCCTCCACCACAGCGTGGAATTTTTCTTTCTTTGTCTTATAAACGGCATCATCCATATCCTTGCGGACCACCGGCTTATTGGTGGGAATCACAATAACGTCCATCTCGTAGATGTTTCTGAACTCCCGCTCCTCGGTCTGAGCCGTACCGGTCATTCCGGCCTTTTTATGGAACTTGTTGAAGAAGTTCTGGAAGGTGATGTTGGCCAGGGTTCTGGACTCTCTTCTTACGTTTACGTGTTCCTTTGCCTCAATGGCCTGATGGAGTCCATCGGAATAACGGCGGCCCGGCATAATACGTCCGGTAAACTCGTCTACAATGAGGACCTCATCATCCTTCACCACATAGTCCTTATCCCTGAACATCAGGTAATTGGCGCGGAGGGCAAGAATAATATTGTGCTGGATTTCCAGATTTTCCGGATCCGCCAGGTTTTCAATATGGAAGAACTGCTCAACCTTTTTTACGCCCTCTTCGGTCAGGTTTACAACCTTATCCTTTTCATTTACGATAAAGTCTCCGGTCTCTGTGATTTCCTCGCCCATGATGGCGTTTAACTTATTGAACTCACCGGATTCCTCACCGCGCACAAGCTGTCTGGCAAGAATATCGCAGACCTCATAAAGCTTTGTGGACTTACCGCTCTGACCGGAAATAATCAACGGAGTTCTGGCCTCATCGATCAAAACGGAGTCCACCTCATCGATGATGCAGTAATCCAGCTCGCGGAGTACCATCTGCTCTTTGTAGATGGCCATATTGTCACGAAGATAGTCGAAGCCCAGCTCATTATTGGTAACATAGGTAATATCGCAGTTATAGGCTGCCTTTCTCTCCTCGGAAGTCATGGAGTTTAATACCACGCCCACCTTCAGTCCAAGGAATTCATGGACACGGCCCATCCACTCGGCATCACGCTTTGCCAGATAGTCGTTGACCGTTACGATCTGCACACCCTTCCCTGCCAGGGCATTTAAATAGGCAGGGCAGGTGGATACCAGGGTCTTACCTTCACCTGTTTTCATCTCGGCAATACGTCCCTGATGAAGGACAACGCCGCCGATTAACTGTACCGGATAATGCTCCATCTGAAGAGTTCTTTTGGCTGCCTCCCTTACGGTTGCAAAAGCCTCGGGAAGAATATCATCCAGGGTCTCTCCCTTGGCCAGACGCTCCTTAAACTTTCTGGTCTGGTCCCTTAATTCTTCATCGCTCATGGCCTGCATATCCGGACGCAGCTTTTCGATTTTATCAATAATCGGGTAAATGTACTTTAACTCCCGCTCACTGTGCGTTCCAAATACTTTTTCAACAAGATTCATTCTGCACGCTCCTAAATCTGATAATGGTATACTGATACCTGTACGTCTGTTTTCTGTATCGGCACAGAAATCCAGGCACAGAAATCTGCCCGGGCACTGCTGCCTCCCGCGCATCTGGTTTCTGCGTCCACTGCAGAAATCCAGGCGCCAAATTCCGCCGAAGGCACCATGGCCTCCTGCGGACACGGTATAGTAATCTACAATACAATCCTTTATATTTTATCACCTTCCCCGGCTTTATTCAATGCTTTCCTTGTTTTTTTACAATTTAGTCATAATTCCATAACACTTTTTTTATCTTTTCTCCAGGGTTCCCAGTCCTTTGGTGACATAACAGAAATAATTATGGTAAACCAGACAAATTGCACAAATCATACATTCGATTTTTCATTTATCCACATTATCCACACTCATCCACATGGAATATGTTGAAAGTTGTCCACCCGGATAAGTCCCTTTTTTGAGGGAAAAAGCACTTATGCACCAAGTTATCCACATTATCCACATTTTTCCCCAGGGGATTTCCCGTTTTTCCCGTGGAAACCATATTTTTCTAATTTTTGTACACATCTCATAAAATTTGCTTTTTCGACCAGTTTTTCCCCAAAAACCATTGACAAACGGCGATTGCTGTCGAAGGAACCGATATCGTTTCATTACTTTTTTTCTTTCATTAAATTGTCGCAACTTTCCACGATATAAGTTGTCTTTTACAGACTTATATGGTATAATGGAACCATCCCAAAAGAAGGAGTTGATTTTATGCGTTATACTATCAGCGGAAAGAATATCGACATCACACCAGGATTAAGAGAGGCTGCGGAAAGCAAAATCGGAAAGCTGGAACGCTATTTTTCTCCCGATACCGAAGTACAGATTACCATGAGCGTGGAGAAAGGCCGCCAGAAAATTGAGGTAACAATCCCTGTGAAAGGCACCATCATCCGCGCCGAGCAGGATTCCAACGATATGTATGTATCCATTGACCTCGTGGAAGAAATTATCGAACGTCAGATTAAAAAATATAAAACCAAACTGGTAGACAAAAAACAGAGTGCCCTTTCCTTCAGCGAAGCCTTCCTTCAGGAAGAGGCCGAGCACGAAGAGGCAATCAAGATCGTCAAAACAAAACGCTTCGCCATGAAGCCCATGGATCCCGAAGAGGCCTGCATCCAGATGGAGCTTTTAGGACACAATTTCTTCATGTTCCTCAATGCAGACACCGATGAGGTTAATGTTGTTTATAAGAGAAAAGCAAATTCCTATGGTTTGATTGAACCGGAATTCTAAAGGACAAGCTTATACAAAAACGCCGCCCGGCTTAATCGCCGGAGCGGCGTTTTTTCCTTTCGCCAGTCAGACAGATACTTTTATGAGAAATCAATCCCTCTGATATAAAACTCCCCTTCCTGCCCGGCGGCTCCGGGATTCTTATTGAACACACAGATCTTAAGAAACATTTCCTCCGGAATCCGGCACTGGATTTTCTGGATTCCCGGACGGATAGCCCATTCTTCCCGATACGCTCCCGACCTGTCAGAAATCTGAAGTACCCAGCCCTCTTCCAGAGCTGATTCCAGCTTATATTCAAATTCCATGCATTCCTTCCGCAGGGACCTGCAAAAATCCAGATATTTTCCCCCTTCCGAATCCATCCCTGGCCTGTCTCGTACTGCCATTTCCAACGGCTTCCTCCCTGGAAAGTCTGCCATGTCATCACCGCACCCAAAGAACATACGCCAATCACTGCTGCCGCCGCTGCTGTGAAAATTACTGTTTTCTGTCTGTCCAATCCCATGAGTCCTCCTTTTCCTGCAAGAAACGACAACTGACATAAATTATACTTTTATATCCTTTAAAAAGCAATATATCTTTAAAAATTTATTATTTTTTAAAATTATAAGGATATAATTTAAACTAAAAAGGAGATTTTCGTGAACAGTAAGGTCATTGGGATCAACATAAAAAAATACCGCAGGGCCGCCGGACTCACACAGGAAAAGCTGGCAGAGCTTTTGGATATATCAACCGTACACATGTCCCACATGGAATGCGGCCATGTATCCATGTCCATTGAGCTGCTGCTTAAGCTGTGCGGAATCTTAAACGTCTCGCCCAACCACATTTTAAACGGAGCCTACAAGCTTCCGCCAACGTCCCCGGATTCGATTCTGGACGATCTGCCGGAGGACACAAAGCTTCTTGCCTACAAAATTCTTGAACTCCTGCGGATTCATGAGCAGGGGAAAAATTAAAAAAACCCGAACCGGCGCCAACGCACCGACTCAGGTTCTTTCTATTTTCCAGTTATTTTTTCCTTCTCTTTTCCGCACATGCCATGCAGGTCTCACATGCGCTCTTTGCCACTGCCATTCCGCCCAGAGACGTTTCCCTAAGCTCGGAAGGAATCGATCTTCCCACAGCGTACATAACAGCAATCGTCTCGTCAATGGGTGTGATACTCTTAATTCCCGCCAGAGAAAGCTCCGCAGAAATCAAAGCATTGGAAGCTCCCATGGCATTTCGGTTCTGGCAGGGATTTTCCACCAGCCCTCCGATGGGGTCGCAAACCAGTCCCAGGATATTTACCATGGCAAAGGACGCTGCGTCCATACATTGTCTCGGGGTGCCGCCCAAAAGCTCCACGGCCGCAGAAGCCGCCATGGCGCTGGCAGAACCAACCTCGGCCTGGCATCCGCCCTCTGCTCCCGCTGTTGTGGCATTTCTTGTGATCAGATATCCGATTGCCGCCGCATTGAAAAGTGCCTGGCAGATTTCATCATCCGTAAACCCGTGCTCCTCCTGAAGAGTACAGAGCACGCCGGGAATGACACCGGAGGAACCGGCCGTCGGTGCCGCCACGATCAGTCCCATGGAGGCATTGACCTCCAGAACTCCCACGGCATAGGCAATGGCTTTGGAAACCACATCTCCGCAGATATTTTTTCCCTCTGCCCTCAGGGCATGCAGCTTTTTGCTCTCGCCGCCGATCATGCCGCCCATGCTGACAATGTCTTCGTTCATGGGCTTTTTCACTGCTGCCTGCATGATGGAATATGCCTTTTTCATTCTGGCCCTTGTCTTTTCCGCATCCTGCTCCAGGTACGTGGTCTCACGCTCAAACATGGCCTCAGATATCTTTTTATTTTCTTTTTCGCAGTACGCCAGAAGCTCTGCTCCATTAATAAAATTCATACCGTTCCCCCCATTAATCCAGTTTAATCGCAGGTACCAAAAGCACATTCCGCACAGCATCAAAGCCGCGGATGGCATTTACCATCTGGCTCGGAACATCGCTGTCCACTTCGATGATGGCATATGCGATTTTTCCTTTGCTTTCCCGGTAAAGGCGAAGGGAACCGATATTTAAATCGTAAGCGCTGAGCACCGTGGTAACAAATGCCAGCGTTCCCTTTTTGTCGATGTGCTCAATGACCATCGTACTGTAATTTCCGGTCAGCTCCACATCCACGCCGTTGAGTCTTGTGATCACAGCATTTCCGCCGCCGATGGATTTTCCGCGGAGAGACAGGGATGCACCATTTTCATCTTTCACGTAGATATCTACGGTATTGGGATAGATTTCCTTATCGGTAAAATTCTCTTCAAAGGAAAATTCCAGTCCTGCTTCCTTCGCATGTTCAAAGGAATCACGGATTCTCTCATCATCCGGGTGATATCCCAGAATTCCGCCGACCAGTGCCCGATCTGTACCATGCCCGTGGTAAGTCCTTGCAAAAGAACCATACAGCACGAATTTCACCGATACGGCTTTCCCGATCATTTTTCCGGCAATGAACGCAATCCTCAGTGCTCCTGCTGTATGGGAGCTGGAAGGACCGATCATATTCGGCCCCAAAATGTCAAAGGTTCCAATTTCGTTCATACTATAACCCCTCCTGCTTATTAATCTAAAAACGTCACAGCTTTATACGGTGTCCGGTAATAGGCTGTACACGTTGTGATTCCTGTTTTTTCCGTACTGGCGTGGATAATCTGTCCTCCGCCGATATACATGGCTACATGGTTGATATAGTCGCCGCTGGCATAGAATAAGAGATCTCCCGGCTGTACGGATTCAATGGGAATCTCCCGGCCGTTTGCTGCCTGATCCCTGGAGCTGCGTCCCGTCTCAATTCCGAAATGCTCGTAAATCCGCATGGTAAATCCGGAACAGTCGGCCCCCTCCGTAAGGCTTGTCCCGCCGTACACATAAGGATTTCCAAGGAACTGTTTTGCATAGGCCACCATGGCCGTTCTGGTTGCTGAAGTGAGTTTTTCACTTCCCGGGCCCGCCTGGGTCTCATTGGCTGCCAAAGAGCTTTCCCCTGCTCCCGGACCAATCTCTGCCCCCGGTCCGAACTCTGTGGAGGCCGGTGCCCCCTGGCCGCCGGGCCCGTTCTGGTTTCCTGCTGCAATCCCGTTTCCGGCGGACACTGTGGTTTCTGCTGCTTGTGCCGCAGTGGATTCTGCTTCGGAGGACGCGGCCGTGGTCTCAGGTGCCCTGGTCTCATTGGGATTTGCTGCAATGATTCCAATGGCCTCCGTGGATTCTGCTGCGCCGGCAGTCTCCGGGACTGATTCTGTTTGGGCCTGTCCCACTTCTTTTTTGATCTGCTCCATGGCAGCGATAGCCTCATCGGCCTCCTTTTTCAGCCGTTCGGCTTCTTCCTGTTTCTGTTTTTCTTCTTCCAGGCTCACTGCCTGTTCAAATTCCACCCGCTGCTGCACGTAATCCTTATGGACATATCCGATTAAGTCCGCATCCGCCTGGATTTCCACAAAATCATCCTCTTCCTTCAGAGCAATGTATTCTGCATCCCGCGAGAGCAAGGTTAAGGTCTTGCTGGTGGTATTGGGCTCCTCTCTGAGCCTTAAGGTGTCTGTATTGATTGTTATGTAAACGGTGCCGACTTTTTTTGCGATTTTTTCTGCTTCGGCGCCCGTGATAAAATACTCTGCTTTGATATATCCATTGACGGTACCGGACTGAATCTGATACCATTTGCCGCCTTCCCCGTCCACAGTGGACAGGATTGTGGCCGCACAGTTATTATAAATCTTTCCCACAATGTCGCTGGTGGTGTTGGGTTCTGTCCGCACGTTCACATAGTTGCTCACATGGGATATTGCCACATTGGCATAGGCAGATTCCGTGGATGCCACCACCGGAATGCCAAGTCTTGGACTGGTACTTACCGTACTGCCTGTCACATCCCCATAGGACACCATCGCAATCATCATCGCCAGGGAACATCCTGCCGCCAGTATTCTTCCTGCTTTTCTCATTGAAGTCCTTCTTTCCCTACTGTTCGTTCAGATACCGCTCCACACTGCTCACACAGTTGGCTCCGTCTGCCACTGCAGTCACAATCTGGCGGAGATTCTTAGTTCTCAAATCTCCGGCCGCAAAAATTCCGGCCGCAGAAGTCTTTCCGTCCTCTCCGGCTTTCACATATCCGCCTGCATCCATTTCCACAAGCCCTTCAAAGGCTCCCGTATTTGGTGAAATTCCCACGGCAATAAAGACGCCGTCCACGGAAATTTCCTTTTTTTCTCCGGTCTTTTTATTGGACAGGCTCAAAGAAGTCACCTTATCGGTTCCATTGATGGAATCCACCACCGTATCCCAGATAATTTCCACGTTTTCCATGGCCATCAGCTTATTCTGAAGGCTCTTGGCCCCGCGCAGCTCATCCCGTCGGTGAATCAGATACACCTTCTCACAGAGTCTGGCCAGGAAAATGGCGTCCTCGATGGCCACATCTCCGCCGCCGATGACGGCCGTGGTTTTCTTTTTGAAGAATGCGCCGTCACAGGTGGCACAATAGGAAACTCCCATTCCGGCAAGCTCCTCTTCACCGGGTACCTCCAGCTTTCTATGGCGGGCGCCTGTGGCAAGGATTACGGTTCTTGCAAGGTAGGTGCTGTTTTCTCCCACCACCTGCCAAAGCTTTGCACCAGCCTCCGCAGCCTGCACCAGCTCATTTTCTGCCAGATCTGCCGGTTCTATTTTAAGTATCGTATCCTCTGCAAATTCGGCATCCAGTTTATCGGCATGTTCCCGGAATTTCATTCCAAGATCAAAACCTCCGATTCCCGGAAGGCCCGCATAGTTATCCACCTCATAGGTGGTTAAAACCTGACCGCCGCTGACCATTTCCTTTTCGATCACCAGGGTTTTTAAGTCTGCTCTTTTTGCATATATGGAAGCTCCAAGCCCTGCCGGGCCGGAGCCGAGAATCACAAGATCATAAATCTGTTCCATTCTTTCCTCCGATCTTCAAACATGCTGTCCCGGGCGGCTGTTCCCGCCTGGAAAGCACAGGTTCTGCACTCACAATTTAGTATATCACACCCGCCGAAAATAATACAAATAGTTTCCGCACAATAACCTAGGCATTATTGTGGCAAATGTATCTTTGCACCAAAGGGCGCGAGCGTTTCCGCCCGCGTCCCATGATATCATTTGCACTTTGACAGCCAATGAAGTCCTATCTGGAGGAATCCGCTTCCTCCTCGATGGCTTTTATGTCCTCATAAGATAATTTTGTATATTTCATGATCTTTTCGTAGGATTCCTTTTCTTTCAGCATTTCCAGCACCAGTTCCCGCTTCATTTGTGACCGTCCCTGTTCCTGGCCTTTCTTCATTCCACGCTCTTCCATCGCCGCACTGAAACTGCACATATCTGCCACCTCCTCTTTGAACTCCTCCGTCATAGGTATCTTATATTTTTCCGCCAGACGTTCAAGCTTCTCTGCCACAGGAATCTTATCTATAAATAAGGTTTGCAGCATTCCCATGGTCTGCTGGTCTGTATCCCCCTCTCCAAGCCGCAGAATGTATGCACTCATCAAATCATAATGCTCCTTGGGAACTCTTACATTTCCAAGAATGTCTTTTTTCTCCATTTCATATTTTGTGATGGTGCCGCGGCTGGATACAGGTATATCTGTTCCCATACAAATCCAGATACTGTATGTCTTCTGTAAAATAGCATAATTGGTATCCTGTGAAATTGTCTTTAGCTGTGATGACTGCATCCGGGCCAAATAATAAATAACCCTCTTTTCCAGCGGATACCCTGGATAATACCGGTTCTGTGCTTCCACATCAAAATAAAGATGAATTCGCGTTCTGGTACGGTCCGGCAGCAATGCCTGAAACCGGATATCAAAAAAACGGTTGCATCATCCATATCCGAATCTTCCTTATCCAGTCCTTCGATCCGGTCTCTCACCGGAATTTCTTCAGAAATTTTATCTGTCTCAATGTACCTTTCTACAATCTCCTCCAGGGAGCATCTTTCGTATTCCGGAATTATATCCTTCAGAATAAATGCCAGAATCCATTTGGATTTCAGCACCTGCTTGCATGATGCATCGCTCTTTCTCTGTAACTCTGTACTCCGGATTAATTTTGCAGTGTCAGACTCTTTTGTTTTCATTGCTCCTCCTGTCTTTTTATTCTTTATATAAACAACAGGAGACACATCCAAGGTGACATCCTGCTGGAATTTTCCCGCACAGGCCATCACCTGTATTCCGTTTTCTCTTTCGTATAACTTTATTGTAACATCCCCCACAGAAAGTTGCAAGTTTCGCATTCTCCCTGTGGAAAATCCATGAAAGAATGTGTATAATAACCAGAAGAACCACATTCCCTCGAATTGAAAGGAGTCCTGTCCATGTCAAAGACCGTTCTTGTTACCGGTTCCTCCCGCGGAATCGGCAGAGCCATCGCTTTAAAATACGCATCCCTGGGCTTTTCTGTTGTCATCAACTGCGCCCACAGCCTCCCGGCTCTAAAGGAAACGGAGAAGGAAATCCTGAGCCTTGACGCTCCCTGCCTGGCTGTATGTGCAGACGTGGGAAAAAAAGAGGACTGCATCCGCCTGTTTGAAGAAATCGCCAAAACCTTCGGCTCCGTGGACATTCTGGTAAACAACGCGGGAATCTCCCGGCTCGGACTTTTACAGGACATGGACTTTGAGGAGTGGGACAACCTGATTGCCTCCAACTTATCCTCGGTATTTCACTGCTGCAAGCTGGCCATCCCTTCCATGGTCCAAAAGCAGGCTGGCCATATCATCAATATTTCCTCCGTCTGGGGCGTTTGCGGCGCCTCCTGTGAAGCTGCCTACTCGGCCTCCAAGGGCGGTGTCAACGCCCTCACCCGGGCTCTTGCCAAAGAGCTGGCTCCCTCCCATATTCAGGTCAACGCCATTGCCTGCGGAGCCATTGACACGGACATGAACCATTTTCTGTCTGAGGAAGAAGCCTGTGCGCTTTTAGAGGAAATCCCGGCAGGCCGCATGGGAACTCCGGACGAGGTGGCCCGTATGGTCCTTTCCCTCACAGAATCCCCCGCTTATCTGACCGGACAGGTGATTCAGCTTGACGGCGGATGGATTTAAACGGACAGAGCCGTTTTCACCCGCCGGATCCCAAATTCCTTTCCTTTTAACCTGTGCTCCAGCTCCAGCCTGTTCCCATCGCTGTTTTCCATCTGCCGTGCAAACACATGGCAGATTTTTATTTGGTCCTCCACAGAAACTGCCGCGCCCTGTTCTCTCCAGGAAGCCAGATTAAGCTCCTCAATGGCCAGGGTGCAAAAAACAGCCATTTTGATTTTTGTATACAAGTCCCCGTCATAGAGAGCCGCCAGCAAAAAAGAATACAGAAAATATCCAAAAATCCGTTCCCACTGTATGGAAAGTCCCGGATTCTCCAAAAGGAACTGCTCCCGGTCCCTTCCGTACCGCTTTCTGCTGTCCGGTTCATGGTACAGACTGCGCCTGCACGCTTCCAGCATTTCATCCCACAAACTGCCCACCGGTTCCAGCTCTGCAAGCAGCTCCATGAAATCTCCCATTAACAGAAACCGTTCCATCTCCCCGCCTTTGACACAGCCGGTACTTCTCCCAGGCTTTCGCCCCAGGACCTTATATGCCTCTTCAAAGGAAACGCACTTTTCCGAGTCCCGGACCAGTTTCCCCTGCACATCATGCCCCAATGCCAGAACCCGAAAGAGCCGTTCATCCATCGGAATTTCCCGGTTCCTTCCGATTTCCCATGCCCGCTCCCTTACCTTCTGGAGCAGCTTCAGGAATTCCCCATCAATTCCATCCAGATTCCCCTGACGTCCGGACCGTTCCCTGACATAATACTCCCCGGAATCATCCTCCAGCACCAGGCGGCACACCTCCGGACAGGAAAGAAGCAAAACCACCTCATGGAGATTTCCATAGTCCTCCACATGGCGGGGATGATGTTTACATGTGCGGCAAAGGGAATCCTCCCCCAGATTTCTGTAAATCTCGCACAAACCCGTTTCGTCCAGAAAGGGACAAAGTTCTCCGCTGCCCTCAATCCGTCCACGACGGATATGGGCCCGCAGCTTCGCGCCGAATCTTCTGTCGGTCCTGTACACATCCCGGTATCTTTTTTCGCTTTCCTTATCCACCAAAATCTCCCATCCTGCACAGCAGGTATCGGGACACTCCCCGGCCAGACAGCGGAATTTCTTATAATACTCCGGATAACGAATTTCCATCCTGTTCTTCCTTTCGTAACCTGGCATACGCTGACGCCAGCGTCCATGCATCACAAAAGCAGGCCTGCCCCGGTCTGTTCCCAGGCAGGTCTGCTTTTCCTTCAAGCCTTACTCTTTCGTAAAATCATCTTTGATCACGTCCCAGGCCGCATCCACGCTGAAATAATCTCTGATGTATTTCTGCGTCTCCATGGCCATGGCTCCGCAGGCTTTCAAGTCTCCATAGAGGCTTACCACCTGCTCTGCAAAGACTTCCGGCTCATCGGCTACCTTCATGACACGCTCTGCCTGGGGAATTCCCTCGGCGCCGATGGCGGTGGTCACAATCACCGAACCATTGTAGATGGCCTCGACCACCTTGCCCTTCACTCCTGCACCATACCGCAGCGGCACCACCACCAGGCGGCAGCCTGCGTACAGGGCAGCCAGCTCTTCTTCCGTCACAAAGCCCTTCACAATGATTCCATTTCCCGGCTGCTCCAGAGCCTTGATCTCCTCAGTCACCTTGGAGCCCACCACGTAAAACGGAACCTGGATTTTCTCCCGGATCAGCGGGAAAATCTCCTTTGCAAACCAGAGCACCGCGTCCGCATTGGGCGGATGGGCGAAGCCTCCCACAAACAAGAGTCCTTCCCTCTTTGAAAAGTCCATATCAATATTTTCCAGGAACTTTTCATACACATAGGCTGTGATCGCCTTCACCTTAAGCTCCGGCTTCACCTCATGGATGGCATTTTCCTCCACATAAGACGGATAATAGGCCACTGCCGCCTTTTCCATCAGGGAAAACTCAATGGACTTCCAGTAATCGGAATCCCTCTTTTTCTGGATATCTCCAGTCAGCTCGTACTCCCTGTACTCTCGCAAAAAGTGCAGGTCATGTCCGTAATAGATAATTTTAATATTGGTATTCTGGCGGATGAAATCCACGTATTTCGTTGCAATATGAGGCCGGTTCAAATAAGCAAAATCAATCTCGTCCTTATTTTTCATAATCCAGTCCCAGATGCCGGACTGGTATTCCGGTCCATAGAGGATTTCCACTCCCATCTGCTGCAGCACGGTGGAATAGGGCTCTTCATGGAGGAAGTTATCTCCCAGGAATTTCACCACGTATCCCTTTTTGATAAACATTTTCAGGTACTGGTATGTGGTCTTGGAGCCCGCATCTTTATCAAAGGTAGGCACATAATGGTCCACCACAAGAATCACCGGTTTTCCCTGGCTCCGTTCCCTTGCCCGGAAGGGGTTGGGATTTCCCGTGTTGACGCACTGCTTTTTAAACTCGTCCGCCCATTTTTCCTTTAACTTCCTGCTGTTTTCCACCTGATACCGTTTCAGTCCCGTGCCGTTCACATCGGTTCCGTTGGAAACGCCTTCAAAGTGAATGACCTTGGAAAGGGGCTGGTATACCACCCGGTACCCGGCCTTTCTCACCTCGAAGGCCAAATCCGAATCCTCACAGTAGGCAGGCGCAAACCTGTCGTCAAAACCGCCGATCTGCTCCCATAAATCCACAGAGAGAAGAATGGCCGCACCGGAAATATAGTCCACGTCCTTCACGTAGTTATATTCTGCCTTGTCCGGATCGTCCAACCGCCCGTAATTCCACCCGGAGCCGTCGCTCCAGATGATTCCTCCGGCTTCCTGAAGTCTTCCGTCAGGATAAACCAGCTTGGAACCCACCATGCCGATGGAAGCGTCCGATTCAATCAGGTTCACCAGGGATGAGAGCCATCCCGGCGTTACCTGGGTGTCATTGTTTAAAAACATGACATATTTGCCTCTGGCCGCTTTGGCTGCGTTATTGCAGTTTCTCAAAAAGCCCTGGTTGGTGGAATTGCGGCAGATCACCACATTTTCCACATACCGGTCCAGCTCCTTAGTGGCATCGGTGGACACGTCGTCGGCAATGATTACCTCATAGGTCACGTCTGTTGTATGTTCCAGAATGGATAACAGGCAGGCGTAAGTATAATGAATCTGGTTGTAAACAGGAATCACAATGGATACAGCCGGATTCTCAAACCTTGTAAAATGAAGCTTTCCGTGCTCTAAATATCCCTCGCCGATCTTAAAATCGCCGCGGATCCGGTTCCGTCCCTCTGCGGAAAAATAAAGCTTTCCGTATTTCTTAGGATGGAACATGGTATTTTTAAAGTATGTGAGGACTTTTCTCTTCCTCGTCCCCTTGGGCATGACTTTTTCCACAGCCCGGTGGCATTTTCTAAGAATTTTCCACACAATGGACTCATGCTTTGCCAGATACTGGAGTGTTTTTGCAATCTCCGCATTTTCCCTCCGGAGATCGGCAATGATCACATCCAGATTCGCCACATGGTTGTTGGTGAGCCGCTGTACCTCCTGCTGCTTAACGATGGTCACGTCCTTTTCCGCAATCTCCTGCTTTAAGGCCTCGCACCATTCCTTTACCTTATAAAGCTCGCTCTCCCGGTCCAGAAGAAATTCCAGGGTTTTTGCAGGCTGTTCGTACTGCTTCATGTACTGGAAATGGCCCTCTCCGTGAACATAGGACTGGAAATGCTCTTCCATGGAGAAAAACACCTGCTGCTCCTCTTTTCCAATTCCAAAGGCCTCAAAAATTTCTTCCTGCCCGGCCGTAAGAATCCGTTCATAACGGCGGTAAAAATACAGAAGATTTCTGAAGTGGAGAAATTTTGCAGGAATCGGGAAATCAAACACCCACTCGTAGTCAATGCCGTACACAACGCCGTCGGACACCATCAGGTTTTCAAACAATCCGTCCACGTTGGAAACGGAAACCACCCGGTCTGTCATGGGCGGTACCTCTCCGAATACGGAACAAAACGCTTCGCCGGGAACAAAGTTCTCCCGGACACTGCGGTCTTTCCCATCCCCAAAGTCCTCCGGGAACACCAAGGCCATGGCCTCCTTCAAGGCCTCGTAGGGCACCTCGCCCATCCTGATTTCTTCTCCCAGCACATCTCCGATGGTCTTCCCTGTCAAATAGGGAAACCGCACCGTTTTTCCCCCGCAAAGGAACTCCGGCTTCACAAAGCAGATCTTCGGATTCAGATTTTTAATTTTCTCATATTTTTCGCCAAAGGACAGAATATGGGCCCGTCCCTCATCTGTGAGAGCCGTCTTCTCCACGGAAAGCGTTCCATCCTGACGGACGATGACCGTTTTCAACTGGAACTTTTCTGCCCTGGTCCGGTTATATTTTACAAATGTGATCTGTCTCATAGGCTCCCCTTCTCCCAGACGCCAAGAAATGAATTGGCAAATTTCGTAAAGGTCCCGTTCTGGCACGCCTTTGCCATGGCTTCCTCCTCGTTTCCAAACCAGAAGCCCGGTCCGTCAAGCCTAGCGGAAATATTGGTCACATCCCCTGTCTGCGGAAGATAGGCATCTGAATAAACAGTCACCGGATAGCGGTAATCCGGAACCGGATAGTACAAAAGAAAGCTTCCGCCGTTCTCCTTCACCAGCTCCTCGAAAAGTCCCCGAAACTCCACCTCCAGAAACGAGGTTCCAAACTGCTCGGCTCCCATCCAGTAACGGACGCCGGCCTCATTTTCCGCCGCTGCCAAAAGCTTTCCGCCCGGTTTTAAGAATCCTGCGGCTTCTTTTAGAATTCCTGCGGCCTCTTCCTTTTTGCAGTCTGAAAGGAATCCCCCCAGCACCACATAATCAAAGGGACTCGCCATCCTCTGCTCTGCCGTTTTGGCGGCATTTTCTGCCGGTTTATACTCCCTGAATCCAGGCGTTTCCCCGGCGTATCCCTTTTTGTCCTCCTTACGGACATAGAACACATTTCCCCGGCTCTGGTGGCGCAGACGGTTCACTTCCAGGTTTTCATCCCTGGAATCCAAAACCACCACTTCCCCGGCCCGCTCTGCCAGCACTCCTGTGTAGGAACCATAGTCGGAACCAATCTGGAGCACCCTGGCATCCGGCTCAAACTCCACCCACTCAAAGAGATTTTCCCTGAGCGGCGAAAATGCATAGAGGCACTGCGGGCATGTCTCCCCCTCCAGTGCCGCCTCTGTATCATTTTTATACTTTTCCAGTAAATCCAGAATTTCGTAACTAAAATCCTTCATATTCTCCGTCTCCTAGGCCCTTGTAAGCTTGGTCTCCACCACCGATTCCATATCATAGACGCCGACGGTGTTTTTATTGGAGATAACCGTAATGTTTGCCACATCATACAGCCGGTGGTATACCACGTGCTCCTCTCCCTCAAAGCCCGTACAGCTCATGGAAAGAAGATACTCTCCGCCCTGTAAGGTCATTTTCTGGGTAAAGGACACATCATACACATCCCCGGCGTTCACCTGCTTAATATCGGCTCCCTCGTACATGGTGTTGGTTCCCGAAAGGTCCGTTCCCTTTTTATCCTTTATTGTATAGGTAAAAATCGGACACTGAAGCGGTGCATGGAACCGGATCCGTTCTTTGATGGTGAACATCTCCCCCTTAAGAAGCAGGTTTGTGAGATTTCCCCTGGCATCAAAGAGGCCCAGATCGAAAATCTCCGCCCTGCCGTCCCCGTACTCGGTGCGGTTGGCATTGATGGTGATTTTCTCCTTCATGAGGCCCGTCTGCTCCCCGCCCGCATGTTCCGTCCGGGCCGGGCTTTCGCTTTCCTTCCCGTCCGTTTTTCCCATGCCGCCGGAATAATCATTCTCCAGCTCTTCCTTTAAAGAATCCATCTGGTTTGCCAGGATCTTTTTATACAAATCCACCATGTGGCCCGGCTCGCCCTCGGCGATGAACTCTCCCTTATTTAAAAGCACTACCTTGTCGCAGTACTTGATAATACTGCCCATATCGTGGGTTACCATGAGAATCGTAGTGCCGCTCTTTCTGATCTCCTCCATGCGGCGGTAGCACTTGGCCTGGAAAAACACATCGCCCACGGAAAGAGCTTCATCCACAATGAGAATTTCCGGTTCCACGTTAATGGCCAGGGCAAAGGCCAGCCGCACAAACATACCGCTGGAGTAGGTCTTCACCGGCTGGTAAACGAAATCCCCGATGTCTGCAAACTCCAGAATTTCCTGAAGCTTTGCATCCATCTCCTTCTTCGTATACCCCATCATGGTGCCGTTCATGTAGATATTTTCAATTCCGGTGTAGTCCATGTTAAATCCGGCTCCCAGCTCCAGAAGGGCTGAGATCTTCCCATCCACGCTGACAGTTCCCGTTGTCGGCGTCAGCACTCCGGTGATGATCTTTAAAATGGTGGATTTTCCCGAACCGTTGGTACCGATGATTCCCACAGTCTGTCCCTTTTCCACCGAAAAGGACAGCCCGTTTAAGGCATAGAAATCCTTGTGATAGCTTTTATGGGTCACACTCAGGGATTCCTTCAGCCTGTCGATGGGTTTGTCATACAGCCGGTATATTTTTGTTACGTCTTTTACTTCAATCGCATTCTGGGACATGAATTCCTCCTACCTCGCCGTTACAGAACATCGGAAAAATGCGGGCGCAGCCGCTTAAACACCTTGAGCCCCACAAGCATCATTCCAATGGTCACGGCCCAGAAATAGACGGTCAGCGTGGGCCGCTCAAAAAACCAGTTTCCCGTCAGCATACTGTCCCGGTATCCGGCTGCAATATAGTAAAACGGATTCAGCTTAAGAATCGTAGACGCAATGGTGATGCCCTTGTCTAAAAATAACTGCTCGCTGTACATGATCGGAGTCAGCCACATGCCAAACTGCAGGCAGATGCTGACAATCTGGGCCATGTCCTTAAAAAACACCTGAATGGCACTGGTCAGATAGGTGAGAGCCAGTGCATACATGGATGCCGCAAAGGAATAGTAAAGAATCTGGATCCAGGTGGCCATGGGCCTGCTGCCGCCGATGAGAAACACCGCAAACATGATCAGCACAAAAAATGCATGGACAAACAGGCTGGAAATCAGTTTAATGATCGGAAGTATTTCCACCCGGAATACCACTTTTTTCACCAGATAATTGTACTCCTGCAGACACCCGGTTCCCGTGTTCATGGCCTCGGAAAAGAAAAACCAGGGCGCAATGCCGGGAATCAGCCATTCAATATAAGAAGCATTGGGGACCGGAGGTGCACTTTTAAAACCGATGGGGCCAAAAATCATCCAGTAGATGAGCACGGTCACAATGGGCTGGACGAACATCCAGACAATTCCAAAGTAAGAGCCCACGAACCGCTTTTTAAAATCTGCCTTGGAAAGGTCCCACACAAGCCGCCGCTTCGCCACCAATTCCTTCAAAAGAGAACTAATATAATTCACGCTGTTATCAAACCTCTCTCTTACCGTTCAAACTTGAAAGTTTCGCCGAAGCCGCCCCACTTCTTGTCCTTCTCGGAAATAATCAGTTCCATTCCCTCTTCGATGGGCCATTTTACGCCGATGGTTTCATCGCTCCATAACAGGCCGCCCTCATCGCCGGGATGGTAGAAGTCCGTACACTTATAAGCAAACTCCGCCTCATCGGACATCACTAAAAAGCCATGGGCAAAGCCCTCGGGGATGTAAAACTGCTTCTTGTTCTCAGCAGAAAGTTCCACGCCGAACCACTTTCCATAGGTCTCAGAGCTGGTCCGCAAATCCACGGCCACATCAAACACCGTACCGCGCACAGCCCGCACCAGCTTTCCCTGGGGGAACTGCTTCTGGAAATGCAGTCCGCGGAGCACGCCTTTGACAGACATGGACTGGTTGTCCTGTACAAATACCATGTTAAGGCCGGCTTCCTTAAAATCATTCTGATTATATGTTTCCATGAAATATCCGCGCTCATCCTTAAACACAGTCGGCTCAATCACGTAAAGTCCTTCAATTACTTTTCCTTCCACTTCACAGGGAGTTACTTTAATTTTACCCATTTTTCTTACCTCGCTTCTAAAATTTGCCTGTCCTACATAATACCACTACAACCGCATACTTACAATACTAAATAACCGTAAAACTGCATAGCAGTCCAGTGCACACATATAAAAAAACAGCTTTTCATCGCTGCCCGCAGTCCGGACCACCCGATCATTTTTCATGGTCATGACCACAAAGGGCAGCACGGGGAGCAGATACCGCCCCTGTACTCCTTCAATCACCCTGGAGCTTAAGGGGGTCCATCCCACCATCATGGCTGTCATGAGGCCACCCAGACAGGAAACCGCAAGGAATATCATCCACGCCTTCTGCCATCCTGACAGGTACAGAGCCTCCGCGGCCCGCCTGATTCCCAAAAGCACCAGACAGGCGGCCATAAAAGCCAATACAAAAAACGGAACGGACAGCACCGGGTCCAGATTTCCAAGGCTCTCTCCCAGCATGGAAAGGGTCCATTCATCCCCCTGGTGAATCAGGGTTTCATATATCATCCGCACATACACCTGGGGATTATGAAGGATGTAGGGAATGCTGAATCCCTCTTCCCCGGCCCAGGACACATAATTGTCGGCGCCGACGGCATAATCAGAAATCGTTGTGCGGTTCACCAGGACCATGGCAGCCAGAAACGCTGCCGCCACAACGGCTGCCGAAATTCCCCAGCCTTTCCATCCGCCAAACTTTTTTACCGGAATGAAAAACGCAAATCCCAGCATCACCGCATACACCATTTTACAGGGCCCAAAGGCAGCCGCCAGCAAGGCCAGCACCGCAATATCCCGCTTCTGCACTGCTGGCTTTGCAAAGGCCAGGTACAGGCAGTAACTTCCAAAAAAGAAACACATTCCCATGATAAAGGCATCATAGGAATACGAAGCTGCAAGATGAAGGGACATGGGCAGGATTGAAACTCCGCAGACCACCATTTTCCCAAAGGGCAGCACCTTCATGGCACCATAAACCATCCCTGTAAAAAACAAAAGATTAAAAAAACGTCCCAGAAACGCAAGAATCACACAGTTGACTCCGAGAAGTCTTGCCAACGTGATTCCCAGAGCCTGCGGCAGATAGGAAACCGGGGTTGTCTTTACCGGCTTTAATACCGAGGAAACCATCTCTTTTCTGTCCCTGGAAACGAAAGTGCCGGCTGCATGTGCTCCGATCTCCTTCCAGGTCTCCTCTGTCAGGGTCCGCCCCAGGGAAATCCGCTCCTCCGTTCCCGAAGCGCCGTTCACATTCTGGAGAAATTCATCTTCCAGCCGCATCCGCACGTATCCTTTTTCGTCCACGGACGGTTCCCCCATGAGCACATTGGAGATCCCGTATGCACTGGCAAAATGGGAAATCTCATCCGGCGCAGAAAGAGGCGGCAGGGCAATCAGATACATGCTGCCAAGCACAAGGACAGCCAACGCCCCACCAAGCTCCGGGGGCCATTTTTTCCAGAAAAGTCCTGCTGCCAGAACCAGAAGAAACACCATGGCGAAAAAAAACATCCAGCCATATATGGTGCAGAGCCACAAATCCCCCGCAGCCGTAGCTCCGGTCCTTGTATCCACGAAATGCCAGCCCCCGAGAACCGCCAAAAGAAACATCATTGCCCCGGGACCTGCATACCTTCTCATTTGCTTCATTGCCTATTCTCCATCGTTTTCCCGCCGCAGATTTTCGTCTATGGCCATCTTCTGCGCCAGATCCCTGATTTTTGTCTCCAACTGCGAAATCTTCACTGACATCCGGAACATTTTAAGTATCAGAAGAAAAATCACAAACAGGAAAATAAAATTCACCGGTGTCTGGGTCCCCGCCATATCCGACATCAGATACACGATCTTCGGGAACACGCTGAATACAATCAGTAAAAAGGAAAATCCAATCCAGAACACGGAATCCTCAATCCGCATTTTCGACATGCGGACCTTCCGCAAAATCAGCATCATCGTCAGTACCGAAACAACGATCAATACCACCCGCAACAGCAATGTCATTGATATTCCTCCCTTTTATGCCTTATCCCGCTTCCTGAAATTCTGGATAAACAGGATGGAAACCAGCATCTGTATCATATATCTGGAGGCGTTAATGGGGGTCAGATAGCTGGCACCGCAGATACGCTCATCCATAACCACAGGGACCTCGGCCACCTTTGCCCCCTGCTTTAACAGGTAGGAAATGGTATCCGGCTCCGGCCCATAGTTTAATTCCCTGGAAAACTCCTCAATCATTCTTCTGTTAAACATCCGCATACCGGAGGTGGGGTCTTTAATCACTGTTTTCGTGGTCAGCCGGATGGCAAATTCAATCAGATTGCTCCCCAGCATCCGCATGGAGCCGATCTTCTTTTCTTCCATGAACCGGGAGCCGATCACAATATCATATCCCTCATCCATCTTATTTTTCATGGGCCCGATATACTCCGGCCTGTGCTGCCCGTCTCCGTCAAACTGGATGGCGTAGGAATAGCCCTTTTGGCAGGCGTAGCGGATTCCCGCCTGAAAGCCCCCGGAAAGTCCAAGATTCACCGGGAGGTCCAGATAGTTATAGTGTCTTCTCTTACAGATTTCTCCGGTTTTATCCCGGGACCCGTCGTTGACCACCACATAGTCAAACTGCGGAAACTCCTCCGTCAGCCGGTCCACCACCCGTTCAATGTTCGCTTCTTCGTTATATGCAGGAATAATGATCAGTAAATCCGACATGCCAGGCCTTATCCTTTCCAGTAATTCTTGTTCATGGTACACCGCCGCACAAGCCCCTTCGGGAGCTTTTTATACCGCTTTCCCATGAGAAATCCCATATATTTAAATCCGCTCACCCAAATAAGCTTTGGCAGCAGATATCCTTTCCGTTTCTTTAAAAGATACCCGGCCGTCTGCTTCACCAGGCGGATTCCCTCACCCTCGGAGCGGACCCTTAAAAACACCTCCGGATGGTCCGCCTGGGAAACCGCCAGGTCAAAGTTCCGGCGAAACTGCTCCATGGCAGAATAGTTGTGGGAATGAATCACCTTTGCATCCGCCGCATAGGCCACCGCATATCCATGGTCCATGGCATTGGCTGCAAAAATCATATCCTCGTTGAATATGGTCTTTCTGGTGAACCCGCCCAGGCTTAAATACCGTTCTCTTTTATAGGCAGCGCATACATTGGAGCAAAAATACGTTTTAATTCCAAGCTCCGGAAGATCTGCCTTTGTCTTAATCCGGCTTTCTTCCGGGTAGTTAAAGCTTCTTGTATATTTCTCTATGGTGCCGCAGCCCTTGTCCGGAAGCTGCTTTGCATAGGCCACAGCAATGATCTCATCTTTCAAGAGGGCATCGCAGAGCCGTTCCAGAAGATACCTGTCATAAGGAAGGGCATCGTCGGTCATGCACACGCATACATCGCCGTCCGAGAGCTCTATGCCTGCATTTCTGGTGGCCCCATGGTCAAATTCCTCTTTGGTCACATGGTGTACCGACAGATTCTCCGGCAGTGGTTTTGCAGTCCCAAGCCAGGCATCCCAGTATTCCTTTTCTGTATTCATGATGACATACCGGTTTACCGGGCGCGTCTGGGCCTCTAGACGTTTCAAAAGCTCCGCAAACCTCTGATCCGGTTTATAAACCGGAATCACCACATCAATCTTCATGTTTCCTCCCCGTAGGCCTTGTACGCCTTTTTGTAAAAATGCATGAGAAGCTTCACCATCCATTTGGGCCACAGCTTCTCAAACATGGCTATTTCATCTGCCGCTCTCCGGTTGTCCCCGATGCACTGCTTGGTGGTTGCCCCGTCGTGGACCCGGTAGGACATGAGCGGCCGTTCCACACAGATAAACCGCCCCGGCCGCTTTGCCAGCTCATAGAGATTGTCCCAGTCCAGGGCAAAGGAAAATTCCGACTGGAACATCACATCGCCGATCAAGTCGTGATTATACGTACAGCTTGGACAGCAAACCGGGTTTCCAAACAAAAATACACTTTTTTTCACCCATTCCTTATGGGCCAGGAAGGAAAACCGCAGCGGAAGCCGCAAAATCTTCTTTATGAAACGCACTTTATCGCCAAACACAACCTCTGTATGAACCGGATACAGCGTTCCGTCGGCCACCCGCTCCTCTTTGGTCCGCAAGACCGCATAGTCCGTACAGAACACGGTCATGTCCGGATGGGCCTCATACTGCTTTAGCAGCTCCTTCACATAATTTTTATGGTAGATATCGTCCTGGTGGGCGATGGTCACAAGGGTGTGGCCCTTTCCTGCCTGCTGCCAGCCAAACAGCCAGTCCTCGCCGATTTTGGGCTCTCCCTCACGGACAAACAGCGGAATCCTGTAAGCCTTACAAAGCTTTGAAAGATACTCCGACGGCGTTGCAGTAACCATGATCACATCGCTTTTTACCGTCTGCCTCATCAGGGACCGGATACAGCTTTCCAGATATGGACTTTTCTTATAGGCACAAATCACAAATGCATGGATGCCGCTCAACGTCCCTTCCTCACTTTCTCAAAGATTCCCCAAAGTACAATGATACCGAAAAATGCCATCAGAGCCGCTGTCAAAATCACATAGGCCAGAGCGCCTCCGAAGATTCCTCCCCAGCGGACAAAGGGCGTGGAAATCACCACGGCCAGGATTCCCACAATTCCATAGACTCCAAAAATAAACCGCTGCTTTTTCATAATCACTAACGAATAATAAAACAGGTTCATATAGGCATTTAAAGCGCCGCCGGCTATGATAAGAACTAACGCCTCCCGGCAGTTCTTTAAGGCATATCCAAGATTGGGATACAAAAGGCTTAAAACCGGAATTCCCAAAAGCCATGCGCCGCCCACAGCCAGAACCGCAAGCGCTGCAATGATTCCTGCCAGCCGTCCGATGATCTTTACAAACTGTTTCACCCTTCCCCTCTCCCAGTTTAAGGAAAGCTTCGTAAGGTAGGGGCGAATTACAAACCCCGCCACCAGATTAATCACGCTGGTCGGCATAAAAATGGCTCCGTAGACGGCCAGGTCCTTATCGGCCATACAGTCCTCAATGGCATACTTGGAGGCAGAAAAAACATAAAAATCCAGCACCGCAGAGAAAAACAGCAGCGTGTTATCCTTAAACAGGCTAAGCTTCTTTCCCGGAACGGATTTCCAGTCTATATTTGGAAGCTGCCGGATGACGAAAACGTCAAACACCAGAAAGCCTGCGGTCTGGGCTGCCACCGCCGCCATGCTGGCGGTCACAAGGTTTTTGGTGCCGGAAAGCACTCCCAGGAAAACCGATACGGAGAGCACCGTCCGGAATGCATTGGACTTTCCTGTCAGATAAAGTCTGCCGCTTCTCTGGAATTCCGCCTCATAGGTGTCTGCCAGCGCATCAATTACCTTATATACCACCATGAGAAAAACTGTCGCCGCCTTCTCAAAGGCATAATCGTTGATAAAAACATAAACAAGGCCCACCAAAAGAGCCGCCCCGCAGGTCAGAAGCCTGAGTCCCAGATACTCCCCGAAGGAATATTTATTTCCCATATCGGTGATCTGGAAGGGCCGGATTCCAAAATAGGCCATCATAAACATATGCTGTCCAAAGGTGGTGAACGCAAAGGTAAAGATTCCGCCCGCGTCCTCTCCTGCAATCTGCACCACAGCGATGGTAAGGACCATGGAAGCCAGAGCATATAAAAAGCTCCCCACCATGTTCCAGATAATATTCCGTTTTTCAGGATTTTTCGATTCCTTACCTATGATCAGGCGTGATAATGCTTCCATTGGTTTTAATTCCTGTCTTTTCTGAGATATGGTCCAGAATTCTTCTGTAATCCTCAATGAAGTCCACCTCGGCCCAGAAATATCCGTTGATATCCTTAACGGGGATGTCTTCCTCCCCGCTGATTCTGTAAATGGCATCCTCCCACCACATTCCATGGCACTGGGCGTCAATCAGCTCATTGAGCTTTTTTAAAAATTTCGGCACAAAGGAGGCCTTCATGGAGACGATTCCCGTGTACTCACAGTCCCGCTCCTCCAGGGTCAGCCCTTTTCCATACCGCCTTAACATCCCGTTTTCCGTTCCAAAGAAATAATCTCCGTCCAGAACCCGGGCCGAATCTGCCAGAAGAATGATTTCCTCCTTCTGCTTCATAACAAAATCCAGAATTTCCTGGCTCCAGTACACGTCCCCGTTGGCCACAATGCAGTCGTCCTCAGTAAAAAGTCCTGCGCTCTCAGCCATCCAGAGGGAGCCGATGCTGTTGGTCACATCGTAAAAGGGATTGTATACAATATGGACCGGAAGGCCCTCCAGCACACGCTCAATTTCTGCGTGGCGGTAGCCCACGATCACCGTGGTTTCAATTTTATTTTCCAGCAGCATCCCCACGGTACGCCGGATTAACGGCTCTCCGCCCACGTCAACGGTACATTTGGGGATGTTGGGAATATATTTGCTGATGCGGCTTCCCTTTCCGGCCGCCAGAATAAATGCTTTCATCGATCCACCTCATACAGCGCTTCTGTAAACTGTTCCATGACCTTTTTGCTTCCGGTGGAAATCCTGATGTAGTCTTTCAGCATTTCCTGCCCGTAGGTCTTAATGAGAATCTTCTTTTCCTCCAGCCGCTCCTTCACCTGGGAAACAGGAGTTTTCGTCCGGATAAAGGCATAATTTCCATTTTCCGCAAAGTATTCATAGCCATGTTCGGATAAGCTCTCTGTGAGATACTTCCGACCTTCTTTTTCGATGGCCACCAGCTTTTCACAAAGTCCCGGTTCCTTCAAAAGCACTTCTCCGAACTTTAAGGCCACCGCATTGGTATCAAAGGTGGGGCGCACATTCCACACATATTTCACCAGGGTTTCATTTCCCACAATAAAGCCCAGTCTTACGGCCGCCACGGAAAACAGCTTGGAAAAGGTCCTGATCAACACCACATTATCATAATTGAAAATCTTATTTAAAAAGGTTTTATCATAGAAATAATGGTACGCCTCATCCACGATGACCAGGGCGCCCACCTCCTTTGCCTTTCTGGCAATGGCGTCAAACTGTTCATCGGTGTAAACCGTACCGATGGGATTGTTGGGATTTAAAACAGAGACGATGCTGACGTCCTCTGTGATAGCATCCAAAACCTTTGAAAAATCCAGGGAAAAATCTGGATTGTACATCACAGGCTTATGGTTCAGGCCAAAAATCAGACAGTTGATCCGGTACATCTCAAATGTAGGAGATACCGTAACCACCGAGGAGCCCGGACGCCCAAACACCTCAAACAGATACCGGATTGCCATGTCGGAGCCGTTGGTGACGCAGACATTCTCCCGCTTTACGCCCAGATACTCCGCCAGAATCTTAAGAAACTTCTCCGGCTCCGGGTAGGTGGAAAAAAATTCCGGCGTAAGCTCTGCTTTCACCTTGTCCATCAGCTCTTTGGGCAGGCCCTCCGGGTTCTCATTCATATCCAGCCTCAAAAAATCTGCACGCCCCTGCCGGCCGCCGATTCGCACAATATCCTTCACACATTCCTTCACGTAGCACATGATTCTCTGTCCTCTTTTCTTTTTCCTACTCCCCGTCAGAAAACTCCAGGCGGTAGGGATAATGGGTCTTCCGCTTGTCCTCCGGCGGCATGGTCATATAGTCGCCGTACTGGCTTTCCATGATCTCATGGATATCACTGGTAAAGGCCATGACCGTGTCTTCATAGGGCAGCTTCTGGATGGGGAACATTTTTTCCTTATTGACCACATTCCAGAAGGGATTGGTGTCCGGTAAAAATGCCATCCGCTTTGTATTCACATTCTCATATTTCCGGCAGGCCGCCTCGCAGTGGGCGCGGAAGATGGCCGGGCGGATGCGAAGCGCCTTTATGGTCTTATGAACCAGGCTGCAGACCGCCCAAATGGCCTTCGCCTTCGCACCGGTCTGGGCCAGATAGGGCTTTTCCATACAGGCCAGCACCAAAAGTTTACTCCAAAACCAGGCAGTCCAGGCCTGTATCTGCACCGCAAGCGTCCCGTCTGCAATGTTATCCATCACATAAAGGTCCAGAAAGATTCCAAAGGGGCAGTCCACATCCTTCATGACCCGCTCCTGGAACACGGTATTGCACTTACAAAGCCTGGTGGTCATCATCGGGTAATTTTCATTGGTTTTATTGTTTAAAATATAATACCTGCCCTGCCACTCCTTTTTCACCAGACGGAGGAATTTCTCAAAATCCCTGCGCGGCATGGCAATGTCGATATCGTCGTCCCAGGGGATAAAGCCCTGATGGCGCAGGGCACCGATTCCCGTACCGCCGATTCCAAAATAAATCAGTCCATGGGCGTCGCAGAGCTCCATAAAGTCTTTTAACATGGAAAGCTCTGTGTCCTGAAGCCGTTTTAGCACCTCCGGCTCATAAAACTCATGCATGGCCAAACTCCTTTTCCACACAGGCAAATGCCGACTCAATGACCTTATCCATGTCATAATACTTGTACTCGGCCAGTCTGCCGCCGAAAATCACATCTGCTTCCTGTTGGGCCAGGGCCGCATATTTCTGGTACAGCTCCTGGTTCTTTTCATCGTTGACCGGATAGTAGGGCTCCATGCCTTCCGCCCACTCGGCCGGATATTCCCTGGTGATCACGGTCTTCTCCTGGGTTCCGAATTCAAAATGCTTATGTTCAATGATTCTTGTATAGGGAGTTTCCCGGTCCGTATAGTTGATTACGGCATTTCCCTGGAAGTTATCGGTGTCCAGCACCTCGGTTTCAAACCGCAGGCTCCGGTACTGGAGCTTACCGAACCGGTAGCCGAAATAGCTGTCGATGGTTCCTGTATAAACCACCTTTTCTGCCAGTGCGTCATACTCCTCTTTCTTTTCCAGATAGTCTGTATTCAAGCGCACCTCGCAGCCGTCGAACAGCTTTTCCACAATCTTATTGTAGCCGCCGATGGGAATGCCCTGGTATAAGTCGTTGAAATAATTGTTATCATAGGTATAGCGCACCGGAAGACGCTTGATAATAAAGGCCGGGAGTTCCTTACAGGGTCTTCCCCACTGCTTTTCCGTGTAGCCCTTCACCAGCTTCTGGTAGATATGGGTTCCCACCAGGCTGATGGCCTGTTCCTCCAGGTTTTTCGGCTCCCCCTTAATGACCTTCCGCTGCTCGTTTATGATCTGTCTGGCCTCCTCCGGCGTGGATATTCCCCACATGCGGCTGAAGGTGTTCATATTAAAGGGCATGTTGTACATTTCTCCCTTATAATTGGCCACCGGGCTGTTGGTATAGCGGTTAAACTCCACCAGGCCATTGACAAAATTCCAGACCTTACGGTTGCTGGTGTGGAAAATATGGGCGCCGTATTTGTGGACATTGATGCCCTCTGTTTCCTCACAGTAAATATTTCCGCCCAAATGCTCTCTCTTTTCCAGTACCAGGCACTTTTTTCCCTCTTTTTTCGCATAATATGCAAATACACCTGCAAACAGGCCGCTGCCCACAAGCAGATAATCATACTGTTTCATAATTACGTCTCCTCCGTCCCGACTATTCTACTATATTCCCGCAGAAAAGTAAATTCACGATTCCGCTCTCCAGTCCTTTATGGATTCAAAGAGTCCCAGAATCACCACAAGGACGGCTCCTGCAAAAACAAACAGGTCTCCCAGATTTAATACCACTTTTTTCAGGGCCTTCCAGCGGATGCTGAAATAATCCACCACATAGCCGCGGACCATTCTGTCATAAATGTTGCTGATTCCTCCAGCCAGGGTCAGGGTAAGAGCCAGCTTTTCCATAAACCGGCCTTTGGTCCCCATTAAATACGTCCATGCCCCTGCAATTCCCGATGCAAGGCATAAGGGAACCAGCTCCACTGCCCGGCTTCCCTTTAAAAGTCCGAAGGAAAATCCCGGATTGTGGTTCTTATAAAGCCATATCAGTCCTTTGGAACCTTTTAACTCCCTCGGAAAGTTCTTTTCATCCTGCGCCTCAATCTGTTTTTTAAACGCCAGATCCAAAAATGTAAGTGTTGTACCGAATGTCAGAAATCCAAACATAGCAAATCCCCTTTCTTTCCTTATCTTACACTATTTTTAAAGCTCCGTCCATATATTTCCATGGAAACTGTCCCTGCCTTTTCATGTTTTCGCCCGTCTCTTCATATATTATAAACAACTTTATTCCGGAGTATGAACATGGCCTGTACTGAAAATGTAGCCTCTGAGGACTATGCCGAATTCATTGCCAGATACCCGCTTTCTCCCCAGGAATTCATCACCCTGACCGGAACCGAATGCATCGACTTCATCAGCCAACAGTTTGCCGTCATCTATACGGCCTTCAGCAAGCTGGACCCCATCAGTTTTTCCTCCTATACATATGCAGGTATTCCCAAGCTTTACTCCCTCTTAGATTCCACCAGCATGGAGTCCTCCGGCATTCTTCCTGCTTCCAGGCTTCCTGCCCTGGGAAACCAGGGTGCAGGAGTCATCATCGGTTTTGTGGATACGGGGATTGACTATCAAAATCCGCTTTTTCAGAATCCCGACGGCACCTCCCGGATTCTTGGAATCTGGGACCAGACTCACGGAAGCGGAAACGTGGTCCCGGGAAACTCCTTCCGCTCCCTGTACGGAACCCAGTACCCCCGGGAAGAAATCAATGCCGCCCTTTCTTCTGATGATCCCCTTTCCGTGGTGCCCTCCACCGATGAAATCGGCCATGGAACCTTTCTGGCTTCCATCGCCGCCGGAGGAGAGGATGAAGCCAACGATTTTACCGGGGCTGCTCCCCAGGCAGATATCGCAATGGTGAAGCTCAAGCCTGCCAAGCAGTACCTCAGGGACTTTTATCTGATACGTGAGGATGCCCAGGCGTATCAGGAAAATGATATTATGATGGGAATTACCTACCTGCTCTCCCTGGCCCGCCAGTACAATAAGCCCCTTGTGATCTGCCTTGGCGTTGGAACCAACCAGGGCGGCCATGTGGGAAATTCGCCCTTAAGCGCTTTCTTAAATGATGTGAGCAGTTATATCGGAACCGCTCTGGTGGTGGCAGCCGGAAATGAAACAGGGCTCGGACACCATTACCGCGGGGCCACGGAACCCGGCGACACCATACAGAGCGTGGAGCTGAAGGTAGGAGAAAACGATGCCGGATTTTCTATGGAGCTCTGGGCCCAGGATGTGGAGGTCTACCGGGTGGGATTCACCTCTCCCACCGGAGAAGTCATATCGCCTCTGCCTCCCAGAACCGGAGAGGAAAATGTTTTGAGATTCCTCCTGGAGCGCACGGAAATCACCGTTTATACCAACTTTTCCATCGGTGCAGCGGGAAGCAATATGGTGTTCATCCGGTTCAAAAATCCCATGCCGGGAATCTGGCATCTTTCCGTCACCGGGACCCTGGACCTTCGCGGGACCTTCCATATCTGGCTTCCCAGCAGAGGGTTTATCTCTGAGGATACGTTTTTCCTGCGCCCGGATCCCGATACAACAATCACCGATCCCGGAAACTCCCAGAATTTGCTGACTGTGGCCGCCTATAACCATGTGAGCGGAGGAATCTATATCCATTCCAGCCGGGGCTTCAACCGCATCGGCCAGGTAAAGCCCGATCTTGCGGCTCCCGGCGTCAGTATCCAGGGCGCCGGCCCCGGAAACGCCTTTACCAGAATGACCGGAACCTCCTCGGCAGCCGCCCATGTGGCCGGAGCCGCTGCCATTTTGCTGCACTGGGGTGTTCTCCAGGGAAATAACTTCATTATGAACACCTCCTCCATCAAAACCTATCTGATTCGGGGAGCAAAAAGAAATCCAGCGCTCACATACCCAAACCGTGAGTTCGGATACGGAACACTGGATTTATACGAGGCCTTTCTCCGTCTGCGGCCCTAATTTTTTTCTTCTAAAAGCATGGCTCCGCGCATTTCGATGCGTGGACCGCCGCGCTTTTCCAGATAAGCTCTTGTGATGGTCACAGAGCCAATGTTGGGATCTTTGGGAATCTCATACATGATATCCAGCATGAACTCCTCTAAAATTGCCCGCAGGGCTCTGGCTCCTGTCTCCTTTTTCAACGCCTCCTCGGCAATCCACTCCAGGGCATCCTCATCAAACCGAAGCTCTACCTCATCCATCTCCAACAGCTTTTTGTACTGTTTTAAGATGGCATTCTTCGGCTCCTTTAAAATCCGTACCAGGAATTCCTTTGTGAGTCCCTGAAGGGTAACGGTCACAGGAAGACGGCCCAAAAACTCCGGAATCATTCCGAAATTCCTTAAATCCTTATTGGTCACCTTGCTTAAAATATTGGGGTCCTTATCAAACTTATCCTTGAGATCGGCCCCGAAGCCGATGGAGGCCTGCTCCGTCAGCCGTTCCTTGATAATATTTTCCAAATCCGGGAAAGCACCGCCGCAGATGAACAAAATATTGTCTGTATTGATGGTTTCCATGGGCGTCATGGCATTCTTCTGGTTGGTTCCCACGGGAACCTCCACCGATGCCCCCTCCAAAAGCTTCAAAAGCTCCTGCTGCACCGATTCCCCGCTCACATCCCTGGTGCTTGTGGACTTTTTCTTGGCAATCTTATCAATCTCGTCAATGAATACGATTCCCATTTCTGCCCGCTCCACATCGTTATCGGCAGCGGCTAAAAGCTTGGAAATCACACTCTCAATATCATCTCCAATATATCCGGCCTCCGTTAAGGACGTGGCGTCCGCGATGGCCAACGGCACATTCAAAAGCTTTGCCAGAGTCTTAACCAGATAGGTTTTTCCGCTTCCCGTGGGACCGATCATTAAAATATTGGATTTCTCAATCTCCACGTCTTCCCCGTACTTCTTTGCATCCGGGGAGGTGCGCTCAAATACCCGCTTATAATGGTTGTAAACCGCCACGGATATGACCTTTTTTGCCTGCTCCTGGCCGATTACGTATTCGTCCAACTGTTCCTTTATGGTGTGGGGTGCCGGAATATCTTCCAATTTAAAAAGTTCCTTTTTCTCTCCGCTCTTCTTTTTCTTCACCCGTTTTTTTCCGGTAATGGCGCTTAAATCAATCTGGCCGATGGGAATTCCCCAGCCCATATTGCCCCAGGGAAAACCGCCCTGGTAAGAGCCCTGCTCCTCTTCCCCATTCTCTTCCCCTTCGGATTCGCTTTCTGCCTCGGCTTCCTGCCGGATCGTATTGTCATCCTCGGCTTCTCCTGCTTCCTCTGCGTCTTTTGGTTCGTCTGCTTTTGGAGCCGCCGGAGCAGACTGCCACATACCGGATGGCATACCGCCGTTCCAGAGCTGTTCCGGCGTCACTCCGGAAAACTTACTGAAATCAATTCCGCTTTTTGTAACGGTATCAAAGGCTTTCTGCATACAGTCCCGGCAGACATCGATTCCACCGGGCATGGTAATCATCTTTCCTGCCTTACTCTCCGGCCTGCGGCAGACATAACACACCTTCTCATACTCATCCTCATGGAATTCCTGTCCGTTTTTCTCTTTATGTTCCAAGTTCATTCTCCTTTTTGCTTATCCCTGTATAAACTAATATAAGTAACTATTATAAAACATTTTCTTTCTGCCCGCAAGCAAAACCGGAGCAGCCGTTTCTTAGCAATACCTTAACACCCCTGGACGGTATTTTTTTGTATTTTTTTGAAGGGGAGCCAGAAAATGTTCTTATAAAAAAACAAGATTAGGAGGAGTTACTATGATGGTATTGGAACTCGACATGTACCAGGCTTGTGCGTTGGGGGCGCTCGTTTACTGCCTGGGAAGACTCATGGTTCAGAAACTGGCTTTTTTAAGTAAGTACTGTATTCCGGCCCCTGTGGCAGGCGGTATTGTATTCGCCTTTGCACACCTGGCATTATATACCGCCGGAATTCTGGAGTTTCAGTTTGACACCACCCTTCAGAGTGTGTTCATGACAATTTTCTTCTGCAGCGTTGGTTTCACCGCCTGCTTCCGTCTTTTGAAAAAGGGCGGCGTTCAGGTATTCTTATTCCTGGGGTTAGCGGTTCTTATCTGTATCGTCCAGGACGCTGTGGGAAGCGGTCTGGCCGCTGTATTCAATCTGGATCCGCTTCTTGGCCTCTGCATGGGCTCCATGCCCCTGGTTGGCGGACACGGAACCTCCGGTTCCTTTGGTCCCCTTCTTGAGACAGAATACGGCGTTGTAGGTGCAACCACTGTGGCACTGGCCGCCGCTACATACGGCCTGGTGGCAGGCAGTATGATGGGAGGCCCCATCGCCCGCGCCCGTGTGGAAAAGTTTGGCTTAAAATCCACTGCTGCGGAAGAGGGAAATGCTGTGGATGAGATCGCACCGCCCGTTGATGGCCAGAAATTTACAACATCTGCCATGTTTTTGGCCGTTGCCATCGGCGTTGGAACCTTCATTTTTGCCTTCTTTAAGAGCATCGACCTGACCTTCCCAACCTATATCGGTGCCATGCTGGCCGCTGCTGCCATCCGTAATATCTGGGATGTGTCAGGAAGGGACCTTCCCATGGTGGAAATTGATGCCCTTGGAGGACTTTCCTTAAATCTCTTCCTGGCCATGGCCATGATGAGCTTAAAGCTTTGGCAGTTGGCTGCCCTGGCCCTCCCGATGATCGTAATTTTACTTGTACAGACTGTGGTAATGTTCTTATTTGCCAACTTCCTGGTATTCAACATCATGGGCCGCGACTACGAGGCCGCTGCCATGACAACTGCTTTCTGCGGCTTCGGCATGGGTGCAACTCCCAATGCTATGGCCAATATGAGAGCCTTAGTGGAACGGTACGGCGCTGCTCCCAGAGCCTTCTTCATCGTTCCCCTGGTGGGAAGCCTGTTCGTAGACTTCTTCAACTCCATGGTGCTTACTACCTTTATGAACCTTTTATAAGCCGGCGCACCCGGCAGAAAGGCCCTTTCCCGTATGACGCGGGCAAGGGCCTTTTTCTTTCTCCTATTCTACTGTTCTTCCTGCTGCGGCCGGCTCTTTAAGGTGACCTCCACCTGCCGCTCCACATAGGACCCGTTCTCCATGGACTGTACCGTAAGAGTCACTTTAGTTCCTGCTTTATAGTAAGCTAACAGTCCAGTCAGATCTGCATTGGTTCTCACGGTCTCCCCATCGAATTTCGTAATGATATCTTTTTCGCGAAGATCGGAAGCTGCGGCTGCAGAATCCTCGGTGATCTTGTAAACATAGACACCCTGCGGCATTCCGTACAACTGGGCCATCATGGAATCCACATTCTGGACCTGAATTCCCAGATATCCCTGCTCTTCCTTTGAAATCTCAATTTTCGTGGTTCTCAGCTTCAGTTCTTCAATGATATCCTTTGCATTGGAAATCGGGATTGCATATCCAACGCCTTCCACACTGGCATCTGCGTATTTGGCTTCATTGATACCGATGACCTCGCCTTTGGAGTTTAAAAGAGCGCCGCCGCTGTTTCCGGGATTAATGGCTGCATCGGTCTGGATTACCTTTTTGGTAATACCGTCCACAGTGATCTCGCGGTCCAGGGCACTCACATGACCCACAGTTACGCTCTGGCCATGGCCCAGCGCATTACCGATGGCAATGACGCCCTGGCCCATTTTCAGGGAATCCGAGTCTCCAAGAGTAGCAGCCTTGATCTGTTCCTTTGTGTCGGCGGAAATTTTTTCCAGAGGAACTGCAATCACTGCCAGGTCCGATTCGGAATCCGTTCCCTTTATGGCTGCCTCTACAACACTCTCATCAATGAAAGAAACTGCAAGGCTGGTGGAATCTTCGATTACGTGGTTATTGGTCACAATCAGAAGCTCTGCATCATTCTGTCCGATGATGATGCCGGAGCCGCTGCTGGGCACCTCGTAAGTCTGGGACTGGCCGAACCAGGTGCTGCTCTTATAGAGCGTGGTGTTGGTAATGGCAACTACCGACGGCATAACAGCGTCCACGATGGGAGAAACGTCCTCAATGACCACTCCCGAGGCGGCATCCGAAGAGACCTGGGGAGATGCCGGAACCACCTGGGTCTGGCCCAGGGTTCCTCCTGTGGATTCCGGCGCCTGGGTCTCGGCCGGAAACATCAATTCCGCTGCCCGGTTCACACCAAACATGGTCCCTCCGGAAACCACACCGAAGAGAAGTGCTGCGGCAGTGACAAGAGCCGTGGTCTTCATATAGGAATGTTTCTTCGGCGGCTTATGGTTGGAATTTGGCGCCATGTTCTGTCCGGGGTTCTGGTTCTGCCCGTACTGATATGGGTTTGTATACGGATTATGGGCATGATTCTGATTCTGGCTGCCCTGGCTGTAATTATAATGTCCATATCCGGGATGCCCCTGGGAATACTGGCCATAGGGGGAATATCCGCCTCCGTTCTGGCCATTCTGGCCTCCCTGTCCGTAGGCCTGCTGGCTGCTCTGGCCTGTCTGGCCGCTCAATCCATATACCTGCTGCCTTTGGCCTTCCCGCGGATTCTGCTTTTCTGTTTCCTTCTTGCTGTCTTCCGCTTCCCGGTTCATCGCTGTGTTATTCTCTGCGTTTGTCTTATTTTCTTCTTCTGTCCATTTATCTTCATACATAAAAAAGATCTCCTTCCTTATGAAACTGTGTGACTTTGTTTCCTTATTTCTGAAACATAGTCTACCAGTCATTTGTGATAAAAGTGTGATAACTTTCTTACCTATTTGTGAAAACTCATACCCATCCGGGCATCCCGTAATACATGCCCTTCGGCGGGCGTTCGGCTTTCGACGAACGACATGGCATATTTTAAGGGGCCATCCGTACACGCCGGACAGCCCCATTCTCTTAATTCTGGAATTTACAGCGCCAAAAGTGCTGTAAGACCAAAATAAATCAGTACAATCACACCCAGAACAATCCGGTAATATCCAAAGAACCGGAAATCATGACGTTTCACATAGTTTAACAGGAATTTGATCGAATACATGGAAACCAGAAAAGCAATCACCATGCCCGCAATCATGAAGAAAATTTCCATTGCCGAAAATGCCAGGCCATAATGGATAATCTTAAGCAGGCTGGCTCCAAACATCACCGGAATTCCAAGGAAAAACGTAAACTCCGATGCTGCTGTTCTGGAGCATCCAAGGAGCATGGCTCCTAAAATCGTGGCACCGGACCGGGAAGTTCCCGGAATCAGCGCCAGAAGCTGAAACAGCCCGATATAAAAAGCATTCAGATAACTGATCTGCGACACTTTTTTAATGGGGAAATCCACAAATTCATTGTGTTTTTCCAGGACAATGAACAAAATACCGTAAATAATCAGCATGGCTGCCACCACGTAGGGATTATAAAGGTATGTGTCCAGAATCTCATCCAGGAGAATTCCCACAACCGCCGCCGGAAGACAGGCCACAATAATTTTAAACCAGAGATGCCATGTGGCCCGGCGCTGGGGTGCCTTTTTTCCCGGATCCCATGGGTTCAGCCGCCGGAAATACAAAACCAGCACAGCCAGAATGGCGCCGAGCTGAATCACCACCCGAAACACATTCATAAAATCCTCTGAAACATTCAGATGCACAATATTCTCCACCAGAATCAAATGTCCGGTGCTGCTGATGGGAAGCCATTCCGTAAAGCCCTCCACCAGACCGAAAACAACAATTTTCAAAAATTCAATGAATCCGCTCATACTATTCTCCTATATTTTCGATCTGCCAGTCAATGGCTTCCAGTCCGTTGGCAGTCAGATATTTATTGGTCTTGCTGAATGGACGGCTTCCGAAAAAGCCGCGGTACGCCGACAGAGGACTTGGATGGGGTGCCTCTAAAATCAGATGCTTGGGATTGTTTAACATCGCCTTTTTCGTCTGGGCCGGTTTTCCCCAGAGAATAAACACCATCGGCCTGTCCTGTTCATTCAAAACCCGGATTGCCGCGTTGGTAAACTCCTCCCACCCGATGTTCCTGTGGGAATTGGCTGCGTGGGCCCGCACCGTCAGCACCGTATTCAAAAGCATAACACCCTGATCGGCCCACTTTTTCAGGTAGCCGTTATTGGGAATGTAACAGCCGCAGTCCTCATGGAGCTCCTGGTAAATATTGACCAGAGACGGCGGAATCTGCACGTCCGGCTTTACGGAAAAGCAGAGGCCATGGGCCTGCCCCGGCTCATGATAGGGATCCTGCCCCAGAATTACCACCTTCACCTTGGAAAGAGGGGTAAAAGCAAATGCATTGAAAATATCATCGGGTGCCGGATAAACTTCCCTGGTGCTGTATTCTTCTTTTATGGTTTCATATAGCTTTTTATAGTACGGTTTTTTAAATTCGCCGCTCATGGGCTCTAGCCAGTCATTGCTAATTGCTGCCATGTTTCTCCTCCTCACTCCCACTCTGCCATAAACAGTACAGAATCTTCCTGTACGGCAGTGGCTTTTTCTTTCAGCTCATCCGTAATCTGGTAAAACTTTTTATGGACCCGGTACAAATGGGCCTTTTTGTTAATGAGGGCCGTCTTCTCAAAGGGCCACCGGATGATTGTGGGATGCAGAAAATTCTCCCCAAGCTCCAGAAGAACTGTCTTTCTGTTCAAGGTCCCGGCCAGCCACTTCATATAGCCGTCCCACTCTTCCTCTGTTAATGATACGTCAAGGGGGGCTACCATATGCGTTTTTTCAAATCCGCGTTTCAAAAGTGCATCGGCCTCCAGTGTGGTAATCACAAAGCAGTCTTTTCCATCCACCGCCTGCAAAAGGAAAGAGGCCGCCTTCTCCAGGGCTTTGTCCCGTTCCTCTCCGTCGTCCTTCCATTCCGTTCCAATTCCGATCAGAACCTTTTCGGCATCGGCCAGTTTTTCCTTCAGCTCCTGCCTGATTTCGCTCACTTCCATGATCTTCTCCTATACGATGTCTTCCTGTCGCCCAGTCCCATTCAGTATAACACAAAATACGCCCAGATTCAACAAAAGCGGGAGCCCTTGCAATTTATCCTTTTTTCCGATATACTGGCTGTATCATCAGTTGCCTGCGGGCAGAAAGGATTTTCAATGGATACAGTGCTTGCAAAGGTTTACATAAAAAAGGGAGAGGCCCGTGCCTTAAAAGCCGGAGGCCTCTGGATTTACGACAATGAAATTGACAGGATTGAAGGAGACTTCGCAAACGGTGACATGGTACAGGTGTTTGATTTTGACGGCTATCCTCTGGGAAGCGGCTTCATCAATACCCGCTCCAAAATTACCATCCGCATGATGTCCAGAAAGAAAGACGCAGTTGTGGACGAAGCCTTTATCGAAATGCGGGTGCGGAATGCCTGGGAATACCGGAAGGCAACCGTGGATACGGGAAGCTGCCGCCTGATTTTCGGGGAAGCCGATTTCCTGCCGGGAATTGTCATTGACAAGTTTTCCGATGTGCTGGTGGTGGAATCCCTGGCATTGGGAATTGATAAGTGGAAACCGGTGATTCTTGAAAAGCTCAAACAGGTATTGGCTGAAGATCACATCACCATCCGCGGCATCTATGAAAGAAGTGATGCCAAGGTCCGTCTCCAGGAAGGGATGGAACGCTTCAAGGGCTTCATCGGAGAGCCCTTTGATACCAAAGTGGAAATTGTGGAAAACGGCGTCAAATACATGGTGGACGTACAGGACGGCCAGAAAACCGGATTTTTCCTGGACCAGAAATACAACCGCCTCGCCATCCAGCGCCTCTGCCGCGGAAAGCGGGTGCTGGACTGCTTTACCCACACGGGCTCCTTCGCTTTAAATGCCGGAATTGCCGGAGCCAGTGAAGTTCTCGGTGTGGATGCCTCTGAGCTGGGTGTGGCCCAGGCCACAGAAAATGCCGCTTTAAACGGTCTCTCCGACCGGGTAAAATTCATCGCCGCCGACGTCTTTGACCTGCTTCCGGAGCTGGAGAAAAAAGGCGAAAAATTCGATGTGGTCATCCTGGACCCGCCTGCCTTCACAAAATCCAGAAATTCCGTGAAAAACGCTGTCAAGGGCTACCGTGAAATCAATCTGCGAGGCATGAAGCTGGTAAAAGACGGCGGCTACCTGGCCACCTGCTCCTGCTCCCACTTCATGACGCCCGACCTGTTTGCCAAAACCATCCGTGAGGCTGCCGGAAACGTCCACAAACGTCTCCGCCAGGTGGAATACCGCACCCAGGCCGCCGATCATCCCATCCTCTGGGGAAATGAAGAATCTTCCTATTTAAAATTCTTCATTTTCCAGGTGTGCGACGAAAAATAATCCATTCTCATGGCTTCGGGGAGAGTATCTATGAAAATTGACCGCCTCATCGGCATCCTGTCCATTCTTCTTCAAAAGGGAACTGTCACAGCTCCTTTCCTGGCAGAAAAATTTGAAGTATCCCGGCGTACCATCAGCCGGGATATTGAAGCTCTCTGTAAAGCCGGAATTCCTCTGGTAACCGCCCAGGGACGCGGAGGCGGCATTTCCATCATGGACGGCTGCTCCATAGACCGGACACTCCTCACCTCGGCAGATATGCAGGCCATTCTCACAGGCTTAAAAAGTCTCGACAGCGTGAGCCAGACCAACCGTTACCGGACTTTAATGGATAAGATTCATCTGAAAAATCCGGAAATTTTAGAGGATAACAGCCACATCATCATAAATCTCGGCTCCTGGTACCGCCATACCCTGGCGCCCAAGGTAGAGCTTATCCAGAAAGCCATCGAAAACCACGAAACCATACAATTCCATTATTGCTCTCCCTCCGGAGAAAGCGACCGGACCATGGAACCTTATCTTCTGGTGTTCCAATGGTCTTCCTGGTATGTATGGGGATACTGCATGGCCAGAGAGGATTTCAGGCTCTTTAAATTAAACCGGATGCAGAACCTTTCCCGCACCGGTGTCTCCTTTCTTCCCCGTGAAACACCGCATTTCTCCATGGAGACCAATTTTTCCTCCAATGAACGGATTCCCGTGACCGCCCGTTTTTCCCCAAAAGCCAAATGGCGCCTCATGGACGATTACGGTCCGGACAGCTTTACGGAAGCCCCCGATGGCAGTTTTTTATTCTCCTTTGAATTTTTTGATAAAGAGAACCTGTTTTCATGGCTTTTGAGCTTCAGGGGCCAGGCAGAGATGCTGACCCCGGTTTCTCTGCGGGAGGAATTTTCCCTTCTCCTCCACAAAATGGCAGAAAAACATGACATATAGCTGTCCGGTTTTTTGTGCTATCCTGGATTCAATATCATTCAGGAGGCAACTATGAAATACGAACTCGTCACATTAAAAGAAAAGACCGCTGCTGCGGTCTGTGCACGTACCAATAACCTGGCTCCCGATATGGGAACCGTCATCAGAGGGCTCTGGAAACAATTTTTTGGGACTGGCCTTCATGGAAACATTCTGGGGCTCTACACCGAATATGCAGGAGATGAAACCTCCGACTACACGGCTGCCGTGGGAGTTGAGCTTTCCGAACCGACTTCTGAAGTTCTCGCATCCATCCCTGATTCCATGAAGCTTTTCCATATTCCTGCCGGAACCTATGCCAAATTCATCGTGAAAGGCCATGTACAGCATGCAGTGGCAGAATTCTGGCAGCGCTTATGGTCCATGGACCTGCCCCGTTCCTTTGTCTGTGACTTTGAGGACTACCAGGCAATCCAGGGAGACCAGGCAGAAGTCCATATTTATATCGGCTTACGCTAAGAAAGGAGAACACCATGGCTTCCAAGCTGGAGTTTGTTGAGTACGCCGCCGACCAGATGGCCGGGGCAGGCATCATCACATACCGGAAAATGTTCGGGGACTACGGTCTCTACTGTGATGGACTGTTTTTTGCTGTCATCTGCGACAGCCAGCTTTATATCAAAGTCACCGAAGCCTGTAAAGATCTTCCTCCAGCCCATCGTTTGGCTCCTCCCTACGAAGGAGCCAAACCGTATTTTCTCATGGAGGAGCTGGATGATGGCAGGCTTCTGTCCGAATTTGTCATAAAAACCTGTGAAAACCTTACACAAAAGCTTTCATCTCGTCCCTGAAAGCCTCTTCTGTTCTCACCAGGCGGTCTGCCAGGGCCATGCTGTCTTTGGATGCGCCGATATACTGGTTTTTAAAGCCGCAGATGGACTGAATTCCCATGTTGCAGCCATCCATCATGATTCTGGCCGCCTGCTTATCATCGCCCTTCATCATCTTAAATTCCGTGGAAAGCCAGGAAAAAGCAGAGGCCAGCTTTTCCGGTTCTTTTCCGGTCTGATTTAAGTCCACAAGCTGTTTATAAGCCTCGTACTCCATATCCTGATGCTTTTCCTCATACTCTTCGATGGTTTTTTTTAATTTCTCGTCAGAAACATACTCCAGAACCTGCTCCATGCTGCTCACAGCCATTTTGCATCCGGAGTCACATTCCTTTAAGAGTCGAATGGTATGATCTTCCATGCCCTGCTACCTCACTTTTCCTGCGGCATCGCCCCAGGACGGCGGCCGCATGTTTTTCCATCAGTATGCGCCGCAGCAGCAAAAATTATGCAGATCTATCTTCTCCGATACCAGACATAACATACGGTGAAAAATAAAATTCCATAAACCGATGCCGCCGGAACCGCCAGACCGATATCAAAGAGATTTGCGCCTTCCTTTAAACTGAACAGATAGGATAACGGAACGCGAATCAGAAATGAGGCAGAAATTCCCTGAAGCATTACCGGGAACGAAAGCCCATGGCCGTTGAAGTATCCAATATAGCTGAATACCACACAGGTTAAAATCGCCTCCGCTGCAAAACCTTTTAAATATTCCGCAGACCGCATGATATATGCCTCATTGGCAGTAAACAGCGCCGATGGAAGATCTCCCCGGAAAAATGCGATGCAGAAAATAAAAACACCCACTGCCATGCCAAGTCCCATTCCTGTGTACATGGCTTTTCTCGCTCTTCCTTCCTTTCCGGCGCCCACATTCTGGGCCACAAAAGCCGACATGGACTGCATTAACGAGGACGGAATCAGCATAATGAAAGAAATAATCTTCTGTGCGATGCCGTAGCCGGAGGACGCCTCTAAGCCAATATGATTCACAATGGCACATAAAATTAAGAAGGAAATATTCGTCAGCATTTCCTGCAGAGCCAGAGGAAATCCCAGCTTTAAAAACAGCCTGACTTCTTTATTAAAGCAGATATCGGAACGCTTCATGGTAAAAGGCAGCTTTTGATGTTTTATGATGACCAGGGATAAAACCACACTGACTGCCTGGGCCAGAATGGTTGCCAGAGCCGCACCTGCCACATTCATTTGGAAAACAGCCACAAACAGCAAGTCTCCCACAATATTCACAAAGCAGGCAATGCATACAAAAATCAGGGGCAGCCTTGAATTTCCCAGACCTCTGAAAACACCGCTGATGACATTGTACGCCACAACAAACACGATGCCTGCTCCGCAGATTCTCACGTACTGGTTGGTCAGATCAAAGGCCTCCTTCGGCGCATTGAGCCAGGAAGCAAAGACCGGAGCCGCCGCCAGCAGCAGAACCATCGCCGCCGCTGAGAATACGGCAAAAAAGCAGATGGCTCCGCCTATGATCTTTCCAATCCTGTCCATGCGTTTTTCTCCTAAGTAACGGCTGATCAGAACCGTTACGCCCATGGTCAGGGAGCTGATTACAAAGGTCACAAGATTGATGATGCTGCTTCCCGTCGACACCGCGGAAATTCCTGCATCCGTACCAAATTGTCCCACCACCAGCAAATCCACTGCACCGTACATAGCCTGCAAAACCAGCGCCCCCAGCACTGGAATCATAAATTTGACCAGCTTTATAAGAATACTTCCTTCTGTAAAATCATCTGATAATTGTTTTTTCTCTTCTGCCATACTGTCTCCTTTCCCAATCAGAAAATCAATCTCCAAGATTATTAATCATTTTTTCGGCAACCCGGAAGAACACTTCCATATCCTCTTTGGAAATCCCCGCAGTCAATATTGCCTCCGTTTTCTGTACCTCATCAAGAATCTCCTGGCGGGCCTCCCTGGCAGTTTCCAAAATCCGTATTTCCTTATACCGTCCATCACTCTCACTGCTGACTCTGCGGAGCATTCCCCGCTCCTCCAATCCCTTTAAAAGCTCTGTGGCTGTTGAAGGACGCAGGTCAAATTCCTTCTCTATGTCTTTCTGATACAAAATCCGTTCCCTGCCCTCCACAAAAATAAATGACAGAATCTGCCTCTGGGATTCTGTCAGTCCCAGGGCCTTCCCTGTCTTATAAGAACGCCTTCTCAGGCGGTTGGAAATTCGGTTTATCCATTTCCCTGCATCCATATGTGCAAACGCTCCTTATTCATATATTTCGGTTCCTAAGTATTTTATTATAATGAAATATTGAAAATTGTCAACTTCTTTTCGTCTCAGACTGCTTACTCTTCCCAGTTCATTCCGGCCCCATCCGTTCCGATTTTCTCCATGTGGCCGTCCCGCACCTCATAGGCCTCTCCCCAGACAGTTTCAAGCCCATCTTTTTTCATCAGATAGCTTCCATCCGGCAGGACCAGAAACCGTCTGCCATGGCTGTCTTCAAAGGTAATATCCTCATACAGGCGCTTTCCATCCAGCTCAAAATCCTTCACCATCTGATAATGGGGCAAAATCATTGTCTTTGTCAGCCCAAGCCCCGTCAAAAACCTGTGATACTCCGGATCCACTGATTCCCCGGGAAGCTCTGGCTGTGCATAAACCACATCCGCGCTGTTCATGGTCCCGGCGCTGATTCCAATAATGATTCCCTTAAAATCCCTTATTAATTCCCGCAGGCCAAGCCGTCCAAAAAAGCGGTTCTGCGTCGGTACATGGCCGCCCCCTAAAAATATCACATCATAGGAATCCAGCATATCTTTCGTGACTGCCATTGTCCTTCCATCCCACAGATCAAAACCGGAAACCGACAATCCGGACCGCTTCACGGCATTTTCAAAAAATCCGGTCATTTCATCGTTTCCCTCATAATTCTCCGGAGATGCCGCGATCATCAGGCATTTGCTGTCCTGCTTCCATTCCGCTCTCAGCTTATCCACAAATCCATTTTTCCCATCCAGCCCATCTACTTTCCGACTTCCATCCAAAGGCCCCGTAGGACTGCTGGTTAAAAATACGGTCTGTTCCATCATATCCCTCCTATGTTTTTAAATATTTCCCCATGGTGTCTTATCCGCCTCTGTCCTTTGGGAAAAGCCTACCTGTCTACAACTGTCTTCAACTGTCTTCAAATCAGAAGACATACAAAAACAGCGGAAGTCCTTATAAACAAAGGCTTCCGCACCAATTAAAAAGAGCACGAGACGGGATTCGAACCCGCGACCCTCGCCTTGGCAA
>JAETQD010000011.1 GCA_021770825.1 Clostridium sp. | reverse complement strand
ATAATATCGTTAGATATTATACCTGCGCCGATTCGCGTCCGACCGGAGGGCGGATAAATTCCAAAGCGAATCGTGTGCATCCTGCGGAGCATAGCATGTCGGAGACATGGTATAATATTCACGAAGCCGCTGGTGGCTTCAAACCTGCACTACGGAGTCAAAGCACCCATTCCGTTGGCGGCTGGAAGCCCACCCTGCCAACCTAAGGAATATACAAAAAAGCACCAAATAGTTCCAAGAAAGGGGAAAAACTATGAAAATATATCGTGAAAAGGATTATGATGCCATGAGCCGCCGTGCGGCCAACCTGATCTCCGCGGAGGTAATCCGCCGTCCGGACTGTGTTCTGGGACTGGCTACCGGCTCCACTCCCATCGGAACCTACAAACAGCTCACCATCTGGAATCAAAAAGGGGATTTCAGCTTCAAGGAAGTACGGACGGTCAACCTGGATGAATACAAGGGACTTGCAGGAACCCACGACCAGAGCTACCGCTATTTCATGCAGACGAATCTGTTTGATCATATTGATATTGTACCGGAAAATACAAATGTACCGGATGGTCTGGCTGCTGATCCGGAGGCAGAGTGCGCCCGCTACGATGAGCTTGTAAAATCCCTTGGCTATGCAGATTTACAGCTCCTGGGCCTGGGCCGCAATGGCCATATCGGTTTCAACGAGCCCTGCGACTGCTTCGTAAAAGAAACTCATGTGGTTGACTTAACAGAGAGCACCATCGAGGCCAATGCCCGTTTCTTCGCCAGCGCAGACGATGTGCCGAAACAGGCTCTGACCATGGGTATCGGCTGCATTATGGCAGCGCGCCGCGTTCTGCTGATTGCCAGCGGTGCGGACAAGGCAGATGCACTTTATAACGCAGTCTGCGGTCCGATCACACCGCAGTGCCCGGCCTCTATTCTCCAGCTCCACAACGACGTTGTGATTGTAGGCGACGAAGCAGCACTTTCCAAGCTGGTAAATGCGGGGGTAGAAATATGCGGATAACCGGCGGACTTGTATTCGATTTGGAAAAAGGTTTTTCAGAAAAAGACCTTTGCACAGACGGAACCGTGATTTCTGCAGACAGCACGGATGAAATCGTCATTGACGCGTCCGGCTGCTATGTAATCCCAGGCCTTGTGGATGTCCACTTCCATGGCTGTGTCGGAGAGGATTTCAGCGATGCAACCCCAGAAGGACTCCAGGCCATGGCAGATTATGAGCTGTCCGAGGGCGTAACTTATATCTGTCCGGCCGGAATGACCCTGCCGGAGGAACAGCTTTCCCCGATCTGTAAAAACGCCGCAGCCCACAGGGAAAAACAGAGCAGCGGTGCAGAGCTGGTGGGCATTCATCTGGAAGGACCGTTTTTGTCCAGCGCAAAGAAAGGCGCGCAGAACAGCGATTTCCTTCATGACCCGGATATTCCCATGTTAAGACGGCTCCAGTCAGACGCGAAGGGCCTTGTGAAGCTTGTGACCGTTGCCCCGGAACAGCCGGGTGCAATGGAGTTTATCCGCACAGCAACTGCGGAGGGAATCCATGTTTCCGTTGGACATACCATCGCAGACTACGATACGGCTTCCGCTGCATTTGCAGCAGGCGCAGACCATGCCACTCACCTTTACAACGGCATGCCGTCTCTCCATCACCGGGAACCGGGAGTTATCGGGGCAGCCCGTGACGATGAAAAGGTGATGCCGGAAATTATCTGTGACGGCATCCATGTTCACGGAAGCGTAATCCGCGCCACCTTTGCCATGTTCGGTGCAGAGCGTATGATTCTGATTTCCGACTCTCTTCGGGCAACCGGAATGCCGGACGGTGAATATCCTTTCGGCGGTCAGATGATCGAGGTTCACGGCAACCGTGCAACACTGCTTGGCCATCCGGAGACTCTGGCAGGTTCCGTTACCAGTCTGATGGGATGTATGCGCCAGGCCGTGAAATTCGGAATTCCGCTGGCAGACGCAGTTCGGGCCGCATCCTACAATCCGGCGAAGTCCATTGGAATGGAGAACCGGTTCGGAAGTCTGGAAGAGGGAAAAGACGCCACTTGCGTATTACTGGATAAAGAAACTCTGGCAATACAGAAAATCGTATTCCGGGGAAACGTTGTAAAATAGAAGATGCTGTAAGTTCCAGGAAGGAGGGGAAGCGCAAATGAATCATGGCACAACCAGCCAGGAAGATTTATTTGAATACTTTGTGCCTGACCAGGCAGAAGAAATGGACGACTCTTTCCTGGAACTTTTATGTGAAGATGGTTTCCTGGACACATCCGATCTTTGTGAGGAGGACTTTCCGGGGCATCGCCTGATTCTTTTGAGACGGGCAATCCGCCGCGGCTTCCAGGAAACGGGAAGGCCTTCGGAATGCCTTTCCGATGCTGCAAGGCACATTGTGAAACGAAGCAGTGTTCTGCGGCATTGGAACGATGTGGTGAGGCAGGTTCCGTGTCTTCGCGCTCCGCCGTATTTCGTATGATAGGGAAACCCTGCCGCGGGCGGTATGGTTTCCGGGGGATTTTAACATATCAATACGGCTTTTGAAAAGGAGAAAAAATTATGTCAAGCTTATCTTTAAAAGGTATTAAAAAGGTTTATCCGCACAGCGAATCCAAGAAGAAAAAGAAAAAAGGTGAAGAAGAGAAGAAAACCAATCTTCTTGTCACAGAAGAAGGCGTTCTTGCCGTTCAGGATTTCAACCTGGAGATTGCAGATAAGGAATTCATCGTTCTGGTTGGACCGTCCGGCTGCGGTAAGTCCACAACCTTAAGAATGGTGGCTGGTCTGGAAGAAATCAGCGGCGGCGAGCTTTATATCGACGGCAAACTGGTGAACGATGTGGCTCCGAAGGACCGTGATATTGCAATGGTATTCCAGAGCTACGCTCTGTATCCGCATATGACCGTGTACGATAACATGGCATATCCCTTAAGACTCCGGAAGATGCCGGAGGCAGAAGTGGACCGTCTGGTACAGGAAGCTGCAAGGACCCTTGATATTACCCAGTACCTGGACAGAAAGCCGAAGGCCCTTTCCGGCGGCCAGCGTCAGCGTGTAGCCATCGGACGTGCAATCGTGCGTGAGCCGAAGGTCCTTCTGATGGATGAGCCGCTGTCCAACCTGGACGCAAAGCTCCGTAACCAGATGCGTGCAGAGATCATCAAGCTGCGCCAGAAAATCAATACCACATTCATGTACGTTACCCATGACCAGACCGAGGCCATGACTCTGGGCGATCGCATTGTTATTATGAAGGACGGCGTAATCCAGCAGATCGGAACTCCGCAGGAGGTATTTGATCACCCGGCTAACCTGTTCGTAGCAGGCTTCATCGGAATGCCGCGTATGAATATCTTCTCTGCCGATCTTGTAAAAGAAAACGGAAAGTATTCCGTAAAGATCGGTGAGGTTTGTGTGGAGCTGGATGCAGAGAAGCAGGCGAAGCTGGCAGCGAAGAACGTTGCACCGCAGTCCATTACCCTGGGCGTGCGTCCGGAGCACATTTCCCTTGCAAAGAGCGGAGAGCCGGCATTGCGCGGTACCGTAGATGTAAGCGAGATGATGGGAAGTGCCGTACATCTCCATGTTAATGCCATGGGCGTGGATGCCATCATCATCGTTCAGACCATGGGACTGGATGCAGCAACCATGGCAAACTTTGCCACAGGAAAAGAGCTGGCATTTACCTTCAATGGCAGCGTTGCACATGTATTCAGTAAAGAGACTGGAAAGAATCTGGAATTCTAAAAAATGGGGCCGATATCATCAAAAGATATCGGCCTTAACTTTTATTTGCTGTAATCCAGAGTGACCGTACCGTCGTCGTTATAAGTAACAACTTTTTTCTCCATGGTCAGCTTGTCAATGGCAGCAAGATATTCTTCCTTGGACTTAAAATATGGTTTGTTCTCCGCGATCACCTTCTTCGCGAGAGCGGCATCATCGGAGAGCAGCTTTGCAGCGGTGAGAACTAGGCATTCGGCGGGATACAGGCAGCCCAGTTTTTTGTCAGCCACATAGTAGTTGTTTCCGTGGCCGATTCCAATGGAGCCGCTTGCATGGGGCTGGATGGTGGGCATGATGGAAGAGACATCGCCCATGTCGGTGGTTCCGGTGCTCCAGCCTTCGTCAGTCACCACGCTGCCGGGGCCGGAGATGGTCTCCATTACCTCGGTCATGATGGCGGCCAGGTTTTTGTCGTTATTGAGCGGAATATGTCCCGGATGGTCATTTATTTCCAAGCGGGCGCCCATGGAGGCGGCAGCCCCGGCCAGTCCTCGGTTGATTTTTTTGTTGTACTCATACATTGCTTCATAGGAAGCCCCGCGCGCCTGGGCTTCCAGCTTTACCGTTTCCGGAATGGCATTTACAGCCAGTCCGCCTTCGGTAATGATGGGGTGGAAACGGATATGCTGGCTGTCAACGAAGGTCTCGCGGAGAGCGTTGGCTGCATTGATGCCGCAGGTGGCTGCGTAGAGGGCATTGACTCCCTTTTCCGGTGAGCCGCCGGCATGGGCGGAAACTCCCTGGAAGGTGATGTTTTTGATGACGCAGCCGTTGTTGCCCTGGCCTATGGCCAGGGTTTTTCCTTCCGGGAGACTTCCGGAGTGAATAAGGAGAGCCATGTCAACCCCGTCTAAATAGCCCCGGTAGATGAATTCCACCTTGCCGCCAAAGTATTTGATGATTCCCTGCTTCTGAAGTTCCTCGCGGAAACCAAGCTCAATCAGCTCTTCCGCCGGAACGGACAGGAAGCGGATGGATCCGCAAAGACCGTCCAGGGCACCCGGTTCCTTTAAGGCGGCGGCAATGCCCAGGAGAATTGCACTCTGTGCGTGGTGGCCGCATGCGTGAACGGCATGGGTCTGGGGGTCAGCCGCCGGATGGCTTTCTACGATGAGGGAATCCAGCTCGCCGAAAATTGCAATCTTCGGGCCGGGTCTTCCAGTGTCCAGGTCTGCATAGAACCCGGGAATATTTCCTGCTTTGGTCAGAGTGTAGCCGAGAGCTTCAAACTGGGATGCCATGTACTCAGAGGTCTTCCACTCGCGGTATCCGGTCTCCGGGTTCTTCCAGATATGGTCCGCGGCTTCATAGATCAGCCCCTCATATTTTTCTACCATTTCCATTAATTGTTTCATCTTTTCCATTTATAAAATCTCCTTTTCCATATCTGGCTCTATTGTAGCATGAAATCGGGTTCCATATCGATAGTTTTGACGCGAAATTGTTGAAATCCTATAAAAAAATTGTGATAATAAGCATAGAAAAGCGGGACAATTGCGGCTTAAGATAATGGGGCCAGAAAGAAATAAAGGCAGAGAGGAGAGAAGGTATGGCAGAATTTACTTATGACAGCAGGAAAAAGATATCGGAGAAATGGATTGTACAGCTAAAGGAAAATGGGAATCTTTTGTTCGAGGCAGAGCGAAAGCTGCTTCCGTCCACCATATATCAGAACGTAACATTCGGAGACAGCAAATTTATAAGAGAACTTTTGGAGATGGGGACTTACTGGAATCTCAGCAGTCTTTATAAAGGGCAGATGTCCCAGTTGGTGGATTTGTGCGTCCCCAAAGAGCTTCAGGAAGAGTTTTACTATGCGCTGGATGAGATGAACCAGTACCAGATGACTGCGGGATGGTACCGGAGAAGTGTGCGGTCGAAAAGCTATGTGCCCTTTGTACAGAAAAGCGTCCAGCTTCTTTTGGCCTACTCAAAGCTTAAGTTTTATGATGCCAGCCTGGCCGATATTCTTACAGGGAATGTGGCTCCGGAAATCTATGACCATGCAAGAACGGAATTCTGGGCCTATTCCGGGATTCTGGCGGCGCAGATTGATCTGGGAAACCAGGATACCATCCGGGCGGTAAAGGACATTCTTTTGGGAGAGGGAAATACCGCCATGATCAGCCATGAGATGATTCGCGGCATTGTCATGAGCAAAAGTGAGGAAATGTATCGGCTTCTGGGGGATTTCCTCCTGGCAGCCAGACTCCAGGAGGGGGCAAGGCAGGCAGTTTGTGAAACCATGGATGCGGGGCGGCCGGAGGCATTTCTGCACCTCTTCCGGGTCATTGAGGACAATGATCTGATCCGGTATTCCTCTGTAAAACGGGCAGTCAGCACCTGGATTGGAATTTTTGATGAAAGGTCTGTGGACCGGATCACGGATAAGCTGATGCGGCTCATGGGGAAATGTCTAAGAGAACCGGAGTTTGCAGAGGAACAGCTAAAAACCAACGATTCCATTGCCATTAGCTGTGCCCTCTGGGCCAAGGGCTTTTATGATGCAGAGGAAGGCGTAAAGGCGGTTCTGAAGTTGGTTGAGAATGGGACGAAGAACCAGAAAATGACAGCGTCCTACTTTAACCGCACGCTGCAGGAAAAGAGACTGAAGGGAACGGCCGCCAAAAAAGTAATTCTTACATATCAGGACGATCTGGAGCTGGTGGCCTGCTATATGCCGTGCTTTATGGAAAATGCACAGGGATGCCTCAGGGATTTGCTGTTAGATGAGGGAACAAACTATTTTTCCCTCCGGGATCACAGAGCGGCCATGCCGAAAACGGCGCTTCCGACTTCCTTTGGATTTTTTGACAGCGAGGAAGAGGCGAGGGAGTTTTATCTGGGCCTGCGCCGGATTTTTGCGGCGATTCCCAAAAAGGGTGTGGATTTAAACCCCTGCATTTTTCCATGGTATCGCGTGGAATTATCAAAGTCGGATGTTGCAGTCCGCATGTGCCTTCTGGCGTGGATGTTACAGGATGAGGAGTATCTGGATGAGGCGGCTATGATGATTCCGCTCATCGGCCAGGGGGAAACTTACGGTGTGGGCGGCCGTGCGCTGGCGGCCCGTGTACTGCTTTACCGGCCGAAGACCCAGATAAAGAAGGATGTGCTGTTTGAGCTTCTTCATAATCCGGAGGAGTATGCCATGAGCTCGGCGTTCAAGCTGGCAGAGGCCATGGAACTGACGGGAGAAGACTATGAGAAAATCGAAAAGAATTTGAAATACAAGAAAGGCCGCGCCAATACGCTGTCCTTATTGAGAAAACAGAATCCGGCCCAGCTTCGGGCATGTATCGGAAGACTTCTGGAAGAAAAGTCGGAAGAGTGCCATATGGGTGCACTGGATTTGGCGCTGCAGGTGAAAAAGGAAAAGCCGGAGGAATTTAAGGAAATCCGGCCGCTGCTTTCTGCATTAAAAGACCCCACGGGAAAGGAACAGGTACTTTTGGGCGAGCTGATCGGAGGAAACAGCGAGGCACAGGATATTTTAAATACACCGGGATATGGATTCTATGACACCACAAAGGAATGGGTTCTGCCTACGGTTACGGTGGATGCAGCCGGGGTAGAGAAGCTGTTTGTCCATGGGGAAAAGGAATGCATCCAAATCCTTAATAAATTAAATGCGCTGATTGAAAAGAACCAGACGCTGGAATATACGACCACCTGGGGAGCGGAGCAGGTTCTGGGAACCAGGCTGGACCGCTGCAAATGGATTGCCGGAGACCCCAACGCAACGCCTCTGGATGCATATCCGTTCCGGGAACTGTGGGAGCAGTTCTATGAGACAGAGATAAAGACGCCGGATATGCTTATGGAGCTGTACCTTTACCAGGCCTGCCGGTATGGACGAAGGGATTATGAGAACAATCTTGAAATTTATAAGCTGGTGTTTGGAGGGCAGGCACCCTTTAAGGACTTGGTACAGGGACTGCGCTACGGCGTTCAGGCAGGTACGGTGATTGATGCTCTGTTTATGGAGTATGTACCACAGGAGCTGAAGAGCAGATGGGCCCTTGCGGGAATTGCGAAGCTGGTTTCCGTATTGGATGATTCCAATGATATGTATGAGAGCGAGGAACGCTATTACCGGGGAACGGAGATCATACGGAAGCGGACGGCTGAACTTCCGGTCTTTGCCAGTATGCTGGCCTGGTTAAGATATGTTCCGGCAGAGGACTGGGGAAACGGCTTTACCCTGCGGTTTAAAATCAGGGAGAGATATTCCAGAGAGTCTCTGGAGGAAGGACCGAAAATCCGTGGGGAATCCCTTGGCTCGGTTCTTGGCCAGGCGGACATTGTCCAGGCCTATGTGCGGGGAATTTGGGACAAGGACCTGTTTTACAAGGCCATCGTTAATTTTATGGGCCTTGGAAGTCTTTTCGGGCCAATCAGTACGGTGGAGCAGAAAGGAAATGTTACTTCGAGAGACGCCAGAGTGGGAGTACTCAATGCATTTTTCGGACCTGGAAAAATCATGCCTGTGGATGGGAAATACCGGTTTGATGCCATTGGGGATGAAATGCCGGAGATGGCCCTGGCCCATATGCTTTATAAGGAAATCATTCCGGTAGTTCTTAAGGTGGAATTAAAGCGCGGGGAGCAGAGCACTCCGTTTTCCAGACGTATCACAGATATCCTTATGATCTATGGAATCGATACGCTGATTCAGATCTTGAATGCCCTGGGGAATGATCCTCTGGATCGGAGCCGTTACTATTATTCCTCGAGAGATGAGAGTAAGAGGGCCGTACTGAGCCATCTTTTAAAGGTTTGTCATCCGAAGCCGGAGGAGACAGCCAAAGACTTAAAGAAGGCCTTAAAGGGAACGGATATTACGAAAAAACGGCTGGTGGAGGCTGCCATGTACGCGCCCCAGTGGATTTTCATGGTGGAAGAATATCTGGCGATGCCGGGCTTTAAGAGCGGGTGCTATTATTTCATGGCCCATACCAGTGAACGGATGGATGAATTTACCACCTCCATGGTGGCGAAGTATACACCGCTGACACCGGAGGAGCTGGCAGGCGGGGCCTTTGATGTGAACTGGTTTTCTGAGGCCTACGAGAAGCTGGGAGAAAAGAACTTTAAGCTGCTTTATGATGCGGCCAAATATTCTTCTTCCGGTACGGCCCATGCCAGAGCAAGAAAGTATGCCGATGCGGCTCTTGGAAAGGTATCCCTGGAGGAGTTGAAGGCGGAGATTGATGCCAAGAGAAACAAAGACCTGCTTATGAGCACCGGACTTCTCCCGTTAGATAATAACAAGAAGAAAAGAGAAGAGCAGCTTCTGGAACGGTACCAGTACATTCAGAAATATAAAAAAGAGAGCCGGAATTTCGGTGCCCAGAGACGTGCCAGTGAGGGCCGTGCCGTGGAGCTGGCACTGCAGAATCTAAGCGTGAATGCCGGATTTACGGATGTGACCAGGCTGACGCTCCGTATGGAGTCGAAGCTTACAGAATCCTTTGGCAGTTATTTTGAATGGCAGACGCTGGAGGAAGATATTTCCCTTAAGCTTGATGTGGATGAAACGGGAAAGAGCAGCCTCTTATGTGAAAAGGCGGGAAAGAGCTTAAAATCCATTCCGGCAAAATATAAAAAGAATGAGATGGTGCTCCAGTATCAGGATGCCAATAAAAAGTTAAAGGAGCAGTACAGCCGGACGAAGCAGATGATGGAGCAGGCCATGGAGGACAGGACCTCCTTTGAGGTCTGGGAGCTTCTGGAGCTTAAAAATAATCCGGTGGTGCGGCCCATTGTGGAGCCGCTGGTTGTGAAGGCGGTAAACGAAGGAACAGCCGCAGACGGCAGCCAGGACAGCGTTTCGGATAGCCCGGTGCGTATGGGCTTTTTAACAGAATCCGGTCTGATGGACTGGTCCGGCACCCTGACGGATATCGGACCGGACGAAAAGGTCTATATTGCCCATCCCTATGACCTCTATGAAGCCGGATGCTGGCATGAATACCAGAAGGTACTGTTCGAGAGAAAGGTCCGCCAGCCCTTCAAGCAGATTTTCCGTGAGCTTTATGTGAAGCTTTCTGAGGAGTTGGATAAGACAGAATCCCTGATGTTTGCAGGAAACCAGATTCAGCCGCAGAAGACGGTGGGGGCTTTAAGAAGCCGACGCTGGGTGGCCGATTATGAAGACGGGCTTCAGAAGATTTACTATAAAGAGAATATCGTTGCCAGAATTTACGCCATGGCCGACTGGTTCTCTCCCAGTGACGTGGAGGCACCGACATTGGAATATGTGGTATTCTATGACAGAAAGACCTTTAAGCCGATGAAGATTACGGAGGTTCCGGACATCATTTACAGTGAAGTCATGCGGGATGTTGACCTTGCTGTCAGCGTGGCCCATGCCGGAGGCGTGGATCCGGAGACCAGCCATTCCACCGTTGAAATGCGCCGTGCCATTGTGGAATGCAATCTGGAGCTGTTCAAAATCAAAAATGTTGCGCTGGAAGGAAACCATGCTGTTATCGACGGAAAGCTGGGACGTTACACAGTCCATCTTGGAAGCGGCGTGGTACATCAGATGGGAAATACCATGCTCTATGTGGTTCCGGTGCATTCCCAGCACCGCGGCCGGATGTTCCTGCCGTTCATCGACGACGATCCGAAGACGGCGGAAATCATGTCGAAAATTATTTTGTTTGCAGAAGACACAAAAATCAAGGATCCCAATATTTTATCGCAGATCCGGTAGAAAAAAGGGCCCCCGCCTTCACTGGCAGGGGCCTCATTCGTTCTGAATCTTAGAGGTATTTTGCAACGGCTGCATCGATCATGCCGCAGATCTTGTCGATGATGGCATCATCTTCCGGAACAAGGTTTACAAGCGGAGCGCGAACGCCGCCCAGCTCCAGACCTTCACGTTTCTTAAGAACAGCCTTGATAGCAGCGTACATATTGCCCTTGCAGGAGCAGAGAGCGTAGATGATGTTGTTGATATCATACTGAAGTGCACGTGCTGTCTCAGCATCGCCGGATTTAGCCAGCTCATATAACTTTAAGTAAAGCTCCGGGCAGGAAGAATAGGTTCCGCCGATGGCACCGTCAGCACCCATCATAAGGCCGCTGATTAACTGCTCGTCTGGACCGTTGAATACTACGAACTCACGTCCGCCCTGGGTACCTTCATACTTGAACATCTGGATGTCCTGAACCGGCATGGAGGAGTTCTTAACACCGATAACATTGGGGTTCTTCAACATTTCGTGTAACAGCGGCATGGTTAAAGCTACGCCGGCAAGCTGCGGAATGTTGTAGATGATGAAATCTGTGTTGGGAGCGGCTGCGGAAATATCATTCCAGTATTTTGCGATTGCGTGCTCCGGAAGACGGAAGTAAATCGGCGGGATGGAAGCGATGGCATCAACGCCAAGGCTCTCAGCGTGACGGGCCAGCTCCTGGCTGTCTGCTGTGTTGTTGCATGCAACGTGAGCGATGATTGTCAGCTTGCCTTCAGCGGCAGCAACCACATTCTCAAGAAGGAGCTTACGGTCAGCAACGCTCTGGTAGATACATTCACCTGAGGAGCCGCCAACGTAAACGCCCTTTACTCCCTTTTTAACCAGGAAACGTGTGTAAGCCTGGACTCTTTCAGGAGAAATCTGTCCTTCGTCATCGTAGCAGGCATAGAATGCAGGGATCAGGCCTTGGTACTTAGTAATGTCCTTCATAATAATCAACCTCTCTTTTTAATTATATAATAACTACATTTTAACCTTAAATACGGTCTTCGTAACATCCTCCGGCTTATCCACCATGATTTTTAACTTATGGGCATCCCCCGGGAATACAACCAGGAAGGAATCCGGTTTCATAATGATGGAGAGGTCCTCAGGACCTTCCAGAGCCTGGAAATCATTCTCAGGAACGGATTTTGTTACAGTCAGGGCATCCACATTGCTTACGGCGATCCGCTCAGAACCGCTCCGCATGATCTGGATGTCTGCAAATTTCTCGTGAGCCTCAAAAAAGCACTCACTTTCCGGCACTGTCTGGTATGCATTGAAGAACGCCCGGACATCCTGCCCTTTTAATTCAATTTCTTCGGGCATATCTGCCAGATGCTCTGCTATGTAGTTCAGTGCAAGATCCAGATTTTCGTTGATGCCGAGATATTTTCTGACATTGGAAAGTCTGTCGTAAATCATACTGTCTCCTCTATGCCTGTTCCAGAATCTCGCCCATCATCTGGTCCACCTGGATTAAGCAGCGCGGAAGATGGAACGGTCCCTTGAAGGTAGAGCCCTTGGTGGAGGGCATCGTCGGTTTTCCGTCGCGGCGAAGGTATCCATACCACTCACCGTATTCGGGATCGGAGAAGTGCTCCTTACAGTAATCAAGAGTCTTATAGAACCAGTCGAGATACTTCTCGTCCTTGGTATCGCGGTAAAGCATCATGGACGCAATCAGAATCTCGTTGTGGGGCCACCAGAGCTTCATATCATGCTCGTAAGCCTCCGGCGGAAGTCCGAGACAGTCCACAAAGTAAAGCAGTCCGCCGTATTCCTTGTCCCATCCAAGATCAATTGCCCAGTCAAAGATCTGTGCAGCCTTCGGAACCAGGCTGGTATCTCCGGTACGTCTTGCATGCTCAAGGATGAACCATACGCCCTCGATATCGTGGCCCGGATTTACGGTACGGCCTTCTGTGTAGTTTAAGCGTGCAGTTCCATCGGGAGCTACATTTTCCAGAACACATTTTAAATCCGGCTTTACAAAGTATTTAAAGATTTCATCCACACACTGCTGTGCACGGTCTTCGTATTCAGCCTTGTGCTCCGGGTCAACTCTCAGAAGAATGCTGATTACATTTAAAATAATCATGGGCTGACCAAAAGCGCGTCCAGAACGTGTTTCCGGAATTGTTTTCGGGCCCATTCCTACCGGGTCTTCTCCGCCATGGGACAGATCCCAGTAAAGGTTGTAAGCACGGCGGGCGCGCTCTAAGCACTCTTTATCACCGGTAACTCCGTAATATTCAGCATTTGCGCTGGCATAAAAAGCCTCTGAGAAGAAGTAACGGCGCTGACGCAGCGGCTTTCCGTCTTCAGTAACAGTAAAGTACATACGGTCTCCGGCCGCACGGTTGATACAGTGGGCTTCCATAAAGTCAAGGCAGCTCTTGCTGGCATCCAGCCACTCCTGTTTTACGCCATATACATGGCACATATGAGCGAACATCCAGCCGCAGCGGCCCTGCATCCATACACTTTTATCCGTTGAATAGACTTTGCCTGTACGGTCCAGACAGGTATAAACTCCGCCGTAAACCGGATCCATACCATGTTTCAGCCAGAAATCTACAACCGTAGCAAGTTCAGAACGAACCCACTCCCGTTCGGCCAGGAATTTTTCTCGATCCATAGCAAATCCTCCTTAATAATTATCGTTTCCCGGACGCTGTTTCACATCCCAGTTATATCTCTACTGTATCACTATGTTAAAATTTTTTCAACTAAATTATGGAAGAATGCGAGGTTTCTTTTTGATGGCTTTTTAGTTGCCAGTCTGGTGGAAGTATGGTAAAATTCTCTGGAAAAAGCATTCTCCGATGGGAGGTTTTGGTAATGTTTGACAAATTAATGGATTCAGATAACGGGCTTGTGATCACAATGAACTGGATTACAGACTGCCTGTTTTTAAGCATGCTGTGGCTGCTTTTTTCCGTATTCCTGATTCCCTTTGGCCCGGCGACGGCTGCCCTTTATGACGCTGCAGTCCACACCTTCCGGAGGGGAGAAAAAGTGGTCTACCGGAGATTTTTCAGGTCTCTGAAGAAGAATTTGAAAACAGGGATCCCGGCAGGACTCATTTCACTGGCAGTGGGATGGGCAGGCTTTAAAGTGTGGAACCTGATTGGGGCCATGGCTTCTGAAAGCCAGTTGGGATATGCCTTTTTATGGGGATTTTTTGTGGTGTTTCTGGTGGTGCTTGGGATGTTGAGCTTTCTGTTTCCGCTGCTATCCCGCTTTGAAACAGATCTTCCCAGGCTTTTCGGAAACTGTGTTCTTATGTGTATGGCAAATCTTCCGAAAACCGTGGCCTTAAGTCTTCTGAGCGCAGTGACCATATGGATTTGCGCGTGGCTGTGGTGGCCCGTGATCTTTATGCCCTGCTTATCGGCCGTGGTTGCCAGCTTTTTTATTGAACCGGTATTCGCTCCGTTTCTGCCTTCTGAATCGGAAGAAGATGCGGATGGACAGAATTAAAATTAGAACCATAAGACAGGAAAACCGCCCGGAGGAGAAGAAAACTCTCCATGACCGGGCGGTATTTTTATCTGCCGGAAAAACTCTTTTTATCGGACCAGTTCTGGAATGAGGGAACCCAGGGCTTCTGCGAGAGCGGCATGGCCCTTTTTGGTCAGGTGCATATAGTCAATCTGATTGAATTCGCAGCCTAAGGTTCCGGCGTCAAGAAAGTGAACGCCCAGGAGTTCGCAGATGGCCTGATATTCTTTTGCAAGGCCTTTTGCCTTTTCCACACAGCCCTTTCCCATGGTGCCGGACACTTCGCTGGAGAGCATTCCCTCGCCGATTGGAGGCGGTGCGATCACAAGAATATTGGGTTTTCCATCCTTCCAGGCTTCCACTGCCATGGCCTTTTTCACAAGACGGCTCATTCCGAGAGCAATGCAGGGGGCACTGGCAGAGAAACGGTCTTTGGTATCATTGGTTCCCAGCATGATAATCAAAAGATCGATCATTTCATGGCTTTTCATACAGGGAGTGATGTAATCAATGGCTGCAAGGCCCTCAAACAGCGGGTCCTGGAACACAGTTGTGCGGCCGGACAGGCCCTCCTCAATGACCAGGTAGTCTTCGCCCAGCTTTTCCTGAAGCAGTTTTGTCCAGCGTTCAGACTCATTGAAACGGATGCCGCCATCGGCGCAATCAGCCGGATCGGCACAATAACCATGGGTATTGGAATCGCCCAGGCAGAGAATATGTTTCTTCATAAAATAAGCTCTCCCTTCCAAAAAAGTTAGTCTATTTTCTGATTGTAAGAATATCATTATTAAAGCGGATGGTCAAGCTGTTTTCCGGAAGAAGAGGGTATCCGTTCGTACAATTTTTCAAATGTTCAAAAAACAAGGCGAGTCTGTATTGTCAGTGTTGACAAAACAGGAAGTTTTGTGTAAAATTTATAAATATAAGGACCATGTCCATTGTGACATTGTGCAAAATAATATTTAAGAGGAGAGGGATGTAAAAATGAGAAGAAAATCACTTGCTATGCTTTTGGCTGCTTCTATGGTTATGTCCATGACCGCGTGCGGCAGTAAGCCGGCAGAAACAACAGCAGCAGCTACCGAAGCAGCAAAAGAGACAGAAGCAGCGAAGGAAACAGAGGCGGCAGCAGCTACCGAAGCAGCAGGAGCACCTGTTGAGCTTTCTCTGTGGACCTACCCGATCGGTGACTGGGGTGACCAGGCTACCGTTGATGGTCTTGTTGCAAAATTCAACGAGGCTCATCCGGAAATTACATTAAAGGTTGAGTACCTGACCTATCAGGACGGCGATGACAAAGTAAACACAGCAATCGAAGGAAAGACTGCTCCTGACATTATCATGGAAGGACCGGAGCGTCTGGTAGCCAACTGGGGCGCAAAGGGCGTTATGGTTGATCTTTCCGATCTTTGGACCGATGAAGTAAAAGGCGATACATATGCTTCCGTTGAAGCAGCTTGTCACGATGCATCCGGCGCTTACTATGAGTATCCGTTATGTATGACTGCTCACTGCATGGCTATCAACCGCGATGTATTTGAGGAGACAGGTGCATGGCAGTATGTGGACGAAGCAACACATACCTGGACAACTGAGAACTTCCTGAAGGCAGTTCAGACTCTTTACGATGCAGGCTATGCAAACGTTGGCGCAGTATTCTGCGGCGGCCAGGGCGGCGACCAGGGTACACGTGCTCTGATCAACAACCTGTATGGCGGTACCTTCACAAATGCTGATCACACAGAGTACACAGCTAACTCTGCTGAGAACATCAAAGCTCTTGAGACACTGGTTGCTCAGGACGGTATCAACTTTGACCCGGCTATCGTAGGCGGCGACGAGATCAACCTGTTCGTACAGGGCGTTCTTCAGATGGCATTCTGCTGGAACATTGCTCAGGAAGCAAACAATGCAGACGCACTTACCTTCGATGCATTCCCGATGGCATTCCCGTCTGACGACGGCGTTGCAGAGCTCTGCGGCGGTATCTGGGGATTCGGCGTATTCAACAACGGCGACGAGGCTAAGATCGAAGCAGCTAAGACCTTCATTAAGTGGGCTTGTGATGAGAACACAGAAGACTGCGTAAAGGCTTCCACATACTGGTCCACACGTGAGTCCCTGGCTGATATGTATGCAGGCGACGAGATGAAGAGTGAGTATGGTCAGTTCATGCAGTACATGGGCGACTACTACCAGGTAGTTCCGGGCTGGGCAACAGCACGTACCGAGTGGTGGAATATGCTTCAGGCAGTTGGTGCAGGCGATGATATCACAGCAGCTGTTGAAACATTCGTAACAAATGCAAACGCAGCAGCGAAATAATTCCAGTCTGTGTTTTCGTGAATAGGTAAAGAATACCGCCCCTTCGCCAGACCAGTCCGGGCTGGGAAGGGGCGGTTTTTTTAGACTGAGAGGGGGATATCCTTGGCTAAACAAAATAATGGAAAAACCCACAAGCTGATGATGCAGGAGACTGTGGCGTCCTACCTGTTCCTTGCGCCGTTCCTTATTTTCTTTGTGGGCTTCGTGGTATATCCGATGTTCATGTGTGTGTATACGAGCTTTTTCGATGCCACCATGGGACGCGCCGACATCTTTGTCGGTTTCCAGAACTATGCGGAGCTTGCAGGGGATCCGGTATTCTGGAAGGGACTTAAGAATACGCTTATCATCGTTCTTGTTTCCGTTCCTGTTACCTGTATCTTTTCGCTCTGGGTCGCCAACTGTATCAGCAAGATGCCGGTGGCCGCAACCTCTGCGTTCCGCTGTATTTTCTATCTGCCTGTTGTTACCGGTTCCGTTGCCGTTACCATGGTATGGAAATGGATGTTCAACAACTATTATGGTATTCTGAACTATATCGGCACTTCCGCAGGTGTAATCGATAAGAACATTAACTGGCTGGGCGATGAACGCTTTGCTCTTGGCTGTATCATTTTAATTCTTCTGACCACATCCGTGGGCCAGCCCATTGTCCTTTACGTGTCGGCCCTTGACAACGTGGATAAGTCCCTGGTGGAGGCATCCAGCGTGGACGGCGCCACCGATTTCCAGACGTTCTGGAAGATTAAGTGGCCTCAGATGATGCCCACAACCCTGTACATCCTGGTTATCACAACGATTAACTCGTTCCAGTGCTTCGCTCTGATCCAGCTTCTTACTTCCGGCGGACCGAAGAACTCCACCATGACCATCATGTACTATATTTACTACAACGCATTCAAGCTGTACCGCTATGGCTATGGCAACGCAATGGGCGTTATCCTTGCTCTTATCATTGCGCTTCTGTCTGCCGCACAGTTCAAGCTTGGACAGGAAAAGAATTAAGGAGGGGTGGATATGACAGAAAAAAAGAGATCTGTTTATGATATTGTGTCATTCGTTTTGATTACGATTGTTGCGGTCCTGTTTACCTTCCCTCTGTACTGGATCATTACCGGATCATTTAAGACCAAGATGGACATTATGTCCGTTACCCCGGTGTGGTGGCCGACAGAATGGGTAATGGATAACTATAATACTCTTATGAGTAAGAGATCGGCTCCTCTGTTTGAGTTCTTCGGAATCACAGGACCGTCTATTCCGGCTGCAATCCGCTGGGTTGTCAACACGGTATTTATGTCCGTTACCTCTATGATCCTTACCTGTATTACAGCAGCAATGGCCGGATATGCCCTTGCAAAGAAGCGCTTCATCGGACGCGGAATCCTGTTTTCTTTAATCGTTTGTGCAATGGCTCTTCCGAAGCAGGTTATCCTGATTCCGTTGATCCGTGAAATGTCTGCCCTGAATCTGTATGATACGCTCTGGGCAGCAATTATCCCGATTGTAGGATGGCCGTTTGGTGTATTCCTTTTGAAGCAGTTCTGTGAAGGCGTACCGGGAGAAATGATCGAGGCTGCCCGTATTGACGGAGCCGGAGAAATCCGTACCTTCGTGGACGTGGTGGTTCCGATGATTAAGCCTGGTATCGGTGCACTGGCAATCTTTACATTCATCAACTCCTGGAATGATTATTTCATGCAGTTGATCATGCTTACTTCAAACTCCAAGCTGACCATCTCCCTTGGTATTGCCACCATGCAGGCAGAGAACTCCACGGACTATGGTCTTCTGATGGCAGGTTCTGCCCTGGCAGCCGTCCCGATTATCGTTGTATTCCTGATTTTCCAGAAATACTTCACAAAGGGAATTACGCTGGGTGCTGTAAAAGGCTAAAAGAAAACGAAGAGACCGGATTTTACATGGAAATGTGGAATCTGGTCTTTTTTTGTTGTTAAAATTGGACAAAGAACAAAAGAATTTTTAGAAAATATTGTTGGATGTGCTTGTCGATGAAGTTCATTTATGATAAAATAAGAAAGACTCCAAAAGCTGTTTTTTACCCAAACTTTCATACTGTACAGTATTGCTGCATTCGTGCAGAAAAGGAAGAAGGAAAGGACTGCTTTGAACTTCAGGTATATCGTGTGTGTACCTGGCAGTGTTGGAAAATTAAGAAAAAGGAGAAGTTTTTATGAGAAAAAGTTTATCTCGCGTGATGGCAGCAGTAATGTCAGCTGCCGTATTGGCTGGTGCTCTTACTGGCTGCGGCAGCAAAACAGCAGAAACTCAGGCAGCAGCAACACAGGCTGCAACCGAAACCCAGGCAGCAGCGGCAGCAGACACTGCAGCAGCTCCGGCAGAATCCACAGGAGACAAGACCCTTAAGTTAGTACTTTCCACCAACGATGGTTCCACAAAGGATGACCGTGTTCCGACCCCCTGGCTGAACCATAATATGGCTACAAACCTTATGTGGCGCAGCCTCCTGATTGCAGACAGCTCCTTAACAAAGACATCTCCGGACCTGGCTGAAAGCGTAGAGATCAGCGAAGATGGTCTTACCTACACAATCACCATGAAGGACGGCTTAAAGTGGTCCGATGGTGAGGCTCTTACCGCTGACGATGTTTTATGGTCCATCGATGCTGTTATGGCAGCAACCAACAAGAACTCCATCTACTCCGCAGCATTCGGTAAGATCACCGAAAAGAGCGCAGATGGCAATGTTATTACAATGAAGCTGGATTCTCCGTATGCTTCCATGCTGGACATCCTTGCACAGTTCTCCATTCTTCCGAAGCACAGCCTTGAGAGCGCTGACGCTGCCACCATCGACGCAGCCGATTTCTGGAAGAATCCGGTTACTTCCGGTTACTACATGATGGACGAACTGAATGTTGGTAACTACTTCACATTAAAGCTGAACCCCAACTATGAGGGAACTGCTCCGAAGATCGAAAAGGTTACTGTTTCCTTCGTTACTGATTTCCTTACAGCAGCACAGTCCGGCGGTGCAGATTTCCTGTACGGCAACGCTTCTGACCTTGTAGAAGGTATGGAATCCCTTGGAAACTACCAGTCTATCCCGGTAGACGTTCTTTTCTACAAATACTTCATCTTCAATATGAAGGGTGTTGACGGAAAAGAAAACGAGGCTATGCAGAACATTGAAGTTCGTAAGGCTTTAATCCAGGCTATCGACCGTGCAACTCTGGCTGCTCTTTATCCGTCTGCAATGGTTTTAAACAGCGGTGTTCCGAATGCAAACGAGGCATACAACGGATTTGAGTATACATATGATGCAGATGCTGCCAAGGCTGCAATCGCTGCTTCCGGTTATGATATGACCCGTCCGCTTCGTATTTGCTACTACAACAATGACCAGACCTCCATCGACCTGATTAACATGGTTGTTTACTACTTAGAGCAGACTGGTCTGAAGGTAGAGGCTACACTGTCCAACGATGGTACAACCGATCTGTTCACAACACGTGAATACGATATGGGCTTCAAGGGCAAGAGCTCCTTCTCCATGGAAGAGTGGTATTCTGAGTACATGAGCAACGATGCTCTGTTCTCCAAGATCTTCGGCGGTGACACCGCATTTGATGAGGCAATCGCAGCTCTGTCTGCTTCCACAACTCAGGAAGCTAAGAACGAAGCATTAAAGAACCTTCAGGCTCTTGAGCAGGAAAAGATGTACAAAGTTCCGGTATTTACCGTTGGTAACTATGTATTCATCAGCAATAACGTTGCCGTTCCGGCTGGCGTTGAATTCTGTAACCCGCTGTACGCATGCGATATCGACTATGCGAACTGGGAAATTAAATAAGGTTCTCAGATATGCTGAACGGGGATAATACCCCTGACCCTTAAAAAGCCGCCCGTAAGTGAAAACGGGTGAGTAAGAAGGGAGAGACGAAAGCCTAACCCTGCGTCTCTCCCTCTTCGTATATTGGTATATGGCAAAAACTAACTGTAATTTATTGAAGGAGTGATGATATGCTCAAATTCATCCTGAAAAAGTTGGCCATGATGATTCCGATGCTGATTGTAATCAGCCTCGTTGTATTCCTGGGCCTGCGTTCCACCGGTATTGACCCGCTGACCTTTATGGTTCCGCCGGAGGTTCAGTCTCAGTCTCCAGAGATCGTGGAACAGCTCCGTGAAGACCTGGGCTTAAATGATCCGCTGCTTGTGCAGTATTTCCGTTGGCTGGGCAACCTTTTAAAAGGTGACCTTGGTCTTACAAACAAAGGCGAAGACATCGCTGGTATTATTGCAGAGCGTCTTCCCTATACGTTAGAGTTATCTCTCTATGCAATGCTCTTCAGTTCCATTATTGGTATTGGAATCGGTATCATAAGTGCAATCCGGCAAAACGGTATTGTGGACTACATAGGACGTGTACTGGCAGTGCTTGGCCAGGCCGTTCCGCAGTTCCTGGTAGGTATTCTGATGATCTGGATTTTCTCCATTAAACTTGGAATCTTCCCGGCAGCAAACCGCGTCAGTCCCGATGCCACAAATGCCTTTGTGGATGCATTCATGCATCTGTTCCTCCCTGTAACCACATTGACCATCGGTATGGTTGCTGTTCTTATGAGATACGCCCGAAACACCATGCTGGATGTGCTGAACAGCGATTACATTAAAACAGCCCGCTCCAAGGGAATTCCGGAGTGGAAGGTTTACTTAAAGCATGGCTTCCGCAATGCAATGAAACCGGTTCTTGTTATTTTAATGTTCCGTATTCCGGCATTGATCGGCGGCTCGGTTGTTATTGAGAGCGTATTCTCTTATCCGGGAATCGGTACCTCAATGACAAATGCTATCACCAACATGGACTACAATCTGGTACTGGTAATCACCCTGATCATTGCAGCCGTTATGCTGGTTGCTTCCTTCATGGTGGACGTACTGAACGCCGTACTGGATCCGCGTGTCCGTCTGGGCGAATAAGGAAAGGAGGAAATTGCTGTGAGTAATACGAACTCTATGAGCATCAAAGAACAGAATAAGAGTGCAGCGTCCTCTTTGATGAAAAAGAATATTCGTAAGTTTTTAAGAAATAAACTGGCCGTATTTGGCCTCGTTGTTATTGTGGTTATCACTGTGGCATGTATCATTGCAGCAGTGACCGGAATCGATTACGGTACTCCCAATCCCACAATCATGAAGACTCCTCCGAACAGTGAGCATATGTTCGGTACAGATACCATTGGCCGTGACATGCTGGCCCGCGTTCTCTTCGGCGGCTGCTATTCTATTTTTATCGGTGTTTTCTGTGCGGTTATGTCCAGCATCCTCGGCGCTGTTCTCGGTGCAGTTTCCGGTTATTTCGGCGGCAAGGTCGACATGTGCATCGTTCGTGTATCCGAGCTGTTCCAGGCATTCCCCCAGTTGGTTCTGGTTATGATGCTGGTTGCAATCCTGGGCACCCGCAGCATGGGCAATATGCTGTTCGTATTCGTAATCACCGGATGGATGACCACCTTCCGTATGGTACGAAACGAATTCATGAGCTTAAAGGGCGAGACCTATGTAAAAGTCTGTGAGGCATTCGGCATGTCCAAAGCCAACGTTATGTTCAAGCAGATTCTTCCCAACGTTATGACACCTATTATCGTTTCTACCACAACCAACGTTGCATACTTCATCCTTCAGGAAGCTTCCTTAAGCTTCATCGGACTTGGTGTGGCAGATTCCACTCCTACCTGGGGCAATATCTTAAATGCTGCCAAGAGTATTCAGGTTGTACAGAACCAGTGGTGGATCTGGGTATTCCCGGGCGCGGCAATCAGCTTGTTTGTTCTGGCCATTAACTTCTTTGGTGATGGTCTTCGCGACGTGCTGGATGCCAAACAGCAGTAAAGGGGGACAGATAATATGGGTAAGAACTTTGACAGCAAAGAAATTATTTTAAATGTAGAAAATCTGAATACTACCTTCGTTTCTGACCAGAAGAAAATCCGCATTGTAAAAAACGTTTCTTTTCAGTTAAAACGCGGTAAGGCTCTGGCGGTGGTAGGTGAGTCCGGATGCGGCAAGAGCGTGACCATGAACTCCATCATGCGTTTCCTGGGACGCAACGCCATTATTCAGGCAGACAGCATCCAGTACAATGCGCTTCGCGACGGTAAAGTGACAGAATATCATATCGAAAAGATTGATAAGCCTCACGGACCGGAAATGAGAGCGCTCCGCGGACCGGAGATGTCCATGGTATTCCAGGATCCCATGTCCAGCTTAAATCCCGTTTATAAAGTGGGCGATCAGGTTGCAGAGGGGCTTTTGCAGCACAACAAGGGCATGACAAAGGCCCAGGCAAGGGAAAAGGTTCTGGAAATGTTCAGAAAGCTCGGTATTCCGGATCCGGAAGAGCGTATTGACTGTTATCCCCACCAGTTCTCCGGCGGTATGAAGCAGCGTGTAGTTATCGCGATTGCAATGATCTGTAATCCGGAGCTGATTATCTGTGACGAGCCCACAACGGCTCTGGACGTAACAATTCAGGCCCAGATCATGGAGCTCTTAAAGGATATGCAGGTGAAGGACGGCAAGAGTATTATTCTTATTACACATAACATGGGTCTTGTGGCTGAGATGGCGGATGAGGTATGTGTTATGTATATGGGCCGTGTGGTTGAGTTGGGTTCTCTGGAAGATGTATTTGACCGCACAAGCCATCCCTACACCCAGGCACTGTTACGCAGCGTTCCGGTTCTTGGTCTGGCTGACGGACAGAAGCTTGAGACAATTCCCGGCGCCACACCGAACCCGGCTGACCTTAAGGGCGGCTGTGAGTTTGCTGACCGCTGTCCATTTGCAGAGGACAGATGCCGTGCGAAAGATATCCCGATGTTTGAATTGTCACCCGGCCATCGGGTACGCTGCTTAAAATACAGCGATTTCCCGCTTGCTGAAGGTGAGCCAGCAGCTACGGAGGTGAAGTAATATGAATGAGAATAAAGAAATCATCTTTAAAATACAGAATCTGCGTACCTGGTTCCCCATTACAAAGGGTGCATTCAAGAAGGTAGTTGGCCATGTAAAGGCCGTAGATGATGTAAGCCTTGACGTTTACAAGGGCGAAACACTTGGCATCGTAGGCGAGTCAGGATGCGGAAAGTCCACATTCGGAAAAACGGTTATGATGCTTGAGAGAGCCACAGGCGGTCAGGTGCTTTTCAACTATGACGGTGAGTTCCGTGATATTACCAAGTTCAATAAGCAGGAAATGTTTGATTTCCGCAAAAAAGTACAGATGGTATTCCAGGATCCCTACTCTGCACTGAACCCGCAGAAGAAGATCTATACATCCTTTGAAGAGCCGTTAAAGGTTCATGGCATGCATGACCAGAATGAGCGCGAAGCACGGATGCAGGAAGTTCTTAAGATGGTAAACATCCAGCCGGATTATCTGATGCGTTATCCTCATGAGTTCTCCGGCGGACAGCGTCAGCGTCTCTGTATTGCAAGAGCCCTTGAGGTTATGCCGGAAGTGCTGATTTGCGACGAGCCCGTATCTGCTCTGGACGTGTCCATTCAGGCACAGGTTTTAAACCTGATGAAAGATATTCAGAAAGATCTGAACCTGACTTATCTGTTCATTGCCCATGATTTAAGCGTGGTACAGTACATGTCTGACCGTATCGTGGTTATGTATCTTGGAAAGATTGTGGAGGTTGCTGACTCCCGCGCTCTGTATGATGAACCGCTTCATCCGTATACACGGGCCCTGTTATCGGCGATTCCGGTTCCGGATATTCACAATACCAAGAAGCGTCAGGTACTGGAAGGCGAGGTTCCAAGCCCCATTCACAAACCGTCCGGCTGTGCATTCCACAACCGCTGCCCGCACTGCATGGAAATCTGTAAGCAGCAGGATCCGGCTCTGGCAGTTCAGAATGCAGGAAACGGCCATATGGTAGCCTGCCATTTATATGCAGAGCAGCAGAAGAAGATTCAGGAAGCACAGGCAGCCAAACAGTAAAAGCAGGATTTGACAGGAGGTTTTTGCCATGATTTACACAAAGCTTGCACAGCTTAACCGTTATAAGGGAATCAGCGGTCCTATGGACACTGCGATTGATTTTCTTGCCAGTGCCGATCTCACAAAGCTTGAGATGGGACGGAATGATGTGGACGGCGATCAGGTTTACATAAACCGTTTTAACTATACCACAATGCCGGAAAATGAGGCAGCATGGGAAGGACATAAATACTATGCCGATATTCATGTGGTACTGGATGGAGAGGAAAAGATTGGAGTGACCGATGCGTCTTCTCTGAAAGCCGGCGCTTACGATGAGGCTGGCGACTTTATTCCCTATGAGGGCCCTGTGGACAGTTGGGTTACCATGCGTCCGGGCGACATCCTCGTGGTATTTCCGGAAGATGTCCACATGGTAAAGGTACAGCTCCATGGCGCTTCTGATGTTAAGAAGGCAGTTTTTAAAGTGAGGGTATAAAACTTTTAGACGGTCCGCGACGTCCCGCCGCGGGCCTTTTTTAGAATAATTTTCCAAATTCTATTGACAAATATCTTAGAATCATTATAATTAAATTAGAACAATTCTAAAAAAGACACGAGAGATGAGAAGGAGCTGCAATGACAAAATATGAGAAAGAAATATTTGCCATCATAAACAACTCCCGCGAACATCTGACCGCAGAACAGATTTTTCACAGACTGAAGGAAACCCATCCGAATGTGGTTCTTGCGACAGTATATAACAATTTGAACAAACTTCTGGAAGCAGAACTGATCCGTAAGGTGCCTGTGGAAGGCACATCAGACCGGTATGACCGGGCAGAAAAGCATGATCACCTTGTATGCAAACACTGCGGGAAGCTGGCCGATACAAAATTCAGGGATTTGACGGAATCGCTTCGCGAGCAGATGGGGGATGAATTTCTTTATTATGATCTGAAGGTTTACTATGTCTGCCCTGAGTGCAGAAATAAACATATTGTAGAAGAAAAGGAGAATCAAATATGAAAGACGTAAAAAACAAATATGCAGGAACACAGACGGAGAAGAATTTACAGACAGCTTTTTCCGGAGAGTCGGAGGCAAGAAATAAATATACATATTTCGCTTCTGTTGCAAAGAAGGAAGGCTATGAGCAGATTTCCGCTCTGTTTTTAAAGACTGCTGAGAATGAAAAAGAGCATGCGAAAATGTGGTTCAAGGAACTGAAAGGAATTGGAAATACTGTGGAGAACCTGGAGGCCGCTGCTGCAGGAGAAAATTATGAGTGGACCGATATGTATGATGGCTTTGCCAAAACCGCAGATGCGGAGGGATTCCCGGAGCTGGCAGAAAAATTCCGTCTGGTTGCTGAAATTGAAAGGCATCATGAGGAAAGATACCGTGCACTGTTAAAGAATGTGGAAACAGCATCCGTTTTTGAAAAGAGTGAAGTAAAGGTATGGGAGTGCCGTAATTGTGGGCATATTATAGTTGGCACAGAAGCGCCGGAAGTCTGTCCCACCTGCAATCATCCCCGGAGCTATTTTGAGATTCATGCAGAGAATTACTAGATCGCAGAAGTCAGGAATCCCTTCTGGAATTTAACCTGGCTGACAAGGAATAAAAAGGAGAATGAGCAGAATGAATAATAAAGCAATGTATAATCTGACATATGGGCTGTTTGTCCTTACATCCCGCGTGGGCGAAAAGGACAGCGGCTGTATCATCAATACGGCAGGACAGGTGACTTCTACCCCAAACAGAATCAGTATCGCAGTCAATAAAGCCAATTTCACACATGATCTGGTGAAAGAAAGCGGAAAATTCAACATTTCCATCTTAAGTGAGAAGGCAAGCTTTGATACCTTCAAGCATTTTGGTTTCCAGTCCGGAAGAACCGTGAATAAGTTTGAGGGATATCCTGCCTGCAAACGCAGTGAAAATGGTCTTTACTATATCACAGAGGGAACCAATGCCTACATCAGTGCCACCGTGGAGCAGGCGATTGACCTGGGAAGCCATACTCTGTTTATTGCCGCAGTGGATGATATGGAGGTATTGGCAGCAGACCCATCTACGACTTACAGCTACTACCAGTCTTCTATCAAACCAAAGCCGGAGCAGAACACCGCAAAGGGAAAAACCACATGGCGATGCACCATATGCGGATATGTTTACGAGGGAGAGGAGCTCCCGGCAGATTTCATCTGCCCCCTCTGCAAACATCCGGCTTCAGATTTTGAAAAAGTAACAGCATAATATAAGCCAGAGTGCCCGACTGTAAACCAGCCGGGCACCTTTTTGTATCCTGGGATGTAAAAATGCACACTCGCGCGAAACGAAATGTCGCTGTCGCATCCGCGTTCGGCGCGGGAATGCGCCAAGGGTCATTTAAATTTTGCGATGATTCCATGGTCCAGCACAATTTCAATGGGGGTCGCCATCTGGGGATTTTCGACGGGAAAATCACTTCGGTAATGGGAACCGCGGCTTTCTCTGCGGAGAAGGGCGGCATTTAAAATGCAGATAGCGGTCATGAGCTGGCCCTCTAAAATCCGGGAATCGGTGATGGCGGCGGTATCTGCGGAGGGAGACCAATGGGCGCTGGAAAGTATCTGCTCCAGTTCTGTTTTTGTATCCAGAAGTCCGCGTTCGTTTCTGATGACCATGGCATTCCGGTACATATCATTTTGAAGTTTGGAGCGGATGGCGGCCCGGTCTGCGATTTCGCGGCAGGGGAAGGAAAACGGTTCGGACGGATGAGAAGAATTTTCGCCTGCCATGTTTGCTTCCCCGCATGGTACGGTGGCAGCAGCGGCAGCAGACCGTCCGGCCCGCTGGCCGAATACCAGTCCGTTTGCAGTGGAAAGTCCTCCAATCCGGTCAGCCCCATGCATTCCTCCGGTAACTTCTCCGCACGCATAGAGTCCATCAATACCGGTCCAGCCGTTCTCGTCAATACAGATTCCGCCGTTGGCAGCATGGGAGAACATCCCAATATGGATGGTATCGTTCACGCTGACATGCTTTTCAGAGGAGAGCCAGTCAAAGTATATTTTTATGAATTCCGGCGGTTCGCTTTTGGCGGCTTCAGCGTAGGAAACCTCAACACCATTTTCGCCTTCTAAAGATGCCTGATACAATTTCAGATCAATTGCACGGGAGGCCAACCGCGAAGTAAAGGGGCCGTAGGTGGAACGTAAATCCAACAGGGCTTCCTCATCGGCATGAAACAGGGGAGTATGATCAGGGGTGTAGAAATTGGCAAAACGGAAGGTCTTTTCGTTGAAAATAGTGTTTCTGGCCGGATACAGGTAGCCTGGCATCATCTGCATAAATTCCATATTTACCAGCCGGCATCCGGCTTTTAATGCAAGAAAATGGCCGAGGCCGCATACATCATCGGTACACAGATGGCTGCGGAACAGGCTTCCGTACCCGCCTGTGGCGAGAATCAGGGAGCGACAGCCGATGTATTGAAGCTTATTTTGGCAGGAAACAACGGCGCCGCACACACGTCCCTCTTCTTTCACTAACTCCAGAACGGTACAGTGATCTAATATGGTGACATTTTGCTCCTCCAGTTGTTTTGAAAATGTCCGGCGCAGGCCGTCTGCCTCCAGGCCGCTCCAGTTTCTGTGCTTATGGTCGAAGCAGGGAATGTATTCCCGTTCGGAGCTTTTTGCTGCCTTTTTGGGATGGCAGCCCATGGTTTCCAGGTGGGAAATTGCGGGATTGATTCCGGATACAAAGGTACGTACCAGGTCAGAATCCGCCATTTTGCATCCAACCTCATTGACGGTGGCGATCATATCCTCAATATCGTTTTCATCTTCCGGGCCCACAAGGCCGAACCCCCATGTTCCAGGATAGAAGCTGGAGCCGGAAAACAGACGGGTTTCCGACAGAATTGCCGTCCGGCAGCCCGAGGCGGCGGCTTCCCGTGCAGCCGACAGTCCGGAGATGCCAGAGCCCACCACAAGAACATCAAAAAAGCAGGAGAGTTTGAGAGTCAAAAACAGTACCTCCTTAAAAAACAGCGGGCCTGCCTTTTCGCAGCCCCGCCGATATATGTACAAATTAGTTGAGTTTCGGTAAGCTTGCAACAGCCATGGACTGTCCAACACGACGGAAATACTCATCCGGCAGTCTTAACTCGAACTTGTCGGCGATTTCCGGATACTCATCGTCAAGAACATGCTTACATGTTTCGATTAACAGATCGCCGCCCTTTCCGCTCATTACGCGGCCTAAAAGCAGCACATAGCGGAAGCCGTAGGTCTGGTAATAGTAAGCAAGAGTATGACCAAGGTAGCAGCCGATGGACTCATATACTTTTGCGGCACGGGGATCGTCCTCTGCCATTAACTTCTGAACGGCTTTCAGCTTTTCGGCTGGAGATGCGGACTCGTCCAATTCGATTCCTGCACGGGGTGCCAGCTTGATTACGCCGTCCTGGGAGAAGTATTTCACGCCGCAGCCGATGTCGCCGGCCCATTCATCAATCATGGCATCCGGGTTTGCATCAACCGGAACAAATGCCAGCTCGTTGAGCCAGCCTGTAATGCGGCCTTCCTCATCCACATATCCAACGGCCTCACTGGTACCCATTGCGATACCCAGTACGTTGTTGTCTTTAATACTCATTGTGCCTGCCAGAGCAGATACATCGCCATCGTTGGCAACTGCATAAGGGATATCACCGAAGGTATCCTTTACGGCACGGATGTAGATATCTTTTACCTTTGCTTCGTAGAGGTCTTCCGGAACCTTTAAGAAGAGGGAGGCGTTCATGGTACGGTTGTTGATGAAAATACCTGCGGAAGAAATACCAACGGCATCCACTCTCGGCATATGGGAAGCTGCAGATTTGAATGCAGCAACGATTCCGTCATAGTGATAGTCGGGATCGGAATTGGTCTTTGGGAACCATACTACCTCCTCGGAGAATACGGTTTCGCCGTCGATCACAGCAGAAACCTTGCGGTCAGAACCGCCTGCATCGAAGCCGATACGGCATCCTTCCAGATGGCCGCCCATTGCGATGGGAGCGTCTTTGGCCTCCGGAATATTGTCTGTTAAAACGACCTCAAATGCGTGCTCATAGATATGGGACATGAAATCCCAGTCGAATTCGCGTGCGCCGCCTTTGCAGTAAACGCTGGAAAGGTAGTCGTAGGTGTCTTTATCATTTACATAAACACGGAAGCCGCCCTGAAGCCAGAGCATGGTCTTAACGAGCCTGTCGATATAATAGTGGTTCGCAGCAGCCATTTCCGGATTTTCGTGAAGCTTTGTGTGGCAGGTGGCCATCTGGCCATCAGCTCTTTCTACCGCAACGGAAACCGGCTTTGTGGCGTTTTCCAGAAAAGCGCGGTTAAATTTTAAAAGAGGAGTGAACTCTGGGTCTAATTCTGGGACATTTTTTAATTCAACAGAAATTCCATAACGATTCATAATATTAACCCTCCTATATATAATTTTTTGCCTGTGCAGTGCAAAACTCGAATTCGCCTTGCGTCTTCCCGCCCACGGGCATTCGCCCCATGGAAAACGGATTTTTTCCGCACTGCCTATTCAATTATACCATATCAACTTCTTTTTGTCACTTTATTCCAGGGAAAAACGGGAGGATTCCGGAAAGGAAGGGAAAGAAAAAAACAACCTTGCCAAGCATAAGAAAAAGTATTATACTCACAATATATCAGTACAAAAGTAATAAAAGGAGGAACCGCTCATGCAGGTAACAAAGGATATGCTTATTGGAGAACTTCTCCGCTTAGATATCAATACAGCACAGATTCTGATGGGTGCAGGAATGCATTGCGTTGGATGCCCGTCTTCTCAGATGGAATCTCTGGAAGAGGCATGCATGGTTCATGGAATCAGCTGCGATCAGCTTGTAAACATTCTCAACGAGTATTTTGAGAAGAAAAACGCATAATTCGTGAAGGAACACAGATAAGAGACTGCCGTTTTCGTCAGCGTCCCATGAGGAAGTGAATAAAATTTCCGGAGAACCGGCGTGGCGGAAGTCACGCCGGTTCTTTTTTGAGCGATTTCGTCCGGTATTGCCGTCTCATCGAAACGGACTGCTCCTGTTTTTTGCATCATTCCACCTTCATCATCCGGTATCCCACGCCGATGTGGGTCTGGATATACTGGGGAGAATCCGGAGCCGGCTCCAGCTTCTTCCTAAGCGTCGCCATAAAGACACGTAAGGACGCAATATCGTTATCCCAGCTCCGCCCCCAGATGTTTTGCGTGATAAAGGTGTGGGTCAGCACTTTTCCCACATTCTTGGACAGCAGGCACAGCAGCTTATACTCAATGGGAGTTAAATGCAGCTCCTGCCCGTCCAGATACGCGCATCCCCCGGCATAGTCCACTTTCAGCTTCCCGTTGACAAAAACCGAATTGGAAGCCAGCATTTCCGCTGTCATATAGGACAGTCTTCTCTGGGTGACCCGGAGCCGTGCCAAAAGCTCTTCCACAGAAAAGGGCTTGGTCAGGTAATCATCGGCGCCTGCATCCAGCGCTTCGATCTTATCGGTATCCTCGCTTCGGGCGCTGATAACGATAATCGGCAGATTTGACCACGAACGGATATTCTGAATGACCTGTACGCCGTCCATATCCGGAAGTCCGAGATCCAAAAGGATAATGTCCGGATTATGGGAGGACGCCTCCAAAACGGCGGTCCCGCCATTGGCTGCGACCAGGTAGCGGTAGTCATTGGTTTTTAATGTAGTTGTAATCAGGTTGCGTACCGGAGGGTCGTCCTCCACAACCAATATTAATGGTTTATTCATGCAGCTCAACCTCCCCTGCCGGTAATGTAAATGTAAAAACGGTTCCCTTCGGTTCATGATCGGTCACCCGGATAGTACCGCCATGAGCCGTGACAATGGATTTGCACAGCGAAAGGCCCAGCCCCAGGCTTCTTCGGCTGTCGGCAATTTTGTTGGCTCCGCTGTAAAACATATCAAAAATATGCGGCTTCTGGTCATCCGGAATGCCGGGACCATCATCAGAAACAGAAACAACGACCTGCTGTGACTCTTTATCCTTTTCCGTATGGACCTCAATCACAGACCCGGGCGGCGTATACTTGATGGCGTTATCCAAAAGATTGATGATAACCTGAACAATCAGCTTGGCGTCAATGCTTGCGAGAATCAAATCCTCCGAGGAAGTGACCTGGATGATGTGTTCCTTGCTTTTCCGATTGACATGGCGCAGAGCCTCTGAGACCACCTCGTCCATCAGCTCCACAGACTGGGTCAGATGCACCTGACCGCCTTCGATTCTGGTAATCGCCAGCAGATTTTCCACCAGATTAATCAGCCACATGGAATCGTCATAGATATCGGAAAATGTCCGTTTCCTCGTAGCGTCGTCCATTTTCTGATAGTTGACCAGCAGATTGTCGGCGTTTCCGGAAATGGAAGTAAGTGGAGTACGCAGATCATGGGAAATCGCACGAAGCAGGTTGGCGCGAAGCTGCTCATTTCTGGCAAGAATCGCGGCTTCTTCCTTTTCCCGGGCATTTTTAATATTTTCCAGCGCCAGGGCACACTCGCCGAGAATGGAGAGCAGGACGCTCTTTTCAAAAGAATCCAGCGGAATCTCATTCATGGCAATTCCTACAACGCCGTACACCTGACTGTTGACCCGAATGGCCAGATACAGGCACTTGGCGCTGGATAACGTGTCCGTGGTGGCTCCGGCGTGCTTGTTGTTCCGCAGCACCCAGGCTGCGACCGCTTCCTCATTCTCAGAAACCAGATTGCACTGGTCGCTGTCAGGCGCCCGGAAAATACTGGGAGAAGCAAGCTTCTGTCCGTCTGACAAATAGACCACAATATCCTTATGAAGCAGTTTCAAGAGCTGTCCCGCAGTGGCTTTTACGACAGACTCCTCGTCGGTTTCCTTTTGGAGCAGCTGATTCGTCTCGAACAGAATCTTTGTCCGATAAGCCGAATTGGCCGATTGCTTTGCATTATTTTTTAGACGCGTGGCAAGAGAGCCGGTCAGCAGCGCCACCATGAACATGATCGGAAACGTCACCAGGTAATTGGGATTGCTGAAGCGAAAGGTAAGACGCGGAACGGTGAAGAAGAAATTAAACACCAGCACGCTTACAATAGACGCCACAGCTCCGCAAAACTGGCTTGTTGTGATGACGGAGATGACTAAAACGCCGAAAATATATACGGATACGATGTTGGCCTCGGAAAAGCCCATGGCGTAAAAGGCATATCCCACCAGGGTAGAAGCCAGCAGGACAAGGATGCTCTTTGCCACATCACGAATCGGCATAGCAGTTACAGGAAGCATTTTGTTTCTGCGCTTCTGGCCGGCAATCCCGGCGCCGGTGTCCGGAATCACATGGATATCCAGATTGGGCGCATTGGCAATCAGGCGCTCCGTCAGTGTCGGCTTGCTGAATATGCTTCTTCTGGCAGCGGTACTCCGCCCGATCACAATTTTAGAAACGCCGGAAAGCCGTGCAAATTCCGCGATCTGATAGGGAACATCGTCGCCATAGACCGTTTCGATATGCGCGCCAAGCTGCTCTGCCAGCCGAATATTGTTCCGCAGGCGTTTCTTGTCATCCTCGTTCATTTCGGAGGTAACAGGCGTTTCCACAAAAAGGGCGGTGAAGCTTCCCCGGAATGCCCGTGCCATCCTCGCGGCGGTGCGGATGATTTTCGCGTTGGATGGAGAGGAGGAGAGGCACACCAGAATATGCTCGTCGGTGTGGTAGTCGCCCCGGCTCTGGATTCTGGTGCTTTCCGTCAGCAGGTTTACCCGCTCCGCGCAGCGGCGCAGGGCAATCTCTCTTAATGCAGTCAGATTCGGGGCGGTAAAAAAATTGACTGCTGCCCGTTCCGCCTGTTCCTCCCGATAGATATTTCCGCTTGCCATGCGCTCCAGAAGCTCTGTCGGCTCAATATCCACTAACTCTACCTGATCCGCCTGGTCAAAGACAGAGTCCGGGATACGTTCCCGCACCAGAATCCCGGTAATGGAAGCGACGGTATCGTTCAGGCTCTCAATATGCTGGACATTGACGGTGGTATAGACGTCAATTCCGGCGTTCAAAAGTTCCTGCACGTCCTGATAGCGCTTGGCGTGACGGCTGCCCTCTGCATTGGTATGCGCCAGCTCATCCACCAGAATCAACTGCGGTTTCCGCTTCAGCGCACAGTCAATATCAAACTCCCGGAGCGTTATCCCGCCATAAAACACCTGCTTTATGGGAAGCTGCTCCAGTCCGTCTAAAAGCGCCGTTGTCTGCGGCCTGGAGTGGGGTTCTATATATCCGGCAATCACGTCAACGCCGCGTTCCCTGGCCTGATGCGCCGCCTGCAGCATCGCATAGGTTTTCCCCACGCCGGCGGCATAGCCAAAGAAGATTTTTAACTTGCCGCGTTTTTCGCCTGCGGTATCACTTTGGATTGCCTTTAAAAGCTGATCCGGATCCTGTCTTGGCATTTCCATGTTCATTCCTCCTTGCCATCCTATTATATCACATCCTGCGGCCAAAAGAATCAGTAAAAGCCGCCGCCGCTTCGCCAACCCATGCCATCTTCAGAATAATATGCCCATCTGTGATCGGTTCTATGGGCAGTCCGCCGTATTTCATCATAACAGGCCCGTGATTCAGAGAAATCATTCTGGAATCGTAGTGCATGGAAGCAGGAATTTCAGCATCCTCCGGCAAAAAAATCATGTCGAATCTGCCGGTGGAGAACCCTTTTTGCAGCTCTTCCTCCGTTCCGTAAAAAATGCGGACCGATCTGTCCGGGTACAATCTGGAATATTGTTCCAGGGCGCCGGTAATGCCGTCAGCAGCCGTCGGATTACAAAATCCGATCCGCAGGAGATTCTCGACGGATGAAAGCTGCAGTTCCTGCATATGACGGTTCGATTCAAGAAAGAGATCCAGCTTTCCCATAAGAAACCAGCCAAATATAAAGGCGACCGCCACCGCTGCAAGCAACAGGATATCCTGCATAGTTTCACCTCCCAGTATTGTATAGGGAAAATTAAATACGGAAACATTTCTGAATATCTCTGTTCTGGCCCAGTACAAGCATCGTACTATTGGATTCCAGCACCATATCAGGAGTAATCGAAAGCGCCAGCTTTCCGTTTTTCTTAATCCCCATAATGTTAATGTTATATTTCTTCCGAATATCAAGCTGCCCGATGGTCCGGCCGGCCCAGGCTTCGGGAACCGGTATTTCAAAGATTGCGTGCTCCTCGTCCAGCTCTATGTAATCCAAAATGTGGTCAGCGCTGTAACGGATGGCGGTCCACTTGGCAAGCTGCTTTTCCGGGTAGACCACTTCGTCTGCTCCGTTACGCAGGAGAAACTTTGCCTGTACATCTCTGGCCGCTCTGGATACCACCAGCTTTGCGCCAAGCTCCTTAAGGAGAGAGGTGGTTTCCAGAGAGCTTTGAAAATCATTTCCGATGGCTACGATGCAGACATCATAATTTCGGATTCCCAAAGATTCCAGGAAAGAGGCGTTCGTGCTGTCGCCAATCTGTGCATTTGTTACATAAGGCAGCACCGCGTCTATCCTCTCCTCCACATGATCCACCGCCATGACCTGATGGTTCAGCTCGTTTAAGTGCATGGCAATATGCCGGCCAAATCTTCCCAACCCAATTAAAAGTATCGATTTCATAGTAGAATTTCCTCCTTCCAGCGCGTCTTTTCCGCGCATCCAGGTATGCCCGGAGGGTATTTCCTCCTTCCAGCGCGTCCTTTATCCAACCGTTATCTTTTCCTGCGGATACTTTGCCGCCTGCTTTTGGGTACCGGACAATGCGGCAAAGATCAGGGTCAGTCCTCCCACTCTGCCGAAGAACATGAGCAGAATCAGAATGAGTCTGGATAATGTGCCAAGACCGGGTGTGACTCCCAGGGATAAACCGACCGTACCCACCGCAGAGGCAGTCTCAAACAGGCAGGTAAGTATGGGAAGCCCTTCAGCCATACTGATTACAAGCCCGCCAAAGAAGAACAGGGTCATGTATAACAGTCCAATGGTGGCGGCGTTTTTGACCACGCCATCCTCGATTCTCCGCCCGAAGAAATGCGTATATTCTTTCCTTCGGAAGGTGGAGAGCGCCGTGGCGAATAACACCGCAACGGTGGTGGTTTTCATGCCGCCGGCGGTAGAGCCGGGGCTTCCGCCGATCAGCATTAAGAGGATGATGATGGCCTGTCCCGACTCCTTAAGAGATGTCAGATCGACCGTATTGAATCCCGCTGTTCGCGGCGTTACGGACTGAAAAAGAGAACATAGAATGCGCTTTCCCAGACCAAAAGCAGTAAACTCAAAAAAGAAGAAGTAAACCGTCGGTATAATTAACAGGAGGACGGTGGTACATAGAATCACTTTGCTCTGCATCCGGTATTTGTGCCAGCGGAATTTGCTGGACCGGATATCATCCCAGGTCAGAAACCCAATCCCGCCGATTACAATCAAAGACATGACCGTCAGATTAATAACCGGCTCCGATGCATAACCGGTCAGGGAGGAAAAGGCCTTTGTGGCCCCCATCAGGTCAAAACCGGCATTACAGAAGGCGGATACCGAATGAAACAGCGCCATCCAAAGTCCCTTGATTCCAAAGTCACGGCAGAAAACCGGCGCCATGACGGCAGCCCCTAAAAGCTCGATCGTCAAAGTTGTTTTGACAATAAAGTTGGTCAGCCGGACGATTCCTCCAACCTTTGGCGCGGAAACAGCCTCCTGCATCGTGCTGCGCTGCATCAGAGAAATTTTCCGGCCGGAGATCATGGCGACGGAGGCGGCCACGGTAATTACGCCCATTCCGCCGATCTGAATCAAAAGCAGAATCACAAACTGACCGAATGCCGACCAGTAGGTGGCGGTATCGTGCAGAACAAGTCCTGTGACACAGACCGCGGAGGTGGAGGTAAATAAAGCTTCTGAAACCGGCGTTATCATTCCCTCCCGACTGGAAAAGGGAAGCATCAGCAAGATCGTTCCAAAAAGTATCACGCCGGAAAACCCAAGGACAATGATCTGGAATGATGTTAATTTTTTGAAAGAAAACATCCTCATGCGCGCGGCACTCCTTTACACTTCTTTATCTTATCTTTATCATAAAATGTATCGGATAAAGGAGGGAAAAGGATATTCTCTTTCGTATTAAGACGGTATAAAGAGATAGTATTCGTAACTGTTCCGTATCTTCACAGTTCCTATTATTCTTTTAAAATACCGTCCAGCATCAGGTTGACCTTAAGGACATTTACCGTTTCTTCTCCAAAGATCCCAAGGAACCGTCCATCGGTGCATGTTTCAATAATGGTTTGCACTTCATCCTCTGTCATATCGTTTGCCCTGGCAATCCGCGCCGCCTGATATTCTGCCGCGGCGGGAGAAATATGGGGGTCAAGACCGCTGCCGGAGCCGGTGACAAGATCGACAGGAATTGCGGTCTCATCCATATCCGGATTGGCAGCCCGGAGCTTTTCGACACGCTCGGCCACCAGCGATTTGTACTCCTCACTGGCGGGAGAGAGATTGGACGGAGCCGCATACATGAAAGGATGTCCGTCTTTATCTTTATAAGTAGAGACGTCAATATTCGCAATTCGGCCCCACATGTGGGAATCATCGGAATACTGCTGTCCCAGCAGCTCACACCCGTATTTTTTGCCGTCGATTTCAATGATGCTGCCGTTCGCCTTTCCGGGGAAGAGAAGCTGTGCCGCCGCAGTAACGGCTCCGGTATAAAGAATCCCGCATATCAATGTGAAAATGAGAAAAAATACCAGTGCTTTCGGCAGCGTTGATTTAAACTCTTTCATATTCCTTTAACCTCCAATCACATGAAAAATCTCATTCAGCAGCTCCGGGGCAAAGAGTGCAATCCGCAGGGCGGCTGCCCCCAGCACAACACCAACCATTGCCAGTAAGATACCGGCGCCGTGCATCAACTTTTTAATCATTCTTTTTTCCATAATACCGCCTCCTATACCAAACCGGTCATAACCAGCAGGACATCAATCAGCTTCACAAAGATGAACGGGGCAATCAGGCCGCCCAGGCCATAAATAAGAAGGTTCCGGGACAGAAGCTTTCCTGCGGAAACCTCCCGGTACTTAACGCCCTTAAGAGCAAGCGGTATCAGAGCGATGATAATCAGCGCATTGTAAATGATGGCGGAAAGTACCGCGCTCTGAGGGGAATGGAGGCCCATAATATTCAAAGCGGAGAGTCCCGGGTACAGTCCCATGAACAGAGCTGGAATAATGGCAAAATATTTCGCCACGTCGTTGGCAATGGAAAAGGTCGTCAGGCTTCCGCGGGTCATCAGAAGCTGCTTGCCGATCCGGACAATCTCAATGAGCTTGGTGGGAGAGGAGTCCAGATCCACCATATTTCCGGCTTCCTTTGCCGCCTGGGTGCCGCTGTTCATGGCAACCGCAACGTCGGCCTGAGCCAGCGCAGGCGCATCGTTGGTTCCGTCTCCGGTCATGGCCACCAGATGACCCTTGGACTGGAAATCCCGGATCATGGCAAGCTTTCCTTCCGGCGTCGCTTCCGCCAGGAAATCATCCACACCGGCCTTTGCGGCGATGGCTGCCGCGGTAATGGGATTATCACCGGTAATCATAATGGTTTTGATGCCCATTTTCCGCAGGTCAGCAAATTTTTCCTTTACGCCCTGCTTGATAATATCCTTCAGGTAAATTACGCCGAGAATCTTGTGGTTCTTTGCCACCACCAGCGGAGTGCCGCCCTTAGAAGCGATGGACCGGACGACGTTGTCGCATTCCTCGGAATACCTGCCTCCCGCCTGGGTGACATAGGTCTGCATGGCGTCTGCCGCGCCCTTGCGGATTTCATTTCCGCCAAAGTCAACGCCGCTCATACGGGTCACAGCGGTAAAGGGAATAAATTTCATCCCCTTGTCCTGAAGACTTCTGCCGCGAATGCCGAATTGTTCCTTCGCCAGAACCACGACGCTTCTGCCTTCCGGCGTCTCGTCCGCCAGGGAAGAAAGCTGCGCGGCGTCCGCCAGTTCCTTAATGTTTACGCCGTCTACCGGAATGAATTCCGAAGCCTGACGGTTTCCCAGGGTAATAGTACCGGTCTTATCCAACATCAGAACGTCCACATCACCAGCCGCCTCAATGGCCCGGCCGCTCATGGCGAGGACGTTGGCCTGGTTAAGCCTGGACATACCCGCGATTCCGATGGCGGAGAGCAGTGCGCCGATGGTGGTGGGCGCGAGGCAGACCAAGAGCGCTACCAGCGTCGTTACGGAGGTGGGATTCGGGATTCCCGCAAGCTTTGCCGAGAAAATCGAATAGGTGTAAAGGGACATCGTTACCAGGATAAAGATAATGGACAGCGCCACCAGAAAAATCTGCAGCGCGATTTCATTGGGCGTCTTTTTTCGCGCCGCGCCTTCAACCATGGCAATCATCTTATCTAAGAAGCTTTCCCCGGCTTCGCTTGTGACTTTAACAACAATCCAGTCGGACAGGACGGTTGTGCCACCGGTTACGGCGCTTCTGTCGCCGCCTGCTTCCCGGATCACGGGAGCGGATTCGCCGGTGATGGCGCTTTCATCCACGGAGGCGGCCCCTTTGATGACCTCTCCGTCTGCCGGAATCTGTTCCCCGGCCTTTACAAGGACCAGCTCGCCCTTTTTTAACATGGCAGAAGGCACAACCGTGATGTTATCCTTCTGCTCGGCGGACGGAATCTTATTTGCGTCCACATCCTTCCGGGAGGCCCGCAGAGAATCGGCCTGCGCCTTTCCTCTGCCCTCGGCGATGGCCTCCGCGAAGTTGGCAAACAATACGGTAAACCAGAGAATAATGGCAATGGACAGCGTATAGCCGCTGGGAGCGTCCTTCCATCCGATTAACGACACGCCCCATAAAACACTGGTCAGAATCGCGGAAACGAATACCAGAAACATAACCGGATTTTTCGCCTGAGTTTTGGGGCTTAATTTGATAAATGAATCCTTGATCGCTCTGCCGAGCATTTTCTTATCGGCAAAAGCGCTTTTCTGCTTTGCACTCATGAACAGCTCCTCCTTTACATGGTACTGCCGAAGAACTCAGCAAGCGGGCCAAGGGCCAGCGCCGGGAAGAAGCTGAGTGCGCCGATCAGCAGCACGACAAAAATCAACAGGAATACAAACATGGCGTTTGTGGTAGACAGGGTACCGGCAGTCGCCGCGATTTTCTTCTTCTGTGCCAGACTTCCGGCAATGGCAAGGGTGCCGACAACCGGTAAAAATCTTACAAACAGCATGACCAGACCGATGCTGACATTTAAAAATACGGTGTTGGCGTTAAAGCCCGCAAAGGCGGAACCGTTATTTCCTCCGGCGGAGCTGTAGGCGTACAGCATTTCTGAAAATCCATGGGCTCCTCCGTTATTTAAGCTGTCCATGACGGAAGGAACCACGGCCGCGATACCGCTTCCCACAAGAATTCCAATGGGCGTGGCCAGGCAGACCAGAACCGCCCATTTCATCTCAAAGGGCTCAATTTTTTTACCAAGAAACTCCGGCGTTCTGCCCACCATAAGTCCTGCAATAAATACCGTCAGGATTGCGAACGCCAGCATTCCGTACAGGCCGCAGCCGGTGCTGCCGAAGATTACCTCGCCGAGCTGCATCAACAGCATGGTGATCATTCCGCCGATCGGCGTGTAGCTGTCGTGCATGGAGTTTACGGAACCGTTGGAGGCCGCTGTGGTAAAGGCCGCCCAGGTAGAGGAAGCCGCAATTCCGAATCGGGTTTCCTTTCCTTCCATATTTCCTCCGGCCTGCCCGATTGCGGACAGATTCACCGCGCCGTCCTGTGAAAGCGCCGCCGTACCTGCCTGCTCGTTTACCGCGATGCAGCCAAGGGCGATGCACAGACAAAGAAACATGGCCGCAAAGATGGCAATTCCCTGTTTCTTATTTTTTACTGCCGACCCAAAGGTGAAGCACAGTGCCGCAGGAATCAGCAGAATGGAAATCATCTCAATCAGATTGGTAAAGGGGTTCGGATTCTCCAGCGGATGCGCCGAATTGACGCCATTGAAGCCGCCGCCGTTGGTGCCGGACTGCTTAATGGCCACCTGGCTCGCCGCAGGCCCCATGGGGACGAACTGTTCAGTTACGATTTCCGCGTCGGGAACAAGGACGCCGTCTACCGTAACCGTTCCGGTCTCTTCATCAATTACCGCGCCTTCCAGGATTTCTCCTTCCGCGCTGACGGCAATAGGTTCGACCAGAGCGACTGTCTCCGCGCCCTTAAGATTCTGAACCACGCCGCCGCCGACTAACAGCAGGGAAATAACCAGGTTTAACGGAATCAGAATATGAACGATAATTCTGGTCATATCCACCCAGAAGCTGCCAAGGCCAGTGGCCTTTACTTTGATAAAGCCGCGAATCAGGGCAAACAGGACCGCGATTCCGGTTGCGGCGGAAACAAAGTTCTGAACCGTAAGTCCCACAGCCTGGGTCAGATAGCTCAATGTGGACTCGCCGGAATATACCTGCCAGTTCGTGTTGGTGACGAAGCTGGAGGAGGTATTGAAGGCCAGGTCCCATTTCACACCGGGAAGGCCCTGGGGATTGCCGGGAAGGACTCCCTGCAGAATTTGAAGCAGGAACAAAAATACCAGCCCGATTCCGGAAAAAAGCAGTACGCTGACGGCGTACTTCTTCCAGTTCATCTGTTCTTCCTGATCAATTCTCATCACCCTGTAAATCAGATTCTCAAATGGGGTGAGAGCCAGGGACAAAAATGTTTTTTCCCCAAACATTACTTTCTTGATGTAAGCCCCAAACGGCACTACCAGCGCCGCCAGGATGGCGAGGTACAAAACATACTGTATTGCAGCGCTCATGCCTGGTCATCTCCCTTCATTAAAATATAGACATACCACAGCAGCATTGCCGCCGCGCATATGCCAATGACTGCGATCATAATCTGCATAAAACTTTCCTCCTTTTTTGCACGTCCCTCCAGTGCATCCAGGTATACCCGGAGGGTATTTCCTCCTTTTGAAATGGCGTGTATTAGCATATATCCTTTCCCTTAAAAATGGCGTTAGATATTTTGTCCGGGCATTAAGGACGGTTAAAGGTTCCCTGCCGGTTTACAGCCAGCCCAAAATCCATGCCATAGGAAAAACAATTAAAACTGTGCTGGCGCAGACACAAAGGAGAACAAAAAACGGCATTCCTGCAGACATAAGGAAGAAACCAAGCAGCGGATGATGCCAGATAAAATTTTCTGCTTTCACATCGAATATATGTTCATATTTTCGGATAGTCCTCGCAATGCTCATACCTTTTCACCTCGTTTACTATGAAAGTCCGCCGCCGAACGGGCGGCATGTATTTTGGCTGCTTCGTGCCGGTGGCACGTCTGCCAGACGGGCGCATGCTGGTTCATCTTGTGACATAAGCATATTACAAGGGAAATTAAAATGGGAAAAGCGTATGGAAATGGGTATTAAAAGGTCATAAATGCAGAAAAGATCATCAGAAATTCATAATGCCGGGAAACAAAAAATGCTATGCAATCGGCGAACCTTTTGCATAGCATTTTGCAATTTTCCATTTATCCGGCATAAATCATAAATTCTGTAATGTCTCTCGATGGGAGGCGGCCATCCGGCTGTCCATTTTTCTAAAGTTTGGAAAGAGAGGATAAGGCGTCTTTCTTTACGATCAATTCAAAATGTTCTGCATAATAGCCCTCAGTTCCGGATTCCGGATTGAGCCGTTTTCCATACTCGGATAAGATATTGCAGGTACGGCTGAAGGAAAGCTCATCACAGTCCTCTTTTTTCAAAACCAGATAGAAGAGGCTGTTCTTGGGATTTTTGTAGAGAATACTGGGGCCGTTAAAAATGCCGCCGGTTTCTTTTGCGGCCGCGCAGACCATATCCAGGGAAGCAAACTGGTAAATTCTTACACAGGGTGCTTCTTTTTTAGGTTCCGGAGCGGAGAGGGTCTCCTTGGGAGCGGTTTCTGGTTTTTCCTGTTTTTCCGTATTTCCCAGAAGATTTAAAAGTTCCTCGGCACCTTCCAGAATCTCGCTGGCCAGGGGCCCCCAGGAATTCTCATCGTCCTCCTCCACCTGGGAGAATTTGGAAAACCTGGTATCCAGCTCTTCCGGGTCGTCAATTTTTGTGATAATCAGCATGACGCTTTCATTTGCAAGCGGTATGGCTTCCACCATTAAGGGGATATCTTCTGCCTCAAACCCCACCTCGTTGGATGCCCGCTGAATCATTTCACGAAACAAATTTCTGGCTTTTTCACTTCCATAGGCCAGCTCACTTAAATTAAGATTGCGGACACTTAAGTCAAAATTGCTTAAAGTGCACCGAATCTGGTTGTCATTGATGCGTTCTATTTTCATCGGATCACTTCCTGTCTGTATAGTAAGTCCAAAAGGTACATTTTTACGTCTATAATATACTATATACTATTCCGGTTTGGCAATGATATGTGGGAAATTTATTAAAAATTTAATAGATGGAAAAAATATGTTGTAAAAGGTCAGATTCTGTATTAGAATAGAACCCAGAGATTGTATTGCTGAAAGGAGGTGTGGCTATTACAGAACACATTCTGTTTGGTAAATACCGTCTGTGCAGGAAACTGGGTTCGGGCCGTTCCGGAACTGTGTACCTGGCGTATCATATGGAGCTTGAAGAATACCGGGCAGTGAAAATTGTTCCCAAAACCATGGCCGATTATGATACCTTTAAAAAGGAAGCACTGTTTCTGAAAACACTCCGTCACCCTGGAATTCCTCTTGTCTATGACGTGGAAGAAGATCTGGATAATAGTTATCTTATAGAAGAATATCTGGAAGGCGAATCTTTATATGCCCTGGTGAAACGCCTGGGCAGCTTATCAATGAAAACGACAGTGGATTTTGGAATCCAGGTCTGTCGTCTCATTCATTTCATGAATACATCAGAAAACCCCATTTTGTATCTTGATTTACAGCCTAAAAATCTGTTGGTCTGTAATGGAACAATACGTTTAATTGACTTCGACCACGCACAATATGCAGAGGATATCACTGCCTTTGGAGAGCGATATGGAACGGAAGGCTTTGCCGCGCCGGAGCAGTACGGAAACGGAATTCTGGACTGCCGGACCGACGTGTATGCCATCGGTGCCCTTCTTTTCTTTATGAGCATCGGAAAAACGCCCGGAAAACAAGGCGATATGACAGAACCAGGAGAAAACCGGGAGCTGAACCGGATTATTCGGGGATGCATGGAGGAGAGAAAAGAGGAACGTTATCCCAATGCAGGAGAAGTAGCGCAGGCGCTATGTGAATTAAAAACAGAAATTTCAAGAGAACTGGCAATGAAATCTCTGAATCTTATTTTTGCCGGAGCGAAGCATGGAATCGGTACAACCCATGCAGCCCTTGGCATATCAAATTTTCTGACCCGGAACGGGTATCCGGCCTTATACCAGGAGGAGTGGGAGACGGATGCAGTGCGGACGATGGCCAGAAGCAGAAATATGGAGGCGGATGACGCCGGAATCTACCATATGGACTCGCTGTATGTCCGTCCGTTTTATGGCCGTTCGGTAAAGCTCCCCTGCCGTTATTTCCCGGTTGTTGTAAAAGACGTAGGGGTTTCCTGGCAGGAGAAAACTTTGCTGCCGGAGGCTGATTTATATGTGCTGGTCTGCGGAGGAAAATGGTGGGAAACCGACAGTACTTTACAGGCAGTGAGGTATTTTAAGGCCTATGGCCGTGTACTGCTTCTGTTTAACCATATGTCAAAGGACATCCGTTTGAAGCTGCCAGGGGAGCTGTGTACACTTCCCTGTCTGTACCTTCCGTTTTTTGCCAATCCGCTTAAGGAGGATAAAGGTGCCAGTGCCTGTTTTGGGGAAATTCTGAAAGCGGGAACAGGAGGAACGAAGGAATGGGAAGGAAAAAAGCGGGGGATGAAATTCTGGAGGCGAAGACCAGGCTGATAGGAGTTGCAGGAATTGGACACAGTGTGGGCTGTACACACTTCTCCATCATGCTTTTAAACTATCTGGCCGGGTTCCGCAGAAGGAGGGCTTCGCTGCTGGAATGGAATCCATCCGGTGATCTGGGCAGGCTTGAGAAGGTTTGCAACGGGATGGTGAGGGAATATAAGCCTTACCGGGTTTTGGATGCAGATTATTACAAATGTGCAGGACCAGAAGAACTGAAAGAGGCGTTGAGCCGTAAGTATGAAGATATCCTGATAGACTTTGGCACCCTGGAGGATGGCAGATATGCAGAGTTTCTGCGCTGTGAAAAGCAGTTTCTGGTGGCTTCCTTCAGCGAGTGGCAGCAGGATTGTTTCCGGGAGTTTGTGATGAAAAACGATCAGGGGAAGAAGAGAAGCTGGCATTATCTCGCAGCCTTTGGAAGCGAGGAGACCAGAAAGGAATTTATGAGGCGCTTTGGCGTTTTTACTGAGCGGATTCCGTTTTCAGCGGATGCATTTTCTGTCACGAAGGAATGCGGGATATTTTTCCGGGAGCTGCTTCCGGAAGTTTAAAAAGTTAAATAAACAGGCCGGCAGGGTTTTGATATGTCACATTTCTCCTTGCTGGTTTCCTGCCGGTCTGTAAATTAGGAGAGAACATATGAATGAGGAAAGAAATGAGAGAACACAGTATCTGAATGGTTTGAAACGGTATACGGAGAAAGGAATCCCGATCTACATGGACGGACAGATTTCAAATCCGAAGGACTGGGAAAGACTGTTTGAAGTACGGGAAGACGGAATGTTTTATATGGGTGATTACGTACAGGCGGATGCCGGAGAACTGAAGGAAATCCGGTTTGATAAGGTATATGCAAGCGAAGAGGATATCCGGCCGGAGAATGCACGGAAAAAGGAGAAAAACAGGAGGAGATAGGAAGAAAAGGGAGGGGCCGCAGTGGAAGATACTGTTCTGCCGATGGAATTCTTAAGCGGCCAGGGTGGGAATTTGTTACAAAAAATTAACAAACGCCAGGGGGTATCTGTGCTATAATTAACCCAGAAAACTCCAATTCCGGCATCCATTCTGAGGTATGCCGATTCGTAGGGAAAAGAGAGATAAGCGAATGAAGAAATTAGTACCTGTATTTGCGGCCATCGGAATGATTTTTGTGATTATTCTCGGCTTTTTCGGTTTTAAAATGATTCAGAAATATACACCCTCCAAGGAGCTGGCAGATCTTGGCGGGATTTATGAGGCCAGCGGGAACGAAACGGCAATTATTTATAATTATGAACTCCAGGAAGCACAGGGAATTTATGAAAATGGCCAGAGCTATCTGCCTCTGTCATGGATTAATGCAAATATCAATAAGCGATTTTACTGGGACAGTACGGAAAATCTGCTGGTTTATGCACTGCCGGATCAGATTGTCTATGCAGACGCAGAAACGAAGGGCTCCAATGGGGCGCCTCTGCTTCTTTTGAAAGAGGATGACGTTTATCTGCCTCTGGGGCTGATTGCCAACTATACCAACGTTCAAATCCAGGCTTTTGATGGAGAGGATGTAAAAAGGGTATATGTGACCGAATGGGGCAGACGGGAAATGGCCCGGATTAAAAAGACCGGAAAGGTCCGCCAAAAGGGCGGAATCAAGAGTCCGATTGTGACAGAGGTTCTGCATGATATGGAGGTTACGGTTCTGGAGACCATGGAAAGCTGGACAAAAATCCAGACGGCGGATGGCCACATGGGATATATCGAAAATAAAATCATTGCAGAGACGAATCATAAGGATTTCTATGGGTCCTTTGTGGAACCGGAATATAAAAGCACCAGGATGGATGAAAAGATTGTTCTGGGCTGGCATCAGGTGACCAGCGCGGAGGGCAATAGGACCCTGGATGCGGTGGTGGAAAAGACCAAGGGACTTAATGTTATTTCGCCTACCTGGTTTTCACTGACGGACAACGAGGGAAATTATAGATCCCTGGCCAGCAGGGACTATGTGGACCAGGCCCACGCCAAGGGGTTAAAGGTCTGGGCTCTTCTTGATAATTTCAGCCAGGATGTCCAGTCGGAAATACTTCTGGCCTCCACCAGCACAAGGCGGAAATTAATTAACAGTCTGATGGCTGATGTGGAAAAATATGGTTTGGATGGCCTTAATATGGACTTTGAAAGCCTGAAGCCGGAAGCAGGTGTCCACTACATCGAATTCTTGCGGGAGCTTTCCATTTCCTGCCGGCAGAAGGGAATCGTTCTTTCCGTCGATAATTACGTGCCCGCAGGATACAATGATTTTTATGACAGAGAAGAACAGGGAATTGTAGCCGACTATGTGATTATCATGGGATATGATGAGCACTATGCAGGCAGTGAGCCGGGCTCTGTCTCCTCGCTTGAGTATGTCCGGGGCGGAATTTTGCGGACCCTGGAGCAGGTACCGAAGGAGAAGGTGATCAACGGAGTTCCCTTCTATACCAGAGTGTGGACGGAGACGGATGAGGGAGTGAAATCTTCGGCCATCGGCATTGCGGAAGCCAAGAAATGGGTGGAAGAAAATAACGTAGAGCTTTACTGGCAGCAGGAGTTGGGACAGTTCTACGGGGAGCTTTCCATAGAAGACGGAGTCAAGTATCTCTGGCTGGAGGAGGAGGATTCCCTGGCTTTAAAGATGGAAGTTATAAAGGAACAGAACCTGGCGGGAGTGGCCTGCTGGAAGCTGGGACTTGAGGACGCTGCGGCCTGGGACTCCATCACGTGGAAGTAGTACAAAAGATAAGAACCTTTCCGGGAAATTTGAGGGAAAGGTTCTTTTTGCTTTTCTGCCGGGATATATTTTCTATAAATATGGTCCGAGGTGAAACCGATGAGAAAACTGGTGCTGGAGGAGGTCTGCGGGCTGGTCCTTTTACTTATGGTGTTTCTGGCGGCCAGATATGGCAGCGTACAGGTGGTGTCAGCAACGGCCCAAAGCCAGGAAGAACGGCCAGTGGTGGTGATTGATGCAGGTCATGGGGGAAATGACCCGGGAAAGGTCGGCGTGGACGGCAGCCTGGAAAAGGATATTAATCTGCAGATCGCAGAGAGACTGAAATGGTATTTGGAGCAGTCGGATGTGGATGTGGTGATGACCAGGGAATCGGACATGGGGCTTTACGAAGAAGGCGATTCCAGAAAGAAAATGGCGGATATGAGAAAACGGTGCGAGATCATTGAGGAGAGTAAAGCCGATCTTGTGGTCAGCATTCACCAGAACAGCTATCATGAGGAAAATGTGTCCGGAGGCCAGGTGTTTTACTATAAGTCCTCGGAAAAGGGAAAGAAGCTGGCGGAGATTCTGCAGAAGAGATTTACCTATGTGCTGGGGGATGAGAATCGGAGGCTGGCAAAGGCAAATGGAAATTATTATCTTCTGCTCCATGTGAAATGTCCCATTGTGATTGCGGAGTGCGGTTTTTTAAGCAACCGGAAGGAAGCACTTCTTCTCCAGGATGAGGACTACCAGGACCGGATGGCGTGGACGCTTCATATGGGGATTTTGGAGTATTTAAATAAGGAATGATCGTTCCTCTTTTTATTTTTGAAATCCGGTGGTATAATTTCTGGTGTGCAAACGTTTAGAATGAGGGGCGGAACAAATGAAAAAATATGTACCATTATTGGCCAATGTACTGGCGCAGGTGATTTTCGGACTGGCATTCTTTTTCATCAAAATGGGAATGGCTGTGGTGGACCAGGACACGGTAAAATTTTTGTCCTTTCGGTTTACAGTTGGGTTCCTGGTAATGACGGTGATTTTGCTTCTGGGAATCAAGAAAGTGAATTATAAGAAGGGATTTATCGGGCTCATTTTTCTTTGCGGCCTGTTCAATCCCGCCATCAGCCAGATTTTGGAGACCACATCCACATCTTATGCACCAACCTCGCAGATAGCCATGTATAACAGTATGCTTCCCATTGTGATGCTGGCGTTCTCGGCATTGATTAATAAGGAATATCCCACCAGGCGGCAGCTGATGTTTGTTTTGGTCTGTGTGTCCGGGGTGTTTGTTGCCAATATGGTGGAGCCGGGCAGTACAGGTATGACAACCACAGGCCTGATTCTGATTCTCGGAACCAACATTGCAGTGGCCATAAACCGTGTTTTGGTGCGGCGTGCATCGGCAGTATTCACATCGTTTGAGATTATCTATGTGACCACAGGAATGGGGGCCCTCCTGTTCAATGTGATTTCGGTTGGAAAGAGTGCATCGGCCGGAGTGCTCCCTGCATATTTTGAGGGGCTTTTCTGTCAGGAATTTGCAGTGGCTGTGCTCTATATGGGAATTGCCTCCTGTGTGATCGCATTCCTTTCCATGACCTATGCATCGGCGAACCTGCCCTTTGCGGTTTATGCATCCACCTGTACTTTAAGTACAGTGATCGCGATCATTTCCGGTGTTTTCCTGCTTCATGAGACCTTTAAACCATTGCAGGCGGCCGGAACCGCAGTGATTCTTTTGGGAATCATCGGAATCAGCTTATCGTATGATAAAAAGGACGAATCTGGAAACAAGTTTCATTTAAAGACAAAGAACGGAGGTAAGTAACATGAAGAAGAATTTTGGAGCAAAACCGTATACGTACCCGCAGCCGGTGTTTATTATTGCCGCCTATGGGGAAGACGGCGTTCCGGATGCCATGAATGCCGCCTGGGGCGGAATCAGTGAGAGCACGGAGATTTCCATGTGCTTAAGCCCGGGACATAAGACCGTGAAAAATATCCTGGCCAGGAAGGCCTTTACGGTCAGCATGGCAGATGCCGCCCATGTGGTGGAGTGCGACTATGTTGGCATTGTGTCGGGCAATGACGTTCCGAATAAATTGGAGAAGGCCGGGTTCCATACAACCAGGGCAGAATTTGTGGATGCGCCGATGATTGATGAGCTTCCCATGACTTTGGAGTGTAAGCTGGTGAGCTATGATGCAGAGTCATGCCGGATGGTTGGTGAGATCGTCAATGTCTGTGCAGATGAGCGAATTCTGGATGAGAACGGAAAGATTGACCCCACGAAGCTGGAGCCCATTGTGTTTGACCCGGTAAACAGCGCTTACTGGAAGCTGGGCGAAAAGGTTGGAAATGCCTTTAAGGACGGAGCAAAGTTAAAATAAGCAGGAAATGATTCAGGCGGCAGAAGTGATTCTTCCGCCTGATTTGCTTTATGCGGGAGATTTTCGGGGCATCCGCTCCAGGACATCTCCGATTGTGACGAAGTCCTCGAAGTCTGCCTCGTCAATGTGGATGTGAAACCGGTCCTCCACTTCTGAGAGAAAGTATACAATTAAAAAGGAATCCAGTCCCAGATCATCAATGAGCCTGGATGATTCTGTGAGATCGGCTGGCAGATCAATGTACTCATTAAGAATTTTTTTAAGTTCATCCATGGTTTTGTTTTCCTCCGAATGCTTGCTTTTTAGCCGGGTTTTGTTAATATTATAGTATCAGCGGGTGGAACAGTAAAGGAGAATTGTATGGTCAGCAGGGACTATGAATATGTTTCGGCAGTGGCGGCGGAGGGGAGCTTCTCGAAAGCGGCGCAGAAGCTTTATATCTCCCAGCCTGCCTTAAGCGGCGCAATTAAAAAAATAGAAAAAGATCTGTATGGCATACCGTTGTTTGACCGTACCGTGACGCCCGTAGTTCTTACGGAGGCGGGACGGTACTATCTGGAACAGACCAGAAAAATATATGATATTTCCAATGAAATCGACCAGCATTTTGCTTTACTGGCGGGTGTGAAGGCCGGAGTGATTAATATTGGAAGTTCTGCTTATTTTTGTGCCTTTATGCTGCCGGAGATGATTCAGGGATACTGCCGGATGAATCCCAGATGTGAGATCAATCTGACGGAGACCGATATTTCCGGAATGGATGCAGGGCTGCGCTCCGGGCAATTTGATGTCACCATTGATGTGGAAAAACTGGATTCGGAAGTGTTTGAAAGTATCACTTTGGGATATGAGTATATGATTATGGCCGTACCTTCGTCCTGGGAGATTAACCATGTTCTGGAGATGTACCAGATTCCGGGAGAACGGATTTTGGATCGGAGTTTTCTGGATGAGAAATTTCTGCCAGTGGAGCTTTCACTGGTTTCCGATCAGCCGTTTCTCATGCTTAAGAAGAATCAGGACTCCTACCGGAGGAGTATGGAGATATGTTCCCATGCCGGATTTGAGCCCAGGGTGGTGCTCCATTTGGACCAGCTTTTGACGGCGTATAATGTGGCGCGGAATGGACAGAGCGGAATTGTCTTTTTCCGTGATACGCTGTTAAAATATACAGAAAAAACGGATAAATTGAAGTATTACAAATTGGGGGATCCGCTGGCAAAACGGGAGATCAGGCTTTCCGTTAAACGCTTTCCAGGGCCTTCAAAGACCGTGGATGATTTCGTTAAATATATTATGCTGTCGCAGTAAACAGGAGCGGACCATCACCTTAAACGGATTTTCCAAGGCATATTCCATGACCGGATGGAGACTGGGATATGTGGCGTGCGGGGAAGAGATCATTAAGCAGATCAATAAGCTTCACCAGCATGTGGTCACATGTGCCACGTCCTTTGTGCAAAAGGCCGGAGTTGCTGCTCTTTATGAGGAGAAGGAAGAGGTCCATGACATGGTAAAGGAATATAAGAGGCGCCGTGACTATGCAGTGAAGGCCATCAACGAAATAGAAGGACTTAGCTGTAAATGCCCCCAGGGAGCGTTCTATATCTTTATTAATATTGAAAAACTTGGCATGAGCGGTCAGGAATTTGCGGGCCGCCTTCTGGATGAAGCTGGGGTGGCCATGGTTCCCGGCGATGTGTTTGGAACGGAAGGCGGGCACTATGCTCGCATGTCTTTTGCCAACAGTTATGAGAACATTGTGGAGGGCTGCCGGAGATTAAAAGCGTGGGTGGAAAAGAGAATGTAGCTGATTTCTCAGGCTGCATAAGACAATCCCCCTGCCAGGGAATCACAGTCTGGCAGGGGGATTGTGCGTACGTTCCATATTTTTGCGTCAATTTTTCGGACTTTGCGATTCTGTCTCCAACTCCTGAATCATCGTTTCTATTACAGAAATATCTTCCTCCAGTTCTTCTGCAATCGACGCAGGGGATTTTCCTTTTAATAGCTTCTTCTTAATTTGATTCTTTAAAAGACTCTGCTTGCCTTCACGGAGCCCTTCCCGGAGCCCAGCCTCATGTCCTTCCTCGTACTCTGCCTTCCGGATTAGTCTCTGCTCCCGCTCCTCGTCATATTCAAATATACACATTGCAATCGCCTCCGCCCGGTTCTTCGAGAGAAAATCCGCCAGGATGCCCTCCCGGATGCATTCATTCACTGCACGCTCCACCGCTTCGTTAAGAATCATGGCTTTTGCGTGCTGTCTTACTCTTTCCACAAAAATCATATAGTCCTTAAGTGCCTGGCAGGCAGCCAGCAATGGCTCATTCTGCCCGGGGCCGATCTTTAATACCTGTACTTTAAGTTCTAACTCCGGTTCTTCCGCCTGTTTTTCAAAGGAATCTGAAAGCTTTAATATACAGGAATCCTTTTCCATACCGCTTCCATTATAGAAAACAATAAAGTGCGGGATAGGAATCTTCACCAGTCTGGAAGAATAGAGAGTTTCATCCTTTAAAAGCATCTGATACTCCCTGGCCACATAAAAGAGATCACGGAGCGGCATATTGGGATTCCAGGTAGACTGGTGTTCATAAAGGTTCAGCTCAAAACCGATCAAAAATGCGACATCGTTTTTCATATTCATGTACACGGCGTTTTCCAATGTCACAATAGTCAGCGCATCCGGATCCGTATAGGCAGTCTGATTGACTGCATTGTAGAGACTTAATAAGTGGTTCCGGTCACGAAAAATCATACGGAACAGGCTGTCCTTGTAGCTGCGCTGTGCTCGGGGAGCCTCTGGCCCTGTCACAGAGTTTCTTATTCTGTTCATTTGTCCTCCTTTTCGCAGGAGAACGGAAAATCTCCTGCTTTTCATAATGATGATTTGGAAAAGCATAGATTTTCTGAAATGATAGTAAGAAGATACAGACGGCCTTTTCGGCCGGAATTTAAGAAATATATGCTTTGAAAACAGTATAGCATATCGACCGGGAAAGGACAAGGAAAACTGAGCGTGCGAAATCCTGCGGCGAGGGCCCGTTACAGCCGGTTCTTATCGCCCCATTCACACATGGAATCCAGAATGGGAATCAGGGTTTTCCCGCGTTCTGTTAAGGAATATTCTACTTTCGGCGGAATCTGGGGATATTCCTCCCGGTGGACCAACTGGTCCGCTTCCAGTTCCTTTAAGGTGGAGCTTAGGGTTTTATAAGAGATGTTGCCGATATATTTTTTCATCTCATTAAAGCGGACAACACCGAATTCCATCAGAGTATACAGAATGGTCATTTTGTATTTCCCGTTGATGAGGGATAACGTATAGGAAAATCCGGTGGTTCCCAGGCATTCCTTTGAAATGCAGCGCGTATTCATATTACACTCTCCTTTAAGTAAGTATTAAACTTTAATGTAAGTATCGCACTTAAATGTGCGTACTTGATTTTAAATATATTCTTGCTATGATTTTAGTAAAAGATGTGGGAAAAGTCAATCCCATAAAAGGAGGATAAACATATGAGCAAAAAGATTGTTGTTATTACCGGAAGTCCCAGAAAAAGCGGAAACAGCTTTGCCATGACAGAGGCTTTTATTAAAGCAGCAGAGGAAAAGGGGCATTCCGTGGTACGGTTTGACGCGGCCATGAAAAATGTGGGCGGATGTCATGCCTGCGAAACCTGCTTTAAAACCGGAAAGGCCTGTTCCTTTGACGATGATTTTAACACCATCGCCCCGGATATCATGGATGCAGATGCCGTTATCTTTACCATGCCGGTGTACTGGTATTCCATTCCGGCCCAGATCAAGGGTGTGATTGATAAATTGTTTTCGTTCTGTGTGGCAGGAAAGGACATTGCAGGAAAAGAATGCGGGCTGATTGCATGCTGTGAGGAGGACGATCTTTCCGTTTTGGACGGAGTGCGTCTTCCCATCGAGCGCTCTGCCGCTCTGTTAAAATGGCGCATGGTCGGAGAAGTACTGGTTCCCGGTGTTTTAAATGCCGGGGATATTAAAAAAACAGACGGCTGCAAACAGGCTGCGGGATTGGCAGATAAGATATAGAAAGCCGGAAAAACGGCTGGTGTCAGGAAACATTCCCGGCACCAGCCATTTTTGTACAGAATCTTCATCCCCTACATTTTAATTAACTCATACTCCCGGTTTCCAAGGCCGATTTTGGCGGCATGGTCCAGGCAGGAGCGCCATTCGGACTCCGGAGAGGAGTTGGTGAAATGATCATGGTGATCATGGAAGTGCGGGTCGGCCAGGTGGTCGGAAAGCTGGCTGTGGGGGAGGGGAGCCGACGCGAGACAGGCATCCACACAGGCCTGATCCAGGGCCAGCGGGTCAAAGGATGCAAACATTCCAATATTGGGGAGAATCGGTGCATCGTTTTCACAGTGACAGTCACAGTTGGGAGACACATCCACGATCAGGGAAATATGGAAGTTGGGGCGTCCGTCCACAACGGCCTTTGTATATTCGGCCATTTTGTAATTCAGAACTTCATTGGCATTTTCGTTATCAAATGCGATGGCATCAAAGTTACATGCGCCCAGGCAGCGTCCGCAGCCAACGCAGGAGTCTTTGTTGACAGTCATTTTCTTTCGTTCTGCATCGAAGACAAGTCCGCCGTTGGCGCATTCTTTTTGACATTTATGGCATCCGCGGCAGTTTTCATCGATAATATGCGGTTTTCCGCCGCTGTGCTGCTCGGTTTTTCCGGCGCGGGAACCGCAGCCCATGCCGATGTTTTTAATGGTGCCGCCAAAGCCTGTCATTTCATGGCCCTTAAAATGGGTAAGGCTGATGAAGATATCGGCGTCCATCACGGCGCGGCCGATTTTGGCTTCCTTTACGTACTCTCCGCCTGAGACAGGAACTGCCACATCATCGGTTCCCTTAAGGCCATCGCCGATCAGAATGGGACATCCCACGGTCAGAGGGGTGAAGCCGTTCTGCCATGCACATTCCAGATGTTCCAGAGCATTCTTTCGGCTGCCGGGATACATGGTATTGCAGTCGGTCAGGAAGGGTTTTCCGCCCATGGATTTCACAAGATCCACAATGGCCCTTGCGTAATTGGGGCGCAGATAGCTGATATTCCCAAGCTCTCCGAAGTGCAGCTTGATGGCAACGAATTTTCCATCCATGTCGATGGAGCCGATGCCTGCGGTTTTACAGAGCTTCTGGAGCTTGGTGGGAAGGCCGTCTCCAAATGCAATGGTGCGGAAGTCGGTAAAATATACCTTTGATTTTTCCATTATGTAGTCACTCCTGTTCTCTTTAAATTATGGGGCAGGCAGTTTCCTGTGCTCCTTAGTTCATTATAAGGCCTGAGGGTATTTAAGCGCAAGTACCAGTTTGGACAGCCGTAAGCAGCCTGCCTAGCGGTTTAAATACCGCCACATGGTGGTGCGGCTGATTCCAAGCTTTTTCGCCGCGGCAGTCTGGTTGCCCCCGCAGCTTTTTAAGACATACTGGATGATGTCACGGTTCATGGAATCCAGGGACTGGTTCAGGTTGAGGGTAAAATCCATTTCCGGTCTCTCCGGTTCAGAGGGAGAGAGGAGATTGGAGGAGGGAATCAGGCTGGCCTCCCGGTCCAAAAGGAGACGGATGGTATCGGCGGAAATATAGGGAGTGTCCGTGCTTAAAACCGCTTCCTTTAGAATTCGTTTAAATTGGGTGCGGTTGCATGGAAAATCGTAATTTTCCAAGAGCTTGAGGGCATCATCATCAATTCCCACCACTTGCTTTCCAAACGCCTGATTTAAAGTAGCGATGTAAAGCCCGGCGGAGGCGGCAATGTCCTCCCGCTGTTCCCGCAGAGGCTTTATGGTGAGCAGGATACAGCCCAGGGCATTCAGATATTCCATGGCCGCATGGGAAACATTCTTCCCGGCCTGCTTCGTGCAGGAGAGAATCAGGTAATTGCGGACATGGAGGTTGGTGTCCAGAATGACGGTCAAAAGTTTTTTCTGCCTGCTCTGGGGCAGACAGTCAATGTTGGCAATGTAGATCGTATTTCCGTTGTCCGTGAGAGGGGAATTGTAGTTGTTGATGATAAAATTCCAGCTTTTCTCGTTGAGAAAGGCGCAGTTGATCATATACAGGGGATTGCTGCTGTACTGGCTCCTGGCATAATAAATATGAGCCACACGGTCCTTTCCGGTTCCCACCTCCCCTACAATCATAAGCGGTGCCTTTCTGGTATCCGTATCCCCGGTATCCACAAAAAATTTGCGCGCCAGCTCAGTTTTGCTGTATAAGCTTCCCTGATAGCTCTGCTCCGCTTCCTGGCGATCCAGAATGGAAATTCCATATTTGGAATAGGAAAGGGGGATGTTAGATCCGGTAACAGAAAACACAACATAAGGAACGGGGGCCTCCTCCACAAAGGAGGCATGGACCGAGTACATGGCATTCTCCGCATTAATAAAGAAAGAACGCTTCTTTTCATCAATACATGCAGGCAGCTCCTTTTTTAACCGGGTGCAGATGGAATCTGCATGATTGTCCCGGAGGGCGGAGCAGAGGATGTTTTCCTTTTCGTCCAGAACCAGGTACTGGCTGGTGCTGTTTTCGATGATATTCTGGAACATATGGAGGGACTGGTGAAGCGACCGGTTCATCTCATAGGTATGGACCGCATTATCCACGGCCGCCCGGAGACTTTCGATACTGGAGGTCAGAAGGATAGGGGTGATTCCCACCAGATTTGCCTGAATAAAGGAAACCGTATCACAGAGAACGGTTTCATACCCCAGATCTTTGATGCGGTGCAGCAAAAGATTGGCTTCCTCGGAGGTGCTGATGGGGAAGATATCAATGGGCGTTTTTAATAGGCTTCCGATGGTCCGGGCGATGGTGGTCAAGGAGTGGAATCCCATGACGGCAAATTTGGTCTTTGTACTTTCTGCCATCTTGATGCAGCGGAGCACATCATAAAAGCCGATTCCGATATCCACCACCGGCGTTGGAAGCGCCTTGGATAACATGCGGGCAGTATTGGCTCTGGAGATGATGATATCATATTCCATATACCGTTCCTTGGCTGCCTGAACTCCAGCTTCCATATTTCCCAATACGGCATGCAGCTCCACATCGGGCCGCTGCCTGGCATACTGCTTCATTAATTCTACCAGCCCAGCATAGGGGGCAATTCCAAGTATTTTAACCTTTTCTCTCATAAAACCCCTCTCAAATGTTACATATTTAAACATATTATACCATAATACCCTTGAAAAACAAGGGGAATTTATGTAAAATCTGGTACATAGAATAGAGAAAGCAAAAATATGTTTCAAAATGAAACATGCATAGGGGGGTGAATATGTGAAAAAGAGATACCTGATTATAGCAGATGATTTTACAGGGGCCAACGATACCGGTGTCCAGCTTTGCAGACGCGGATATCCCACAGAGGTGCTGTTTGCCGGAAAGCCTTTGGACACAGATAAGTCTGTTGTAATTGATACGGAATCCAGAACCATTGACAGCGAAACGGCGTACCGGGTAGTCAAGGATTCGCTGAAGCTGGTGGATTTTTCAGGATTTGGCCATGTGATTAAAAAAATTGATTCCACCATGCGCGGAAATATTGCTGAGGAAGTTAAGGCGGTGGATGAGGCTTATAAACCGGAACTGATTATTTTTGCACCGGCGTATCCGGATATGGGCCGTACCACTGTGGGCGGAATCCAGCGTTTGAAGGGACAGGAGATCTGTAAGACAGAGCTTTCCAAAGACCCGAAAAATCCTGTGACGGAAGACCGTTTAAATGGCCTGCTGTCGAAGGCCTATACGGAGCCCATTATTCTGAAAGGCCTGGCAGATGTCCGCGATGTGGGATTTTCCTTCGAGGGCGGCAGAATTTTTGCATGTGATGCGGAGACCAATGACGATTTGCACCGGATTATCCGTGCAGCTAAACGAGAGAGAAAAAGAACTCTCTATATCGGCTCGGCAGGAATTGCTGACAGCCTGATGGAGACAGAAAATCCTGCGGATCCGGCCTTTGCTGTGGTGGCCAGTGTGAGCTCTGTGACCAATGAACAGATGCACCGCTGTGAACGAGAGGGATATACGCTGGTTAAAATTCCGGTCCATGACATTCTCCTGGGGAGAAAAGCGGCCGCCAGTTACCGGGACGAGGCCATTGCAGCCTTAAAACGCGGAGAGGATACCATTCTCCTCACCAACACGGCATATGACAGAAAAGAGCTGGATACTTCCATTGAAGCCGGAGAGAAACTGGGAATGAGCTTTTCGGCAGTGGGTGATTATGTCAGGGAAATGATGGGGACCATGGCAAGGGAGGTCCTGGAATCGGCCAGAGTTTCCGGCGTCTTTCTCACCGGAGGCGATACGGCTCTGGGGCTTTTACGAAGTCTGGAGGCGGACGGCTCTGAGATTATCTCAGAGATTCTGGTTGGAATTCCCATGATAAAAATTAAGGGCGGAGCCTTTGACGGGCTGAAGCTGGTATCCAAGGCCGGGGCCTTCGGTGCAGAGGATGCAGCCGCCTTCGCACTCAGGAAAATCAAGGAAAAGCAATAAAGGAGGATACATAATGAAAGAATTTTTATTACCTTACGGAAAAGAAAAGCTGAAAGCGGAAATTGAAGACAGCCATCTTGCTGGAGTCCTTTTATCAGAGCTTCACAGCTATCAGGCGCCGAAAAGCGGGGCAGAGCTGGTTCAGGACGCTTTAGAACATCCAATCGGAAGTCCGAGACTCTGCGATATGGCAGTTGGAAAAAAGAAAATCGTTGTGATTTCTTCTGACCACACAAGACCGGTTCCCAGCCATATTATTATGCCTCTATTATTAAAAGAAATCAGAAAGGGCAACCCGGATGCAGAAATCACAATCCTGATTTCCACAGGACTTCACAGAGAGACCACACGGGAAGAACTGGAAGCAAAATTCGGACCGGAAATCATGAAAAATGAGACCATTATCGTCCATGACTGCGATGATAAGGACAACATGGTATACCTTGGTAAGCTCCCCTCCGGCGGAAACCTGATTGTGAACCGCCTCGCTGTTGAGGCAGACCTGCTGGTGGCCGAGGGCTTCATTGAGCCCCACTTCTTCGCTGGCTTCTCCGGCGGAAGAAAGAGCGTCCTTCCGGGAGTGGCAAGCCGTGAGACCGTTATGTACAATCACAATTCGGCTTTCATTGCAGACCCCCATGCGAGAACCGGAGTGATCGAGGGAAATCCGATTCACAACGACATGCTCTATGCGGCAAGGGCAGCCAGACTGGATTTCATCATCAATGTGGTTATTGACGCAAACCATGACCCGATCTTTGCCGTTGCAGGCGACTGCGATCTGGCCCACAGAGTCGGAAGGGAATTCCTTGCCTCCAAGTGCCAGGTGGATGCAGTTCCGGCAGATATCGTAATTTCCACCAACGGCGGCTATCCGCTTGACCAGAACATTTACCAGTCTGTAAAGGGAATGACAGCCGCAGAGGCAACCGTAAAGGAAGGCGGCGTGATCATCATGCTTTCCAAGGCCTCCGACGGACATGGCGGAAAATATTTCCATGAGACCTTCCGGGACGAAAAAGACTTAAACCGCATGATGAAGACCTTCCTGGACAGAAAACCGGAGGAGACCATCATCGACCAGTGGCAGTCCCAGATTTTTGCCAGACTGCTCTTAAAGGCAACGGTAATCTTCATTTCCTCCTGTGACGATCAGCTGGTGGAGGATTTACATATGATTCCGGCCCACAGCATGGAAGAGGCCATGGAAAAGGCAAAGGAAATCGTAAAGAAAGAAGACTATACCGTAACCGTAATTCCGGATGGCGTATCTGTTATTGTAAGAGAATAAGGAAAGAGGAAAGAGGACATGAAATTTATACTGATTCCCGATTCCTTTAAAGGAACTCTGAGTTCTACACAGATCTGTGGAATTCTCGACGAGAAGGTAAAAAAATATTTTCCGGGAAGTGAGACCGTTTCCGTACCTGTTGCGGATGGCGGAGAAGGTTCCGTGGACGCATTTATTACCGCAGTGGGCGGCGAAAAGAAAACGGTCACCGTAAAGAATCCGTATTTTGAGGACATGGAATCCTATTTCGGTCTGATTGATAACGGGGAAACCGCAGTGATCGAGATGGCTTCCTGTGCCGGACTTCCGCTGGTGGAGGACAGAAAAGACCCGCGTCTTACCACAACCTACGGCGTGGGACAGTTGATTCTTGCGGCTGCCGGAACCGGCGTGAAAAAGATTATTGTGGGTCTCGGCGGATCCAGCACCAACGACGGCGGCTGCGGCGCGGCGGCAGCCGTGGGTGTAAAATTCTATAATGAAGCCGGGGAGGAATTTATTCCCACAGGCGGAACCACAAAAAATATTGCTAAAATTGATTTAAGCGGAAAAAATCCGGCCTTAAAGGGAATTGAAATCGTGACCATGTGCGATATCGACAATCCCATGTATGGCCCGACGGGCGCTTCTCATATTTTCGGACCGCAGAAAGGGGCCGACCCGGCCATGGTTCTGGAGTTAGATGAGGGCATAAAGAACCTGGCAAAGGTCATTGCAGAAACAACAGGGAACGATATCAGCGAGACACCGGGAACCGGAGCGGCCGGAGCCATGGGAGCGGGAATGATCGCGTTCTTTGGTTCCAGACTGCAGATGGGAATCCAGACGGTTCTCGACACGGTGCGGTTTGACCAGATGATTCAGGATGCAGACTACATCTTTACCGGAGAGGGAAAGCTGGACTCCCAGAGCCTGAGAGGCAAGGTGGTAATCGGAATCGCAGAACGGGCGAAAAAGCAGAAAAAGCGCGTGATTGCAGTGGTAGGCGGAGCCGATGACAGTGAAATCGAAAAGGCTTACGAAATGGGAGTAACTGCGGTATTCCCGATCAACAGGCTTCCGCAGGATTTTTCCGTCAGCAGACATCACAGCGAGGCAAATCTCGCATACACAGCAGATAATATTTTACGGCTGCTTGCAGCAAAATAAGGGGGAACACATATGAAAATTTTACAGTCCGTTAAGAAAATACCGGGAGGACTGATGGTAGTACCGCTTCTTCTGGGTGCAATTATTAATACATTTTTCGGAAACAGTGTATGGCCTGTTTTCGATGGAACCTTTACCACATATCTGTGGAAGTCCGGCGCAATGCCGATTCTTGCAGTTTTTATCTTCTGTAATGCAACAACCATTGACTTTAAGCGTGCAGGTGTTACAGTATATAAAGGAGTTGTGATTACCTGCGTGAAGGTCCTTCTGGGAATTATCATTGGTATTATCTGCGGAAAGCTGTTTGGTGAAAAGGGCTTCCTTGGACTTTCCACACTGGCAATTGTTGGCGCACTGGCCAACTCCAACGGAGGACTGTATGCAGCTCTGGCAGGTGAGTATGGAGACGCCACAGACGTAGGCGCCGTATCCATTCTCTCCATCAATGACGGCCCGTTCTTCACCATGGTTGCCCTTGGTGCCGCCGGAGTGGCAAAGATTCCGCTTTCCGTACTGATTGGATGTATCGTTCCGGTTATTGTTGGATGTATTCTCGGAAATCTGGATGAAGATATCCGGAAGTTCTGCGAGCCCGGCGCTACGATGTTAATTCCTTTCTTTGCATTCCCGCTGGGAGCAGGTCTTAACATTATCAACTTAATCAAAGCAGGCGGCCCCGGAATCATTCTGGGTGTGAGCTGTACCTTAATTACAGGTCTCGGCGGATATCTGGTATACAAGCTCCTTAAGATGGACCATCCGGAGGTGGGAGCTGCAATCGGAACCACTGCAGGCAACGCAGCAGCAACTCCGGCAGCCGTGGCAGCCGTAGACGCCACTCTTCTGGCTGTTTCTGAAGCGGCAACCGCTCAGATTACAGCAGCTATTATCGTGACTGCCGTATTCTGTCCGATTCTTGTCACATACCTGCATAAGGTTGAGGAAAAGAAACGCGCCAAGTAACTGTGAAGGTACTGAACAGGTACGTGCGAAAGCATAAAACAGGAGAAAGTATGAATACGCTTAAAATTATTGGTATCACCATGGGAGACCCGGCCAGCATTGGCCCGGAGATTACAGTGAAAGCCTTTGCGGATCCGGCACTTTTTAAAAAGTGCCGGCCGCTTGTGGTAGGAGACGCCTGCGTGATGGAGGCGGCCTTGCCTATCGTGGGACATCAGGAGCTTAAAATCCATGCCATCCAGAAGGTTGAGGATGCCCTGTTTACGTATGGAACCATTGATGTTCTGGATATGGGGCTTGTGGATTTGTCAAAATTAAAGCGCGGCGAGGTGTCCGCCATGTGCGGAGACGCAGCTTTCCAGTATGTGAAAAAGGTTATTGAACTTGCCATGGAGGGCAAGGTGGATGCCACTGTCACCAATGCATTTAATAAGGAAGCCGTGAACCTGGCCGGACATCACTATTCCGGTCATACGGAAATTTATGCGGATTTCACAGGAACGAAAAACTATACCATGATGCTGGCCCATGAAAACCTTCGGGTGGTTCATGTTTCCACTCATGTTTCCTTAAGGGAAGCCTGTGACCGGGTGAAGAAGCAGAGAGTTCTGGACGTGATTCGGATTGCAGACAAGGCCTGCCGTGAAATGGGAATCGAGAAACCGAAGATTGGCGTTGCAGGCTTAAATCCTCACAGCGGAGAGCATGGTCTGTTCGGAAGAGAAGAGATTGACGAGATCATTCCGGCCATTGAAGCGGCAAAGGGCGAGGGAATTCTTGCCGAGGGTCCCGTTCCGCCGGATACGGTTTTCTCTAAAGCACGGGGCGGCTGGTATGACATTGTGGTCGCCATGTACCATGACCAGGGACATATTCCTCTGAAGGTGGTGGGCTTCGTATACAACCAGGAAGCCAAAGCCTGGGATGCTGTGGCAGGCGTGAACATTACCCTGGGCCTTCCGATCATCCGCGTTTCCGTGGACCATGGAACCGCTTTTGATCAGGCAGGAACCGGAAGCGCCAGCGAGCTGAGCCTTAGAAATTCCATTGAATATGCAGTGATGTTTGCGGAGAACCGGAAATAGAAAAATATACTTGCATATCAGCGCATAATGGTTTATAATGACTACGAAATTAAAAATTGTTCTTCGGGGCGGGGTGCAATTCCCCACCGGCGGTGATAGTCCGCGACCTGCTTTTTGCAGCTGATTTGGTGAAATTCCAAAACCGACAGTATAGTCTGGATGAGAGAAGAAATTGTGTGACAGGAGTATCAGCCTCGGACTTTTTGTATTGGTCCGAGGTTTTTTGTTTCCCTTAAAACCGGCCGGATGGGGAGACAGGTGATTTCCCGGGCCGCAATTCCTCTGTATGTTATGTACAGCAAGAAGGACATCAATACAAGGAGGAAACAAAAATGAACCAAAACAAAGTCTTAAATGTAAGAAATGTTGTGTTAATCGGTATGTTCGGCGCTCTGGCGGCCGTACTGGAGGGATTCCAGATTTCCGTTCCCTTTGCGCCGCCGTTCTATAAGCTGGATTTTGCAGAGACTCCGATTTTAATTGGCGCTTTTGCCTTGGGCCCGGTTCCGGCAGTATTAATGGAGCTGGTGAAAAACATTTTGAAGATTATTACCCAGGGAACCTCAACCATGTATGTGGGTGACCTTGGAAACTTCATCGGCGGCTGTGCCTTTGTTCTCCCGGCATCCATCCTTTACCAGAAAAACAAAACAAGAAAGACTGCAATCCGCGGCCTGGGCCTTTCCATCGTATGTGCGATTGTGGCTGCTGTGTTTGTAAACTGCTTCCTGACAATTCCCACCTACGCAAAGCTGATGTTTGGCAACGTGGAAAGCATTATCGCCATGGGAACAGCCATCAACCCGGCAATCAAAGATATTTATACCTTCGCTCTGTTTGCCATTGTGCCGTTCAACCTGTTAAAGTGCGGTCTGAACGCTTTCATTACGGCGCTTGTATATAAGCGTGTCAGCGTGATTCTTCATTCCGGTGCATCCGTGCCGGGAGCCAGAACCGCAGCGAAATAACAGGTAAGGGCAGGAGCGAAGTATGGTACAGTATTACAGAGAGCTGACAAGACTGGAAATGGAAGCTGTTAATAAGGAAGAAACCGTGGTGATGATTCCCATTGGCGCCCTGGAGCAGCATGGAAACCAGTGTCCGCTGGGAACGGATGAAATCATCTCCGAGGCGACAGCCAGGAGAATCAAGGAAGCCCTGGACAGGGAAATCCCTGATTATCCCATGCTTATTTTTCCGCCCATTCCTGTGGGACTCAGCACAGAGCATATTAATTTCTGCGGCTCCATCACCTTAAAGCCGGATACGTTCTATCATATGCTTTATGATATCTGCAAAGGCCTCCATCACCATGGGTTCAGGAAAATCGCCATGCTGAACTGCCACGGCGGCAATTCTCCCATCATTCAGGTTTTAAGCCGTGAACTTCGCAGTGAGTTTGGGCTGGCTGTGTTTATCATTAACTGCGGCGCATTTTTTGGAAACCAGGCAGTGAAGGATACGGTGACGCCGGGGAATGTATGGGACTTCCACGGCGGAGAGATGGAGACGGCCATGGTCATGGCAGAGCGGCCGGAGCTTGTGAAGCTTGAGACCTCCGAGGCCGGAATTCCAAAGAAATTCATGGGAAACAAGACCTTTACCGTATACGGTCCCATTACCATCGGATGGGTGTCTGAGGAGTGGGTGACAGAGGACGGAAAGCCCATCGGAATCGGCGGTGATCCCAAAGGAGCCACAGCCGAAAAGGGCAACCAGATTTATGACAGTTTTGTGGAGTCCATTGTGGCCGGACTTAAGGAAATCAGACGGTGGAAGGACCAATAACAAAACCAACGGCGAAAACGAAATAAGACCGCACAATAAGGATTGCAAGTAGTTTTCGGTTGTGCTAAACTAAATAAAAATTAAGAAGAATGAGCACCAGCGGGTTATATTCGGCCCCTGGTGCTCATCATGCCATAGAAGAAAGTGACAGAATAAACGGGAATGGATATGAAAACGAAAATAATCAAAATTTCTGATAAGAATCAGGTCCGCGATGAGGAGCTTTTGGAGGCGGCCGAAATTTTGAGAAGGGGCGGTCTGGTGGCCTTCCCGACAGAGACGGTGTATGGGCTTGGGGCCAATGCCCTGGATGAGACGGCCGCAAAGAAAATTTATGCGGCCAAGGGCCGTCCATCAGACAATCCGCTGATCGCCCATATCTCCTGTATGGAAGAGCTGCCGGGCCTTGTGGAGGAAATTCCGGAGGCTGGGAGGAAGCTGGCGGAAATGTACTGGCCGGGGCCCCTGACGATGATTTTCCCCAAAAAATCTGTGGTGCCCTATGGAACGACCGGAGGTCTTGATACGGTAGCCGTGCGGATGCCGTCAGACCCGGTGGCCAATCGGCTCATTAAGCTGGCCGGGATTCCGGTGGCGGCCCCCAGCGCCAACACATCCGGACGGCCGAGTCCCACAAAGGCAGAGCATGTGATTGAAGACATGGATGGAAAGATTGAAATGATCATTGACGGAGGAGAAGTGGGAATCGGTGTGGAATCCACTATTGTGGATGTGTCCGGCCCGGTGCCGACGCTCTTAAGACCCGGAGCAATTACTATAGAAATGCTTCGTGAGACCCTTGGGAAGGTGGACGTGGATCCGGCAATTCTGGGGCCTGTGAGCGCCGATGTGAAGCCCAAGGCACCGGGAATGAAATACCGCCACTATGCTCCGAAAGCGGATATGGTTTTGGTGGAGGGAGATATGGAACAGGTGGTGGAGTACATCAACCGTGAGGCCGGGAAGGCAAGGGAAGCCGGGAAGCGTGTGGGAATCATCTGTACCAAAGAAAGCCGGGACTATTATCCGGAGGGACTTTTGGAAATCATAGGAAGCCGGGAGCATGAGGAAACCGTGGCCCATAACCTGTTTGCTGTCCTCCGCGATTTCGATGAGCGGCAGGTGGACTGTATTTTTTCGGAGAGCTTTTCCAGAGACCGCCTGGGGCAGGCCATCATGAACCGGCTCTGTAAGGCGGCGGGATATCATATTGTAAAGGTGTAAGGCAGTAAGCCAGGAGGAGAAGGTATGTCAGCAAAGAGAAACGGATACATTACATGGGATGAATATTTTATGGGAGTTGCAAAGTTGTCAGCCATGCGTTCCAAGGACCCCAGTACACAGGTGGGGGCCTGCATTGTGAGCGAAGACAATAAGATTTTATCCATGGGCTACAACGGATTCCCAAAGGGATGTTCGGACGATGAGTTTCCGTGGGGCAAGGGGGAATCGGATCCCTATGATGAGAAGTATTACTATGTGACCCACAGTGAGTTAAATGCCATTTTAAACTACCGGGGCGGCAGCCTGGAAGGCAGCAAGCTTTATGTGACCCTGTTCCCCTGCAATGAATGCGCCAAGGCCATTATCCAGGCCGGAATCAAGACGATTGTGTACGAAAGCGATAAATATGCCGACACCCCCAGCACAAAGGCATCCAAGCGGATGTTAAATGCCGCCGGAGTCCGGTATTACCAGTATCATTCCACCGGAAGAAAGATCGAATATCACGTGTAGCGGAGTCACAGCATGAAATTTTTACTGGCAGCCATCAATGCAAAATACATTCATTCCAACCCGGCGGTGTACAGTCTGCGGGCTTTTGCCAATGAGTACGTGCCTGGGGCGGATATCCAGATCGGCGAATACACCATCAACCATCAGATGGACCAGATTTTACAGGATATTTACAGGAGAAAGCCGGATTTTATCGGCTTTTCCTGCTATATATGGAACATTTCCTATGTGCTGGAGCTGGTGAGAGACCTTCACAAGGTACTTCCGGAAACGGAAATCTGGATGGGCGGTCCGGAGGTGTCCTACGATGCCGGAGAGCTCCTTTTACGGGAGCCGGACATCCGCGGCGTCATGCGCGGCGAAGGGGAACTTACCTTTACAGAAGTGGTGAAAGCCTATCTGGCCGGAGGCGGATGGAATCCGGAGACCGAACGGCTTCTGTCCGATACGGCGGGGATTACTTTCCGGGCCGGAGCTATCCGGGAAACCATGCCCCAGAGATTCCTTTCCATGGATGAAATTCCCTTTCCCTATAAGGACATGGCCGATTTTGAAAACAGGATTGTTTACTACGAAAGCAGCCGCGGCTGCCCCTTTTCCTGCAGCTACTGCCTGTCTTCCATTGATAAATCCGTCCGGTTCAGAAGTCTTTCCCTTGTGAAGCAGGAGCTGGATTTCTTCCTGGACCATAAGGTTCCCCAGGTAAAGTTTGTGGACCGGACCTTTAACTGCAAACGGGACCATACCCTTGGAATCTGGCGCCATATCATAGATCATGATAACGGCATCACAAATTTCCATTTTGAAGTGTCTGCGGACCTTTTTGATGAGGAAGAGCTTGAGACCATAGCCCGCATGCGTCCCGGACTGATTCAGCTTGAAATCGGTGTTCAGTCCACCAATCCGGCAACGATCACGGAAATCAGGCGGAAGATGAATCTGGACCGCCTGAGAGCTGCTGTGGCCAGGGTCCATGGATATGGGAATACCCATCAGCATCTGGACTTAATTGCAGGCCTGCCCCATGAGGGGATGGATTCTTTTTTAAGGTCCTTTGACGATGTGTATTGCATGGCGCCGGACCAGCTTCAGCTCGGTTTTTTAAAGGTCTTAAAGGGCTCATATATGGCCCAAAAGTCCAAAGACTATGGCCTGCGTTACCGGGCGGTTCCGCCCTATGAGGTATTGTCCACCAGGTGGCTTTCCTATGGGGAGATCATCCGTCTTAAGCTTATGGAGGAAATGGTGGAGGTCCACTATAACAGCGGACAGTTTAAACGCACCATTGCACTTTTGGAGCGGGAATTTTCTGCCCCATCCGCCATGTTTCTTTCCCTGGCGGACTACTATGAGGAGCACAGGCTGTTTGGGCCAAGCCACAGCCGGATTGCCAGGTATGAAATTCTGTATGATTTTATGAAAACGCGGTTTGCCGGAGAGAAAAGAAAACTGTCCGCGTTCCGGGATGGCCTGATGTTTGATCTGTATCTTCGGGAAAATGCAAAAAGCCGTCCTTCCTTTGCCATGGACCAGACTCCCTTTAAGAGACACATACGGGAGTTTTTCATGCTGGAGGAGGAAAATCCCCGCTGGCTTTTGGGCTATGAGGGCTATGACAGCAGACAGACCAGCAAAATGGCCCATCTGGAGGCCATGGAAGACGGAAGCTTTATTTTGTTTGATTATAAAAACCGTGATCCCCTGGATAAAAATGCGGCGGCTGTGCGGTTTTCATATACGGAAAGAGGAGAGTATGGGAAAGAAGGAGACAAAGAAAGCCAGAGACGAGAGGGTGGCAAAAATTCTGGAACGGCTGGATTCGGAGTATGGAACCGATTACCGCTGTTATCTGAATCATGAGACACCATGGCAGCTTTTGATCGCCGTGATTCTAAGCGCCCAGTGTACAGATGCCAGGGTGAACATCGTGACGGCCGACCTGTTTAAAAAGTATGATACCCTGGAGAAATTTGCTGCTGCCGATCTTTCGGAGCTGGAAAAGGACATTCATTCCACAGGCTTTTACCATATGAAGGCGAAGAACATCATTTCCTGCTGTAAGGACCTGGTGGAAAAGCACCAGGGAGAGGTGCCGAGGGAGCTTTCTGAGCTTACGGCCCTGGCAGGCGTGGGGAGAAAGACGGCCAACGTGATTCGGGGGAATATCTATAATGACCCCAGTATTGTGGTGGATACCCATGTGAAGCGGATTTCAAGAAAGCTTGGGCTTACGGAAAATGAGGACCCGGAAAAGGTGGAATATGACCTTATGAAGGCGCTCCCGAAAGACCACTGGATTTTGTGGAACATTCACATTATCACCCTGGGACGGACCATTTGCACCGCCAGAAGCCCCAAGTGCAGGGAATGCTTCCTTAAAGAATACTGTCCGGAGGCAGAGAAGGCCTCCAAAGCTCAAAAAGGAAAGGCTGGTGGCAGATCATGACGGATTCCTATGTGGCTGTGGATTTGGAAACCACAGGAATCGGGGCGAAAAGAGAAAAAATTACAGAAATCGGCATGGTAAAAGTGGTGGATGGCCAGGTGACAGATACCTTCCATACCTTAATCAATCCCCACAGGAAGATTCCGGAAGAAATTGTAAGGCTTACGGGAATTGACGATGAGATGGTGAAGGATGCGCCGGGGATTGAAGCCGTCATGCCGGAGGTGATTCGGTTTTGCGAGGGATTTCCTGTTCTGGGGCATCAGGTCATCTTCGACTATGGATTTTTAAAACAGGCAGCGGTGAACCAGAAGCTGGAGTTTGAAAAAGAGGGAATTGACACCTTAAAGATCTGCCGGATGGTGATGCCTGCGGAAGAAAAGAAAAATCTGGGTGCCGCCTGTGCATATTTTGGCATCCATCCGGATACAGCACACCGAGCTTTGTCGGACGCCATGGCGGCCCATCTTCTTTATATGGAGATGAAAAAACGCTTCGGCGAGGAAAAAAATACGCTCTTTGAAGCCAAATCTCTGCAATATAAGGCAAAAAAGGAAAAACCTGCTTCAAAAAGACAAAAACAACACTTGCAGGATTTAGTAAAATATCATAGAATAAACGTAACTGTCCAGATAGACCATATGTCCGGAAATGAAATTTCGAGAATGATCGACAAAATTATTTTTACCCATGGAAGAATTCCGAAAAAACAGGAAGGACAGGAGTATAGCATGTCAAAGACATGATAAAATGAAATAAAAGAGGTGAATACTTTGCTTAACTTAAATGATAAAAAGACAAGAAAGATTTTTTCAACCGTAGTCATCGTAATCGTTGTTCTGGCAATGGTACTTCCGATGATTTTAGGCTCTTTGCTGTCCGTAATCTAGGCATGTATTAAGAGGAGAAAATTATGAAAAAATATGTGTGGAGTGCAGGTGTGGCGGCAGCCATGGCAGCCGGCCTGGTTTTCATGGCACCGGTTTCCACACGCGCAGAGGAGCCCATTCCGGGCGGAGTATATGTGGGCAGCCTGAGTCTGGAAGGGCTGACCGAGAAAGCAGCAGAGAAAAAGGTTGCCGAATACGTGGAAGACAAATTAAACCAGACCATCACCCTTGAGATTAACGGCTCCCAGGTTTCAGCCAATGCAGAGGAACTGGGGCTTAGCTGGGGAAATCAGGATGCGGTGGGCGATGCTTTAAAAAACACGGAGATCAAAGGCAACCTGATTAAACGCTACATGAAGAAAAAGGATTTGGAAGTAAATCCTGTAAAGATTGACCTGGACATGGATGTGGACCAGGAAAAAATTTCGGCTTTTGTCAATGAGAAATGCGGGACGGCTGTGACGGAAGCCCAGAATGCCACAATTACAAAGCAGGACGGAGAATTCATTATCACGCCGGAAGTGGTGGGAACCACTGTGGATATCGAAGCCACAAAAAATTCCCTGAATGAGGCTTTAAATGGAGAAGGCACCGATGGAATTGTCATTGCAGCTACGGTGATTGAAAAGGAGCCGGATATTACTGCCGAAGACCTTTCCACCATCAAAGATGTGCTGGGGACCTTTTCCACGGATTTCAGCAGCAGCGGCGCTTCCCGTTCCACGAACCTGGCGGTGGGAGCTGCAAAGTTAAACGGGCACGTTTTAATGCCGGGGGAGGTACTTTCCGGATATGAATGTATGCACCCGTTTACGGTGGAGAACGGATACCGCACAGCCACAGCCTACGAAAACGGAAGATCGGTTGACAGCATCGGCGGCGGCGTATGCCAGATTTCCACAACCCTTTATAATGCATCTCTGTTTGCAGAGCTGGATATTGTGCAGCGCCAGAACCACTCCATGAGCGTCAACTATGTGAAACCGTCCATGGATGCTGCCATTGCAGGAACCTATAAGGACCTTAAGATATCCAACCCCTATGATACTCCCATTTACGTGGAGGGGTATACATCGGGAAAGACCCTGACCTTTACCATTTATGGAAAAGAAACGCGTCCGGCCAACAGAACGTTAAAATTTGAGTCCCAGACGCTTCAGAGAATCGATCCGGGTGCGCCTGCCGAGCAGGTGGACAATTCCTTAATGCCCGGACAGAAAGTGAAAGTCCAGTCCAGCCATACTGGTCTTAGGTCCCAGTTATATAAATGCGTATATGTGGACGGAGAACTGACGGAACGGACGCTGCTTAATGCGGACACATACAATGCGTCCAAGGCCATTTACCGGGTGGGTCCTGCGGCTCCGGCTGCGGCCCCGGTGGAGGAAACTCCGGCCGCGCCTGAACCGACACAGCCCGCAGAAACAGCGGCGGCCCCCACAGAGCCGGCCCCTGCTGAGACACAGCCCCTTGGCCCCGGTTACGAGTATGGTCCGGGAATGCCTGCGCCCACTGAGGCCCCGGCTCCCGCAGAGCCAGTCCCTGCACCGGCGGAGACTCCGGCTCCCGTATCTCCTGCGGAAGGCCCGGGAGGGGAATAGCTGGTGACAGAACTATGATGAGAAAAATAGACAGAGAGCCCAATGGCAGGCAAAGCTTTACCCCGGGACAGGATCTGGTGGTGGCCGGAGCAATCGGCAAAACCGGAGCCAGGGCTGTTCTGGAGAAAAAAGAAAATCGTTTGAATTCCCGGTTCCATCCGGCATTTATAAGACGGCTTGAAGCGGCCGCGGATGAAAAAATCTGTCTGACTCCTGAGACTCTTATGGAGCTCGGAGCGGCAGAATGGGAATACATAGAAGAGGGCGGCGTTTTAGCGGCCCTCTGGCGTTTATCCGGAGCTTATGAGCAGGGAATTTCGTTCTCGCTCCTTAAAATTCCGGTGAAGCAGGAAATTATAGAGGCGTGCGAGCTTTTCGATCTGAACCCGTACCGGCTCTGGTCCGGCGAATGTGTTCTCATTGCAGCGGATCATGGACAGGATATGGTTTCCAGTCTGGAAGAAAAAGGAATCCGGGCGGCAGTCATAGGCAAGGTGGAAAAGGGAATCGCAAGAAAAATGACAGGTGTCGGCGGGACCGGATATTTGGAGAGGCCCCAGCCGGACGAAATATACAAAATCATTGACGAGGAGGATTATCATGCGGGAAAAAATATTGGCGATTATTGAGAAGAACAGCAGAATTGATCTGGCGGACCTGGCGGCCCTTTTGGGTGAAAGCGAGGTGGCGGTGGCCAATGAGATCGCGGATATGGAAAAAGAAAATATTATCTGCGGCTACCATACGATGATCAACTGGGACAAGACCGGTGATGAAAAAGTAATCGCCCTTATTGAGGTAAAGGTAACTCCTCAGCGGGGTATGGGCTTTGAAAAGCTGGCAGAGCGCATTTATCAGTACAGTGAGGTAAACTCCATGTATCTGATGTCCGGCGCATATGACTTCACCGTAATTCTGGAAGGAAAGACCATGCGTGAAGTGGCCCAGTTCGTATCAGAAAAGCTGGCTACCATGAACTATGTCTTAAGTACTGCAACTCATTTCATCCTGAAAAAGTACAAAGACCATGGAACTGTTATGTGTGACAAACCTGAAGACGAAAGGATGCTGATTACTCCGTGAGAAACCCATTATCTGACACAATCGTTACGATTCCACCGTCCGGAATCCGTAAATTTTTTGACATCGTAAGTGAAATGAAGGACGCAATCTCCCTGGGCGTAGGCGAGCCGGACTTTGACACGCCGTGGCATATCAGGGATGAAGGTATTTATTCCCTGGAAAAGGGACGCACCTTCTATACATCCAACACCGGATTAAAAGAGTTAAAAATAGAAATCTGCCGCTATTTAAAGCGCCGCTTCGATGTGTCCTATGATTACAACACCGAGGTTTTGGTGACTGTGGGCGGCAGTGAGGCCATTGATATTGCCTTAAGAGCCATGTTAAATCCCGGGGATGAGGTATTGATTCCCCAGCCCAGCTACGTTTCCTATACGCCCTGTACCATCCTGGCCGGGGGTGTTCCGGTGACCATCGAGCTGGAGGAGAAGGACCAGTTCCGTCTCACAAAGGAGAAACTGCTGGAAAAAATCACGCCGAAAACCAAGGTGCTGATTCTTCCGTTCCCCAACAATCCTACTGGCTCCATCATGGAACCCAGGGACCTGGCAGAAATTGCAAAGGTTGTAGAGGAACATGATTTGTTTATTATTTCCGATGAAATCTATTCAGAGCTCACCTATATTGGGGACCACTGCACCATCGCAGCGTTCCCGGGAATGAAGGAGAGAACCGTACTGATCAATGGCTTTTCCAAATCCTATGCCATGACAGGATGGCGTCTGGGATATGCCTGTGCACCGGAGATTATTTTAAAGCAGATGCTGAAAATTCACCAGTTTGCCATCATGTGCGCCCCCACAACCAGCCAGTATGCGGCTGTGGAAGCCTTAAGAAACGGCGATCCTGATGTGAAAACCATGCGGGAGGCCTATGACCAGAGAAGAAAATACCTGGTGAAGGCACTGCGGGATATGGGATTTGACTGCTATGAGCCCCAGGGTGCATTCTATGTGTTCCCCAGCATCAAGCGGTTTAACATGACTTCCGATGAGTTTGCCCTGAGACTTCTGGAAGAGGAAAAGGTGGCAGTGGTTCCGGGAACTGCCTTTGGAGACTGCGGCGAGGGCTACTTGAGAATTTCCTATGCCTATTCTCTGGAAGACTTAAAACGGGCGCTGGAGCGTATCGAACGTTTTGTAAAACGTCTGGATGGGAAGGAATAAAGAAGCGTTTTTATGAACATCGTACTTTTTGAGCCGGAAATGCCGGCAAATACAGGAAATATCGGCCGCACCTGCGTGGCAACCAACACGAAGCTTCATCTGATCGAGCCCCTTGGGTTCAAGCTCAGTGAAAAGCATCTGGTGCGGGCCGGACTGGATTATTGGGATAAGCTGGATGTGACGGTGTACAGTGATTTCGGCGATTTCCTGGAACGGAATCCGGGAGCCAGGCTTTACATGGCCACCACAAAGGCGCGGACCGTCTATACGGACGTGCAGTACGAGCCGGACTGCTTTTTGATGTTCGGCCCGGAGAGCCGGGGAATTCCCGAAGAGATTTTGGTGGACTATCAGGACACCTGTGTGCGGATTCCCATGTGGGGAGACATCCGGTCTTTGAACCTGTCCAATTCCGTTTCCATTGTCCTCTACGAGGCATTAAGACAGAATGGCTTTGAGAAAATGACTATGGAAGGTCATCTGCACCGTCTGGAGTGGAAATGAAAACACTGAAAAAATATATGGGTCCAATCCTCATGCTGGCTGTCTTTGAAACCATAGCAGTGGTTTTATGGCAGACCAAGGCCAATGCCTTTTATCTTTACAATTTCAGCTACATAGGATGTTCCATTTCTCTGGGACTTTTTCTGTACACGAAGAAAGTAAAGTATGCAAGGCGTGTGGTGCAGTTTTTAGTGGGGCTTTATATGCTGGTGTACCTTGGCCTTATGAGCCGGGAAAACATGCAGATCGAAGGTTTCTGGTATTATCTGTTTACCGGAGTGTTTGAGGCGGCAACCATTCACTATGCCGTGGCGAAAATCTTCGGCCCGCTGATCTTCGGCCGGGGGTGGTGCGGTTATGCCTGCTGGACAGCCATGATTCTGGATTTGCTCCCATATAAAGTTCCGAAAGGACCGCGAAAGAAGATCGGCTGGATTCGCTATCTTGTTTTTGTGTGTTCCTTTTTGTTTGTGGGCTGCTTATTTCTGTTTCAGAAAGGTGATCTGGAACGGCTCATGTTCTGGTGCTTTTTATGGGGAAATGTGATTTATTATGCCGTGGGAATTCTGATGGCAATAGGTTTTCAGGATAACCGGGCTTTCTGCAAATACGTCTGTCCTATCACGGTTTTTTTAAAGCCGATGAGCTATTATTCGCGGATGCGGGTAACCTGTGACCGGGAACTCTGTGTTTCCTGCCATAAGTGTGAAAGAATCTGCCCCATGAACGTGGAGGTGACGGACAATTCCAGAAAGCGGAAAAACGGAACGGAATGTATTCTGTGTATGGAATGCGTGGAACATTGCCCGAAGAATGCATTGAAGGTATGAAAAATGCCCAGTCCGGGCCCGAGGGATTTTGTTTAAAATTGCCTTTGAAAGTGAAAAAAAGATATATTATAATAAGAATACAGCGTGTGGCACAGTTGCGTAAATCCGGTTGTGCCATGGGCTGTATTTTTTATTATTAATAATGGAGGGGAATCATATGAAACGTGTAAAAGCAGCCTGCATCTGCCAGACACTCCACTTTATGTTAAAAGAGGATCTGGACCATACTCTTGCGGTAAAACAGGTGAAAGAGGAAGTGGAGCATTATAAAAAGACTCTGGAAAGAAACAGGACCCAGTATAAGATCATTGAAGAAACCACACTGCCGGATGGTTCCATCCAGATCAAGATCATTAAGCAGTATAACACAAGTCTGGTTGGAAATTACCTGGATTAACTGTATCATAGAACAAAGAAGGGGAGTATCGTTTTTGTGCGGTACTCCCCTTTTAATATTGCCGGACGGATGCGTCATGTCCCGGCGCGGGCTGTGCCGGTTGTCTTACATTTCAATCAGATGGAACGGTATCTGATGGGCCCGCAGCATCTGGGCTTCCCTGCGGTGGCAGGTGAAGACGATCATCTGACCGCCATAGGATTCCGAAAGCCATTTTAAGGCTGTGCGGAGCCTGTCGTCATCGTACTGGGTAAAGCTGTCGTCGAAAATCAACGGAAGCGGCTCGCCGTCTCCCTGAAGAAGTTTTGCCGCCGCCAGGCGAAGAGCCAGATATACCTGGTCCATGGTGCCGCTGCTGACGTTTTCTAAGGGAACCAGCTTCGTCCTGGTATTTAAGAATACATTGAGATTTTCGTCAATGCTCATACTGTTGTAAATACCCCCGGTGATTCCGGTCACCAGCCGGGAGGCCTCTTTATTCAGATACAGGCCGAAGGAATCGCGGATGGAGGAAGAGAGATCGGTCATGGTCTCCTGGGCCATCTCGATGGCGGCCACTTCATCCCGGATCTTGTCATTTTCCGCCAGCGTCCGTTTCAGGGCGGCAGCCTGGTTTTTGCAGTTATTTAAATGCTCCAGCTTCTTTTCCAGTTCCCACTGGGTTCTCTGCTGTTTCTCGATCATTTCACTGCATGTATTCTGTTTTTCCTGGAGAGAACTGATATCCTCCATATATTTTCGCATGGCTTCTTCTGATTTTACCACCATGTCGCAGAGCTTGGAAAACTCTGCCATCCTGGCCTTAAAGGCATTCATAGCTTCTTCGGAGATGGAGGCATCGCCCAGGTGCCTTTTTAAGATTTCCAAAAGCTGTGTGCTGGTTTCTTCCATGGCCTTTTTATACCGCTTGTCCCGTCCGATGAGGGTGAATCCGGCAATCAGGCAGATAAAGGCAGCTCCTCCGGCTGCGATTATGAGGGGAAGAAACCGGTTGAGATCGGTGATCCCCAGATATCCGGCAGTACAGAGACCGCAGGCTGCCAGGAAAAAGGAAAGTCCGGTAAGCACCTTCCGGGATTTTTTCCGGCATTCTGCTTCGGCATTCCGGTAGCTTTCATACAGGCGCAGACCGTTTTCTGAGTAAGCAGTTACGGAGGCCTGGTCTGTAAACTGGTGATCGGAAAGGACCTGCTTGCCCTTTTTTATTTTTTCATCCAGGGCCGCTTTCTCGGCCTGGGTGTTTTCAATGATGCCCTTTACCTGGGACCGCATGGTCTGGTAGGAAGCAAGCTGGTTTTCGTACTGGGGGGAAGAAATTTCGGCATCCACATTGCGGATTTCCGCCAGCAGCGCCGTATATTCCCTGGAGGCATCGGGAACCAGGTTGGCTTCCAGGCTGCGCTTCTGGCTTCTCAAAAAGGCGGTGGCCTTTGTGATGTTTAAAGAGATATTTCCGGTGGTGTTCATATTGGCGATATAGTTTTTCAGTTCGCCCACCATGCCCTCCTCGGTGGCACTCTTTAGCTGGCCGATGCTGATGGTGTTATTGTAGGTGGTCTCATTTAAACCGCATAGAATCTGGTCCAGAAAGGCCTTTGTGGGCTCTTCCTCCAAGCCCCGGGTTTCGTTGATGATTTTTAAGGACTTGCTGTCCTTTCGGAATTTCCGTTCAATGCGGTAAACGGCGCCTCCCGATTCCAGGCGGAGCCATCCCTCATAGGTTCCGCTGTTTTCCCAGGGTTCATACTTGGAATAAAGGTCATTTCTGGCGGCCCGCCCGCGTCCGCGTTCGATTCCAAAGAGCATGCCGCGGATAAAGGTGTGCAGCGTGGATTTTCCGGCCTCGTTCTTTCCGTAAATGACATTGATTCCATCCTCAAAGGAGATGGTGCGGTCATGAAATTTTCCGAAGCCGTCAATGTGTAGTTCCAGTAATTTCACAGGGCATTCAACTCCTTTCGTCTTTCGTCATGAGCAGGGCGTGGATTCCATAATATAACGCTTTCTTCTCCACCGGACTCATGTCATCTTTCATCAAAGCCTGGATATAAAAGCCGATCATATCGCTGGGATGTTCGGCAAAAAGCCTGTGAAAATCATACTGGGGCTCCGACTCATCCAGGATTTCCACGATGTTCCACTGACCTGCCAGAAAGTCCAGATCAAACTCCGTATCGGGATCCCGCATGCCGCGGATGCGGAACCGGTAAATGTTGGCGGCGCCGCGCTTGCGGATTTCGTCGGCAATGAGCTGGGAGAGTTCTGCGTTGGTGGTGGCGGCTGTAACATTGACCACCAGCGGAACATACTGGGCCTGGGAGACAGCCTTAAATTCCAGGGAGGTTACCCGCCCGGTCAGATCGTCAATTTCCCCCATAAAAAACCCGTGGGGACCCGTCTCTGTCATGTCCAGAGGCTCCGGGGATCCCGGATAGGCCATCCGGTTTTCCAAAAGAACGGCAGGCTTGTGGATATGGCCCAGGGCAATATAAGAGAACGGGGATGCAGCCAGAGCGTTTTTATCAAAGGGCTGGTGCTTGGCATCGCCGCCGTGGAGCAGAAGAATTTTTATGCGCCGGCTGTCCGGGATGGAAAAACGGGCGGTTTTATCCTCGGTGATTTCCGGCGTATGATAGCTGTAACCGTAAACCTCTGTATTCAGGTCTTCAAAATAGACGGAATCCAGCTCCTCGTCCATGAGAAAGGTCACGTTGGAACACCAGGTAAAGCTTAAAAGGGCAGAGCTTTTGCGGATTCTGTCGTGATTTCCTGCAATGATGATCACCCGGGTGCCGGGAATTGTGGAAAAGAGGTAATTGACCTCCTTTAAATCCCTGGCCAGGGGCTGGCGGTGGAACAGATCGCCGGAGATGAGAAGGAGATCTGCGCGGCTTTCCCTGGCTTCCTCTACGATGGCCTGGAAGGTGAGCCGTATGGCCTGTTCCCGTTTCTTACCCCAGGGACGGTCACTGTCGGGCACCATTCCCCAGTGGATATCGGCGGTGTGGATAAATTTCATGGGTAATCCTCCAATTTCAAAGGAGCGCATCAGTCAGTCTGTGCGCTCCCCTCGGACGGCCCAAAAGGCCGGTACAATTATAATTCGCAGTTATTTACGGTACGCGGGAACGGGATAACATCGCGGATGTTGCCCATGCCGGTCAGATACATCACGCAGCGCTCGAAGCCCAGACCGAAACCGGAATGGCGGACGGAGCCGTATTTGCGGAGGTCAAGATAGAAGCCGTAGTCCTCTTTCTTAAGGCCCAGCTCATCCATACGGGCCACCAGCTTATCATAGCTGTCCTCTCTCTGGCTTCCGCCGATGATCTCGCCGATACCGGGAACCAGGCAGTCCATGGCGGCAACGGTCTTGCCGTCCTCATTTAATTTCATATAGAAGGCCTTGATTTCCTTCGGATAGTCCGTTACAAATACAGGTCTCTTGAAGATCTGCTCGGTCAGATACCGCTCATGCTCGGTCTGAAGATCGCAGCCCCAGAATACCTTATAGTCAAATTCGTCGTTGTGCTCTTCTAAGAGCTTGATGGCCTCTGTGTAGGTTACATGGCCAAACTCGGAATTTAATACGTGGTTTAAGCGGTCTAAAAGTCCCTTATCCACAAACTGGTTGAAGAAGTTCATTTCTGCCGGGGCATTTTCCAGAACATAACGGATTACATGCTTTAACATTCCCTCGGCAACAGCCATATTGTCGGTTAAATCGGCAAAAGCCATCTCCGGTTCAATCATCCAGAACTCAGCCGCATGACGGGTGGTGTTGGAATTCTCGGCGCGGAAGGTGGGACCGAAGGTGTAAATGTTGCGGAATGCCATGGCGTAGGTTTCGCCGTTTAACTGGCCGCTTACGGTCAGGTTTGTGGGCTTTCCGAAGAAATCCTGGGAGAAGTCCACAGCTCCGTCTGCTGTCTTGGGGATGTTGTTTAAATCCATGGTGGTAACCTGGAACATCTCTCCGGCGCCTTCACAGTCACTGCCTGTAATCAGGGGAGTATGCACATAAACGAAGCCCTGCTCCTGGAAATACTGATGGATTGCGTATGCAATCAGGGAGCGGACACGGAATACGGCCTGGAAGGTGTTGGTTCTGGGACGCAGATGGGAAATGGTCCGTAAGTATTCAAAGGTGTGGCGCTTTTTCTGAAGCGGATAGTCGGCGTTTGAGGTGCCTTCCACAATGACCTCGTCAGCCTGGATTTCAAAGGGCTGCTTAGCCTGGGGAGTTGCCACCAGAGTTCCCTTAACGAGGATGGCAGCGCCCACGTTCAATTTGGAAATCTCGGCAAAGTTCTCCATGGTGTCATGGTAAACGATCTGCAAAGTATCAAAACAGGAACCGTCATTCAGTACGATAAAGCCGAAGGCCTTGGAATCACGGATGCTGCGGATCCAGCCGCCCACACGGACTTCTGTGTTCAGATATTTTTCACGCTCATTAAAAAGCTCTTTTACTGTTGTCAGCTGCATTGTTTTTCTCCTTCTGTTTGCCTTTTTGGAAATAAAGGCAGTTTATGTCAGTATATCGTATTTTGGCCGGAGATTCAAGGGGGTAAGAGGGTTATTTATCCAGTAAAAACAGACTTTCATATTGCGGATTTCTTTTGAAGTGTGAATGTGATATACTTTAGTTATTTAATAGAAGTAATGACAGAACAGAAAACGGAGGGGGAAACATGAATCAGATCAACCATGCAAACCAGTACCTGTTTGAGGACCTGGTGAAGCAGATTCAGATGCGGAGTGGGGCCGTAGGAATTGCCGTGGCCATTGTGGATACGGAGGGAAAGACCCAGTATGAGAAGTATTTCGGCTGCCGGGATAAGGAAGAGAAGCTTCCCATGGATGATAATACCATTTTCGGCCTGGCGTCTGTGACAAAATCTTTTGTGGCGCTGTCCATCATGCAGCTTTGCGAAAGGGGGATTTTAAGTCTGGAGGACCCGGTAAGCAAATATATCCCGGAATTTACCAATAAAAATCAGGAAACCGTTAAAATCCATCACTTTTTAAGCCACAGCGCCGGATTTTTCCCGGTTTCAAGAACTTTGATTAAAAATGTGGCAGAAAGCCTGGGAATTACAGAGGAAAAAGACGGGGACTTTGCTTATATTGAAGCCCTGGCGAAGGAAGGAACAAAGGTGGTTGCCAGACAGCTGGATGCACAGGAGAAGGGAAAGGGCCTGATCGGGCGTCCGGGCGATTACATGAGCTACTGCAACGATGGCTTCGGGCTCCTTTCTGAAATCGTGAGACGGGAAGGCGGGGAACCGTCCTTTGCAGAATATGTGAAGAAGAACATTCTGGCGCCCCTTGGGATGGAACGCAGCGGATGTGATTTCCTGAGACCCAGACTGGATCCCAATGCGGCTGTTTTGTACAGAAGGACAGAGAACGGCATGGAGGGAACCAGGGATTATTATGACAACGCCTTTGCCTTGAGCGGCGCAGGGTCTATGAAATCCACCATTGGGGACATGAAAAAGCTGCTGGCTATGTACCTCAATTACGGAAAGGGGCCGGATGGAACGAGACTGCTCTCCATGGAAGGGATAAAAGCCATGGTAAGGCCGAGAATCGAATACCGTCCGGAAAGTTATTACTGTTTCGGCCTTTCCACAAAAAAACTGGATGACCTTACGGTGGTGGAACACGGCGGCAGTTTGACCGGGGTGTCTTCCAACCTGTCCTGGTCCTATGACGCCGGAGCCGGGGTGATTGTTCTCTGCAATACGTCAGACGTCCCCGTAAGTGCCATCGCAGATGCAGCCATGCGGATGTACCACGGGAGAAATCCTCTGGGGGACCGGGACTATTACAGGGAAGAGGCGTGGAGCGCGAAAACGAAGAAGGAAGCCTGCGGCTTTTACGGAGCGGCCGAGGAAGATGAAAATTCCATTGAGATCTATGAGCAGGATGGAAGAATCTGCGTGAGAGCAGGAAGTGCCGAAATGCCTTTCATCACTGTATCGGAATCGGTGGGAGTCATCCGGGGCTATGCAAACGACAAGACCATTAAGCTTTTCTGGAATGAAGAGGGTCATGTGTTCGCCATAGGTTTTGGCGGGCGGATGATGCCGAAGAAACAGTAGTAGTAAGGGATGGGAAGGCGGCAGTCCCTGTCTGAAAAGGAGGAACGGAATATGGATATTTATGGACAGATTACGAAAATGGCAGATGAAATGTCAAGTGAGCTTGTGGCACAGCGCCGGGATTTCCACAAATATGCGGAAAAAGGCTGGTTCGAGATGCGGACCTCTTCCATCATTGCAAGAAAGCTTTCAGACCTGGGCTATGAGGTTCTGGTGGGCGACCAGGTCTGCAGGCGCGACGCCAGGATGGGAGTTCCCTCGGAGGAAGAACTGGAAGCGCAGTATGAGCGGGCAGTCTCCCAGGGGGCAGATCCGGAATTTGTACCGTATACAAAGGGCGGAATGACTGGTGTGATCGGAATTCTTTGCTGCGGCGAGGGCCCCACAGTGGCCATGCGCTTTGATATTGATGCCCTGGGTGTGTTTGAGGAAAAGGACCCTTCCCACCGCCCGGCCTGTGAAGGCTTTGGGTCTGTCAATGAGGGGTTTATGCATGCATGCGGCCATGACGGCCATGCTGCCGTTGGACTGGGCGTGGCAAAGGTTTTAATGTCCATCCGGGATTCCCTTAAAGGGACCGTGAAGCTGATTTTCCAGCCTGCGGAGGAAGGTGTCCGCGGGGCTAAGGCCATTGTGGAAAACGGAAACCTGGACGGCGTGGACTATCTGATCGGCTCTCATGTGTCCAATAAGAGCGAGGATAACCCGGCGGTGGTGATTCCGGGAAGCCATGGTTCTCTGGCCACCACAAAATACGATGTGATTTTCCATGGAAAGTCGTCCCACGCGGGCGGCTCCCCGGAGCTTGGAAAGAATGTGATGCTGGCAGTGGGAACGGCAATCTTAAATCTTTATGCAATCCCGCGCCATTCCGGCGGCCAGTCCCGTATCAATGTGGGAACCGTAACAGCAGGAAGCGGAAGGAATGTCATTGCCGATGAGGCAAAGATGGAAATTGAGGTGCGGGGAGAGACCACGGAAATCAACCAGTTTATGGAAGAGTATGCGGTGAATGTGCTGGAAAGCGCAGCGAAAATGCATGGATGCACCTGCGAGATGAAGTTGATGGGCTCCGCTTATTCTCTGACCAGCGATCAGGCGCTGATGGACCGGATACGAAGGGTCTGCGAGGAACATTTAAAGCTTCCGGTGTCGGAAACCACCAGCAGCAGAAACGGAGGAAGCGAAGATATTTCCTATATGATGCGCCGGGTTCAGGAACAGGGCGGCCAGGCCACCTTCATGCGGCTTCTGACTCCGGAAGCAGGACCGGCCCACAACCGCCGGTTTGATTTTAGAGAGGATGCACTGGTCAATGGAGTGAAAATCTTCTGCGGAACCGTATATGATATTCTTGGAAAATGATAGAGAGAAATGCGCCAGGGCAGAAATGTTCCCTGGCGCATTTGTATCATAGAAAACTTCGTTCCCTATGATACAAAAACGCTCCGCGGGGATCGCCTTAAGTTACATTTGTAAACGGTGGTGCAGGATATTGATAGAAAATAGAGAAAAATGACACAAGATGTAGTATTATGAAGGTTTTTTTAACAAAATTAAGTGTAAAATATCAGAAAATACACAAAAACGGACTTAAATCTGATAAAAATTTGTTCACATTCTCCAAAAAATATGCTATAATAATTACACCATCTATATATAACTAGTGTATGGGACAAAATGAGCAGCAAGAGGTGATATCATGGTTAAAAAAGAAATGATAGCAATGCTGTTGGCAGGAGGTCAGGGAAGCCGCCTCGGAGTTTTGACGCAGAAAGTGGCAAAGCCGGCAGTATCATTTGGCGGAAAATACAGAATTATCGATTTCCCGCTTAGCAACTGCATTAATTCTGGCGTTGATACCGTTGGAGTTCTGACCCAATACCAGCCGCTGCGTTTGAACGCGCATATAGGGATTGGTATACCGTGGGACCTGGATCGAAATGTGGGAGGCGTTACGATTCTTCCGCCCTACGAGAAGAGCAAAGGCAGTGACTGGTACACGGGAACTGCAAATGCAATTTATCAGAACCTGGAGTATATGGAGTCTTACAATCCGGAATATGTCCTGATTCTTTCCGGTGATCACATCTATAAAATGGACTATGAGGTAATGCTTGAATACCACAAGGCCAACAATGCAGATGTGACAATTGCGGCCATGCCGGTTCCCATGGAGGAGGCAAGCCGCTTCGGTATCCTGATTACGGATGATACCAATAAGATTACTGAATTCGAGGAAAAACCGGCGCAGCCCAGAAGCAACCTGGCATCCATGGGTATTTATATCTTTAGCTGGAAGGTGCTGAAGGAAGCTCTGGTGAAGTTAAAGGACGAGCCGGGCTGTGATTTTGGTAAACATATTATTCCTTACTGTCATGCCGGCGGAAGCCGTATTTTTGCATATGAATACAACGGATACTGGAAAGATGTGGGAACTCTCGGCTCCTATTGGGAAGCCAATATGGAGTTAATTGATATTATTCCGGAGTTCAATCTTTATGAGGAATACTGGAAAATCTATACAAAGAGCGACAGAATTCCGCCTCAGTACATCTCCTCCGATGCAAAGGTAGGAAAGAGCATTATCGGCGAGGGTACAGAAATCTACGGAGAGGTGGCCAATTCCGTAATCGGTTCCGGCGTTGTGATTGAGCCGGGTGCCGTGGTAAAGGATTCCATTATTATGCAGGATTCTGTGATCGGTGCAGGCGCCGTGGTGGAAAAGGCCATTGTGGCAGAGGATGTCAAGGTGGGCGCAGGAGCACATCTTGGTGTCGGCGAGTATGCCCCCAGCAAATACGACCCGAAGGTATACCAGTTTGACCTGGTGACTGTGGGTGAGCATTCTGTGATTCCTGAGGGAGTCGAAATCGGAAAGAATACAGCAATTTCAGGCGTGACAACAGCAGAGGACTACCAGGACGGCAAGCTCGAAAGCGGCGGTTACATAGTAAAGGCAGGTGGAAACGTATGAGAGCAATCGGTATTGTTTTAGCGGGCGGCAACAGCAAACGTATGCGGGAGCTTTCCAAAAAAAGAGCCATTGCAGCAATGCCAATCGCAGGAAGTTTCCGGAGCGTTGACTTTGCTTTGAGCAATATGAGCAACTCCCATATACAGAGCGTTGCAGTTTTGACGCAGTATAATTCCCGCTCCTTGAATGAACATTTAAGTTCTTCCAAATGGTGGGATTTCGGAAGAAAACAGGGCGGCATGTATGTGTTTACGCCAACCATCACAGCCGAGCACAGTGACTGGTACCGGGGAACCGCAGATGCCCTCTACCAGAATCTGGATTTCTTAAAGAAAAGCCATGAGCCGTATGTGGTAATCGCAGCCGGCGATGGAATCTATAAACTGGACTATAACAAGGTGCTGGAGTACCACATTGAGAAAAAAGCCGATATCACAATTGTATGTAAGGATATGCCGGCCGATGTGGATGTGACCAGATTCGGTATCGTAAAGACAAACGCAGACGGAAGAATCCTGGAATTTGAAGAGAAACCCATGATTGCAGATTCCACCACCATCTCCTGCGGTATTTACGTAATCCGCCGCCGTCAGCTCATTGAGCTGATTGAGCGCTGCGCCAATGAAGACCGCTATGATTTCGTACAGGATATTCTGGTGCGCTATAAGAATCTGAAACGGATTTATGCCTATAAGCTGGAATCCTACTGGAACAACATCGCTTCCGTGGATTCCTACTACCAGACCAATATGGATTTCTTAAAACCGGAGGTCCGCAATTACTTCTTTAAAGAGTATCCGGACATTTACTCCAAGGTGGACGATCTGCCCCCGGCCAAATACAATCCCGGAGCAGTTGTCAAAAACAGTCTCGTTTCCAGCGGCTGTATTTTAAATGGTACTGTGGAAAATTCCGTACTGTTTAAAAAGGTTTATATCGGAAACAACTGTGTGATTAAGAACTCGATTATTCTGAATGACGTTTACATTGGGGACAATACGGTCATTGAGAATTGCATTGTGGAAAGCCGTGATACCATCCGTGCTAATACCACATATATCGGGCAGCCGGACGACATAAAAATTGTTGTCGAAAAGAATGAGAGATATACATTATAAAGATTCATAGTAAGGTTGTATGAATCGGGGAGGTTATTTATGCAGGTAACAGATGTACGTGTGAGAAAGATTGAAAAAGAAGGCAAAATGAAAGCGATTGTTTCTATTACATTGGATAATGAATTTGTAATTCATGATATCAAGGTAATTGAAGGGGAAAAGGGGCTGTTCATTGCGATGCCAAGCAGAAAAGCAGCCGATGGGGAATACCGCGATATCGCTCATCCGATCAATTCCAATACCCGCGATATGATTCAGAATGTGATTCTCAATAAATATGAGACAACAACGCTGGAAGCGGCACAGGAAGAATAGGAAACAGGAAGGAGTTACAACATTATGCCGAGATTACAAGACAAAACAGCGATTGTTACAGGCTCTACCAGTGGCATTGGCCTGGGTACTGCAAAATTATTTGCGAAGGAAGGCGCAAAAGTAGTTGTATGCGGACGCAGAAAGGAAAACGGGGAGGCAGTTGTCCGTGAAATCCGGGAAGCCGGCGGAGAGGCATTCTATCAGTTTGTGGATTTAACGAAGGAAGACACAATTGAAGAGCTGTTTAAGGCGACCGAAGAAAAATACGGAAAGATTGACATTCTGATCAATAATGCTTCCAATGTGGGCTTACCGGATGGAAAAGTTGATGAAGTCAGCATGAAGATGTTTGATGATATTATTGAGACAGACCTCCGGGGTACCTTTTATATGATTAAAACCGTGCTTCCGTATATGACAAAAAATCATAGCGGCAGTATCGTGAATATCGGTTCCATGGCTTCTCTGGGAGGAGATCTGGGGGCAACTGCCTATGCATGTGCAAAGAGCGGCGTTGATATGTTAACCCAGCATGTGGCGCTACAGTATGGGAAGCAGGGAATCCGCTGTAACTGTGTCAGACCGGGTTTGATTGTAACTCCGCAGAATGAACCGCACATTCCGGACGCAGTAAAGAAAATTTTCTTGAATAATATTTGTGTGGAACGCTATGGATGTCCGGAAGATATCGGCTATTTGTGCCTGTATCTGGCCAGTGATGAGGCTTCCTATGTAACGGGCCAGTGCATGACAGTTGATGGAGGAATGAATACACACGTTCCTACCGTCGGTGAATTTAAGAATTTAGGCGCAAGAACCTGGTAAAAAATGAAAACTGCCTCCCCTGTTATGCTGACAGCATATTACAGAGGAGGCAGTTTTGAGTAATAGTTCAGGAATGCACTGCGGCGGAAAGGAAGATGCCGCTGTTGCGATTCCGCCGCAGGCAGAGAATCCTGCGGGGCAGAATTCTTTATGCAACAGGAAAATACAGATGGTAAAAGGCTCCGTGCAGAGGTAGCTTCAGGTTTCCGATTTCTACCCTGCCGCCAAGATAATCCATTCCGGACCATACAAAAGAAAGGCCTATTCCGAAGCCGCCCCGCCTGCCCTGATAGAATCGTTCAAATACGTGAGGAAGATCTTCTTCCATGAACCCGGGGCCGTCGTCTTCCACATGGATTACGGCCCATGTGCTCTCTGCTTCCAGACGAACAAGAACCTGCTGTTTTGCATACCGGATGCAGTTGGAAATTACATTTTGGACAATACGGCTCAGAAGTTCCGGATCCGTGCAAATGGTTAAATTTTCTGCTTCCGTTTCCAGCCTGAGCTGACACTCTCCGGCCATTCCCTTCAGTGCATCCAGCCGTTCCTCGAGAAATTCTTCCAGATCAATTTCCACCAGGTGAAGCGGCAGCTCCTGATTATCCATTTTCGTCAGCGTCAGAATACTTTCCACCAGATTTTTCATGCGTATGCTTTCCGTCATAATGATCCCGGCAGCTGCCTGCGGATCTTTCATTATGCCGCACTGAATCCCCTGCGCGTAGCCTATAATGGAAGCCAGAGGCGTTCTTAAATCGTGGGATACATTTTGGAAAAAACGCTCCTTCGCCTCCTGACTTTGCCGGATTCCGGCTTCCAGCTGATTATAGGTTTTTTTGAGAGTCTCCAGTTCAGAAAGGGAATATGTTTCCTCAATTTGAAAAGTTTTGCCAGATTCCGAAGATTGAACCAGCTGGCAGAACTTTTTTAACGGGCGTGATATGCTTCTGGCAGCAAGCCACACAAGGACAGCAGCCAGACAGACGGTAACCACTGTAATACCAGCTAAAAGCTTTCCCATATAGCTCCACATCAGGGACATATTCGGCATTTGAGCCAGCGCCACAAAATATTTTGCACGTACATTTTGCTTCGTGCTCAATGCTGTAACATGGACATGCCAGCAGCTTCCATCAATATCAAAGGTTTCCTTTATGCTTTCAGCATCGTTATTTTTTATCAGGAGATCCACGCATGCCCGCCTGAGACCTTCAGGAATGGTCTCTTCTTCCGTCGCCTGAGGATAGACCTGTTTGAATTTTGAACTAAAGACGAACAGCTTGCCGGTGAGCTCCCCTGTTTTCATGCGGGCTTTCACATATTGCAGCAATTCTTTGGAATATTCCCGCTCCTCTTCTCTGGTCAATGGCTCCGAAACTGTTTCATAGACAGTTCTTTTCCCTTCTTCTGCCATTTTAATGATTTCGGAGGTATACTTTTCAGCGGTATAAGCGGCATACCGTTCCGAGGTGGCAGAAAAAGCGATCCATACTCCTGCTGACAGAAACAGAATAACGCTCAGAACCGGCCAGAAGATTCTTGTCTGCATGCATCGTCCCATGGCGGCCCTCCTAAATACTCTTTGCAGTGAGCCGGTAGCCATAGCCCCATACAGTTTCAACTCTGGCTGTGGCACCTTTTGTCTTTAATTTTTTCCTGAGCCGCTTGACCAGATCGTCTGACATTCTCTGCTCCTCCTTCATCCACTTACATTCCTGTAAACATTCTGTCAGCTCTTCCTTTGATACAGCCATATCCTCACGCTCTATCAAATATAGAAGAAACTCAAACTCTGCCGGCGTCACAGAAAACTCTTCCTTTCCCACCAGAACCTTTCGTTCCATTCGGTAAAGCTCTAAATTGCCGCATGTATACTGATTGGAAAGCTCTTTCTCATTGGCGGGGTTTTGCAGCGCCGCACGCCGGAACAGTGCATTTACACGGGCAATCAGCTCCAGAGGAAGGAAAGGCTTTGTGATATAGTCATCGCTTCCCAGGGTGATTCCTGTAACGCGGTCCAAAGGGCTGTCTTTTGCGGAAACAATGATAATTGGAATATTGCTTTCCCGGCGGAACGCTGTACATAGGCTGAAGCCGTCTTCTCCCGGCATCATAACATCCAGAATAATCATATCGGGAGTTTTCTTCTGAATTGCCTGGCGCAGCTCTGCTCCGTTTGAAAAGGTCTCTACTGTATATCCTTCGCTTTCTAAAAAGGTTTTCGTCATCTGCCGTATACTGTGCTCATCGTCGGCGATATAAATTAGTTTTTGCATGGTTTCCCCTCCGAGGAGTATTTTGCTTTTTACCATCATACCATGTCATTACAGGTTCGTAAATGTTTACCTCATTTTTGCCGCATATATTCCCTGTTAATCTCCATATGGAAGCAGCTATAATCAAAATGTAACAATTCACTGCTGTTTAGCAGAAAGGAGAATTTGAATTATGAAGAAAAAATTCAGGATTTTATGTGCGGCGGTTCTTTTGGGGTGCTTTATGTCCATCCCAGCTCAGGCCGCTGAAACAAGGAAGGAATTTAAGGAAGCGGCCGCTCCGGTCCGTGCCGAACTGAAAGCGGTCGGTGAGGAGCTGAAAGCTTTGCAGGAGGACAACAAGGCTGCTGCTGCTTCCTATAAATCCATGCGTCTCGAAAAAAAGGAGACAGGAACCTTAAAAGTTGACAAGGAGACCTGGAAAAAAGCCAGAGAACTTCGAAGCCAGATTACAGCCATCCGTAAGAGCATGGAAGAATCCACAGCAAAAGAATTAAGACAGAAAGCGGCTGCTGCCGCAAAAGAAGAGGATTTTGATACCGCATTGGATACTCTGGAGCAGGTATTGGATATGAAAAAAGAACGGCTGGAATCCGTAGAAAAGATCCATGCGCTCTGGAAGGAAATAGATGGCCTTCTGAAAGAATAGTCCATAAAAAGCTGGACATTTCCACAAACAGGCTTTATAATCGAGACAACAAAATAAAAATACGGTTAAGTGCCGGCTTTTTAGAAAGCCGGGTAAAAGAGAACCAGGTGGAAATCCTGGACGGTCCGGCCACTGTGAGCAGGGAGTGTTTCTGCAGTATGTCATTGTACGAAAAGTATGAGAAGGCGCAGAAGACGTGAAGATCTGTGAGTCAGGAAACCTGCTTGGCTGTTGTTGACGCTTCCTGTGAAAGCTTTGTTGGCGCTTTTGTCTTGTCCGGATCCGGACAAGGCAGTTTTTTGCATACCGAAGGAGCTCATAATGGGCTCCTTTTTCGTACCATAAGAAAGATTTTATGCCTGAGTGAAGGGAAAGGAAGGAATATGGACATGAAAAAACGAATTACAGTTTTGCTTGCAGCGGCCATGAGCTTATCTCTGGCAGCGTGCGGCGGGCAGAACACTCAAAACACACAGACGACTCCGGCGGCAGAAGAGAGTACACAGGCCGCTGAAAGCCAGACGGACCAGGAATCCGAGACTGCCGGGGAAACGGCGCAGGAAGAGGCCGCAGGCACCGAAAAGGACACTCTGGTTGTCCGGATGGCCAAGGACGTGGGAGATTTGAACCCGCACACCATGAAGAGCCAGATGGCCGCCCAGGACTGGGTATATGAAAGCCTGGTAGCGCTGGAAAAGGGCGCCGTGGTGCCGGAGCTGGCAGAAAGCTGGGATATCTCCACCGACGGACTCACCTATACCTTCCACCTGAGAGAAGGCGTAAAATTCAGTGATGGAACCGACTTTAACTCGGCAATTGCCAAAAAGAATATTGAAGCTGTGGCAAACCATGCGGACAGCTACTCCTTCTTAAATTCCCTGGCGTCCTTAGAGAGTGTGGAAACACCGGATGATCTGACCCTGGTGCTGAATCTCAATACCCCCTGCAACTCTCTGTTAAATGACTTCACCTTCAGCCGTCCGCTGGTAATGCTGGGCGAAAACGGATTCCCCGCAGAGGGTGACCCCTATGACAACGGAATTACAGAGCCCATTGGAACCGGTATGTGGGTGTTAAAGGAGTATGTGGCAGACCAGTATGCCCTGTTTGAGAGAAATGAAAATTACTGGGGTGAGAAGCCAAAGTTCCAGTATATGAAGGCTGTGGTAATTCCCGATGTCAACACGGCGGCCACTGCTTTGAAGGCAGGGGAAATCGATGTGATGGTGGATTCCACCCAGATTACTGCAGATATGTATAAGGAAATGGAAGCGGCCGGATTTAAAACGGAGATGGCTCCCACCACCAGTATTTCCAACCTGAATATCAACACAGGCGGAGAGATCACGGGAGACGTGAATGTGCGTCTTGCCCTGGAATATGCCACAGACAACACGGCCATTTCTGAGGGAATCTTCGGAGGACTTCAAAAGCCCGCAACGGCATATTTCTCCACAGACGTACCCTATACCAATGTGGGAATAGCCCCCTATTCTTATGATTTGGATAAAGCCAATGCGCTTTTGGATGAGGCCGGATGGGTCTATGAAGGAGACAGCAAGGTGCGCTCCAAGGATGGAAAAAATCTGGAGCTGGATTTGATCTATGACGCCTCCGTAACCAATGACAGAGACATCGGACTGATTTTACAGTCCCAGTATGCACAGGCCGGAATCCAGCTCAATATCGTTCCCCAGGACAGCCAGGTATACCGTCAGAACTGGGCGGCCGGAGAGTTTGGCGTACTGATTTACAGCTCCTGGGGCGGCTCCTATGAGCCCTACGCAACGCTGGCAGCCATGGCCACTGACGGAGACAAGTTCAATACCGTCCAGAAGGGCATGAGCAACAAGTCAGAGCTGGATGATATTATGCTGGACTGCTTAAGCCAGGCAGATTCTGTGAAGCTTCAGGAGAACTTTGATTATATCATGCAGAGCTTCCATGACGAGGCTGTTTATGTTCCGCTTACAGTGACAAGCACCCTGGCAATCTATAACAGCGAGCTTGCAGGACTGGACCTGGAATCCAGCCACGGCGGAATGGGAATCGGCGGAATGTATGTGGAGTAACCCCATGACCCGTTATATTGGCAGACAGTTGGTCAGTCTGATTGTATTATTGTTCTTTGTATCTGTGGCCGCGTTCGTGCTGGTGCGTCTTTTGCCCGGGGACGCGGCCACGGCCTATTTAAATTCCATCAATGCCCCTCTGACGGAGGAGGCCATAGCGGAGGTGGAAAAGGAGCTGGGGCTGGACGCTCCTCTTCCGGTGCAGTATGGAAAGTGGCTGATGCAGGTCCTTGAGGGCGATCTTGGATTTTCCTATCAGACCAGGCGCCCGGTGACAGAGGAGCTGGCGGCAGATCTTCGGTATACGGGGATCCTGGCCCTCACGGCCCTTGGATGGGTACTGGCCTTAAGCCTGATTCTGGGAGTCCTTTCTGCCAGACATGCGGGAGGCGCAGTCGACATGGTCATACGGGCCTTTACGTTTTTGGGGTCCGCCATGCCCAAATTCTGGCTGGGTTTTCTGGCAGTGTCGCTGTTTGCCCTGCGGTGGAAGCTGCTTCCCGTACAGGGGGCGACCACCTGGAAACATCTGGTGCTTCCGTCCCTGACGTTAGCCTGTTCCTACATTGCCACCTATACGAAGCTTTTGCGAAACAGCATTCTGGAGGTGCAGAGCAGTCCCTTTGTGCGCCATGCCAGGGCCAGGGGACTTTCCAAGGGGTATGTGATGGTCCGCCATGTGATTCCCAATGCCCTGACTCCGGTATTTACCACTCTGGGCCTTCATCTGGGCGGAATCCTGTCCGGGTCTGTGATTGTGGAAAATGTGTTTGCGTGGCCGGGCCTTGGCAGGATGTGTGTGGATGCGGTGGCAGCCCGGAACTATCCCATGATACAGGGATATATTCTTCTTTTGTCGGTGATTTTTGTAACAGCCAATCTGCTGTGCGATCTTATTTGTGCGGCATTTAACCCGAAGCTGCGGGTGGGAGGCAGAGCATGAGAAAAGCGGGAAGGAAAGTTACTGCGGCATGCTGCATTGCATGTCTGGCATTTCTGGCGGCAGCCTGTCTTCTGGCTCCGGTGTTAGCCTCCTGTGACCCGAACCTGGTGGACCCTACCATGAAATTTGCGGAAATGTCCAGAGAACATCCTCTGGGAACCGATTACCTGGGGAGAGACCTTCTGGCCAGGCTTTTGTGGGGCGGCAGGAACACCTTGGGCTATGCTGCGGCTGTGACGGCCGCAGCAGCCGTGATCGGAACGGGAATCGGCATGATATCCGGCTTCCTGGGCGGAACCGCAGACAGTCTGATTATGAAGGGAAGCGATGTGCTGCGGGCCTTTCCGGGCGTGGTTTTGGTTCTTATTATTGTGAGTATTCTGGGTGTGGGAATCGGGAATGTCTGTATTGCACTGCTTCTTACCAGGTGGATATGGTATGCCAGAATGGCCAGGAATCTCACAAGAGAAGAGCTTTCCCGCCCTTCCATCCTGGCAAGCAGGCTGGCGGGAAGCGGCTGGAGTGCTATTTTGATTCATCACGTTTTCCCAGCTATTCTTCCCCAGATGCTTTCCGTTCTTTCCATTGATTTTGGCGGTGCCTTATTATCCATTTCCGGATATTCTTTTCTGGGACTTGGAATCCTGCCGCCGGAGCCGGAGTGGGGGATGATGATCAGCGATGGGCGGAGCTATATGGATAAGCCGGGAATGATGTTCTGGCCGGGAATCTGCATTCTTTTAGTAGTTATCAGCGTGAACGTTCTGGGGGACCAGCCCCGCGACCTTCTGGAGGAGAAACGGACATGAAAAAGGAAGACGTGATTTTACAGATCGAAAACCTGTCAGTCTCCATGAGAGCAGGAAAAGCACTGGTTCCGGCAGTAAAGGACGTGACCCTTTCTTTAAAAAGGAAGGGCTGTACAGGAATCATAGGCGAAAGCGGCTGCGGAAAATCTCTCACCTGCCAGGCAGTTTTAGGACTTCTGGAACCGAAAAAATGGTCTGTGAGGGGAGAGGTCTACCTGGAGAACGGGGAAGTCCCCATAAAGGATGACAGGGCCATGGACCGCTTCAGAGGAAGAAAGCTGGCTCTGGTGGCCCAGAATCCCATGGCGGCCTTTGACCCGCGGATGACCATGGAAGCTCATTTCCTGGAAGGGCATCCGAGAAGAGAGTGGGACGGCATACGGGAAAATGCCCAAAAACGTCTGGCCCGGATGGGAATTCGTGAGCCGGAGTCTGTATGGAAGCGGTATTCTTTTGAATTAAGCGGCGGGCAGCTCCAGCGTTTTTTGATTGCCCTGGTTTTAGGACTGGGGCCCAAGGTTCTTTTGGCCGATGAGCCCACCACAGCCCTGGACCGGGCCACAGAGGAAGAACTGCTCCGGATCCTTGCGGACTGCCAAAGCCAGGAAGGGATTTCCATTCTTTTGGTGTCCCACGATCTGGATGTGATTTCCCAGATGGCCGATACGGTCTATGTGATGTATGCAGGGCAGATTGTGGAATGGGGGGAGAAGGAAGCTGTTTTAAGGAACCCGCTCCATCCATATACGGGCGGTCTTTTGCGCTCCCGCCCGGCTTTTTCAAAGGAACGGTTAAAGGCCATGGAGGGATATCCGCCGCGGCTTGGGGAAAATGTGGGACCTGGATGTCCCTTTGCCCCCAGATGTCCCTTTGCAAAACGGGTGTGTAAAGAAAACGAACAGGCCCTCAGGGAAATGAGTCCCGGGCACTTTAGCCGGTGTAACTGCTGGAGCGGACACGGGGAGGAGAAACATGGGTGAAATTCTTTTGGAAGTGAATGATGTGACCCGCACCTACGGAGGCCGGGGAAACGGCCGGCAGGAGGTGTTAAAGGGAATTTCCTTCCGGTTGGAGCAGGGGAAATGCCTGGGGCTTGTGGGAGAAAGCGGCTGCGGGAAAAGCACCCTCTGCCGGATTCTTTCAGGCCTCGAAAAGCCGGATTCGGGCCAGGTGTTATACCGGGGAAAACCCGTGGGAAGTAAGGAAGTCAGGGGAAAAATCCAGATGGTGTTCCAAAACAGTCTGGATGCAGTCAATCTTCACCAGAATGTACTTCAGATTGTTTCTGAACCCCTTAAGAATTTTTTTCATATGAACCGGGAGGAATGCCGGAAGGAGACGGCAAGACTTCTTGAGACGGTGGGAATTGCCCCGGAGGAAATGAAAAAGTATCCCCAGCAGTTTTCAGGGGGACAGCTTCAGAGAATCTGTATTGCGAGGGCCCTGGGAGCCAGACCAGAGCTTTTGCTGTTGGATGAGCCCTTAAGCAGCCTGGATGTATCCGTCCAAGCTCAGATCTTAAACCTGTTTGCTGACTTAAGAAACGATCTTAACCTGACTTGTATCCTGATTTCCCATGACTTAAAGGCTGTGTATTACCTGTCAGACGAGATCTTAAGGATGGAGGAGGGAACGGTTACAGCCATTCCCTCTTTAAACACCATAGTCCGGCCTGAACGCTTCTGACCTCTTTCCGGTTTCTGGAAAGAATGGCCTCATGATGGCGAAACAGGCGCTTCCAGCTCTCCATGACCTGATATTTTAAGTCCGGATAAAAGTTCGTAAGAATCACATCGCTTTCCTTTCGGATTCCATAATCGGAAAGCATCCGGCCAAAGGCCTTTTCGTCCTCCTCGGATTCACCAAGATATTTAAGGCATAAAATTTTATTCCAGTCATACATGTCAAAATAAATGGCCTGGTCTGCCGGAAGGTGCAGCGTTACAATCCGGTTTCCGGCGGACTGGTCCACACTGTGCGGGTCTAAAAACGCCCAGTAGGGGTACTCTGCCCCTCCAGGCTTTGAAAGGTGATGTGCCGCTTCCTTCACAAACCAGTCGTATGCGGCGGTGAAGATGGGGGCGCTTTCTTCGTATTTTTTCTTTACATATTCTCTTCTGGAAAAACAGATTCCGTCTTTTTGAAGAGTCTCCAGGACAATCTCTGCCTGGGATGAGTAGAGCGTTATTTCAGGATATTCGTAACCCATTCTTTTTTAATCTCCCATATATTTCCATAGCAGTCGCTGTTCCCTAAGTCCACCGAGTCGTCAAAGAGGCGGTCCCAGCTTTCGATGATCTCCCGCTTGATTTGCGGATAGAACTGGGACATGTAGGCCTTGGGGTCGCTGACCCGGTATTCCTCCAGAAGTGTCCGGTGGCGGGCGGCGTCGGCCTTATCGGCCGGAATATAGGAATAGTCCAGAATGGAGCCCCATTTCATTATGTTTACCATGGTAATTAAGGATGGGTCCAAAGTGAGCTCTAAAATGACGCATCCGGCGCTGGGAAGCATGGTGGCCTCTTTTTTGGGGGAAACCCAGACGGGATATTCTGCATCCACGGGCCGCATGGCAGCAGCAGGGCTGTGCTTCACAAGCCAGTCGTAGGCCTCCAAAACAAGATAGGCATGTTCTCCAAGATCTTTGTGGACATATTCTCTCTTTGCAACATACCGTCCGTTTTGTTCCAGTTCACGGAGAACGTTTTCATTTTGTTTGGTCCAAACTGTAATTTTTTCCATAAAATACCTCATTCCGTTTTCGGTCTGTGTATTTTTATTGTAGTATAAATTCCTCCTTTTGACAAATACTACATTTACGGTCAAACCGACAATCAAATGACAGAATGCAAAATGGAGGAATTTTTGTATGAAAGCTACTGGAATAGTAAGGAGAATTGATGACCTGGGGCGGGTGGTGATTCCGAAGGAGATCCGAAGAACCTTAAGACTCCGGGAGGGAACCCCGCTGGAAATCTTCACAGACAGAGAGGGGGAAATCATTCTTAAAAAATACTCACCGATGATGGAACTAAATGCATTTGCCTCCCAGTATGCGGATGCCATGGCCCAGTCCACGGGACTTATGGTCTGCATCACAGACCGGGACCAGGTGATTGCGGCGGCCGGAGGGGCCAAAAAAGACCTGCTTCAAAAGCCCATCAGCAAGCAGCTTGAGCATGTGATTCAGGAGAGAATTACGGTGCAGGCGGGAAAGGATGACCGTGCATACACTCCGGTGGCTTCTGAGGATGTGGAAGGCATTACTGCCCAGGTGGTGGTGCCGATCATTTGTGAGGGAGACGCCATCGGCGCAGTGGCCCTCATGAGCCGTGAGCCAAGGGCAAAATTTTCTGACGGGGAACTGCGGCTGGCCGCCACGGCAGCAGGATTTTTGGGGCGTCAGATGGAAAGCTGAGTTTTAGATAAGAAAAAGGAGAATTCGCGGGACGGATTCTTCTTTTTTTGCTATACTGGAGGCAGAAAAAGAAAGGCGGGAGATCAATATGTATACATTGGAAGATTTGAAGGAGATTATGGAAAAGCTCCGCTCGGAAAACGGCTGTCCCTGGGACCGTGTCCAGACCCATGAATCCATGAAAAAATATCTGGTGGAAGAGTGTGCAGAGGTTCTGGAGGCCATTGACAATCAGGATACCAGGAATCTGTGTGAAGAACTGGGGGATGTGCTGTATCAGATTATGATTCACAGTGAGATCGAGAAGGAAAAAGGAAATTTCACCGTGGACGATGTGATCGACGGCATCTGCAAAAAGATGGTGAGACGCCACCCGAGGGTGTTTGGAGGCCCAGAGCTTCCGGAGGGCCTGGAAGGAATGGCGCTTTGGGAAGAGGTGAAGCGCCGGGAACGGGAAAATTGATATTGCATTTCTGAATGGGAGACTGTATAATGATAGACAGAATTTATCGGGGAACTTAGAGGTTCAGGAGGGAGTATTTTTATGAAGATTTACGATTCCGTAAAAAAAGAAGAAGTAGAGATTTCTGATTATAAGCAGTTAATTCAGATCATGCGTGACGGAAGACAGGTGGACTTATACTTAAAGGAAAAGAAAAGTGACGACATGGGCTACCTGACCTGGGATGTGGAGCACTGGTCCAGCGTTTCGGACAAGCGCTTTATCCGCTGCTATTCTCTGGAAGGCCGCGTTCTTGGCGAGTCCACCGGACATAATATCTATGATCTGGAAAATGAATTCAAGCCGGAAGAGGCTGCAAAGATCGAATTAAGTTAATAAAGAAAAATACCTGAAAGGTGGCGGAAGAAACCGCCATCTTTTTCATATCTTAAGGCCATAAAAAGGCAGGAAGGAAAAACCTGGGTAAAACGGGAAAAAACCTTGACAAAGAGGCCAGAAACATATATAAATGTAAGGGTATGGCGTAATGGATCCGCCGGAAGTATGAAGGCGGTTGCAAGTTAATTTTTAGGAGGAAATATCAATGAACAAGACAGAATTAATCGCAGCAGTTGCTGAAAAAGCAGAGCTTTCCAAAAAAGATGCAGAAAAGGCCCTTAAGGCTTTTACTGATGTTGTGGCAGAAGAATTAGTAAAGGGAGAGAAAATCCAGTTAGTAGGCTTCGGAACATTTGAAGTTTCCGAGAGAGCAGCAAGAGAGGGAAGAAACCCGAAGACAGGCGAGAAAATGCCCATCGCTGCTTCCAAGACTCCGAAGTTCAAAGCCGGAAAGGCTCTCAGAGACCAGGTGAACGCTTAATTCATGAGATTAGATAAATTTCTGAAGGTATCCCGTCTGATCAAACGCCGCACGGTGGCCAATGAGGCGTGTGACGCCGGCCGTGTGATGGTCAATGACAAACCGGCCAAGGCATCGCTTGCAGTGAAGCAGGGGGATATCATTGAAATCCAGTTCGGAATGAAATCCGTAAAAGTGGAAGTTCTCGATGTTCAGGAAACTGTCCGGAAAGATGACGTGAAGGAACTTTACCGGTATTTATAGAATTGATTAATACGAATATATTAGAAAACCTCTTAATATACTTATTAAAAAGTATGTCAGGAGGTTTTTTTCATGGAAGAAAAAATCGGGCTGTCCCACAAAATCGTTTTAAACAACAGAGACAAGGGAAATCTCACAGGAATTCTGGATGTGATTTCCTTTGATGAAAACACCATCGTTCTGGATACGGACATGGGACTTTTGACCATCAAGGGAAAGGACCTCCATGTGAGTAGGCTGACCCTGGATAAGGGGGAGATTGATATTGAAGGAAAAACAGACAGCTTTGTGTATTCCTCCAATGAAAGCTACCGGAAAGCCGGACAGTCCTTCCTTTCCAGGCTGTTTAAGTAAGACCGGAAGGAGGAGCTGCTTTTGAGCCTTTACATACAGGAGGAAGCGGGGCTTGCGGCCTTAAGCTTTGCGTTGGGAATTCTCCTGATGATCAGCTACGATCTTTTGCGGTTATTCCGTCTTCTGATTCCCCATGGAACCCTGTGGACAGGTCTGGAAGACTTTCTTTATTGGATTTACTGCGCGGTTATGACCTTTTCCCTGCTGTTTTATGAAAATGACGGGATTCTGAGGGGGTATGTGATTGTAAGCGTGTTCCTGGGGATGTTTCTTTATGACCGAATTGTCAGCCAAAGTGTATTTGCACTCTTGAAAAACCTGGGGAGATGGATTACAATAAAAAGAAGAACTATGATCTCACGGAAGGAGGCAGGGAAACATGGGAGAAAACCGAAATAAAAGAAACAGAAGACGTTCCAGAAACGGCCTTGGAAACCGGATGGCTCTGATCGGTATTACCATGGTGGTACTGAGCCTTGCCGTGGTGGTCAATGTGGGCGCTTCCTCCCTCAGGGAAAAGGACCTGGAATACCAGGCAAGAGAGGCAGGGTTAGAAAAGGCCAAGGCAAAGGAAGAGGCCAGGGCTGCCCAGCTTGAGGAGTACAGGGTTTACGTCCAGACAAAGCAATACGTGGAAAAAGTAGCAAAAGAAAAACTGGGTCTGGTCAAAAAAGACGAAATTTTGTTTAAGGCGGAAGAATCCCAGTAAAAAATGTCATGCGATTTTTTCATCTGAGACCGGGAATCTGACAAATATTTCCTTCTGATCTGTTTATAATATGGTACGCAGGTTAGGAGGGATTTTTTGTGTTAAGAAAACGGGCAGTACATAAGGACATGACGGGTGTGAACGCCTATGCGGCGAAACGGTTAAAGGATATGGCCCAGTCCCTGGAGGGGCTTGCAAAGACCTTTGAAAAGTCCAGAGGGGAGAATGGTCTCACCAGGGAGGACGGGATCGCGGCCCTGGAAGCGGCTTCCGCCATGGTCTGCGGGGAGTGTGAAACCTGTGGAATCAAACGGGAATGCAGGCGGGAGGAAGAAGAGGAAAATTATTATCTGTACTATCTGCTGCGGACCTTTGAGAAAAAGGGGCGGGTGGAATTTGAGGACATGCCCAGGCGGTTTCTGGAGGTGTGCCGCAGAAAGTCTGACTATCTTGGGCAGTTAAACAGAAATCTTGGACGGGCTACCATGAATCTTGCCTGGAAAAACCGCTTTCTGGAGAGCCGGGACGCGGTGATGGTCCAGTTTGAAGAGATGGCGGGAATTTTAGAAGAATTTTCCGGCCAGATGGAGCAGGCCATGGACGTGACCAGAACCTGGGAAGATGAGCTGAGGGCGGTGCTCAGGAAGCGGAGAATCGCTGCGGAAAGCCTTTTGGTGCTCCAGTATGAGGAACAAAGGCGGGAGGTGTTCATGAACGCCAGAATGACCAACGGACGCTGTATGACCGCCAAGGATGCGGCGGAGCTCATCGGCCGGGCCATGAAGGGAACCTGGAGCCCCTCCCGGGACGGAAAAACCATCATCACCAGAAACGCAGCCCCCTTCCGGTTCGTGGAGGACGGAAAATACAGGATTTTATTTGGCTCCTCCAGAGTGCCCAGGGAGGGTGAGGAGATTTCAGGAGACAGCTATACCTTTAAAAGCGGAATCCCCGGACAGGCCATCATGAGCCTTTCCGATGGAATGGGAAGCGGAAAGGCGGCGAATTCTGACAGTGAAAAGGTCATAGAACTTACAGAGCAGCTTTTGGGAACGGGATTTTCGGCCAGGGCTGCTTTGAAGCTTGTCAATACGGTACTGCTGCTGACGGGCCAGAATGAACGCCCGGCCACGCTGGATTTGTGTCTGGTGGATTTATATTCCGGCGTGGTGGAGGTTATGAAGCTGGGAGCTGTGGCGTCCTTTATCATGGGCCATGAATCGGTGGAGGCGCTGGAATCGGAGCATGTTCCGGCGGGAATCTTAAATCCGGTGGAGCCAATGCTTCTGTCGAAAAAGCTGTGGGATGGCGACAGAATTGTCATGGTCAGCGATGGTGTTTTGGACGCCATGCCCGGGGAGGAGAAGGAGGAGGCCTTTAAGGACTTTTTGGGAGGACTTCCGCCGGCGGGGCCCCAGGAGACGGCGGAAATGATTCTGACCTTTGCCCTGTCCTTTGAGGGCGAGCCCAGGGACGACATGACCGTGCTGGTGGGAGGAATTTACGGGAGATGAGACAATGGACGGACAGGCACTGAGGATGAGGATAAAAGAATATATGAAAGCTCACCGGATGGCAGAAGAGGGAGAGGGTGTCCTGGCGGCAGTGTCGGGAGGCGCCGATTCCGTCTGCCTTCTTTGGGTTCTTCACGAGCTGTCAGAGGAGCTTGGAATCCATGTGGCGGCCTTCCATCTAAATCACGGCCTCCGGGGAGAGGAGGCAGACCGGGATGAGGCCTATGTGAGAGCCCTGTGCGGGAAACTTTCCGTTCCGCTTTCCGTGGTCCGGGAAAATGTGGCAGAGTACGCCGCGGCCCACGGAATCTCTGAGGAGGAGGCCGGGAGAAATTTAAGGTATTTCCACCTGGAGCAGGCCGCCAGGCAGTTTTCCTGTGAAAAGACAGCCACCGCCCACCATAAAGACGATAACGCGGAGACCATACTTTTAAACATGTTCCGGGGAAGCGGCCTGCGGGGGCTGGGAGGAATCCGCCCGGTACGGGATACGATCATCCGGCCGCTGTTATGCCTTACCAGAGAGGAAATTGAGGCGTATCTGAGAGAAAAGGGGATTTCCTGGTGCGAAGATTCCACCAATGGGGAATGCCGGTATGCCAGAAATAAAATCCGGAACGAGCTCCTTCCGTGGGTTGGGGAAAACATCAATGACAGGGCCAGAGAGCATATTTTAAATACGGCGTCTTTGGCATCCCGGGCCGATGCATATTTTTCCTGCCAGGCGGAAACCATTCTCTCAGAGGAAGCGGCTTTCCCAGAGGCAGCCATTCTCCCGGGGGAGGCTGGCGTTCCGGCGAAAAGGGCAGAAGCCCGGCAGAAGGTTTCCATACGAACCGCGGTGTTTGACAAGCAGCCGGATATTCTTAAGGAATACCTGGTGCGGGCCATGATATCCCGGGTGTCAGGGAGCCAGAAGGACATCTCATCCCGGCATATCGAAGCGGTCTGCAGTCTTAAGGGACCGGGAGGCGGATGTGAGGCCATGCTGCCCTATGGACTTAAGGCTCTCAGAGGATACGAAACCCTGGAAATCCGGAAACAGGAAGGAATTCCGGACGGAAAGGAAGACCATACAAGGGTTGTCATGCGGACATTTTCCTGGAAAAAAGACCTGGAAATTCCAAAAAACCAGTATACGAAATGGTTTGATTATGATAAAATCAAAGATACGTTATCTGTCAGGAACAGGAAAAGCGGGGACTATTTCCTGATTTCAGGAGGGAAAAGAAAGCTCCTGAAACGTTTTTTCATTGACGAAAAAATCCCGGAGGAACGCAGGGAATCCATAAAGCTTCTTGCGGAAGGAAGCCATGTGCTCTGGGTGATCGGATACCGTATCAGCGAATATTATAAAATAACGAATACCACCCGCACAATATTAGAAGTCAAAATATGCAAAGGAGAAGATCATGGCTGACAAAATTCGTGTTTTATTGGAAGAAGAGGAAGTTGATAAGAGAATCTGTGAGGTCGCAGCACAGATTAACCGGGATTATGAGGGAAAGCAGGTACATCTGATCTGCATTTTAAAAGGCGGCGTGTTCTTTACCTGTGAGTTAGCCAAGCGTCTGACCATTCCGGTGTCCATGGATTTCATGTCCGTATCCAGCTACGGAAGCGGTACCGAATCTTCCGGTGTTGTCCGCATCGTGAAAGATCTGGATGAGTCCATCGCAGGAAAGAATGTTCTGATTGTGGAAGATATTATCGACTCCGGCAGAACCCTGGCCTATCTGATTGAGATTTTAAAGCAGAGAAATCCGGAATCCATCCACCTCTGCACTCTGCTTGATAAGCCGGAGCGCCGTGTGAAAAAGCAGGTAAAGGTAGACTACACCTGTTTCACCATTCCGGACGAATTTGTGGTGGGCTTTGGTCTGGATTATGACCAGAAATACAGAAATCTTCCCTATATCGGAGTGGTAGAGCAGCAATAAGGAGGCAGCCAGTTGAAACAGAATCAGCAGTTTCGCGGAATCGGGCTGGTCCTGCTTGTGATGATGTTAATTGTTTTCGCATCCACACTTACCCAGCAGGGCAGTCTGTTCAGCACAGAAATGACCTATCAGGAATTTATGATGGCCATTGAAAACGATGCCATCGAGTCGGCAGAAGTAAAACAGAATCCACAGACCCCCACAGGAATGCTGGAAATCTCCATGAAAGACGGCGAAAACAGAAAAATCTCCGTTTCCGACGTGGTGGAGGCCCAGGAGCTTTTGAGGGAACACGGGATTGATTACATTGTGGATGATGTCCGTCAGGATGATTATCTGACGATGATTATTCTTCCCATCGGTCTTTCGGCAGTGGTCATCATGTTTATTATGATGTACATGAACGCCAGACTGGGAGGCGGCGGAGGAAACGCCAAAATGATGGAATTTGGAAAGAGCCGTGCCAGAATGAGTACCACCAATTCCGTCAACTTCTCCAAGGTGGCAGGTCTGGAGGAAGAAAAGGAAGATTTGGAGGAAATCGTGGACTTCCTTAAAAATCCTAAAAAGTATACGGATGTGGGCGCCAGAATCCCCAAGGGCGTGATTTTGGTGGGCCCTCCGGGAACCGGAAAAACCCTGCTTGCCAAGGCTGTGGCCGGAGAGGCAGGCGTTCCGTTTTTCTCCATTTCCGGTTCGGATTTTGTAGAGATGTTCGTGGGTGTCGGCGCATCCCGTGTGAGAGATTTGTTTGAGGATGCCAAGAAAAATGCGCCCTGTATTGTGTTTATTGATGAGATCGACGCCGTTGCGAGACGGAGAGGTACCGGAATGGGCGGCGGACACGATGAGAGGGAGCAGACCTTAAACCAGCTTTTGGTGGAGATGGACGGTTTTGGCGTTAATGAGGGCATTATCGTTATGGCAGCCACCAACCGCGTGGATATTCTGGATCCGGCAATTCTCCGTCCCGGTCGTTTTGACCGGAAGGTGGCAGTCGGAAAGCCGGATATCAAGGGACGTGAGGAAATCTTACAGGTCCATGCAAAGGAAAAGCCCCTGGGCGAGGATGTGGATTTGAGACGGATTGCCCAGACAACGGCCGGATTTACCGGTGCTGACCTGGAAAATCTTCTGAATGAGGGCGCCATTATGGCGGCCAAGGAGTCCAGACGGTTCATTACTCAGAAAGACATTGAGCGGGCCTTTATTAAAGTGGGAATCGGCTCTGAGAAAAAGAGTAAAGTGATTTCTGAAAAAGAGAAAAAGATCACGGCATACCATGAAGCCGGACATGCGATCTTGTTCCATGAGCTTCCCGATGTGGGACCTGTCCACACCATTTCCATTATCCCCACAGGAATGGGGGCAGCAGGATACACCATGCCGCTGCCGGAAAAGGATGAGATGTTCAACACCAAGGGAAAAATGCTCCAGAATATTATGGTTTCTCTGGGGGGAAGAATCGCGGAGGAGCTGATCTTCCAGGATGTGACTACCGGAGCGTCCCAGGACATCAAGCAGGCCACAGCTATTGCCAGAGCCATGGTGACCCAGTACGGCATGTCGGAGCGCGTGGGAATGATTCATTACGGAAGCGATGAGGATGAGGTGTTCATCGGCCGTGACCTGGCCCATACCAGAAGCTACGGCGAGGATGTGGCCACAGCCATTGACAGCGAAATCAAGAGAATCATCGACGAATGCTATGAGGAGGCAAAGAAAATCATCCTTGCACATGAGGATGTACTCCATAAATGCTGTGAGATTCTTCTGGAGAAGGAGAAAATCGGGCAGACAGAGTTTGATGCCCTGTTTGTTTAAGAAAATAAAGTTTAACGGCGTTTGTACAAAAGAAACACAGGCAAACGCCGTTTTTTATTTAGAAATGTAAAAATTACACAAAAAAATTGGGCGGCGAGTAAAATTACACAAAAAAAAAATTCATAAAAATAAATGTTTGTGCACACTTATGCGGAAACATATGCTATATTATTACTCGTAACCCCCCCAATACATTATATAGTTTTTGCTATACCCCATAAGAGACATAATACCTTTTCCGAAAGAAGGCCAGCGATTCCCCGCTGGCCTTCTTTCCGTTTATGAGAAACAAATTTTAAAACTGCTGTACAAGATTCACCAGTACATCCACCATCCGTTCCATGGAAGCAACCGGAATATATTCAAATACTCCATGGAAATTGTGGCCGCCGGTGGACAGGTTCGGACAGGGGAGCCCTTTGAAGCTTAATCGGGCACCGTCTGTACCGCCGCGGACAGGAACCTGCAGGGGAGTAATTCCGCAGGAGAGGAAGGCCTGTTCCGCCTTGTCGATGAGATACATATGATGTTCAATGATCTCTTTCATGTTGTAATATTTATCCTCGATCATACATTCAACGGTGCCTTCGCCATACTTTTCATTCAAGTAAGCGGCAATGGCAGTCAGCCGCGCTTTTTTTCGTTCAAATTCCTCACGGTCATGCTGGCGAATCAGGTATTTCATTGTGCATTCGGATACGGTTCCTGCCATGGAAGAAAGATGGTAAAAACCCTCATAGCCCTCAGTATATGCCGGCTGTTCCTGGAAGGGCAGCATCCCCTGAAGCTCCCATGCAAGGATCAGGGCATTTACCATGCGGCCTTTGGATGCACCGGGATGGAATGATTTTCCGTGAATCGTAATGGATGCAGTGGCGCCGTTAAAATTTTCATATTCCAATTCTCCCAGCGGTCCGCCGTCTACGGTATAGGCCACATCGGCCCCGAATTTTTCCACGTCAAAATGTTTGGTTCCGGCACTTACTTCTTCGTCCGGGGTGAAGCACAGGCGGATTTTTCCATGCCGGATAGAAGAATCCGACAGAATACGTTCGGCGGCTGTGATGATTTCTGCAATTCCGGCTTTATCATCAGCTCCCAGCAGGGTGGTGCCGTCAGTTACCACCAATGTCTGCCCCACATACTGTTCCAGGTCTTTAAACTCCTCTTTTTTTAAACAAATGTTCAATTTCCGGTTGAGAAGAATATCTCCGCCCTCATAGGTAATTAGCGATGGGTGGATTGGCCCGCCGGGAACTGCATTGCTGGTGTCCATATGGGCAATCAGCCCCAGGGGCGGTAATGATTCATCGGTGGCCGGAATGGATGCGGTCACATAGCCAAATTCATCAAGGGCGACTTCGGACAGTCCGATTTCTTCCAGCTCTTTTTTCAAAAGTCTTGCCAGAATCCATTGGCTGTCAGAAGATGGATAAATGTCTGAATTTTCCTTTGATGTAGTGTCGATGGAAATATAGTTAAAAAAGCGTTCCAATACGGTTTTCATGAAAGACCTCCTTATGAAAAATGGCGGCCCGGAGGTTCCGGGCCGGAGAGAAAGATTATGCGGCTTTTTGCGTAAGCAGGAGAGTGGAAGGCTCTGACTTATACATGAGCTTTCCGATGATTACGATAATGTAACAAATCAGCGTATAGACAATGCCGAAAATCAGCATTTGCAGGGATGTGCCTTTTGCTAAGATCGAGTACATGATTGGTGTGGATAAAAGGTCAATGATGGTTCGTATTGCATAGCAGAAGGAGTAATCCTCCATGGCAGGACTCTCAAAATCCGGGTCACAGATTTTTAAAAGAGTGATACCGGTCATCATAACACCTGTGTTGATGCCAAAGCTTAAGATTCCACGCTCGAAGAAGAAGCTGTCAGGCATAAAGAGCTGGAACATTTTAATGGTGGTAAAGTATACCATAACAAAAGCAATGGCGCTGGTGATCAGAATCGGGAGCATGTAGGTCATAACGGCACGGATTGGCATACTGGCAATGGCGGATGTAATGGCAAGGTCAGACATGGCGCCGCTGATATGGGATTTCACACGGGCGTCGATGAGCCAGTCCAGCTTGAAAAAGTTCAGAAGAAAATTGACGCCGTACATGATAAGGAGGGCGTAAGGCCATACCGGAATATCCTCAAAGCCGATAATTTCATAGGTAACTGCGATATTGCGTACCCAGTAGGCAAGTCCGCATACGATCAGGATGATGCCCAGATGGATACTCAGGGTTTCGATGGCGGAGCTGGCACTGGTCTCGCGTCCCAGGGACCCCTGCTTTTCAACGTCCTTTGTATAGCCATAGGAGGTGGAAGCCGGAAGCTCTGCTGCCTGCTTTAAAAAGACCGTCTGTCCTTTGGAAGAAGCACGGTTAATGAGCAATACTCCAAGGATGATACCACCGATCAGGCCAATGGTAGCATAGGTGCTGGCAACACCCTGGGCGATCTCCCAGTGAGGCGCCCCTGCCTCAAGAAGAATGTTGCCGACAGCTCCGGCATTTCCATGTCCGCCATTAAAGCCCTGGGACATTTCAAAACCGAAATTGTTGTAGGTGGGAACGTTAGGAAGAAAGGCAGCCTCTCCCCAAAGCTGCGGTCCCAGGAGGAGTCCAAGAAAGCCTCCGATTACGGAAGCAGGAATCAGCAGCTTGCGGAACAGCGGAACTTTGGCGCGAAGAAACATGCCGACTAACAGAAGAGCACACAAAGCCCCGGTGCTCTTTAAAAGAGATTGAAGTAACGCACTGGTCATTTGATAACCCCCATCAATTATTTTTAAAATTATCATACTATTGGTGGGAGATATTGTCTAATTCTAATGTAAATATAAAAAGTATTACAAAAAAGTGATATTATAGGGCGAAAAAAGTTATAGGGGTATTCATTTTTTGGAATAGGGCAGAGAAAGCGAGGGCCGGAAAGCTTAATTCGCCTCCCGGACCAGTTTCAGAAACTCTGACAGGGCATTTGAAATGTAGCGGTTTGTCCGGTAATAGAAATAAATGTTGCGCCGGGAAAAGCTGTCTGTAAGCTTGTTCCCATGCCTGCACAGGTCATATTATAGGCGGTCAGGTGTTGGTTGACCGTCAGAATCGTGTGCGGGGCAAAACCGTATTGTCCGCACAGAGCGGAAATCTGCTGATGGGATTTTGTTTCCGGCGGCAGCAGCAGGAACGGAGAATCCTGGAACCGGTCCAGCGGTACAACAGGGTAATGGGGAGCGAGAAAATTGCCGGAGACAATGTTTTCACGGCTCTGCTGCCAAGCAAGCAGTTCCTGGTTCAGCTCCCACTTTCTGGGGACTGCCAGGACAATATGCTCCGTAAGATAGAGCAAAGCTTCCAGAGGCGGTTCTTCCAGGCCCTCTCCGTCGATAAACAGATCAATGGTGCCGTCCTCGATACTCTTTAAAAGAGTGTCTGTACTTCCTTCCGTAATGCTGATATCCACAAATGGGTAACGTGCTTTAAAATCAGCCAGGAGGGGAGGGAGAACATAGGAAGAGAATAATGCGCCGCTGCCAAGGCGGAGCTGTCCGGTTTTTAAGTTTAAGGAATCTGCGAGATAATGGGAAAAATTTTCTTCAATTCCCATGATCTGTTCAACTGCATTGATATAAGCCGTGCCAACGGGCGTAAGCTGGATGGGGGAGGTGCTTCGGTCAAAAAGCGGGGCTCCAAGCCGTTCTTCAATCCGGCGGATGCTGTTGCTTAAGGCAGGCTGGGAAATAAACAGCTTCTGTGCTGCCAGAGAAAAACTGCCGTCCTTGTAGATTTCGTAAACATATTCTTTGCCGCGAAACATGGAATCACGCTCCTTCTGGAAAAGTCTTCACTTATCATAGCAGAAAAATGGAGAAAGGGCAATCGAAGGATGGGAAGCATCCGCAGAATGCTTGACTGCATCGGCAAAATATGACAAAATTAGAATGGCTGACAGGAAAGGAAGAGAACTATGTGGGCGTATAAACGATTTTTAAAATATGCAGAAATATGGACCTCCAGTGACAGGGAGAGCAAGACAGTCCCGAGCAGTTTCCGCCAGTTCGATCTGGCCCATTTGGACACCTTTCCGGATATCTGCGGAGAAAACGTGAAGCCGCAGGTCATTGAAAATTATGATGGGGAAGATGTACCGTTGGGAAATTCAGGGGTTGTTCTCAAGGTGGCGGAATATCCGCATCTGCGTAAAATGAAGGGAGATACGTTAATCACCACCGATGGAACCACACTCCTCGGGGCAGACGATAAAGCGGGAATTGCAGAGATTATGACGGCCCTGGAGTATGTGATTTCCAAAGAAGTTCCCCATGGTCCGCTGAGTGTCGCGTTTGTTCCGGATGAAGAGATTGGAAACGGTACGGATCATTTTAATGTGGAGCGGTTCGGAGCACAGTATGCCTATACGGTTGATGGCTGGGAGGCAGGAGAAATTATTTATGAGAATTTTAATGCTGCCCGTGTAACCGTTCATATTCATGGAAAAGAAACACATACCGGACGAGCCAGGGGAAGAATGGTAAATGCACAGTTGGTAGGCATGGAAATGAATCAGATGCTGCCTCCGGAGGAAATCCCGTCCATGACAGAGGGGAGACAAGGATTCTATCATCTGACACATTCGGGCGGAGACGTTGTGAACGCCGTTTATGTATATGCAGTGAGGGACCATGACGATGAAAGGTTTGAAAAGCGGATCGATACGCTGAAGGAAATTGGCCGGAGGATGAACGAAAAATATGGAGAGGGAACCGTTACCATTTCCGTAAAGGAGGAGTACAGAAACATGAAATCCAGGATTCTGCCCTGCTTTCATCTGGTGGATTCCGCGTCGAAGGCATGTGAGATGGCTGGAATTATACCTCAGATCTGCCCGGCCCGCGGAGGAACGGTGGGCTCCCGCTTAAGCTTCATGGGACTGCCAAGTCCGATTATAGGAGCCGGCGGCTATGCATATCATGGAGTAACAGAACATATTACAGCCGAAGCCATGGAGGCAGTGGCCAGGATACTTGTGGGAATTATCCGGTTATATTCGGATAAATAAAAAACGTGCAATTGTTAAGAATATCCTGTATAATGGAATAGTATTATTTTTTTGACGCTGACCCGATGTGAAAGGTTCATTTTGGAGAGGAGGAGCTGTTTTCATGGAACGAGCGGCTCTGTTTTGTGATGAGACAATAGATTACAGAATACCTGCCGAGCCGGATCCGGGAGACCTTGTGACTCTGCGGTTTCGGACAGCAAAGAATAATGTGGACCATGTGTACCTGGTCCTGTATGGAAAAGAAGAAAAAAAGGAATTAAGATGGGCGGAACGCCGCGGTCGGTTTGATTACTATGAAATTACGCTGAGCGTTGGAGAAACGGCCATCCGCTTTTATTTTCAGGTGGAAAAGGGCGATGAGGTCTGCCGGTTCAACAGGCTGGGCGTGACCAATGAAATGGACCGCCAGTATATGTTTACGATTACGCCCGGATTCCATGTGCCGGAGTGGGCCAAGGGTGCAGTCATGTACCAGATCTTCATTGACCGCTTCTGCAACGGGGATCCCACCAATGATGTGGTGTCCGATGAATATGTATATATCGGGTTCCCGGTAATGAAGGTGGACAACTGGAGAGAGGGGCTTTCGGTTCTGGATGTGGACCGTTTCTACGGCGGTGATCTCCAGGGAATTTTGGATAAGCTGGATTATCTCCAGAGCTTAAAGGTGGAGGTATTGTATTTAAGCCCTGTGTTTGTGTCGCCTTCCAACCATAAATACGACTGTCAGGACTATGAGCATGTGGACCCCCATTACGGAGTCATTGTGAAAGACGCAGATGGGATTGTGGATAAGCGCGCCATTGATAATAAGGATGCGGAGAAATACTCGGTGCGGACGGCCGATGAGGCGAATTTGAAGGCCAGTGATGAATTTTTTGCGAAATTCATGGAAGAGGTCCATAAGCGGGGCATGCGGGTGATTCTGGATGGGGTATTTAACCACTGCGGTTCCTTTAACAAGTGGCTGGACCGCGAGAAAATATATGAGAGAAACGGTGCCTATGCCCCTGGCGCCTATGCGGATGCCAGCAGTCCCTACCGGAACTTCTTCTGGTTTGCCGATAAAAATGGCTGGCCCAATAATGATTCCTACGAGGGGTGGTGGAACCATAACACACTTCCCAAATTAAACTATGAGGGCTCTGAGGAACTGTACCAGTACATTTTGGATATTGCAAAGAAATGGCTGTCGCCGCCGTACAATATTGACGGGTGGAGACTTGATGTGGCTGCTGATCTGGGACATTCGCCGGAGATGAACCACCGTTTCTGGAAGGACTTTCGGCGGGTGGTGAAGGAAACCAATCCGGACGCTTTGATTCTGGCAGAGCATTACGGGGATGCGTCCCCCTGGCTGGAGGGAGACCAGTGGGATACGGTTATGAATTATGATGCCTTTATGGAGCCGCTTTCCTGGTTCCTTACGGGGCTGGAAAAGCACAGTGACAGGGCAGACGATCATTTGTATCAAAACAGCCAGGCTTTCATGTGCTCCATGCTGAGCAACATGAGCAGAATGCAGACCCCGTCTCTTCTGGCAGCCATGAATGAGCTTTCCAACCATGATCATTCCCGTTTCCTCACAAGGACCAACCGGAAGGTGGGACGGCTGGATTCCAGGGGAGACCTGGCAGCATCGGAAGGGATTGATTTTGGAATTTTCCGTGCGGCGGCGATCATACAGATGACGTGGCCGGGAGCGCCGACCATCTACTATGGAGATGAGGCAGGAGTCTGCGGCTGGACGGACCCGGATAACAGAAGAACCTTTCCGTGGGGAAAAGAAAATCATGAATTAATTGAGTTTCACCGCTATCTGACTGGTATCCGGAAGCGAAACCAGGCATTCCGAACCGGCTCTTTCAAGCCGCTAATTGCGGAAAAGGGACTGATTGCCTATGGACGGTTCCATAAAAAGGAACGCGGTGTGGTGCTGGTGAACAGCGATAATTACGTTCAGAAGGTACAGATTCCTGTCTGGGAGGCAGAAGTGACCGGATCCCATATGGCGCGGATTATGTCGTCCAATAAGGAACGGTACAATGTGGGGAAGATGCAGTATCCCGTGGTGGATGGAAAAATGACGGTAGAGATCGGACCCCACAGCGCGATGATTTTTGAAGAAAAAATGCTTGATTTTTAACGGCATTTGTGATATCATTTTGAATTGTCAGAATGATATGGGCGGATTCCCGAGTGGCCAAAGGGGACAGACTGTAAATCTGCTGCAACTTGCTTCGGTGGTTCGAATCCACCTCCGCCCAGTTAACCTCGAAAGAAATTTCGGGTATGCCCAGATAGCTCAGTTGGTAGAGCAGAGGACTGAAAATCCTCGTGTCGCTGGTTCGATTCCGGCTCTGGGCATGATGAAATTAGTTTCATATTTATATGCGGGTGTAGTTCAATGGTAGAACACCAGCCTTCCAAGCTGGATACGTGGGTTCGATTCCCATCACCCGCTTTTTTTATTGCGATGAAACGTAGAGAGCAAAGCACTTGAAAGGTGACTGGCTCTTTTTTATTTCCAGCACATGGACGTATACTTGAATTAATGTCACAGAAATGCAAAACGGAAAGTGAGCTCTTCAACGAATGGGACAGAACACGGGTCATCTATCGCGAGACATGGGAATGTGAACTGAAAGAAACGGATGATGTTTCAGGGATGCGGTAGACAATGGGAAACGGTATAGATTTAGAAAAAATGGCATCTGCCAGGAGATAGAAAACATGAATTGGACTTGCCGGAGGGACAAAATTATACTGATAGTAGGTTCGTTGAAGGACTTACTATAAGAAAAAACCAAGGAGGAACACAACATGAATGTGAAGCATGAAGTGAGTGTTGCAAAAGTAAGAAAGGATGCAGAGGACAATTTCAGAAATGGATTTTTCTGCTGCGAAGCACTGATGGCTGCCATCTGTGACAATTTTGAACTGGATGTTCCGAGAGAGGTAATTGCAATGTCCTCAGGAATGGCGGTTGGCGCAGGCCGCTCCGGCTGCATGTGCGGAGCCCTCAATGGGGGTATCATGGCATTGGGAATGCTCTTTGGCCGTACAGAGCCCAACGGTCCCAAGGACCCGAAGGTTGTGAAATGTATGGAACTGACCAATGAGCTGCATAGCTGGTTTAAAGAGAACAATGGAAAGAACTCCGTCTGTTGCCGTGTTCTGACCAGAGAGTTTGATATGGGAAAGGGAGAGCATAAGCAGCAGTGCATTTATTTCACAGGACTTTGCGCCGGAAAGGTTGCAGAAATCATTGTCCGTGAAATGGGCCTGGTGAATACGGACAATCAGTAATCTTTGAAAACGGAGATAAAAGAATGATCAAGAAAATACCTTTACCGATCACCGGCGTGGCTCTGGGCTTCGTGGCCCTGGGAAATCTGCTGCAAAGCTACTCTGAGACGGTGCGTCTGATCTGCGGCGCCATCGCTGCGGTGCTGCTTTTCCTGTATATTATGAAAATGATTATGTACCCGGGAAGCTTTAAAGAGGATATGAAAAATCCCATCATGGCCAGCGTTTTCTGTACCTTTTCCATGGCATTTATGCTGCTGGCGGCTTACGTTAAGCCATGGCTTGGCAGCTTTGCACAGATTATCTGGTATGCAGCGATTCTGCTCCATATTGTACTGATCCTCTATTTTACCAAGACCTTTATGGTAAAAATCCAGATGCCCAAGGTGTTTGCCAGCTACTACATCGTTTATGTGGGAATTGTGGCTGCCAGTGTCTCGGCTCCGGCCTTCGGGGCCACAGGGCTCGGAACAATTCTGTTCTGGTTTGGATTTATCATGCTGCTGGTGCTTCTGGTTCTGGTCACCAAACGCTATATCAGCTACAAAGAAATTCCGGAGCCGGCCCAGCCGCTGTTTTGTATTTATACAGCTCCGGCAAGCCTCTGTCTGGCCGGCTATATCCAGTCCGTGGGAAATAAGTCCATCGGAATGATTGGATTCATGGCTCTTCTGGCTTGCCTTCTGTACCTTGTGGTGCTTGTGAAGCTGCCGATGTACCTGAAGATGAAATTCTATCCGAGCTATGCAGCATTTACATTCCCGTTTGTGATTTCTGCCATCGCAATGAAGCAGACGGCTGCCTGCCTCACAAAAATGGGAAGTCCAATTCCGCAGCTTGGAATTGTAGTGACCATTGAAACCATAATCGCAGTGGTTCTGATGGTATACACTCTGGTTCGGTATCTTTTATTTATTACATCAAAATAAGAGTACATAAAAAGCGCTCTGTCTGCATTTCGCGGTCAGGGCGTTTTGAATTGTCTTGACATATAATGTCATATAACGATACAATGTGATTATATTTAAAAAAGAATCAGGAGGCAGAAACTATGGATTTGGAGCTGTATCTGAAACAGTTGGAAGAGCTGGTGAACATCGACAGCGGATCAAAGAATGCGGCAGGCATCAACCGCGTGGCGGACAGGCTGGAGCAGTGGTATCTGGATCTGGGATGGCATGTGAAGCCGTTCTTTCTGGGAGAGGAAACCGGAAGACTGCTTCTTATTACAAATCATCCGGAGGCAGATCATTACGACGTGATGTTTGTGGGACATATGGACACGGTGTTTCCGGATGGAACGGCTGCAAAACGGCCCTTTAGAATTGAGGGAGAAAATTATTATGGCCCCGGTGTGGGGGATATGAAAAATGGGGATGTGGCCATGTACCATGTGGCCGCCAATTTACCCGATGAAGTGTTGGAGACTCTTAACATTGCCATGGTATACAATCCGGATGAGGAAATCGGCTCCCGCTATTCCAAAGATACCCTGGATGCCATCGGAAGCAAGGCCGACTACATTTTTGTCATGGAATCCGCAGGAAATAAGGGAACCAGGCATTGCTTTGCAAGAAAGGGTTCATTGAATTACGAGATTGAGTTTCACGGAAAGGCGGCTCATGCAGGCTTCATGTTCGAGGTGGAGAATGCCTCGGCGGTGTTGGAGATGGGGCATTATATTGTTGAGCTGATGGGGCTTGCAAGCCGTGAGGAGGACACCACAGTGAATGTGGGAGTGGCCCAGGGCGGAACTGCAGCCAATGTGGTGGCGGAGTTTGCAAAGCTCACTGTGGGAATGCGGTTTAAAAAGGACTCGGAACGCCTTCGCTTAAAAGAGGCTGTGAGCCGTATGGTGAGCGGGGAGCCCTTCGTCGAGGGAGTGAAGACAGTGATTGTTTCCGAACGGGAATGCATGCCCATGGTAAAGACGGAGGCTGTCATGGAATTTGCCGGACGCATGAAGGCTCTGGCGGAGGAGCTGGGAATTCCCTTTGAGGAAAAAGACCGGGGAGGTCTCTCTGACGGGAATCATCTTTCCCGGTGCGGCCATGCCATAGTGGTGGATGGAATGGGTCCCCACGGCGCGCTGGACCATAGTGACAAGGAATACGGGTATATTGGCTCAGTGGAACCGTGTGTACGGCTGCTGGTGAGGGTTCTGGAAGACATCCGGACATTAAAAAATAAAGCATAAACCCATAAAAATGCTTGCCATTTGCAGTTTTACATATTAAAATTATGACGTGGAAAACGGAAATGAAAAAACAGACAAACAGGGAGACGGCCAGATGTTAAATCAGGATGTGATGACACCCTTATACGTCCAGTTGATGGATATTATTGAAAAAGATATTAAAAATGGAAAGTACAAGCCTGGCGATAAGATCATGACGGAAGCGGAGATGGCGAAGGCCTATGGGGTCAGCCTGATTACGGTGAGGAAAGCGGTCGGTTCGCTGATGGAAAAGGGGCTGGTGGTCCGCAAACAGGGGAAAGGAACCTTTGTGACCAAGCCGAAATTTTCACGGAATATGAAAAAGCTCCAGAGCTTCAGCGAAATGTGCGAGCAGATGGGCGTTGTTCCCGGTGCAAAAATGCTGGAAAACCGCCTGGAGACGGCGGATGAAAAGGTGGCGCAGAGGCTGGGAATTGAGCCGGGAAGCAATGTGGTTTATATTTCCAGACTGAGGTATGCTGACCGGGAGCCGGTCCAGCTGGAGCGGAGCTATTTCTCGTTAAAGTATGCATTTCTGGTGGATGCCAAGTTTGATGATAACTCACTTCTGGATTATCTGCATGAAAAAGCAGGGGTGCGGGTGGCGAGCTCTGAGAAAGTAATTGAGCTCTGCCGGGCCACTGCAGGAGAAGCAGAGCTTTTGGGAGTGAAGAAGGGAGATTATCTCCTCTTTGTCCGCAGCACGGCTTATGACGACAACGGGGATCCTCTGTATGCGGGAATTCAGATCATCAATGGCGATAGATTTTCGCTGTATGTGTATGAGTCTAACGGGGAATAAAACCCCGTAAAACCGGAGCTTCCAGGAAACTGGGGGCTCCGGAAAAATAGAAAAATTGCTTGACAGTTTGATATATCCGATATATAATTATGTCGTTAGAAAAATAATAGTTTTGCACGAGTGGCTCAGTGGTGGAGTATCGCCTTGCCAAGGCGAGGGTCGCGGGTTCGAATCCCGTCTCGTGCTCTTTTTAATTGGTGCGGAAGCCTTTATTTATAAGGACTTCCGCTCTTTTTGTACGTCTTCTGGCTTGCAGACAGTTGAAGACAGAATTTCTGCTTGAAATTCCTCCACGGAGGCAGCTCTGGCGGCTTTTTTCAGCCATGAGGTCAAAGTTTCCGGATTTGTTTCATTCCGTATTTGAGCTTCCAATGGTTCAGGAACTGCTCCGAGCTCTGAAAGGAAGGTGAGAATATCGTTGATTCTGGCTTCCCGTGCGCCGATTTCCTTGCCGATCTCCTTTCCAATCGTCGTTCCCAGCTTTTTTCCAATTTCCGTTCCTCTTTCGATACCAACCGACAGAATGCTCATTTTCACATCCTCCCATTCTTCTGACTGCTTTACTTCGTTGACGACTGAGTCCAGTGTGATCAGCCTTGTATCCTTTACAAGGATATCCGGATTATCTAAGCGCGTCTTTTTCATGTACTGTAACAGGCTTATTAACTCCGGCGGGCCGTTTTTGCTGGACATATTTAAAAATATTTTCTGGGTTCCATCCTCAAGGCGGAGTCCGGGAAGTTCTTCACATTGCTCTGTAAAGGTATATTTGGCCATATCTTTTCCGAAGATATCTTCCTGGGTAATAAAAATAATGACGGTGGAGGGGAGCTCTTTGTAACGTGTTTTTTTCCCGGATTTTAATATTGGGGAGTCAATCAGTCCCTGATAAAATCGGGACCGTTTCTTCACATCATCATGTTCCACGTCGTTCTGCATTTCCGTGTTGTACTGGCGTTCCGCGGTATCCTTGGCCCAGGCATCCAGGCGGATGGCCTCATCCACAGTGACGGCACGGGCTTTTGCTACATTCATTCTTCCGCAGTTTGGAATTTTGTGATACTTTTCTCCCGTGGCCGGAAGATATACCGTACTGCTGGCGGCAGGAACACTCTGAGAGCTCGCGGACTGAGCAACCGAAGAGGTATCCTTCGCGGGAGCAGGACTGCTTGTCGGGGCAGGTGCAGGCGCTGGCGCCGTTTCCGGTATCATACTGCCAGCCGGAATCGGTGGACTTCCACTGGCCGGCAAAAGCTGTCAGCCCCATGGCCATAGTCATGATCAGCGCAGTTAATAATAAGCGAATTCGTTTCATATGTACTCCCCCATATGGTGTCCGTAGTTGACACCGCTTTTTTATTTAGGCGGATCACCGCCTGATTCTATTTTAACATGGAAAGTCCCAAATAACAACCGCGCCGGAGACAGCCGGGAAAGAAAGTTGAAAAAATGAAAAAACCTATTGACAAATATACAGAGTTCGATTAGTATTATAGCATAACGTTATATAATGATATATAATCATTGAAGAGGGAGATGGAAAGATGCGGGTAATTGGTATTGGGGATAATGTGTGCGATAAATACGTGCACTTAAAAACCATGTTCCCAGGGGGCCAGGCACTGAACTTTGCAGTTTACGCAAAGATGCTGGGAGCAGATGCTTCCTATATGGGAGTGTTCGGCCGCGATGAGGTTGCAGACCATGTGATAGCTACCCTGGATGAGCTTCAGGTGGAGCATGGACACTGCCGGCAGTATGATGGGGAAAACGGATGTGCGAGGGTGACTCTGGTGGATGGCGACCGGGTGTTCTTAGGAAGCAACAAGGGCGGCATCACAAAGGAAAAGCCCCTTGATCTGACAGAGGAAGACTTGGAGTACATTAAGGGCTTCTCCCATGTACATACCAGCAACAACAGTCACTTTGACAGCCAGCTTGCAAAGGTGAAGTCAACAGGAGTCCCGCTTTCCTATGATTTTTCAGGACAGTGGAAGGACCCGGAAAAGGTGGCAGCCGTTGCACCTTACGCGGACTATGTATTTTTATCCTGCGGTTCCGTTTCAGAGGAGGAAGCACAGGAAATCTGCCGGAATATGAAGGCAGCAGGCTGCGGAAAGATTATTGCAACGCGGGGAAGCTACGGAGCCATGTACTACGACGGGATGAATTTCTATGCACAGCCGCCAAAGCTGGTGGAAGCCGTGGATACTCTGGGAGCAGGAGATTCCTTTGCCACTGCATTTCTCCTTTCTTTTACAGAAAGCATGGAAAAAGAACCGGAAAGAATGAAAGAGGATAAGGCCTTTTATGAGGCCGAATTGAAGAAGGCCCTTGAGGCCGGAGCTGAGTTTGCATCCAAAACCTGTATGGTGCGCGGTGCATTCGGTCATGGAAAAGCATTTGAAGAAGAGTAAACAAACCATTCATAACCAGGAGGTAAAAAAATGACAAAGACAGTGAAAGAAATCGTAGCAGAAATCAAGCAGAAAATGGACCAGATCGGCGGCTTAAAGCATGTATATTTTGTAGCATGCGGCGGCTCCAAGGCAGCAATTTTCCCGGGACTTTATCTCTTACAGAGTGAAGCAAAGACCTTCAGCGCAACCACCTACACCAGCAATGAGTTTGTTCATGCAACCCCCAAGGAACTGGACGAAAGATGTGTGGCTGTAATCTGCTCCCTTAAGGCAACTGCAGAGACCGTAGAGGCTGTTAAGACTGCCAATGCAGCAGGCGCAGTCACCATTGCCATGACAGGAAATATGCAGACCGGTATGGCAAAGGTTGGCCAGTATGTGGTTACTTATTCCAACGGAGATGATCAGATTTACAGCGACTCCAACCAGGCAAATTCCTTGAGAATCGGCTTTGAACTTCTCCATCAGTTCGAGAACTGGGACAAGTATGAGAAAGCCATGGACGCTTACCAGTATATTGATGAGATCATCGCAGAGGGCAAGAAGAACTGTCTCCCGGCTGCAAAGGCATGGGCAGAAAAAGAGAAAGATGAGCCGGTATTCTATGTTCTGGCTTCCGGCCCCAACTATGGCGTTGCATACTCCATGTGCTGCTGTCACTTTATGGAAATGCAGTGGAAGCATGCCGTATGCCTGCATACCGGTGAGTACTTCCATGGCCCCTTTGAGACCACAGACAAGGAACTGCCGATGATTCTTTTAATGAGCGAAGGCAGAACCCGTGCCCTGGATGAGAGATGCTTAAAGTTCTTAAATACTTATGCAGAAAACTTTATTGTTATCGACTTCAAGGAATTAAACGGCGGAAAGATCGACGAGAGCGTTGTGGAGTTCTTCAACCCGGTTGTTATGATTCCCATTGAGCGTTACTATGTGTCCCAGATGGCGGAGGTTCGCGGCCATTCCATGGACGAGAGAAGATATATGTGGAAGGTAGAGTATTAATCAGCCCTTTTAAAAAAAATAGGCGGAGTTTCAAGGAAATTTTCCTTGAGCTCCGCCTATTTTTGCGTAATGAGGAGAAAATAAAAATAAAGTGTGATTTTTATAAAATATATGTAAAAAAGATATTGACAATATAATGATTTATAATGTATCATAATGGCATGAAATAAAGCAAATCGAATCAATAGTAAAGATGATAGAAGGGAAAGAGGAGGTTACATACTATGAACGCAGACATTTACAGCCATGAGGGCGAAGGAATCCAGTGTGTATATGACAATAAAAACTGGGTGGTATGCATTAAAAACTGGAAACCCAACAATGACATCGAAAACATCGAGCGCCTGGAAGTACATCATGCAACAGACGAACAGTTCATTATGATTTCTGGAAAAGCAGTTCTCTTAGCCGCCACCAGGGAAAATGATGCATTCCAGATCGATGTGATTCCCATGGAATCCGGAAAGGTGTACAACATCCCCCAGGGAATGTGGTTTAACACCGTGGCCATGAAGAATGCCAAGATGGCCTATGTACAGGATGCAGGAACCACCGCTGAAAACAGCGAGTACTGCAATATGACAGCCGAAGAGCTTGCGTACGTGAAGAAAAAGGCAGCCGAATATTTTAACTGCTAAAATATCCGGTATCGGGAAAGAGGAATTGACTATGACGATTGATACACATGTGCATCCGGCCCTGTTTGCTGATATTTGTAAAGATAAGGAACGTTTGAACCGCCGCTGTGACGAAATGGGGTACCATCTGATGAGCCCTTTCCCCTTAGAGGTTCTGGATAAGCAGAACGCCTTCGCGGGAATCGACAAGATGGTGCTGCTTCCGCTGGACCACTCCACCAGATGCAATGGGGAAGTGATGATTACCAACGAGGAGATTAAGACCCTGGTTGATTTAAGACCGGATGTGTTAATTGGTTTTGCCAGCGTGGACCCGCACAGAAAAGATGCTCTGGAGGTTTTGGACCATGCATTTTCAGATCTTGGCTTAAGGGGACTGAAGCTGAACCCGGCAAAACAGAGATTTTATCCGGACGACAGAATGATGTGGCCGATTTATGAAAAGTGTCTGGAATATAACCGGCCGATTACCTTCCACGCAGGCCTCTCCTGGGAGCCGGGAACCCTGTGCAAATATTCCCATCCCCTGCGGTTTGAGGAGGTTGCGCTGGAATTTCCAGAGCTTCGGATGTGCCTGGCACATTTTGCATGGCCCTGGGTACAGGAAATGGCCATGTTAATGATTAAGTATCCGAACATCTACACCGATACGGCCATGATGTACATGGACAGCGCAGAACTGTTCATGGAAAAGGTATTCCATCAGGATATGGGCCGGTACTGGCTGGACCACAATTTCCAGGATCAGGTGATGTTTGGCTCCAATGCCCCGCGGTTCCGCCCGGTGAGAATCAAACGCGGTCTGGACAGCTTAACCATGCGGGATGATACAAGAAGGAAGCTTTACGGTGAAAATGCCATGCGGTTCCTTGGAATGGAGGGCAGATAGATGAAGGTAGAACTGATTACAAAGGTTGTCTGTGCTGACATGGAGGAGCAGCTCATTAAGATCACCGATGACGTGAAGGAAGCGGTGGAAAACAGCGGAGTGAAGGACGGCGTTGTGTTTGTTATCAGCGCCCATACCACGGCGGGAATCACCATGAATGAGGGACTTCCCTGTGTGGAAAAGGACCTGATCGGAAAGCTGGATAAAATGGTTCCCTATGATGATGTGTACGCACATGCTCATTTCCTTCCGTCCTACGGAGCTACCGGAGGAAACTCCCCGGGACATATTAAATCCATGCTGGTGGGAAACCACTGCGTGCTTCCCGTAAAGGATGGAAAGCTGGTGGTTGGCCATGCACAGGATATTTATTTCGCAGAATTCGATGGAATCAAAAACCGTAAGTATTACATTGAGGTAATGGGAGAATAGAAGAGAGGGATAAGGGGATGAAGGTTGCAGCAGTCGGAGATAATTGCGTGGACGTTTATTACACATTGAACCGCTTTTACCCCACAGGAAACGCAGTGGATTTTGCCATTAACTTAAAAAAGCTGGGGCAGGATGTTTCGCTGGTTTCCATCAAGGGAAACGATGTGTTTGGAGTGGCGGTGGAGAACGTCCTGAAAAATTACGGGATTGATCTGACCCACTTTTATGACGGAGACCGCCAGTCGGCCGCCGCACAGATGAACGTGATAAACGGAGACCGCGTTCATGAGAAATTCAATGGAAATGTGCTGGCAGAGTTCACGCTGAATGAAGAACGGCTGGCATTTGTCAAGCAGTTCGATGTGGTTTATTCCGAAAAGTGGTCCAGAATCGGCCGGTACATCAAGGAGATTAAAAACGGAAACAATATCATGATTCATGATTTTTCCAAACGGCTCCAGGACCCGACCAATGAGGAGATTTTACCGTATCTGGATTATGCATTCTTCTCATATGAGAAGCTGGATGATGACATCCGGGAATTTTTAAAGGTGACCCAGAAAAAGACAGGGCGCGTCGTCATTGCCATGCTGGGGGAAGACGGAAGTTTAGCTTATGATGGAAAGGAATTCCACCGGGAGCTGGCTGATAAAGTAAAGGTAGTCAATACGGTGGGAGCCGGAGATTCTTATGTGGCAGGATTTACCAAGGGCCTTTGCGAGGGATTGGGGCTTGAGGAATGTATGCACAAGGGCAAGGTAACGGCAACCGGCATCATTCAGATGTTTGATCCGTACTAGAAAGAAAGGGGAAAAGAGAGAATGGAATTTAATATTTATTCTTTGCTGGTAGACTTAATGTGGGCAAGCATATTCCTGTTTGTCGCAAAGCGAGCATGTGAGATTTTTTCTGTAAAATAATCTAAAAAAGGTTCTTCTGTGATAAAATAAATTATCATTAGGAGGGCCTTTTATTATGGCAAAACAGAAGAAACCTGTCCACAGAG
>JAETQD010000026.1 GCA_021770825.1 Clostridium sp. | reverse complement strand
GACATGCCTGTCAGCAACTGCTATATATAAAGCAAGGGTGAAAAGCCTGATTTTTAAGCTTCTCACCCTTCATTATCATAGAAGAATCTAATTTACAGAGATTTTCTCATACCCTCAACAGGGATAAGCCACCCCATATAGCTACGATCCCATCGCCTAAGCCCAAAAAGAGTATATCCAGTACAAAGAAGACGCAGCCCTCAAACCAAGAATGACCCCATGCAGGTAAGGGGTATGGCAGCCGCCCGGCGGATACTATCCATACGGGCGGCTATTTTGGCAAGACTGTTCATTTTCTTTTTTTCAGGACGATATCCTTCCAATAATTTCATGCATAAAAAAGTTACTGCATTATAAATCTCTCCATTGTATCTGTAAAGTTTCTTGGTCTGGTAAGTACGCCTGCTCAGCTGCGTGTTCCTGAGCCTCTCCTTGATCGCGTGCCCATGGCTGTACCCGTGGATCACATAGATTGTGGCAGTGCCCTGCAGCAGAGCGATGGTGTTCCTTATTAAACGCTGCACTCTTGGGCAGGTCAGCACGTGTACGTCCATATACAGTTCCTCATCCACGATGCTGAACCGTTGTATTTCGTCCCTTGAAAATACAAACTTAAATATTTTACTTGCTCACTCATGGTTATAATCTCCTTTCTCCTCATGACGATCTTTTTGTGTATCTGCCTTTGGCGCAGAGAGTATAGGACATATTCCTTGGAATTTCAACTTTTTCCGGCATATTCCCTTACATTTTCTCTACATTGGGAATGCCTAGCTGCTGTAAAAGCCCTAAATAATAAGGCAGAGCAGATCGAGGGCCATATCCTTTGCATCAGTCTGTTAAAAAAAAGAATGCAAAAACCCGGGATCCCTCCCAGGCTTTTGCAAATACAGAAAATTTTTCTGTATTTTGTTGCTTCATATGTGCTCATCTGATGCATGCATCTTCCCCGTTATGCCACTATAGTCCTCTTGCTTTTCTCCCCCCACCCGCATTACCCCAACAGCCGTATGCCTTGAAACATAAATTCCATCTTGTCCATTCGTTTGTCCACATGGTAATGGCCGCAGTACCATTTCCGATAATTCAGCCTGTCCTCTATCCCATCCAGCCACATTTCCGTTGTCCGGTCCACCCTGGACTGATCCAGTCCGGAAAGGAACATTTCTGCCGGCTGGTATTTAAGCGGGCAGGTATGACTCAAAACAATGTCTGTTTTCCACCCCATCTCATCCAGCTTCCTTTCCACACGCTGCTTGATTTCCTCAGAAGGCTGCTCATCCGGAAACCACCAGTATCCATAGGCCAGACGATATTCCTTGTCTATCGAATAAGCCCCACCAATCACCAGCGTCTTATTCCCAGCAAGATCATAGATCTCCCCATCACGGGCAAAAAACAGATGCGGGAAACTCCTTCTGCCGGTATACAGTTCCGCCATGCCACTCCGTCTGTTCATAACCTTCCACCGTTTCCGGACGTGCCTCATGGTTTCCATGGATACAAAAGAGATCGAACGGGAGCCCGGATACTTCATTTTTGTTGGCCTCATCCCTGGCATCGCAAAAATAATTCAGGCATGCATCCCCCAGGACAATGCAGAGATCCCGTTCCTTCCCTTCTCCTGCCCGGATCCCCATCGTTTTTGCGAAGATGCCAAGCCTGGAGAAATCACCGTGGGTATCACCGGTAACATATACCGCCATACGATCTACTCCGTTTCTTCATGGTTTTCATCGAATTTTTTCATGAGTTTTTCCATTATCACATTCCCCTCCCAGTCAAATATGGTTTTTTCCTCCCATTCCGCCTTTACCTTTTCGATCAACGCCGTTTCCTCGTCCGTCAGAGCCAGATCCCCCTTTAACCGCAGCGCGGCCAGATAAGTATCCCGGATCCCGTGCATATCTTTCCGGTCCAGGTACTGCAGGATCTTCCTAAAAGGGACATGGTCTTCCAGCAGGCGGGCAAGGAAGCACAGGAGCATATGTTCCTGTACCTTTTTGCGCACGATCCTGTTCCGCGATATCACAGAAGCGGCTTCATCGAGTCGTTCATATGTGTCCTTGATGATCTCATACTGTGTGGCCGGGCTGCCATGTGCCTCCTTGATCCGGTTTATGGCCCGGATCCGTTCATCTTCAAACTCCTCCGCGCTCTGCCCTCCGTAAGAGTCTTTAACAGCGCCTCTTTCCGCATCCTTCTGGCTCTCCTCAAAACGCCATTCATCACAGAATTTCGGAAATGGCGTAAACAGCGCATGGAGGATATCCCCTTCCTCTGATAAAACGTCAAATCCAAGCGCAAAAATTTCTTTTTTCAGTTTCTCTTCCTCTATGCTGACCGTATGGTCCTCGATAAACCCGATCATTTTCTTTAAATTCCGGATATCGTCTGCATGATATGCTGCCATCCGTTTCTCCTCCTTTTCCCTGCCTTAAAATGGGGTTCCTGGCGGAAGTTTCCTCGTGTGTCCCGGTTCCGGCCCGCAGATACCGGATCCCGGCGCAGCCCTTTCTTCCTCCCGGTTAAAACCCAAAATATTTTTCCCGCAGCTTCTTATTTGCCATAGCAGCAAGATAGCGTTTCAGACGCAGCCGTCCGATATTATGCGTCACGTTCCGGCTGGTGAGATCCCAGCTGTATTTAGCTTTTTCGATGATCTTTCCCTCTTCCTTATTTTCGTCTGCAATTTCTTTCAGCAGTTCCACTGCCGCCCTGTAGTTTCTTTCGTTCCCGTTCTGGAGGAATTCGTAAAACATACTCTGGAACGGGAAAATACGCTGGTAAAACTGGTCAATGTCCGCGAATAAGGATAAAAATCCCTTCATGAAATCCTGGCCGGCTCCGGCCTCATCCAGATGCTCCTCGATATCCTTATGCCGCTGTGCCAACCCTTTGAGCCACTGGTCCGTTTCCTCCGAGATAATGACCTCATCGGAACCGTCCCACCAGTACAGCCTGTCATCATCGGAAATATAATAATTCGGCTTCCCTTTTAATTCTTTCGGCGTGTCATGGAAAGTAAACCAGCCGTCCTGGCGGAGGAACTCACTTGTCCGGACTGGCTGGACCGGGGCTTCGATGAGTTCCCGCCGTTCCGCCTTCAGTTCATCGGATGCGTACTGTTTCATGGCCTCATCATGATAAACGCTGCTGCACAGTTCCTTCCATGTCTCCCAGAAACTTATCTTTTTCCTTTCCGTTGTCAGATATACGATCACCCTGGCCGGAAGGAACAGGCTAAATTTGGCGATATCCACAAGCCCCTCTTCTGCGTGTTCCCGCTCCGCTTTATCTTTCTTGAGCAGCTCCCATATCCTCTGAATGCTTTCACTGCTGGAATCGGCTTTTAAAAAAGCCTGCACAGCCTTCTTGCATCCATATACATCCGCCGGGTAAGTTCCGGGAACGATCTCGTCCTCTGTCAGCATTTCCGTGCCTTCCATGATATTCATCAGATCAGCAAATTCCACTCCGCAGGCCGCATACCTGAGCCCGGCAGGTATCATGTCCATCAGAACGCCCGAAGACGGATCGTCATAATCCCCGACCCGCGATAACGCGTAGGACTCAAAATTTCTCCATAAGCGGAACCTCTTCTTCATGGAAAAGTCCGTTCCCAGCAGGCTATTCAGCCAGCCTGCATAGAACCGGCTGCCAATGACGTCTCCATTCACTTCCGCGTATCCCGGGCCTTCATCGTACAACTCATAAAGCATATAGACCGCCGTAACCACATCACAAAACTCGGCGCTGCCAATCTTTTCTGACCAGAAATACGATTCTTCCGCATTGAAACCAGCCGTTTCCCACCCATCGTCCTCAAAATAATTGTAATGGAAACGGATCTTACCTTCCGGATCCAGTTCGATCGGCTTCAGCAATCCCAGTTCGTACCCGTACATGCTGATCTGTTCAAACTGCATCATCCCGCCGTAATTCAAGATCTTTGCCACCTGCCTGCCAAAGGCTTCCCTTTTCTCCTCTGCAATCTTCATGCTGCCTGTGTAGCTTCCAAATGTTCCCATGGTACCCCTCCTTAGAATCCAAGAATCTCAAATCTATGTTTACGGTTCATGAGCAGGGATGGAAATGCTGCCATTTCTTTATAATCGAATTCAGCCCTGCTTCTTCTCATGATCCACCGGATTGCCTGCCTATGCGTAAGCTCCGGGAAATATTTCTGGTCTTTGTCCAGGAGCTCTTTATATAACAGCAGCGCCTTTTGGTAATTACTATCATCCCTGTGTTCCAGAACATCCGTGACAAACGATTTATCCACTAGACGGCACTTCCCGTATTCTTCCAGTTCGGCGAGGATCTCCGCCAGAAACGGCTCCGTTTCAAAGTTCTTATCCGGAACGATCTGCCCAAAACGTTCTTTCCAATCCTCAAAGCATTTTTTCATTTTATCCGAAAACTGCAATTCCTGGCCGTCCCAATACTCAATGAATTCGTCCTCATTCTCCCTTTGGATGGCTCTGTAAAATGGGAGAGATGATCTATCTTTTGGGGAATCAGTATCCCTCTTTCTTACAATGACATCGGAATACCCTTTTATTCCCATGGAATCCCATGTCTCCCAGAATTCCTGTCTGGATGCCACGGCATACACATTTATAATCAGCGGCGGGAGTAGGTACAGGGAGGCTTCTGCGATCTCCCCGTACACGGTGTCTTCTGCCGCAAGCACTGCTCTGTCCTTGCGCTCCAGATCCAGCAGTCTTTTTAAATAGCACCTGAGTTTTTCTCTTTCGCCATTCTCCACAAGCTGCGCGATTTTTTCGTAAATATAATAGAGAAGACCAACTTTTGGGGCTTCCGCAAAATCTTTTTTCCCACCCTCAAACCGCTTTTCGGGCACGGAAAGATCCGGTTCAAGATGGGCGATCGCCATGAAATGTTCCGATAAGAAATCACAGTAATCCCATGGATAGGCCTCCCAAATATCATCACCTGTCACATTTTTGTATTCTCCTGTATTATGGAAAAACAGGAGCATCTCCCACATTCTGCTTCTTCCCGGGAATGTCAGGTCGGCTCCGATCAAATCTCTGATCAGGGCTGCATACGCCTCTACTTTGCCTGGTTTTCCTCCAGCCATATAGTAGCAGCTGCCTTCCGAATAAGCTTCCTGCATGATCATCACGGCATTCATGACCACTCCAACTTCCTGGTACCCTCTGTCCGGCGTATCCAGTTCACAGGTGTTCATATTATAGGTATTGATGTCCCGTTTATATTTCTCAAAAATGGAATAATCAAACCGGACAACCCCGTTTTCATCCGGCATGGGTCTGCTTACGACGGTGATCGTTTTTCCGCCCAACTCCATTTCCTCCGTTTTCCGGAGCCCGCCCAGGTAAAGCAGTTCCAAAACAGAATCATTGAATTCCGCCTTTCTATTTTCCGGAATCTTGACTGTGCCGGCCATCGTGTATAAATCCTCTCCCATGGTTTTTATTCTCCTTCCTGTCATTTCTTTATGAAAAATCATCAAATTCCATTTTTTTACCGCAGGTGCACGATATCTCATAGATCGTGCCAATCCCTGTGGGGGTGAAGCTGTATGTATATCCGCCGCCGATGCAGCCAAAATACTGGCATCCGTTCTTTAAGCGGTATCTGCATTTATGGGTTCTCTGCCAATGGATGATCGTTTCCCAGTCCCTGACGGAGAAACCAAAGCGTACCCCGGCCATCCGCCTGGCCTCTTCTTCCTCCGTTTCATCATCCTCAAAGGCACTGCTCAGATCCGCTGGCGGGGCTGCCTTTTTAAATCTCTTTCTGTATCTGCGTATTCTCTGATACCGCTCCCATTTCTCCTTCAACACTGCTATCTTCTTCATCTGTCCCTCCTTGATTCATGTGACAGTCTATCTGCTTTTGGAAATCTTCCAGCTTTTTATTTTCAGTTATCGGGTTTACTTCCTTTTTGTTTCAGGCACGTCCTCGTTACTTTCCAGTTCTTCCGCTGCCAGAATTTCCTCGATTGAAACCCCAAAAATACAGCTTAGCTCGTGGAGGTGAGCAACGGATGGCAGGCTAATACCATGCAGCCACTTATAGACCGCCTGCGGAGACTCCAACTCCATTTTGTCCTGAATTTCAGCTACGCTAAGGTCTCTTTCTGCCAGTAAAGAGCGTATCCTTTCCCCTGTTCTTTTTTTCGATATCCATCTATTCATTTATATATTTCCCCTCAAGTTTCCAATCTGCCTCGCTGATCTGCTCTCCGAAATACCGGAGACATTCATCCATTAAAAGCTTCCCAATCTTGTCAAACGTACATTCTTGCTCCCTATCTGCCAGATTCTTGTACATATTCTCTCGTCGCCTGACAATTCCCTGCAGACTGTTTTCTGATATGCCGCCATATGTATTGATTTGCTACGTCCCATAAAGGAAATCCTTGACTTTTTCTTCCTCAGGTTTCCCTCTGCAGTCAATCCTGAACATCCTCTGGAAGCTCCATACCATCTGTTCTGTGATAATATCCCGTACTGCATCAGGCTTAAATCCTGCCATTCCCAGCATCTTTTCCATCCTCCTTTCCGGCTCATAAACGCACAAAAGGGTACAGCCTCTGCTGGCATACGCCTTAAGCAGAAACTGCACCCTAGCGGTGTTTTCTATAAAGTATTTATTTGCATTTTCAGTATAATGGATTCCGTTTGGACTGTCAATCTAATTTTGAATGTATTTCTGCCTCCGTTTTTAGTCGAACCCCACTGCAGGCAACGGGGCATCAATTTTGCAGCGCTACAGAACAGCAAGGTATGTGGTCTACATTCCGTTTCGTTCGGTGCTGACCATGCGCCACACGCGCATAGCACCCCTCGTGGCAGTCGCCAAATGTGCATGCAAGCATGCCCACCTGTCTCGTTGCTCACGGGAATAAATATTTTGCACCTTTATATTCGTTCTTTTGCATATCAGCTTGGCGATCTCCTGTTTTTATATCTTTTTCACATGATAGCCATTTCCATAATTACAGTGTAGCAAAGAGCAAAACACAGGCATGGAGCAATTTCGGTTCAAGCCTGTGTTTTTTTACGTTGTGAGGAGGATGCGTATGCAGCAGAATTACTACAATCCCAAGAATCTGGAGTACTTAAAAGCCGCCCATCCAGATCTGCATTACCAGCTGGAACATCTGTCGTTTCGTATCCATGACAGTTGGCAGAGTCTTACTTCCGATCCTGCCATGACGGCAAAGGACAGGATCCTCATTCTTCTGGATCTGATCGACCTGATCGATCATTTTATGGCAATATGCAAGAAGGTCAAAGCAGTTTATGTCAAAGAGACCAGAAAGCCATTCTTTCATTTGATCGAAGAATACCATCTTCGGCGAACCCAGCTTCTGATTGCGCTTGCCATGTATGACGACCTGTTCCCATAGAGGCTGTCCGGAACCCCAACAGCCCTCTGCCATTCCCTGGTGGAGGGCTGTTTTTACTTGATATCCATTTTGCACCAATCCGTATCCGGTATCTTTTTAGGTATATTCGTATCTATTTTTACGATCAGAATGCCCAGCGTATGAATGCAGACGCCGTATACCTTACAACATGCCTGCCGTAATGAAAGCCATAGTATTTAGAAGAAAAATTCGGGGAAAATCCGCAAGGCTTCTACCTGCAAAAAGATGAAACCTATACATAAAACAGGTCAAAGGCGTCTCGAAATAAAGCGTCTTTTTTCTTGCATGCGCATGGACGGACAGCAGAATCAAGGATTGCGGAAAAATGCGGCATATGGTAAAATACCAGCATCAGAACATCGGGAAGGTGGCGACATATATGGAGCATGAAACCTGGCTTGACAAAGCGGTCAGCAATTACCATGCAGCAGAACTATTCATGAGCCGCTGGAAAAACGACAGCCGCTATTTCAGTTTTATCGGACATCACCTGCAGCAGACGGTTGAGTTCTGCATGAGATATCAGTTAGAGCAGGCTGGCATCGAATACCCGGACGAAAGTCATGAGATTGACCAGCTGATACGGATCGGAAGAAAGAATGGAACTGTCATATTTGTCACAGATTATATCGATGACCACAGCGAAATGTTCACCTTGTGGGAACTCCAAAACAGCGAAAACATATATTCCCATATCGAGCAAAGAAAACTGTTTCGTGCTATGGATGAGGTCCGTATCTTTTTAGGTCAGATGTTAGACCGGGAACAGAAACTCAACGATAAAAGAAAGATCTCAAAGTATGGCTCATATTTTTATTGGGGATTCTGTGAATAACGTTTTCGGACATATATGAGATCGGATAGGAAATTAGGTTGAAATGGCCGATGCATAACTATGCAAAACAGGACTTCCAAAGAACGGGCGCCAAAGAGATTTTATAGCATCACCCGCCCTGATGGTTTCCAACCCGTTCTAAGAAGGATGCGATTTTGTACATGATTTTCTATGTACAGTTTATGTACAGTTTTATGTACAACTTTTCCATTAAGATATGATATTTTGCGGTGATTTACGATAGTGCCAGGAAACAGCAAAAAAGCGTCGGAAGCCTTGATTTTATCAGCTTTCGACGCTTTTTGATAACTTATGATACGCTGCGATAGGAACTTCCCGATTTACAGTTACATTCCCATCTGCTTTGCAACTTCCTCAGCAAAGTTCTCGTTCTTCTTCTCCATTCCTTCGCCTGTCTCAAAACGAACGAACTTCTTGATTGCGATCTTTGCGCCGGTTGCCTTAGCAACCTCAGCAACGTACTGGGATACGGACTGCTTGCCGTCTTCAGCCTTTACATAAACCTGATCAAGCAGGCAGATCTCTTTCATTTCTTTGTTGATACGTCCCTGGATCATGCCCTGGATTACCTTCTCCGGCTTGGAAGCTTCCTTCGGATCGTTCATGATCTGAGCCATCAGGATGCCTTTTTCATGCTCGATGAATTCAGCGCTTACTTCGTCGCGGCAGGTATACTGCGGCTTTAATGCTGCACACTGCATAGCTACGTTCTTGGCCATCTCTTTTACTGCATCGTTGATCACGTCTGTCTCAACATCAACAAGAACACCGATTCTGCCGCCAGCGTGGATATAGGAAGCAACGAAACCGTTCTCCTCCTTCACCTGCTTAAAGCGACGGATGTTCATGTTCTCACCGATAATGGAAATCTGGGAAGACAGAGCCTCTTTTACTGTCATAGTAGTATCCTTAGCCCATGTCTCAGCCATAAATGCATCCATATCAGCAGCCTCTGTTGTAAGAGCCTGAGCTGCTACGTCTGCTGCATAGTTCTGGAACTTCTCATTCTTAGCAACGAAGTCAGTCTCAGCGTTAACTTCTACAACAACTGCCTTCTTCTCATCCTCAGTCAGAGCTGTTACAACAATACCCTCTGCTGCAATACGGCCAGCCTTCTTAGCTGCGCCTGCAAGTCCTTTTTCACGTAAGAACTCAACTGCCTTATCCATATCGCCTTCAGTAGCTGCAAGAGCCTTCTTGCAGTCCATCATTCCAGCGCCAGTCATTTCTCTTAATTCTTTTACCATTGCGGCTGTTACTGCTGCCATGTTCGTTTCCTCCGATTTATGAAAATCAACTCAATCCCTTCGGAGATTTCCGTTTCCGTCATCTCCTCCGGTCCGCTGCCGGAAATTAAGCCTCAACAGCCTCTTCCGGAGCAACCTCTTCAACTGCTTCTGCTTCACCCTGGTTTGCCTCGATCACTGCATCAGCCATCTTGGATACGATCAGCTTAACGGCTCTGATGGCGTCATCGTTACCCGGAATAACGAAATCCAGCTCTTCCGGATCGCAGTTTGTATCAGCAATACCGATCAGCGGAATGCCAAGTGTATGAGCTTCCTGTACGCAGATTCTTTCCTTCTTCGGGTCTACAACGAAGATAGCGTCCGGAATCTTCTTCATGTCCTTGATACCGCCAAGGTTCTTCTCCAGCTTCTCCCACTCTTTCTTAAGAGCGATAACTTCCTTCTTCGGAAGAACATCAAAAGTTCCATCCTCAGACATCTTCTCGATTGCTTTTAATCTTGCAATTCTGGACTGGATGGTCTTGAAGTTTGTGAGCATACCGCCCAGCCATCTCTCGTTTACATAGTACATACCGCAGCGCTCTGCCTCAGTCTTGATAGCATCCTGAGCCTGTTTCTTGGTTCCTACGAAAAGGATGGTGCCGCCCTCAGCAGCGATGTCAGCGATTGCCTTGTAAGCCTCGTCAACCTTGCCTACGGACTTCTGAAGATCGATGATATAGATACCATTTCTCTCGGTGTAGATGTACGGAGCCATCTTGGGGTTCCATCTTCTTGTCTGGTGACCGAAATGTACACCGGCTTCCAGAAGCTGTTTCATTGAAATAACGCTCATTTTCTTTTCCTCCATTTGGTTATTCTCTTCCGCCTGCATCTCACTTCCTTGAAGACCTTCAGGCTCCGCCTGAAAGCACCACTCTCAGAATCCGCAGACGTGCATAATATCAGCTTTTCAAATATACCACAAGAATTCTGTGTGTGCAAGCATTTTCTGTTGAATTCAACAAAAAATTCCCAATAAAAGAAGTGCTGTCCGTCGCCAGACAACACTTCCCGTTCTTTCACATTTCAAGTCAGTTATTTGGCGTTGGCCGCCTTCAGGGATTTCAGCTCATCAAAAATCACGTCGTTTAAAACCTTAATGTAAGTTCCCTTCATGCCGGAAGATCTGGATTCAATAACACCTGCACTCTCAAATTTACGGAGCGCATTGACAATCACAGAGCGTGTAATTCCCACACGGTCTGCGATTTTGCTGGCCACAAGAATCCCCTCATTCCCGTCCAGCTCATCAAAAATATGAGTGATCGCTTCCAGCTCTGAGAAAGAAAGAGTACTGATGGCAGATTTTACAATCTGTACTTTTCTTGTCTCTTCTGCGTTCTCTTCGTTGACGGAACGCATCATTTCCAGGCCCACAACTGTGGTGCCATACTCGCTTAAGATAATATCATCGATATCGTACTGTTCATCAGATTTGTAAATGAACAAGGTTCCAAGGCGCTCTCCTGCAATGTCAATGGGAGTGATAATGGCCTGGTACTTCTTCACGTTTTCCTCTACGAAACCCAGTGTGGCAAGGTTCACATTTTCTTTTGTGGAAAGTACGCTCAGGAGACGCTCGTTGAGCATCTTATCAATATAACCGCCAACCTTGTCCTCAATCAGTTCATGGATTTCTTCCACGCCGGGACAGATACTTACGCCAAGAACTTTTCCTTTCTTACTGATGACCAGTATATTTGACAGCAGAATCTCACTTAATACTTCGCAGATGTCATTAAATACTACTTTGTGTGAATTGTTGTTATGAAGTAATTTGTTTATTTTTCGGGTCTTATCCAATAATTCCACACTCATTATCCGAAAACCTCCTTTTCTTCACAGTATCGTATAGTAAAAATCTTCTATCAGTTAAATTGTAACACGACATTTTCCGAATAGCAAGACTTTTCTGGTTTATTGCAATAAATTTATATCTTTTTCACAATCGCTTATCTTTCCGAATATTTCGTATATTACCAACTCCACCGAGTTGTTTTTCAGGGAATCCGCCCGGGCGGTTAAAATTAGCCAAACGCGCTGTCCATACGGAATCTTACCATTCTGCAGGACAAATTTTACCTCTGAAGGACAAAACACCTGGCATTGTCTTTTGATATGCCAGGTGTTTCTAACTTTCTATTTATTTTTCACAAACCCGCACTGCTCATTGGCACATACCAGTTTATTTCCCTTTTCTACCATATAGCTTCCGCATTCCGGACACTTCTCTGCCGACGGCTTCTGCCAGGACATGAAATCACAATCCGGATTTGCCTCACAGCCATAATATTTCCGGCCCTTTTTGGTTTTCTTTAAAATGACCTCCTTGCCACACTTGGGACAGGGAATTCCTGTCTTCTCAAGATATGGCTTTGTATTTTTGCAGTCCGGGAAACCGGGGCATGCCAGAAATTTTCCATGGGGACCGTACTTAATCACCATCCGCCTTCCGCAAACCTCACATACCTCGTCAGACTCCTCATCGGCGATATGGACGGTCTCAAGGCTCAGCTTGGCCTCCTCCACTGCATCCATCAGATCGGGATAAAAGTTTCTGACCACAGTTTTCCAGTCGGTCTGCCCTTCTCCCACACTGTCCAGGAGATATTCCAGATTTGCGGTGAACGTGATATCCACAATACTTGGGAAGCTCTGCTTCATGATCCGGTTCACCACCTCACCCAGCTCCGTCACATAAAGGTTCTTATTTTCCTTCACAATGTAACGCCGTGCAAGAATAGTGGTGATGGTCGGTGCATAGGTACTGGGACGGCCAATCCCCTGCTCCTCTAAAGCCTTGACAAGAGCCGCCTCCGTATAGTGGGCCGGCGGCTGGGTAAAATGCTGGGCGCTTACCAGCTCATCCAGTTCCAGCTCCGTTCCTATTTCCAGCTTTGCCGGAATCTGGTTCTTTTCTTCTTTCTCATCGGCTTCCATATATACCGACATAAAACCGTCAAATTTTATTCTTGATGCGGACATGGAAAAAATAGTTCCGCCTGCATCGATTTTTACAGATGTGGTCTCATAAACAGCGTTGGCCATCCGGCTGGCTGCAAACCGCTTCCAGATCAACTGATACAGCCGGAACTGGTCTCTGGACAGGGAGTCCTTTACCTTCACCGGAGTCAGATCGATATTCGTGGGACGGATTGCTTCGTGAGCATCCTGAATTTTGCCGTTTGCCTTTTTTACCGTGCTGGAAGGAGCCACATATTGCTTTCCGTACTGCTCTTCAATGAATTTCCTTGCTGTCAGATCTGCCTCGTCGGCCACGCGGATGGAGTCGGTACGCAGGTACGTGATAAGACCGATGGTTCCATGTCCCTTCACATCCACGCCCTCATATAACTGCTGTGCAAGGCGCATGGTCTTCTGGGTAGAGAAATTAAGGGCCTTGGACGCCTCCTGCTGCAAGGTACTTGTGGTGAAAGGAACCGGCGGCTTCTTTGTACGTTCCCCGTTTTTGATTTCAGAAACCACAAACTTCTTGCCTTCCAGAGATTTTACAATTTCGTCCAGCTTTTCTTTGTTTTCAATCTCATTCCTTCCATTACAATCCCTGTAAAATTTGGCTGTCACAGGCTTTCTGGCGCCAGGGGCCTTTAAAAGGGCCTCCAAGGACCAGTACTCTTCCGGAATAAAAGCCGCGATCTCCTCTTCCCTGTCACAGATCATTCTGAGGGCCACCGACTGGACACGTCCAGCACTGAGGCCCCTCTTCACCTTTTCCCACAGAATCGGGCTGATACTGTATCCCACCATACGGTCCAGCACACGCCGGGCCTGCTGTGCATCCACCAGATTCATGTCAATGGAACGCGGTGCTTTCAAGGATGCCTTCACGGCATTTTTTGTAATTTCATTGAAACTGATGCGGTAAACCTTTTTATCCTTTGCATCATCCAGCTTCAGAGCCTTCATCAAATGCCAGGATATGGCTTCTCCTTCACGATCCGGGTCAGTTGCAAGATATATTTTATCTGCTTTTTTCACTTCTTTTCTCAGCTTGGCGAGAACGTCTCCCTTGCCGCGGATGGTAATATATTTTGGCTCATAATCATGGTCCACATCAATGCCCAACTGGCTTTTCGGCAGATCGCGGACATGTCCGCCGGACGCATCCACTTCATAGCTGCTGCCTAAAAACTTTTTAATTGTCTTCACCTTTGCAGGAGACTCCACAATCACAAGACTGTTCGCCATAAAAAACCTCACAACTTTCTGCAATAATATTGATTCCCAGTTCCCTGAATAAGTCCCATGAGCTCCAGACTTACCAGCCCTTCCATGGCCTCCGTAACAGACAGCCGACTGGCTTTCATGATCTCCTCCAGGTGTCTGGGCCGCGAATCTAAGCAACTATACACCAAATTCTCGTTCTTTGCAAGTCTCTTTTCTGAATTTTTATGAACTATTAATTTTTTATCATATTTTATTCCCAGGTATTCAAAAATATCCCCGGGAGTAAGACAAGGAGCCGCTCCGCTCTGCAAAAGCCGGTTGCATCCGGCGCTCAGAGGGTCTGAAATACGCCCCGGTATGGCAAAGACCTCCTTCCCCTGCTCCAGGGCCAGATCGGCTGTAATCAGGGACCCGCTTTTTTCCCTCGCTTCTATTATAATAACTGCATCAGCCAGCCCGCTGATAATCCGATTTCTCCTTGGGAAGTTCATGGGCGCCGGGCGCGTCCCCAGCGGAAATTCTGTCAGGATTCCGCCCTGAACCTCCATGTCAGAAAACAGTCTGTAATTCTCCCTGGGATAGCAGATATTAATTCCGCATCCCAAAACCGCAAAAGTATCGCCATATTCCATGGCACCCTCATGAGCGGCCCTGTCCACTCCCATGGCCAGGCCGCTGATCACCTGGACACCCTCTTTGGCCAGGGAGGAGGCAAACCATCTGGACATATCTCTTCCATATTCGGTACAGTTTCTTGATCCTACCAGGGCAACGGCGGGCTTTTCATCCTGCGGGAGTCTCCCCTTCACGAACAGAGCTGCCGGTTTGTCCCCATATGGCAGCAGTCTGCGCGGATATTCTTTTTCAAAAAAGGGAATAAACCGGATATTTCTGTTTAAAAGCCCATCATACTCCTGTTTCCATTCTGCCTCCCGGCTTCTGGCAGTACAGAGCGCCTGTATTCGTGCTTTTGTAAGAATACCTGTCTTCAGCAGTTCTTTTTCATCTGCCATCCAGATTTCCCGAAAACTTTTAAAATATTCATGGAGCTTATATATGGAAACGGGTCCCATTCCGATTACATGAATAAGAAAATAAAGATATTCTTTTTCTGTCATCCTTTTCCCTCCTCAATTTTTCCAATACTTCTCACGGAATCTGACATAGGATACAGCTTCACACAAATGGGTATGGGAAATCTGGTCCTTTCCTTCCAGATCGGCGGCAGTTCTGGCCACCTTGAGAATTTTATCATGCATTCTGGCCGAAAGCTCCAGCTCTTTGAATGCCGCTTCCATGAAGCGGGCTTCTTCTCTGCCAAGCCTGCAGAATTTACGGATTTGCTTTCCATTCATTTCCCCGTTGCACCGGATGGACATACCCGAAAATCTCTCCTTTTGAATTTTTCTGGCAGCCTCTACCCTGGCCCGTATGGCGGCGGAGTCCTCATTTTTTCCGGAACCGGACATCTCCTTATAGGTCACAGCGGACGCCTCCACGCAGATATCCATGCGCTCAAGCAAAGGTCTTGATATGCGCCCCAGATATTTTTTAATTTCTCCCTGGGTACAGGTACATTTGGCCAGATCAGGATAATGGCCGCATTTGCATGGGTTCATGGCTGCTACAAGCTGAAAATTGGCGGGATAACAGAAGGAGCCCTGCACCCTGGAAATGGTTACACATCGCTCTTCCAGAGGCTGACGCAGAATCTCCATGGCTGCTCTCCCCATTTCCGGCAGCTCATCCAAAAACAAAATTCCCCCGGTGGCCAGCGAAATCTCTCCTGGCCTTGGCCGGCTTCCGCCTCCTGCCAGGGCCTGTGCCGATATGGTGTGATGGGGCGCCCGGAAGGGACGTTTTAAAAGTAACGGCTGCTTCTCGTTTAAAAGATGGCAGACACTGTATATTTTTGAGATTTCAATACATTCCTCCAGGTCCATTCTGGGAAGAATCGTCGGCATCCGCCTGGCCACCATGGTTTTCCCCGAACCTGCCGGTCCAATCATCAGAAGATTATGCATACCTGCCACAGCCACCTCTGCCGCCCGCCGTAATAACGGCTGGCCTTCTACCTCCGAAAAATCCACTTCGTACTGGTTCAAGCCGGGCTGTGCTTTCCTGTTGTTTTTTCTTCGTTTCTCTCTCATCGGAATCTTTCCGCGCATCATGGACGTGAGAATTTCCAGATTGGGGACTCCCACAAGGCCAATGCCGCCGATGGACTCTGCCTCTCGTATGTTTTCCTCGGGAAGAAAGATTCTGGAAAAACCGCGCTTTTTAGCCCACGCTGTGATGGCCAGCACTCCCGGAATTCCCTTCACCTTTCCATCCAGGCCCAGTTCACCAATGAAAACGGAATCTTCAAAGGGTTCCGGAGGGAGATATCCGTATGCCTCAAGGATTGCCATGGCAATGGCCAGGTCAAATCCTGTCCCCTCCTTCCTGAAGTCAGCAGGTGACAGGTTGATGGTTATTTTTTTCGGCGGGAGGGACAGATTTAAATTTCTTATGGCTGTCCGTACCCTGTCCTGGGACTCCTTCACTTCAGAAGCCAGATAGCCCACAAAGGAGTAGGATGGCAGACCATCACTGACATCCGCTTCCACAAGGACTCTGGTACCTTCCATTCCCTGCAAATAAATACAGTTTACTTGTCCAAACAAAAAAATGCCTCCTTGTTGTTTTTTCCATCTCAAATCACATTCCGGGATTGCTTTCAAGAAAAAAAGAATCGCTTATAGAAAATAAAGATGCTTAGAATGTTTTAAGATACTTTCACTATACAGGATTCGTCATTAAAAAACAAGTGTAAAATACGTGCCTTGGACATAGTTTTGCCTTTTGACTGACCGGGGATGGAGTAAGGAGCTGGCTTTGTTGAGAGGCAGTCCGGTCAATCACAGCGTGACTGACCGGGACTGCTTTATGCATAAATCGGTTTATTGTCCAATTTGCTGTTCCAGCCATTGGAGAATATCCCCATATACTTCTTCCCGATTGGTTTCATTTATAATTTCATGGCGGGCACCTTCGTAAAAGCCCAAAGTGATATCAGCAGCTCCAGCGGCGTCATACCGCTTATAAACACGCCGTACTCCTTTGGAATTTTCACCTACCGGATCCCTGTCGCCAGACAGAATCAGAAGAGGCATGTCTGTGCGGACTTTTCCGGCCTTTTCTGCGCGGGCTCCCTGAAGCATGATGTGAAAAAAGTCACGGTAGGCTCCTGCCGAAAAGATAAACTGGCAGTATGGATCAGCTCCATATCGTCTGGCATATTCCACATCGCGGGTCAGCCAGTCATGGGAGGTCTCTGTGGGTCTGAATTTTCTGTTATAGTTACCGATGGACAGCTCATGGAGCATCCGGCTTCTGTAACGCTCTCCTTTTATCCGGCAGGTAAGCGCCGCTAAAAGATACCCGGCAAATACGGCTCCGTCACAGGGAGCTCCGGTTCCCAGAAGAATCACTGCGTCAGGGCCGTCCTCATAGACGGAAAGATACCTTCTCACGAAGAAAGAGCCCATGCTGTGTCCCAAAAGAATGTGCTTTACGCCGGGATATTTTTTCTTTCCATACAGAGTCAGACGGCGAATATCCTTGATTACACACAAAGAGCCTCCGCTGGTTCCAAAATAACCGAAATTTTTCTCTTCTGCCGCAGTCTTTCCGTGGCCCAGGTGATCATGGCCATAGACAAGAATTCCATGGTCCGCCAGCCAGGAGGCAAACTCACCGTACCGCTCCACATGCTCAATCATTCCATGTGCAATCTGAAGAATTCCACGAATCTCTCCATCGGGAATCCATTCCATACATCTCAATTTAAAGTTTCCGTCGCTGGACGGAAGATAAAACTCACGTGTCTTCATGAATGGTGCCCTCCTAAATATATAAGACAATATTTCCGCAGTGCAGAGCTCGAATCCGCTATGCTCCGCAGGATGCACACGATTCGCTTTGGAATTTATCCGCCCTCCGGTCGGACGCGAATCGGCGCAGGTATAATATCTATCGACATTATACCATGTCTCCGACATGCTATGCTCCGCAGGATGCACACGATTCGCTTTGGAATTTATCCGCCCTCCGGTCGGACGCGAATCGGCGCAGGTATAATATCTAACGATATTAT
>JAETQD010000037.1 GCA_021770825.1 Clostridium sp. | reverse complement strand
TCAGCTGACCTGCCCTTTGTTGTATGATTTGTTTGTGCTAAAAAACATACAACCGAATTATATCCATTATCCGTTCGGCGTACAAGAATCACTCGCGCTGGATGTACCAGTCCGAATCCAATCTGATGACCCTGTTTACTCTTTCCTGGAAGCGATAGAAAGGATCAATCTTGCCAAATACTTCGCTCCGGTCAGATCGAACAATTCCAGCTCTCATGATCGTGTGATGCTGCTCCGGGTCATCCTTTTCTCATACATGACATCCAGAAAGAACATCTCCCTCAGGGAGCTGGAATCCCTGTGCCGTACAGACTGTCGGTTTCTTTACCTGTCCAACTATGAAATGCCCAGCCATCAGGCTTTCAAAAGGGTTCTGGATATCCTTCAGGAAGGGGCCATCGATGATATTTTCTTTGAACTCAGCCATCATATCGCCGTCGATCTGATGTGCATCGACCCACATGTGCAATTCGTCGATGGAACAAAGATCGAAGCTAATGCCCACAAGAATTCTTTCGTCTATAAGAAGAGGATCATGAACAGTCGCAAGAAGCTGTATCTGAGCACTTCAGCTTTGTTAAGCGAGATCAATTCCTTCTTTGGCTATGACTATCCCCTCAGGGATGAATATCAGTCCTGGGATCTTTTCTATGTCTGCCAGTACCTGATGGAAGTCATGGTCCAGACTGACACGCAAATCTGTTATGGGATCGGCCATCGCAAGTCTTCCATTCAGAGATACTATGATTCACTGTTGAAAATGGCTTTGAAGCTGATGGAGTATGAAGAATGGCTTTATACGCTTGGAAACCGCAACTCATGTTCAAAAACCGACCTTGATGCGACCTTCATGGCCACCAAATGGGATTATTACAACCAAAGCGGAGTCACCAGACCGTGCTACAACTGCCAGATCGCAGTCAGTGACGGATTGATCGTGAATGCGGATATATTCCAGAATCCGGGAGACACCCTCACCTGGCAGGCTTTCATGGACCGTTATCATGACTATACAGGGAAATATCCTTGCAGACCCGTAGCGGATGCGGGATATGGAAGTCTTGACAATTACCTGTACAACCTGAAAAACGGGATAGAACTGGTACAGAAATACGGAAACTTTGGGAAGAAGAAGGACCGAAGATTCCAGAAGAGGATCTACAATGTGCTCAACTGGAAGCAAACAGAAGAAGGGTTTCTGATCTGTCCGGAAGGAAGGGTCCTGGATCAGTATGAAGGGGACAATATATCAAGGACCCGTGGTGGAAATCTTCATATCAGTCAGATGTATGCGGAAAAAGGCCATTGTGAGGGATGTCCCAGACGGTCCCAGTGTTTCCGGTTCGGCAAGTACAGGAGAGTCGGAAAGAATGTGGTGATGGAAGAGCTGCAGGGAAAAGTAGATGAAAACCTGGGATGCGAAGAAGGAAAGGGACTCTGCAGGCAGCGGTCAATACAGGTGGAGGGAGCGTTCGGGATCCTGAAGCAAGACCGGGGAATGACCAGATTCAGGCGAAGAGGATTGAAAGGTGTCAAGATGGAATTTCTTTTGAACTGTCTGGGTCTGAATCTTTATAAATATCATCTGTTCTGGCTTAAACAGAGGGCAAATAACCTTATAGGCAAGCTAAACTGACGAGGAAAAACAGGCTTTTTTTGAAAGTTATCCCCCAAGTTGTTTTTATAATGGCCAAAAAGAAATGTCTGGAGAATACCAATGGAATCTCCAGACATTTTTTCCGTTTATAACAAGAAAAAG
>JAETQD010000010.1 GCA_021770825.1 Clostridium sp. | reverse complement strand
TTAGACTGGCCGCTGGCAAGGCAGTTATTGATGATCTGAGTCCATTGTTCACGCCGGATCTGATGGGTTGATTTATCCATGAGATAGTCCTCCTCTATAAAAACTTAGTTTTTTCAAAGTTGATTATCTCAGATTTTAGCGAAACTGGCACGGTACTAGCTATTTACCGTATACTTTGCCAGCAACAGTATATTGATAAGGTTCATCATCTGTTGCAGGGAATCATGGGATTCGGTAAGTCCCAAGTGTGTATATTCCATACGGATATCAAAGGCTGTACGGAGTGCATTGGCTGCCTCATTTCCACGCTTCATCAGCAGATAAGTGTTGGAAAGGTTGTTGTACAGATTGGATAGCAGGTTTGCAGTTCGCATATCTGCATCTTTTGTATGCATCTTTTCCATGATGTTGATTGCCTTTTCACGTTCCTTAACTGCATTTGCGTAATCCTTTTTCAACAGAAAACACTCTGCCTTATAATCCAGTAGCAATGCCCTGTCACATGGAGATTCCAGCTTGTATTCTTCCATAAGATAGCTGATTCTATCAGTTAGTTTCGGCAGGTAATCCGATACAAGGTATTTGTCCAGATATGGGAACATATCCTGTAAAAACAGTAAGAAATATGCACCATCATCTACTATAATGCGCTCTGATACACTGATAAGGGAAGCAATGATATTTTCCGGCCTGCGAAGTTCCAAGCCATGTGCCAGGCAGACAAGGTGGAGGCTATTAAGCAGAGTCCGGCAGGCAGTTATGGTTGGTATGGTTTCAATGGAAATCACTTCCTGTAACAGTGGATGCAGGCTGATTTTCTTGTTATCTGTATCTTCGTTGATAAATCCGTATTTAATAAGGTGGTTTACATCCGCAAGGTTATCAAGTCTCATCCAGTTCTTGAAGCTGTTCTTTAATATGCCGGCAACTGGTAGCAGAGACAGATTGCAAAGAATGTCCAATTGCTGATTGGACAATTTGCCAAGTTGTAACAGTTTGCGTAAATGCTCGATCATCAGTCCGTCAGTAAAATCATCATCTTTATACAGTTCCACATCTTCCCCGGAGGCGATATTCAGCCCACAAGTTCTCAGTTCAGCAAGCAGTTCTTCCGGTTCCATGCCGCTGGCTGTCAGGGATAATGCAGACAGGCATACAGTAAGGGTGTGACAGCCCACCGTCTGGATAATGTCCTTTACCACATCTTCAGAACTCTTTGCAGAAGGGCAATGCTTATAAAACAGTTCTACAAGCTCTGTATCTGCGTCCATTTCAGAAACTTTTACCGTCTTAAACTGAGAGATATTGCACCGGCTGGTAACCAGTATCTTACAGTTCATTTTTATAAATTCCTTAAAGAAAGCATCCTCTTTTGGCAGAACATTGAAGTTGTCAATGATAATGAGACTGTCAGAGTGGAGCTTTTTTAATAGTTTCATATGTCTGTCTAGGAGCATATCTTCGCTCATGTCCGCGGTATCATCACTAAATTCCATCTGAGCAACACATTTCTTTAAATCACCATCGTAAAATAAGTGAATGATGTTGGTGTATTTCTTTTCATTCTTTTTGGCATAGACCTTTGCCAGTTCACTTTTACCCATACCGGCAGTGCCGGTGATAAATACAAGATTGTTTTCCTGCAAAGCTTTGCTAACGACCTTTATTTCCTCTTTTCTTCCGAGAAAATAGCGGTTTACAGAAGGAAGCTTGTTACTCAGAAGAATATCCGATAAATTAGGTGATAACAGGGTGTGTCTGCTGTCATGGTCATTTAATATGGCGTAGCGGATAAGGGCAGTGATAAGCTCTGCATCATCGGTTATCTGGGCAAATTCATCCGCCTTTTTTGTACCAATTACATCCACACTGTCCATAACCAATTCTAAAAGCAGTTTCCTTGTGGCTGGCACATTGATAAGGTTTGGAATTACATCATCCTGAATATTATCCTGAATGCCGTCAAATCCGCAATTGTCATAAAAGGATAATATTTCCTTGGGTATCGGGCGCTCTCCGGTACACCATCTGCTGTAGGTAACATTTTTTTCAAAATCCTCTTTTTCAAATAAATCCATGTTGCCCAGGCAGTCGTAGAAGATGTCTTCAATCATCTGGTACTGTGCATAAGTTTTCTTTTTATTTTCCAATAACACTCCGATTACGTTGGAGAAGGTAATGCGGTTCTGCAATTCATCACTTCCTAACTTTTTCGTCAACTTCCGGTCAACTTTCCGTCAATGATAATCCAAGACAAAATTTCGTATCATTAACCCATGAAAACGTAGCCACCAGAAGCCATGAGAGAAATGGCTTGGCTACAAGAAGATTATAACACAAAAAGAACAAATGTTCTACTAAATCTTTTTGTATTTTGAACCTTGATAAACAATCCGGAAACGGATTCATGAGCTGTATCTTATGCCAACAGACCTTGCGAGGAGAACTGAGAAGTTAGGAGGAGCGAGGGAAGACACTTCTTTATTCACATAAAGAAGCCTCCGGCGGATGGCAGAAACGCACAAGGAAATTACCGTGTTACACACGGTGTGCGTTTTGCCACAAGAATGCCGAGGCATTCTTGAATAAAGGTGGGAAAGGAACTCGAGCAGGAGTAGCCCGCAGGCAATGAGCTAAAGGTCAGCTGTAACGCTGACGGCATAGGATACGAATGGAAGCCAAAAGAACTTTATCTTATCAGCAATTCGTGTATTATCACAGCATTTATGCAGAAAGAAGGTGATAAGTCAGATTATTAGGAAAGAGGGGTGTTAGCTTATGACGAAGGAGCTGGAGTTGAGTAAGAAGCTTGCGGTGTTGGGATGGATTTTTCGTAAGGGACTGATTACGGAAGATGAGTACAACAGAACAAGAATTCATATTATGGGCGAATATGATGTTATCAGTTTTATGACTGCATAATCCGCACATTCGTTAACATTTTCATTATGATTTATAGTGTAGGCAGTAGCAGATATTTTGTTGCTGCCTACTTAACGTATACAGACAGATTTTTGAAAGGAGTTTTTGCATGGAAGAAAGACAAGTAGAAGTAATTAAGAAAGTTGAAGGTCCTGTTATCAGGGACCGAAGACTGGTGGGGAAGCCACTTACCATCACAAGAAAACGAGTGGCGGCATATGTGCGTGTCAGTACAAATGCAGAGGAGCAGTTGCAGAGTTTTAAGTCTCAGAAGGAGTATTATCAGGACAAAATTTCTGCAAATAAGGAGTGGGCGCTTGTAGGCATTTATGCGGACGAGGGCATAACGGGAACTAAGACCACCAAGAGAGATGAGTTTTTGCGCATGATTGATGACTGTATGAACGGTCTGGTGGATATTGTCATTACCAAGTCGGTATCCAGATTTTCGAGAAATCTTGTGGATGTGCTTTCTTATACAAGAATGTTGAAGGCAAAGGGAGTGACAGTCATATTTGAGAAAGAAAATATTGACACTTCCACCATGGAGAGTGAAATGCAGTTATCACTTCTATCAGCACTGGCGCAGAATGAGGTGGAATCTCTGTCACAGAATGTTTCCCTGGGCGTTCAGATGAAGATGTCCAGAGGGGAGCTGATGGGGTTCAATGGTTGTCTCGGATATGATTATCACCCGGAAGACAAAAGCATTACCATCAATGAAAAAGAGGCTGAGACAGTCCATATGATTTTTGATTTGTATGTGCAGGGATATGGTGCTTATACCATTGCCAAGGAACTTACGAGGCGGGGCAAAGTGAATAAGAAGGGCGAGGTTAAGTGGACGGATAGCGGTATCCGGGGCATTCTAAAGAATGAGAAGTATAAGGGCGCCCTGCTTATGGGTAAGACTTATACCGTTGATCCGATTTCCAAGAGGCGGCTTGATAATCGTGGGGAATCCAATAAATATTATACAAGGAACCATCATGAGCCCATTATTTCGGAGGAAATATGGAACAAGGCACAGGAGATTCGCGAGAGTAGATATCGTACCAATGAGAATGTGTCCGATGGGGCAAGAACCAAGTTTGCAAGGAAGTACGCATTCAGCAGTATGTGTCAGTGTGGTTTCTGTGGAACGAATCTTACAAGGCGTTCCCATCATCAGGATACACAGCATAAAAAGCCTGTATGGAAATGCAGGACAGCAGCCAATAAAGGAATTGAAAACTGTCCGCACAGCAAGGCAATTGATGAGGTTATCATAGAGAATGCATTTCTGGAGATGTTTCGGCTACTGGCTGAGAATTTTGATGATGTGCTGGAATCGGTGCTTTCATCATTGGAAGCTGCTATTTCAAAGGATGACAGCACTGAGAAGCTAAAGCGGGTGGAGAAGGAAATTTCGACTCTTGAAAAAAAGAGAAAGAAATTGACCGACATGTATCTGGATGATAAAATTTCTAAAGAGGCTTATGAAGAAAAATACAGTGAATTGAATCACAAACTGGACAAGTGTGAGGAAGAAAAGCTGTTGTTTTCCGAGAATGCTATGTCCCAAAAGAATATTGCAAGCCGTATGAAAATCATTAGAGCAAAGCTTAAGAATGCCGATGTGACGGATGAATTTGACAGACTGGTATTTGAAAGCATTGTGGAGAAGGTGATTGTCGGAGAGATTGCAGAGGATGGCAGTACTGACCCATACAAGCTTACTTTTGTATTAAAGGGTATGGATGACTGTAGTGTGCCGCATGCAAAGGACAGGTACAAAAATCTTCATAAGCAGGCAGTATAAAAACAACAAGGAGGAGCTTTAAAATGAGCGATAATCACGACTTGTTGAATGATAACGATATGTGTTCTTTTTCAGGACACGAGGCAGAGGATATGTGTTTCAACTGCGGTAACCACACATGTTGAGACAGTCGCTCTGCTGTCGAGGAAAGCCCGCTAAATCAAAGCGGTTGGGTGATTTGGGGCAAATATGGATGTGTGTTTTAAGTTTCCGTAGAATGGGTATGAGGGAATTGATTTACCTAGGGGGATAGGCAGCCTAAAGTGAAGAAATATTTTTGGGTGTAAGAATACTTTTTCGGCAAGTAGGAAGTGCTGTATGGCAGTAATGAGCTTGATGTTTTAAACGAAAAAATTACATTGATTTATTAAAAGATGTTCGGCAGACATTTATGAACGAAGCAAGAGTGCTACGTAAGAGCATGATGGGAGATTTAAGGAATGCTTAGAAATGTTGATTGATAGCGAAAGAGGGGGGGTATGAACACATGAAGATAAGAAATAGTGAATTCAGCTTGTCTGAAGAGCAAAGAGAGTTCATTGAATTTGCTCTAAAAGGTGGGAATATTCTTGTGGAGGCATGTATAGGAAGCGGAAAAACTACAGCAATTCAGTATTTGTGTGAGTTGATACCTCAAGATAAAAAGATCCTGTATTTAACATATAACAAACTTTTAAAACTTGATTTTATATTATAACAAGCGGGTAAAAGATGTGGCACCGAACATACAAATAGGTATGGTCTGTCATGAGCTATGGAAAGGAACATGCGGGAACTGTCCATTGCTCTATATTGGCAACGGGGATAAGGCCCGTTCGTTCAGTTATGATGATCCCTTCGGAAAGGCCGTGGAGATTGCTGCAACGAGAATCTGTTGGGAAGATGAGATTCTCGCTTTTTTGATCACAGTAACGCCGCACGCGGAGGTGTCGAATCAGGTATATCACAAAGTGCTGCGGGCCAACTTAAGCAGCGATACGTTTGACATCATCAACGTGGATGAAGCGGAAATGCTGGATATGAGAGAGTATATGGATTCGTTTTCTGCGTGGATGGAAGGAATTGCCAGCCGGAAATATATCTATAAGGAGGATTTGGAGCGATATCTCCATTTTATACAGATATCGAAGCTGTAGAAGGAGTTTAAAAAGGGGACAAAAGTCCTGACCTGTTCGTACCGGCGAAAAATGGGGGACAGATTTCGCTGGCATACCCTGGAGATTGTTCCGGCCTTTGATTATGCGGATGATAATCAAAGTGTCATGGTTTATTTGAAGGATGTACATGACATTCTGATTGAGGGCCTGGAAAGAGAAGAAATCAATATCCGCAATCAGGAAATCATCAATGCGCTTGGAGAAGACAATTTCGCTGTTTATGTTGTGGATTTAAGTACCGGCGGTGTCAGTATCGTTCGGACAACACCGTTAGTCAAAGAGACTTTCCAGTCGGATATTTTTCTTTGGGACAGCAGCTTTTTTAACAGAGGAATTCGTTATATCGCATCAGAAGACCGGGAAATGTATAGTAATATGTTCTCCATGGAAGGGATGCGGACGGCATGGAAGGCAGGAGAAAAGAAGACACTGGTATGCAGGGCCTTGGTACAGGGGCAATGGCGGTATGTTTTGGTAACTGCCCATTTTAAGGAGAAGTATAATGGCGATCCGTATGTGATTCTGGCATTTCAGGACGTAGATGAGCAGACGAAGAAGGATATGAGGCAGTCCCGGAATGATAAAAGGATGGCTGCTATTATAAAATCAGGTTACAGCATTTTGAACACAGTTGATCTGGAAACGGGATTGTGTGAACGCCTTTATCTGAGAAAGACCGATTCCGACAGAGCAGTGGTCGGCGATTACTCCATTTATATCCGTCAGGCTTTGGAGAATGCGGTGGTGGATGCGGACAAAGAGCGGTTCTGGAATGCCTTATCGTTTGATAAGCTCCGGGAGAATGCTGCCGGTGTACAGGAATTTAAAGAAGAAGTCGTACAATACCGCCACAAAGGAAATCCGATCCTGTGGACGGAAGAGCATATATTATACATACGGCAGGGAACCGATATCAATGTCAACATACTGGGCCGTGATATCACAAAAGAAAAGCTTGCGGAGGAGCATGCCCTCAGGGATTCGATGGAAAAGAGATCGATCATCAGCTGTCTCAGCAGTATGTTTTTTGCAACCTACTATATTGATCTGGAAAAGAACACATTTCGGCCGATCACGCAGAAGGCGGAAGTTGGCAGCGTCCTGGGAGATGAGAGAAATTACGAACAGGGAATCCAGATGTATGCAAAGTGCTTTGTTCACCCGGATGACCAGGAGGCGTATCTGGATCATATTGCGTACCCGAAGCTTCTTAAAATGCTGAGCAGCGAACAGCCTCTGACTGCTATTGAATACAGGAAACAGACCGACAGGGATACAGAAAAAGCATGGATCCGTGCGACCATTATACTGGCTGAGACGACTTATGACGGTAGACCGAAGCGTGCCCTGTACGTTGCCCAGGACGTGACAGACAGCAAATTGAAGGAAGAAAAGGAACATCAGGCTCTCAAGGAAGCCTGTGAGGCGGCTAATCATGCAAACGCGGCCAAGAGTGAGTTCATGTCGCGAATGAGCCATGATATCAGAACACCAATGAATGCGATTATTGGTATGACTGCCATTGCAGGAAAATATCTGGATGACAGGGACCGCGTGGAGGATTGTCTTGGGAAGATTACCGTATCCAGCAGACATCTTCTGTCGCTGATTAACGAGGTCCTTGATATGAGCAAGATAGAATCCGGAAAAATTGATCTTGCGGAAGAGGAAATCAATCTGTTTGATCTGATTGGAAATCTGGTAACGATGATCCGGCCGTCCATGGAGGAGAAGAACCATGAATTTTCTGTGCATATCGGAAATGTCACGCATGAGTGCGTGATCGGTGATTCTATGAGGCTGCAGCAGATTTTTATGAATATACTGAGCAATGCCGTAAAGTACACTCCTTCAGGCGGAAGAATTGATATGGATATTACGGAAAAGCATTCAAACACCTATGGATATGGCAGATATGAGTTTGTTTTCCGGGATACGGGAATCGGTATGAGCCGGGAATACCAGGAAAGAATGTTTGAGCCCTTCAGCCGGGCGGAGGATTCGCGGATCAGTAAGATAGAAGGAACCAGTCTGGGAATGACCATTGCGAGAAATATTGCCCGAAGGATGAATGGCGATATTACAGTGGAAAGTGAGATTGGAAAAGGAACACAATTTTCAGTATCGCTGTTTTTCCGGCTTGCGGATACTGCAGAACCGTGTACGGAACATTTACTGGACCTGCCGATACTGGTTGCGGACGATGATCAGGAGGCAAGTGAGATGACTTGCCTGATTCTGGAAAATATCGGCATGAAGGGAGAATATGTACTGTGCGGCAAAGATGCTGTGAGGAGAGTTTGGGAACAGCATCAGGCAGGGGAAGACTTTTTTGCCGTAATTTTGGATTGGAAGATGCCGGAGATGGATGGGATTGAGACTGCCAGAGCAATCCGCAAGAAGGTTGGTCCGGATGTTCCGATTATTATTCTGTCAGCTTATGATTGGAGCAGCGTGGAGGAGGAAGCCCGCAGTGCCGGAGTCAATGGTTTTATCTCAAAACCACTTTTTAAGTCCAGGCTGGTATATTTGTTTAATCAGATTGTCGGAGAGGATAAAATCCCGAAAAAGCGCGGTGGGAATCTTATAGCGGAAAAGAAATTGCAGGGAAGACGCGTTCTCCTGGCGGAAGATAATGAATTGAACCAGGAGATTGCGGAGGAGCTGATCGGTCAGACCGGCGTTATTGTGGAGAGTGTGTCCAATGGCCGGGAAGCCGTGGAGCGATTTGAGCAGATGGGCGAGAACTACTATGACCTGATTTTTATGGATATTCAGATGCCGGTCATGAATGGATATGATGCAGCGTCTGCAATCCGGAATCTTGACCGGAGAGATGCATCGGAAATTTCGATTATTGCCATGACGGCGGACGCTTTTGTAGAAGACATCAAGCGCAGTAAAATGGTGGGGATGAATGAACATCTGACGAAACCATTGAATGTCGAGCTGCTGCTGAACTGCATGGAGCGGTGGATGGGCAATCCCACCGCTTTGAAAAAGGTAACCGCTAAATAATAATGCCAAGATGTTGCCTGCCCGGGCGCAAACTGGCAGAGAGAGTGAATGGAATTCGAGAAAATACGGCAGCCTTACGGGCTGCCGGAGTCGGAGCCAGGAGCTGCGAAAGCAGCTCCCGGCTCTGTTTCTATCTCCAGGGCCAGTTGCTGCCGCCTGGATTGTTCCAGCGATTTCCGGGCCTGTTGTCCCAACGGTCGCCGGGGCAGCGGGGGGGCGGGCAGGGTGGACATGGCGGGCAGCCCCAGGGGCGGTGGTTTTGCTGTTCCTGCATGGGATTGTTTTGAAAAAGATTATTATAATTATCTGGCATGGGATAACTCCATTTAAATATTTGATATGCTATATGATATGTAGGAAACGGACAAGAGGTGACAAGGAAGAATCCTGTCCGGAGAAAAATAGAGGCATAAAGCCTCTACTCTCCTCCGGGGCCATCGCGGCGTTCCCGTTTGGATTCGGGAAGCGGTTCCACATTTTTGTACGGGTCTGTATCCACCTTCGGAATATCACCATCGCCGTAGCGGTCAGAATTGGTTTTACGCGGTTTATGGCACATTGTTATCACCTCCAAGGATAGTATGAGCAGGTTCGCAACTTTTTTTAAATGATTTTTCTGGAAAAAAACGGTAGGATGTAGGTGTCGAAAGACAAAGGAACAGATGGCTCCAGAACCGGAGGGATGCCATAGGGGCGGCCCTTGGGGTGCCGGCGGCGATGCCGGGCGGTATACCGGACCGGATGTTCAAAAAGAGATGATTTACAACCAAACGACCGTATGGAGTCCGGTTTCCGGCCGTCGGGCACTTCCAAAAAAGCCTGCACCGGATTGGATACCGCCTGCACCATCTGTATGCGGCCGTCAGGAAGCCGGGAGACCAGCGGGAACAGGAAAGAATTTAAGGAGGAAATGCGAAATGAAATGGATGATTAAAGAGCAGGAATGCGGCTATCTCATGAAAAACGGCCGCTTTGTGACACTCCTTTTGGCTGGAAAGCATACATATTTTAAAAATCTCGGTTATGAGGTTCTGATCGTTCCCATGACCGGAAAGGTGGACACTAAGGACATACCCATGGATGTTTTGATGCAGTGCCCGGAGTTCGCCTCCAGGGTAACGGCGGCGAAGCTTCCCGATACTTCCATTGCCCTGCACTTTGTAAACGGTGCCTACCGCCAGGTGCTGACAGAGGCGGAAACCTGGTTCTGGAATGTGTATGAGAAGAATGAGTTCCGGATTCTGAATATCACAAATCCGTATATGGACCAGAACATTCCGAGAATGTATATGGATTTGCTTCCGGTGAAGTTCTATAAAAAGATCGTGGTAAAGGACGGAGAACTTGGACTTTTGTATTTTGATAACCGGTTTGAGAAGCAGTTGGGGCCGGGAACCTGGTATTTCTGGAATTACGGAGTGGAGGTAACTGCGAAAATCTTCAACATGAAGATTCAGCAGCTTGAAATTTCCGGCCAGGAGATTTTGACAGCCGATAAGGTGGGCGTGAGACTCAACGTCATCTGTCAGTACCGGATCACAGACCCGGAGCGCCTGGTACAGAATGTAGACGGAGCTTCCACCCAGCTTTATACCACGGCCCAGCTGATTATCCGGGAGTATGTGGGAAAGTACCGTCTGGATGAGCTGTTGGCCCAGAAGGAGGAAATCGGGCGCTATATCTTAGAAAAAATGAGAGAAAAGCAGGAGGAGCTCTGTGTGGAGGTGACAGGCGGCGGCATCAAGGACATCATTCTTCCCGGTGAAATCCGCGACATCATGAATACGGTGCTGGTGGCTGAGAAAAAGGCCCAGGCCAACGTGATCATGAGGCGGGAAGAGGTGGCCTCCACCAGAAGCCTTTTGAATACGGCAAGACTCATGGAGGAGAACAAAACCCTGTTTAAGTTAAAAGAGCTTGAGTATCTGGAGAAAATCTGTGACAAGGTGGGAACCATTTCCCTCCATGGCGGAACAGGAATCCTGGAGCAGCTTTCGGAGCTTATGGGGACTTCCGGAGCAGAGACATAAAAGGGCTGGCATTATGCCGGCCCTTCTTTGCGGTTCCTTGACTTGAAGGAGAGAATAGGATAGAATAGAAACACACGGGAATCAGACTGGCAAAGGAGTGAAAGACAGCGATGGAAAACAGAAAAAAGACAGGTCTGGTGCTGGAAGGCGGCGGCATGCGGGGCATTTATACGGCCGGAGTTCTGGATGCATTTATGGAACGCCGGATTACCTTTGATGGTGTCATCGGGGTTTCCGCCGGAGCCATCCACGGGTGCTCTTTTGTTTCCAACCAGAAGGGAAGAAGTATCCGCTACTATAAAAAATATTACCGGGATAAGCGGTTCATGAGCTATTGGAATTTCTTCCGCACCGGAAACATTGTAGATGAGAAGTTTTGTTACCATGATCTGCCGGAGGTGCTGGATCCCTATGATTACGATGCCTTTCAAAGGTCCAAAACAGAGTTCTATGTGACCTGTACCAATGTGGAGACCGGGAAGGCGGAATATATTAAAATGGAGGACATGAGGACCCAGATCGACTGTATGCGGGCCTCGGCGTCTCTTCCCTATGTGTCAAAGATCGTGGAAGCGGAGGGGAAAAAGCTTCTGGACGGCGGCTGCGCTGACAGTATCCCCGTAAAGGCTTTTATGGACATGGGGTTCGAGAGAAATGTGGTGGTCCTCACCAGGGAAAAGGGCTATATGAAAAAAGAGGGACACTCTGCCATGGCCAGGCGGTTTTACCGCAGGTATCCGGAGTTTGCAAAAACCCTGGAAAGCCGTCCGAGAGTATACAATGAGACCATAAAAGAAATTGAGCGGCTGGAGGCGGAGGGGAAAATCTTTGTAATCCGCCCGTCAAAGGCCCTGACCATCGGGCGAATGTCCCACGATGGGAACGAGATTATTGGAACGTACGAAACCGGATATCAGGATGCAAAAAGCTGTCTGGATGAGCTGATTTCCTGGTATGCGTCCGGTTCGGGGGAGGCCGTATGAAGGAAGTCATTCTGATCGTTATTCTGGTTCTGGTGATCGGGGCCGGAATCAGTGTGTTTTATATTCAGCAGAAACTGAAACGGATTTCCAGGGCTGCCTTTGGAACGGATTCCCTGATCGAGGGGATAAAAAAGCAGGAGGAGCTGGCGGCAGAAAGGCCAAAATCCGTATCGGGAATGACAAAGCTCTGCCTTCCGAGAATCATCAAAGATTTTCCGGAGTTTTCCTATGAGGAATTTCTCCAAAAATCGGAAAACCAGCTAAAAGAAGCCCTTGCTGCAGTGGAAAACCAGGATATGGCCTGTTTAAAGAATCCGTCCCCGGATTTGAAAAATCAGATCCGCCTGTGGATTGAGGATGATAAGAGGCAGGGAATCCGGGAAAAATTCCAGAACATAAGGATTCACCAGTCAGCCATTTCCAGATACGAAAAGGCTGCCGGGTGCTGTACGGTGGTGTTCCAGTCGGCGGTGGAGTACCGGTATGCCAGATGGAAGAAAGAGGAAAAGGAGCCGGAACTTAAAAAGAAGCAGACCCGCTATGATATGGAGTGGGTATATGTCCAGGATGTGGAAAAGCTGCCGGAAAAGATGAAGGCGTTCGGTGTCAACTGTCCCAACTGTGGAGCGCCCTTAAAAAATCTGGGGGCCAAATTCTGTGAGTACTGCGGTCTGGCGATGGAGACCATCAACATCCGCGCCTGGTCGCTGCACAATATCGAAGAAAACTAAAGAGGATGGAGGGGCGAAGAATGGATACATATAAAATTGCAGTGATTCCCGGTGACGGCGTGGGACCAGAGGTGCTGCGCGAGGGAATGAAGGTGTTAAAGCGGGTGTCGGAGCTCTCCGGCCAGTTCCGGTTTGAAGATACCTGGTTTCCCTGGGGCTGTGAATACTATCTGAAAAACGGCCGTATGATGCCGGAGGACGGAATCGAAATTTTAAAGGGCTTTGATGCCATTTACCTGGGGGCAGTGGGATATCCCGGAGTGCCGGACCATATTTCCCTCTGGGACCTTTTGCTGACGATCCGTAAGAATTTTGACCAGTATGTGAACCTGCGCCCGGTGAAGCTTTTAAAGGGCGCTCCCTGTCCCTTAAAGGATGTGGCCCGGGAAGATATCAATATGACCTTCATTCGGGAAAACAGCGAGGGAGAATATGCCGGAAGCGGAAGCTGGCTGTTTAAAAATAAGCCCAATGAGGTGGTCATCCAGGACGGAGTTTTTTCCAGAGTGGGATGTGAGCGGATTATCCGCTATGCCTTCGAGACCGCAAGAAAGGAAAAACGCAGTCTGACCAGCATCAGCAAGGGAAATGCTCTCAACTATTCCATGGTTTTCTGGGACCAGATCTTTAAAGAGGTGAGCGAGGAGTACCCGGATGTGGAAACCCATTCCTATCTGGTGGACGCCGCCAGCATGTTCATGGTAAAGGACCCCAAGCGGTTTGAGGTGGTGGTGACCAGCAATTTATTCGGAGATATCCTGACCGATCTGGGTGCCGCCATTTCCGGCGGAATGGGTCTGGCAGCCGGAGCAAACTTAAATCCGGAGCGGAAGTATCCGTCCATGTTTGAGCCCATTCACGGCTCTGCACCTGATATTGCAGGGAAGGGAATTGCAAACCCCATGGCATCCGTATGGGCAGCTTCCCAGATGTTAGACTTCTTCGGTCATGAGGACTGGGGAAAGAAGGTGTTGGACGCCATCGAGGCCGTACTGGAGGATGGCAGGTACCTGACACCGGACCTTTTCGGCACAGCATCCACTTCACAGGTCGGCGATGCAATTTTAGAAAAAATTAATTAAAAAAGACTTGGAGACTCGAATATGGAAAATGAAAGCTGCAGAATTTTACTTGAGTATATACAAAGCATCCTTTACGATTCCCATATTACAGCCATAGATTTGGAATCCCTGGACGAAGAACATAAATGTCTGGGACAGGGACTCATGGAGTTACAGAACGCCATCCAAAAGATGGAGCTTCTGACAGAGCTCACAAAAAAGAGACAGGAATGGATTCTGGTGGCCGACATGGAGACCAGAGACATTCTTTACTGCAACCGGGAAAAGGTACAGGAAGACGGCGTATCCTACTGCGATACCTGTACGGAACGTCTGCCCTGTCTGGACAGAATCCTGGATGTACAGAATTTTGAACAGGTTAAGGAATGGGATGCGGAAAGCAAGGACAATACGGTCTATCACGTCACCTCCTTTCAGATGGAATGGAGGGGAAAACATGCCTGTGCCCATGTCATTGACGATATTACCAATGAGAGACAGAAGACCAGACGCCTTACCAACAAGGCCTATCATGATGCCTCCACCGGAATCTACAACCGCCTGTTTTTTGAGGAAACCATGAAGGATATTCTGGAATCGGGCAGGAAAGCGGCCCTTTGCTATATGGATCTGGATGACCTCAAGTATGTTAACGATCATTACGGACATTTGGCAGGAGATGAATACATCCGCAAGTTCACCGATACCATTCGGTCCCATTTCAGAATCTCTGACGTATTTGCCAGAATCGGAGGCGATGAGTTCTGCATTATTATGGAGAACTGTCCCAGCGAGTTTGCCGAAAGAAAGCTTAAGGAGGCAAGGCAGCACTTCATGGCAGGAAGCAGTGAGATGTACCCCATTGGCTTCAGCTTTGGAGTGGCAGAGGTGAACAGAGACGGGAAAGAAACGCAGACACTGGAAGAAATACTGGAACAGGCGGATACAGCCATGTACCAGTTCAAGAGAAAATATAAGCGGGTGGCAGAAAATTGGAAGAGCGGGGACGATATTTCCATGTGATCGCCAGGATCCATACGGATTTCCCAACAAAATTTGGGATTCCGCGGCAGAGCGGTCTCATTGAAGATCTGAAAGCAGAAATTGTATTTGAAAAGGAATACAGAAATCCCGAGGCCTTAAGGGGAATTGAGGAGTTTTCCCATATCTGGCTGATCTGGGAATTTTCAGAAGCCGTGCGGGACGGATGGTCTGCAACGGTGCGGCCTCCGAGGCTGGGCGGAAACATAAGAAAGGGCGTGTTCGCCACCCGCTCGCCGTTCAGGCCCAATGCCGTGGGATTATCCTGCGTCCGGCTGGATTCGGTGGAGCTCCATACGGACCGGGGCCCTGTGCTCCATGTGTCCGGTGCCGATCTGATGGATGGAACTCCCATCTTTGACATCAAGCCGTATCTGCCCTTTGTGGACAGCCATCCCGAAGCCGCCGGGGGATTTACCGACCGCACCAGGGAGTATGGGCTTACGGTGGAGATTGGGGAGCAGTGGATGGAGCTTGTGGAGGAAGAAAAGAGAGCCTCCCTCATGGCCGTCCTGGCCCATGATCCCAGGCCCTCCTACCAGAATGACCCCGAGCGGGTGTATGGAATGGAGTTTGCAGGGTACGAAATTAAATTTACCGTGAAGAACCAGGTCCTCACGGTAAAAAGTATCGAGAAAAATAAATAGAATCAATGTCCGGCAGAGCCATGGAAATCCTGGCTCTGTTTTTTTCTGCCTGGCGAGGTTTCGTCCAGGGCGATCATGTTTTTTAAGAGCGTAGACTGGCTCTTCATCTGTTCCCGGACGGTGGGGACATAGTGCTCCAAAATCGGCAGCAGGATTAAGGCTGTGATTCCTGCGGTGAAGCCGCCGTTATAGAGGACAAAACCGCCGTGGAGCGCACTGGTGGCCGTACACATGGAGGCGCACATGAACCCGGCGGCAAGTCCGGCCCGGATTCCGTACCGCCCCACAATGGGACAGAGCCCGGTGGCGAAGGCCACGCCGTTTATGTAGCCCTGGGTGGAAATGGACCAGGTCAGCTCCCGCTCATTGGCCGAGCAGAAGAAGATCGTGGTGATGTATAAAAGCTGGTAGCCGGCCAGGATGGGCCATACATTCCTTGGGTGCTGTCCCATGGCCGTGAAGGTCAGTGCTGCTAAAATGACACCGATGGTTGGTCCCGTGAAGCCTGCGCCTTCCGTAAAAAGAATCACCAGGTTGATATAGAGAAGGAAGAAAAGCCCGTAAATGCCGATGTTGATGAGGCAGAGGGGCATTCCGTATTTTTCTGCAAAGTTGCTGACATATCCCGTATCCTTCACAAGATGCATGTAGCCCCGGAAGCTTTTGCCGTTTAAGTAAAAGCCGGAAAGAATGCAGACAGAAAATAAAATCAGGAAGAAAACCGTGCCGTAGACCCGGTAGGAATGGCCGAAGCTGTCATAAATGGGGTTGATGTACTGGGGGCTTGCGGGCGGTTCGATTCCCATGGTTTTGTACATGAAATTGAAAACCAGAAATCCGAAAATGCCGAAGGCCAGGCCGCCGTTATAAAGATTGTAGCCCTTATGCCAGGCCCTTGCGCCGGGCAGAATGGCCGGAATCACAAAGCCCAGTATAATAGAGAATAAAAGGGCCAGAAGAACTCCGGAAAAGGTCAGGTTGGCCTGGCCGAAGACGTGGGGCTCTTTTTGGGTATAACGGAACAGGAATTCACTGATGAAGGGCCCGAAGGAGGTGGCAAACATGCAGACATGGAGATTATTTTTATAGTCCAGCTGTTTCAGTCTGAAGTAGAGAAAGGGAGCCAGAAAGCAGGGCCACATGTTGAGAAAATTCAGGCCGTAAAAGCAGTGGGCCACCACAAGAAAATAGCCTGCCAGGGTGTTGGCATGGGACTCCCCTTTTAAAAGGATCATAAACAGAAAACAGGTCATGCCGCAGGCCCCGGCATTTAGCATGGCGCTGGCCAGACCGCCGATGGCCAGGTAGTCGGTCACCAGGGGACATGGGGAAATCATGATCAGGTACCAGTCGTAAAACACGCTCCCCAGCTCACCGGTATAAAAGGCAGCCACCAGAGCGGAGAGAAGAAAAAATGCGGAGAAGAAGAATGCAACTCCATTAATTATCTGACTATTACTGGCGCGGCTTTTATCCATTTAGAATTCCTCCGTGATCTTGCGGATTTTATGCATAATATTATAGCATCATAGGGCCAGTCCTTCAAGAATTTTGTCCATTTTTGTAAAATTCCTGTTAAAAAAATCAAATCGGAAATAAAGCCCCGGCTAAAAAGGGGGGAGAACCATGGATGGAACGCATATTGTATGGTATCATGCTAAACGAAATTTCAAAAAGAAGAAAGAAGGGCATAAATATGGGCAGCGCAGTCAGTGTAATTATGATGATTCTCATTGCCTTGGTGGGAGGACTTCCGACCATCGCGATTACCGCATGTATTCCGGTTATGATCGCATGGAAATGTTACCGCAAATTGAAATACGGGTATTCCTTATATTACTAGGAAGGAAAAAGCTCTCTGACAAGACCGTCAGGGGGCTTTTTTCTGTATACCGGAGAAGCTGCGTTCGGCGCGGGAATGCGCGAAGGCCCATCCTTTTTCAAATTTAGCGGAATCTTAACAGAAAAATATGATATACTGTGTACCAGATATATGCAAAAGTAAGGATGAAATTTTAATGCCCTCTAAAAAGTGGAATATCATAAAAAACATTGCCATTACCCTGGGAATCTTAGGGTTTGTAACCTCGTTTTGCTTTCTGATTCAGCCTTTTTCCGAATCTGACACCCACGTTCCCCTGCTGTTTGTGCTGGCCGTGCTCTTCGTCTCCAGGCTGACCGAGGGGTATGTATACGGGATTCTGGCGTCCATGATTGCCGTGGTGGGAGTCAACTATGTGTTCACCTATCCCTATTTTGAAATAAATTTTACAATCACAGGCTATCCCTTAACCTTTGTGGCCATGCTGGCTGTGGCGTGCAGTGTCAGCGCCATGACCACCAGAATTAAAAAGCAGGAGCAGATTCGGCTGGAGGTGGAGAAGGAAAAAATGCGGGGAAATCTTTTGAGGGCCGTTTCCCATGATATCCGCACTCCATTAACCTCCATTGTCGGCGCCGCCTCCGTCATCATCGACAACCATGACGCCCTGACTGAGGAAAAACGGATGGCTTTCGTGAAGGACATCCGGGCAGAGGCCCAGTGGTTAATCCGGATTGTGGAAAATCTTCTCTCCATCACACGGATGGGCGGAGAAAACGCCAGAATTGACAAACAGGAAGAGCTGGTGGAGGAAATTATAGGAAGCGCCGTGTTAAAATTTAAGAAGAGATTTCCCGATGTGGAGGTGTCTGTGAATCTGCCCCAGGAGCTGCTTTTGGTTCCCATGGACGGAATTCTCATTGAACAGTTGCTGGTGAATCTTCTGGAAAATTCCGTGCTCCACGGAAAGGTAACGTCGCAGATTACGATTACGGTTGTGGAGCAGGAGGACAGAGTACAGTTTTTTGTGGACGACAACGGACTGGGAATCCGGGAAAATATACTTCCGAAAATGTTTGAGGGGAATCTTCAGCCCCAGGACGGAGAAGAAAGCGATTCCAAGCGCAACATGGGAATCGGGCTTTCTGTCTGTATGAGTATCGTAAAAGCCCACAAGGGCAATATGAAAGCGGAAAACAGAAAAGCAGGCGGCGCCAGAATGATGTTCTGGCTTCCGAAGAAGTGAGGAACAGGATATGGAAATCAAAGACAGAGTTTTGGTGGTGGAGGACGACAGAAGAATCAGCAATTTTTTCAAGACCGTGCTGGAGGCCAATCACTATGATGTGATTATGGCACAGACGGGAGCGGAGGCGTACAGCCTGATCACCTCCCAGTGTCCTGATGTGGTGCTTCTGGATTTGGGACTGCCGGACATGGACGGTATGAAGATACTGAAAAGCGTCAGGGAATGGTCCACCATGCCGGTGATTGTGGTGTCAGCGAGAACCCATGAAAAGGATAAGGTGGAGGCGCTGGATTTGGGAGCTGACGATTATATCACAAAGCCCTTCGGCACATCGGAACTGCTGGCCAGAATCCGCACCGCCATCCGCCATACCCGCACCGCCTGTTTGAACCAGAACGGGGCTGCAAGCGGCCTGTTCGTGTCCGGAGACCTGACCATCGATTATGACAAGCACAGGGTGTATGTGGAAGGCAGGGACGTTGGGCTTACGCAGAATGAGTATAAGATTGTGAGTCTTCTTGGCAAGTATGCCGGAAAGGTTATGACTTACGATTACATTATCAAGGAAATCTGGGGCCCCAACATGAAAAATGACAACAGGATTCTCCGGGTCAATATGGCCAATATCCGGAGAAAAATTGAAAAAAATCCGGCAGAGCCCCAGTATATTTTCACGGAAGTGGGAGTGGGGTACAGAATTGTGGAGCCAGATTGAGAAAGAAGAACCGCCGCCCGGTGGATGCAAAAAGGGCGGCGGTTCGTTTTTATTACACCGTATCGGAAGCCGCCAGGGCGTCAATGGATTTGAAGGTGTAGCCCATCTCCTCCCATTTGGTCAGCAGTTCATCCAGAATGGCGGCGTTGGTGGAGGAGGTACTGTGGAGCAGCACAACGGCGCCGGGGTGGATGCGGCCCAGAAGCTTTTTAAAGGCCTCCTCCTTTGAGGGTTGCTTATCCTGATACCAGTCCACATAGGCCAGGCTCCAGAAAAAGGTATGGTATCCCAGGTCCTTTGCCATCTGTAAATTGGCTTCGCTGTACTTCCCCTGGGGAGGGCGGTAGTATTTCGGCATGGTCTGTCCGGTGATCTCCGTATACAGGGTCTCCAGGTCTGTGAGTTCCTTTGAAAAAGCCTCCTTTGACGCGATTTTCGACATGTCCGGGTGGTGATAGGTATGGTTTGCCACAATGTGGCCTTCTGCAATCATGCGTTTTATGAGGTCCGGGCTGGTTTCCAGGTAGTTTCCCACCACGAAAAAGGCCGCAGGCACCTGGTGCTTTTTCAGGGCATCCAGGATGGCCGGGGTATTTCCGTTTTCATACCCTGCGTCAAAGGTCAGATAGATCACCTTTTCTTCGGTCATTTCTGCATAGCTGGCATTGTAGGCCTTTAGCTGGTCCGCTGTGGCGTTGGCCACCGGCGGCTTTCCCTCGGTCTGGAAGCTTAAGCCCCAGTTTCCGTCGGCGGAGGCGGAAGCGGCAGTGGCAGTGGTCCCTGAAAACTTCTGGGTGACGGCGGCCGCCAGGGTTCCGGCTCCGAAGGCGAAATTGAAAAGGAGAAGGACGGCAGCGGCCGCCTTCCAGTGCTTGAGTTTTGACATGGGATGTTTGCTTCTTCTTTTTTTATAAAGCATATGGGGCGGCAAATTGTCCCATGACGGAAAATGGTGGAAGCGGCGGAGAAATTGTGGTAAGATGGCAGAAGTCAAGAGAAAGGGATGGAAAACCAATGAAAATACGAATACGAAGAATTTTGATTCCGGTGTTTTTTTGCCTTTCCGTGGCCTGCCTGATTGAAATTCCCATGGGACAGACCACGTTATTTGGGGAAGCGGCCGTTTTGTGGGATACGCTGTTTCGGGCAATCCTGGCAGTTCCCGTGCTGATGTATTTTTATAAGGAAGATGCAGTGTTTCGGGGAGAGGAGTGCTGGAACTTAAAACGGGCCGCGCTCTGCGTCATGGCCGGCTTTCTCCTGTCGCTTTTTTCCAGGTTTTTGGCGGCAGCCATGGGGAATATGGACTACGGACAGGCGGAAGGAGCCCTTCTGTCCGGGGCTTTCTGGCTTCAGGCCCTGGTACTTCTTCTTGCATCCCCCCTGCTGGAGGAATTGTTTTTCCGGGGAGTTCTCTACATGCGTTTGAAAGAGCTGTTTTCAGCGGGGACGGCCGGATTTCTTTCCGCCGTTTTCTTTGGCCTGTACCATGGAAACGTAAGCCAGGGCATTTACGGCTTCCTTATGGGGCTTATTCTGGCGTACTCCATGGAGGTCTGCCGGACGGTGAAGGCTCCGGTGCTGATTCATGGAGCGGCCAATCTGGCGGCCCTGATTGTCGTGAAATTTGCCTTACTTTCTTAAGCAAAATGTAAAAATATTATAAGTGTAATTTAAGGTTAGCATAGTATAATGAATAAGACAAAATTTGGAAAGGCAGGAATACTGGATGAGAAAAGGAAAAAAATTCCGCGCCGGGGCAGTTCTTTTATTGGGACTTCTTACGGCAGCGGTTTTTGGATGCTTCACAAGCTTTGCTTATGACAGCGCATCCCTTACAACATGTACAGTGGAAAACAGAAACACCGTTGTGGTGACCGGAGCGGCCGCTTCAGGGGCTTTAAATGAGGGAGAGACGCCGGATGACGGATACTATTATCTCTTCGAGCTTCATCCCTATGAATCGGAAATCGGATCCAGGACCGACTATATTTCCTGGTGCAACAAGGGCAGCGAACTGAAATTCAGTCTGCCGTATTCCGGAGATGTGGCGGATTCCATGCTGTACTCCCGGTTTGTGGTGGCTTTAAAGACAGGAAATACATACCGGGCCATCAGTAACCCCATTTATATCACCAACCCCGGAGACATGGCCTCCTTTACGGAAGAATATCCGGATGCCATGAGTAAAAAGGGCCTGCTCATTGAGCTGGATATGCTGGGAGACGCCCTGAACCTCGGCGTAAAACACACCACCATTAATATCCCCTACCATCACTTAATCGGCGGGGAGCTGGAATACAACTACAATGGAGTGACCTATCATTTCAACAAAGAACTGATTGAGAGCTATGATAAGATGATCAGCTCCTTTTCCAATAAGGGAATCATCGTAACGGCCATTCTGTTAAACGGCTGGAACGAGTCCTTCCCGGAGCTCCATGAGGCTGGCGTGCAAAAGACCTCCGGCGCCTTCTACTATGGCTTTAATGTATCCACAAAAGAGGGATATGAGACCACAAGGGCGCTGTTATCCTTCATGGCGGAACGGTATTCCGGCGCCAATTACAACCATGGCCGGGTGTCCAACTGGATTGTGGGAAATGAGGTCAACAACAATAAGAACTGGAACTATGTGGGACCCATGGATCTGGCTCCCTACACGAAGCTCTATGAGAAATGTTTCCGTGTGGCCTACACGGCCATCAAGAGCCACAGCAAGAATGCCCGCGTCTTCTTTTCCACCGACTACGAGTGGAGACGGGCCAACAGTACGCTGATGTACGGGGCCAGGGATTTCATTGATCTTTTCAATGCGGGAATCCGGGCTGAGGGAAATATCGACTGGGGCCTTGCCTACCATCCCTACCCCCATCCGCTGACAGAACCGGAATTCTGGGACGATGACCAGACAGGAGCGGTCAATGATACCTATGACTCCCCGGTAGTAAACTTTAAGAATTTAAATGTGCTGACCGATTACTTCCAGCAGTCCCATATGCGTACGGCAAACGGTGAGGTCCGCCATATTATCCTGTCGGAGGAGGGCTTCACATCGGACAGCGCCACAAGAGGAAAGGTTTATGACATTCAGGCGGCGGCCTATGCGTACGCCTACTACCTGGTGGATGCCAACCCCTATATTGACGCCTTTATCTTAAACCGCCAGGTGGATTCCGTGGTGGAGGTCAATACGTCCTGCGCCTTTGGAATATGGACCGTGGATATGACGAGAAATGACAAGGTGGTTGCCGTCATGCCGAAGAATATTTACAATGTTTTCAAATATATTGATACCAAGCAGTCCTTAAAGTATACGGAATTTGCCAAGGAAATTATAGGGATTTCAAACTGGAGCGAGGTGATTCCAGGGTTCAAATTGGAACAATAATTGAAAACAATCCTCCCGAAAATTGTGGAAAATGTGGAAAGTATGTGATTTTATTGACAAAATCCGCTTCAAGGCTTATAATTCCCTCAACCAATGAAAATAACACCATGATTACTAAAGAATGAGACAACAGGGGATTCGACAGAATTTGGAAATGTTTTTTTTAGGAGGAGAAATTATGGCAGGTACAAAGAAGACCACTGCTGATGCTGTTGAGACAAAGACTGTTGCTGCAGCACTGGCTGCTGATAAGAAGGAAGCTGCAAAGACTTCCAAAGCAAAGACCACAAAGAAGACTGAAACCAAGGCTGAAAAGGCCGATGAGACTCTTAAGGAGACAAAGGCTCCGGCAAAGAGAGCCACAAAGACCGTTAAGAGTGCTGTATATGTACAGTTTGCAGGAAAAGAGTTCGCAGAGAAAGATCTGGTGGACGCTGCAAAGAAGGCTTATGTGGCCCTTGGAAACAAGGCTTCCGACATTAAGACTCTGGACGTTTATGTGAAGCCGGAGGAGAGCGCCGCTTACTATGTGGTAAACGGCGAGGGCTCTGACCAGTATAAGATCGAGCTTTAATTTCGTTTCAGGAAGGTAAGGAGAGAGCATGGAATCTGCGATGGATCCCATGCTCTTTTTGTCTTGTGATTTCATGGAATCCCGTATATAATAGGGGCAGAATCTATGGAAAAGAAGCGGACAGGGGGAATTGGTTATGTATGTAAAGAATGAAATCTGGATGGCGCTTGCAGGGGATAAGAAAATCTCCGTGCTTCCCCGGATGGCAAACCGTCATGGACTCATCGCGGGAGCCACAGGCACAGGAAAGACCATCACCTTAAAGGTCATGGCGGAGTCCTTCAGTGACTGCGGAGTTCCTGTATTTTTAGCGGACGTAAAGGGCGATCTGGCGGGCATGTGCGAGCCCGGAACCGAGACGGAGGACATGAAGAAACGGATGGAGCGGTTTGGCCTTTCGGAATCCGGTTTTTCCTTCCATGCTTATCCGGTCTGCTTCTGGGATATTTTCGGAAAGTCAGGAATTCCTTTGCGGACCACCATCAGCGAAATGGGGCCCACACTGCTTGCCAGACTAATGGACTTAAATCCCACCCAGAGCGACATCCTGCGGGTGGTCTTTAAGATTGCAGACGACGACGGACTGCTTTTGATTGATACCAAGGACCTCCGGGCCATGCTTCAGTATGTGTACGAAAACAACAAGGAATATTCGGCCCGGTACGGAAATATGAGTAAGCAGAGCCTGGGAGCCATCACAAGGGCTGTGGTGGCGCTGGAGGATGCAGGAGGCGATCAGTTTTTCGGCGAGCCGGCCTTAAATATCAGGGACTGGTTTTCCACGGACACAAGCGGCCGGGGAACCATCAACATTTTGGACTGCCAGAGCTTAATCAACACTCCGGTGATGTATTCCACCTTCATGCTCTGGATGCTGTCGGAGCTTTTTGAGACGCTGCCGGAAGCCGGGGACCTGGAAAAGCCCAGAATGGTGTTCTTTTTTGACGAGGCCCATCTGCTTTTTGACCATGCGCCAAAGGCCCTGCTCCAGAAAATTGAGCAGGTGGTGAAGTTAATCCGGTCCAAGGGTGTGGGAATCTATTTTATCACCCAGAATCCGTCCGATATCCCCAACGATGTGCTGGCCCAGCTTGGAAATAAGGTGCAGCATGCCCTTCATGCCTACACTCCCGCGGAGCAAAAGAAGGTGAAGGCAGCGGCCGAGTCCTTCCGGCCAAATCCGGCCTTTGACACTCTGGAGGCCATCACAAACCTTGGAATTGGCGAGGCCCTGATTTCCTTTCTGGATGAAGAAGGGCGGCCGTCCATGGTGGAAAAGGGCAGTATTCTGCCGCCCCAGAGTAAAATGGGAGCCATTGAGGACAGTCTCAGAAAGCAGAAGACCGGGGAGAGTCCATTGTCTGTGCGCTATGGGGAGATGGTGGATAGGGATTCCGCATACGAGTTCTTACAGAGAAAAAATCTGGAAGAGGAGAACTTAAAGGAAGAGGAAAAGGAACGGGCCGAGGCCAAAAAGGAAGAGGACAAGCAGAAGGAAAAGGCCAAAAAGAAGCAGACAGCCGCCATCGGGCGGGTGGCCAGAAGCGCTTCCGGCACCATTGGAAGAGAGCTTGGAAATGAAATCGGAAAAAAGGTGGGCGGTTCCTTTGGAAAACGCCTGGGCGGAAACGTGGGGGCTGCCCTGGGCCGCGGACTGTTAGATACCCTCTTTGGCCGATAGTTTCTTGGAAAGGCGCAATACCTTTTTATAAAATGTATCCAGCCAGAGACTTGCAAAAACCGTTAGAAAGATTTCCAGGGCGCTGGAAATGAGAAAATCTGCCAGGATCAGGAGACTGAAGGTCCCGGCGATGGCAAGGACCAAAAGCCCGGTTAAGAAAGAAAAATGGTCCGGGTATTGAAAATAGAGCTTTAAGTCCAGCATGGTGATGACCACATAAAAGAGTACGGTGGCTGTGAACGCAGACATCACATGAAGGGCTGAAATGCCGGGACGCTTTTCCGGAGTGTAGGGAAGCAAAACAGAGAACATTAAAAGAAATACGGCAAGATCGGTCAGGCGCGGTTCCTTTCCAACGGAAAGAAAGAAACTGGCCTGGCCGATGATGCGCTTTATGAGAAAATGGAAAAATCCCCCGGTCAGGGCGGCCCATGCGAGCAGCAGACAGCTTCCCGGAGCCAGGCTGGCCGTCACGGAAAAATTGGATGTGAGATAGCCTGTGCCGCCTGCCGCAAAAAAGGTGACACAGGGGATGAGAAACCAGGAAAATAGTGTAATCATATGTCGCCTCCTGGTGTTATGGTGTGCGAAAGGCAGGAAACGATACAATGAAAAACAAGGAAAATACAGACATGAAAGGGCTGCCGGAAGCGTTTGTGGAAAAAATGCAGGGACTTCTGGGCGAAGAAGCGGCAGAGTTTTTTGAAAGTTATGACAGGGAGCGGTCTTTTGGATTGAGAATCAATCCGTTAAAGATATCAGGAGAGCTGCCGGAGTTTTTAAGAGGTCTTGAGAACATCCCCTGGAGCGAAGAGGGATACTATTATGAGGAGGCCATGCGGCCGGGAAAACATCCTTTTCATGAGGCAGGACTTTACTATATTCAGGAACCCAGCGCCCAGATCTGTGCGGAGGCTTTAAAACCAAAGCCGGGAGAGAAAATTCTCGATCTCTGTGCGGCTCCCGGCGGTAAAAGCACTCATCTGGCCGGGAAAATGGGGCAGAAAGGCCTTTTAGTCTGCAATGAAATCCATCCGGCCAGGGCAAAAATCCTCTCCCAGAATGTGGAACGCATGGGAATCGGAAATGCGGTGGTGACCAACATGGAACCGGCCGGGCTGGTGCCTGTGTTTTCCGGCTTTTTTGACGGAATTGTGGTGGATGCGCCCTGTTCCGGGGAAGGAATGTTCCGGAAGGACGAAAATGCCAGAGAGGAGTGGAGCCCGGACCATGTGACCCTCTGTGCCCGCAGACAAGATGAAATTTTAGACTGTGCTGCGGCCATGGTGAAGTCCGGCGGGCGCATGGTGTATTCCACCTGCACCTTTTCCCCGGAGGAAAATGAGGGGACTGCCGTGCGGTTTTTAAAGAGGCACCCGGAATTTCATCTGGAACATACAGCGTGCGCCCAATTCTTTTCCGAGGGAAGACCGGAATGGGCCGGAGGGGAAGAAGAGGTGAAAAAGACCGTCAGGGTATGGCCCCACCGTACCAGGGGAGAAGGCCATTTCATGGCCCTTTTTGTGAAGAACGGATGCCCGGAAGAAGAAAAAAGCCGGGAGAAAACCAGAGAAAAGGGAAAAGGGAAACGAAAACCTGTGGGACTGGAAGAATTTCACAGTTTTTTTGAAGAAAACCTGCTCCACGCAGAGGGTATCACAGAGGGCAGACGGTTTGTGACCTTTGGCGACAACCTGTATCTGATTCCGGAGGAAATGCCGGACCTTTCCGGCCTTAAGGTACTGCGGGCCGGACTTCATCTGGGAACCGTAAAAAAGGGACGGATGGAGCCGTCCCATGCGCTGGCGCTGTTTTTAAAGAAAGACCAGGCCCTCAGGACGGTGGAAATCGGAACCGGGGAGCTGGCGGAAAAATATTTACGGGGAGAATCCCTTCCCTGTGAGGAAACCTTAAAGGGGTGGGTTTTAGTGACCTGTGGCGGATATTCCCTGGGCTTTGGAAAGGCTGACCGGGGAACCTTAAAGAACCACTACCCCAAGGGACTGCGAAGACCATAGGGAAAACATGGACCGGAGGTTTTAAGCTCCGGAAACAGCCGTTTCATATCCTCCGGCAGGGGTGCTTCAAATTCCATGGTTTCTTTGGTGATCGGATGAACGAAACAAAGGTAAGCGGAATGGAGCGGCTGGCGGCTGATGAAACGATAGTCGGGATGGTAGAGGAAATCCCCGGGGAGGGGATGGCCGATATAATTCATATGGACACGGATCTGGTGGGTCCTCCCTGTCTCAAGGAGCAGGCGAAGGAACGAAAGGTCCGTGTCTTTATTGTAGGAAAGTGTCTTATAATGGGTCACGGCCGGGTCTCCGTGGGGGTCAGGGATCCGCTCAATGGCAGAGCCTGGCTTTCTCCCAATGGGGACGGAGACGGTGCCGGAGGGCTCCGTTTTTCCGGAGACGATGGCGGCATATTCCCGGTGGATTTCATGGTGCATCACCTGCCCAGAGAGGATGCAGGAGCTCAACATATGCTTGGCCACCAGAAGAAGACCGGAGGTATCCCGGTCCAGACGGTTGACCGCCCGGAATACAAAGTCCTGGCCCTTTTCCTTAAAGTACCAGGCGATGCCGTTGGAAAGGGTATTGCCGTAATTGCCCTGGGAGGGATGGACCGGCATTCCCGCAGGCTTATGGACCACCATCAGGTGTTCATCCTCATAAATGATGGAAAGCTCCATGGGAACCGGGGCAATGGCCTCAGAGCCTTTTTTCTCCACAAGATGGACCGTTAAAAGATCGCCCTCCCGCAGGCAGTGGTTGGAAAAGACCAAAACCGTTCCCACATAAAAGCTTCCGGGCGTATTCCGAAGATGAACCACCAGGCGGCTGGAATATCCATGGGACAGGAGAAAACGGGAGATAGTCATACCGTGTTCCGTTTGATTGACAAGATAAGTAAATGTGGTTTTCATAGAGGGAATTTTACCACAGGTTCAGAAAGCTGGCAAGAAAGAAACGAAACCGCATATATTTGTAACAAAATGTGTGCGGAAGTTTCAGGATGGGAACAGGAAATAGAAGAAAAATGATCTGGAGGGCGGCAGTTTTAAGCGTGTGGATGGTACTGGGGCAGATCATGGTTTCATGGGCTGGGACAGCTTCTGAGGAGCCAAATCTCATGGCCCAGGCGGCGGTACTTATGGACGGGGAAAGCGGAAGAGTCCTTCTGGGGAAAAACGAGGACCAGATTCATCCCATGGCCAGCACCACGAAAATCATGACCTGCATTCTGGCTCTGGAATACGCCTCGCCGGAGGACATCGTTTCCGTATCTTCCTATGCAGCATCCATGCCCGATGTGCAGCTTGGCATCCGGGAGGGGGAGACCTATCGGTTAAAGGACCTTCTGTATTCCCTGATGTTAGAGTCCCACAACGATTCGGCCGTGGCCATCGCCGAGCATGTGGCGGGATCCAGGGAGGCCTTTGCAGACATGATGAACCAGAAGGCCAGGGATATCGGATGTACCAACACCTGCTTTATCACCCCCAACGGCCTGGATGCGAAGGAGGAGGGCGGAGAAAAAATCCACTCCACCACGGCAAAGGAACTGGCTCTGATCATGCGGTACTGCCTGTTTTTGTCCCCCCAAAAGGAAGAATTTTTAGAAATCACCAGAGCCCCGTCCCATGCGTTCTCCAATGCAGAGGGAACCCGCTCCTTTTCCTGCATCAACCACAACGCCCTGCTGACCACCATGGAGGGGGCAGTGTCCGGTAAGACGGGATTCACCAACGGAGCCGGATACTGCTATGTGGGAGCCGTGCAGAAAGGGGAAAAGACCTTCATCGCTGCTCTTTTGGGATGCGGCTGGCCGCCCCATAAGACTTATAAGTGGCAGGACATGAGGAAGTTAATTTCCTACGGAAACGAAACCTTTGACTATTATGAGATTCTGAAAGAAAGGATCGAGTTCCCGGATATTCCCGTAACCGATGGGATTGAGGCGGATACGGGACTTTTGGTGGAGTACCCCGACGAGCTGTCTTTGAAGGTCCTGATGAAGAAGGACGATCCCGTGACCATAAAAAAGAAGGTGGCTAAGACTCTGAAAGCTCCGGTGGAGCCCGGCATGGCGGCAGGACAGGTGGACTACTATGTGGGAGACGACTTGATCGCCAGCTTCCCCATAAAAACCACCAGGCGGGTCCGAAAATGGAATCTGGATTTTTGTGCAAAAACTCTTTTAAACAGGTTTCTCTTCTGCTATAATCCAGAATAGGCTGAAACAAACGAGGAGGTATGTGACATGCAGACAGCACTTACAAGAGAAAAAGCCATTGCGCTTTTAAGAGAACATAATAAGGAACCGTTCCATGTGCTCCACGGATTGACCGTGGGCGGCGTATTGAAGTGGTACGCCAACGAGCTGGGATACGGAGAGGAAGCAGACTTCTGGGAAATCTGCGGAATTCTTCATGATATCGACTTTGAGGAATATCCCGATGAGCACTGCCTGGTGGCTCCGAGACTGTTAAAGGAAGGCGGAGCCGAGGAGGAAGTGATTCATGCGGTGTGCAGCCATGGCTACGGACACCATGAGGCCGTGACCGCAAGCCCCGATCATGAGATGGAAAAGGTCCTCTATGCGGCAGACGAGCTGACAGGCTTAATCTGGGCGGCAGCCAAGATGCGTCCGTCCAAGAGCACCAAGGACATGGAGGTATCCAGCCTTAAAAAGAAATTCAAGGATAAGCGGTTTGCCGCAGGATGTTCCAGAGACATTATCACTCTGGGCGCTGAAAAGCTGGGATGGGAACTTCCGAAGTTAATGGAAATGACCATTCTCGCCATGCGTTCCTGCGAGGATTCCATAGGCGAAGAAATGGAAGCCATGGGACTCAGCGTATAAGTCATAAAAGCGGATAAACCCGCCGGACATATCCGAAAATGGATATGACTGGCGGGTTATTTTTTGATAAAATCTTCCATTCCATCGGAATAGTAGAAGTTGTAATCCTCATCAATGAAGCAGGCGTAAACGCCGTCCATGGAATTAATTAGCTCCATTCCCCGCTCTAATCCCAGAGAAAAGCAGGCGGTGGAAAGGCCGTCGCCCTGGGAGGAGGAAGAAGACAGGATGGTGACGGAAATCAGGCCGTTTTCATAGGGGTATCCCGTTTCGGGATTTAAAAGATGGTGATAATTTTTTCCGTCTATGATAAAATGCCTTTCGTAAACACCGGAAGTAACCACGGATAAGTCGGTCACCGCCAGGATTTGCGCCGTTTCCTGGCGCTCTGCAAAGGGCTTCTGGAGTCCGATCTGGAAGGGAGAGCCATCGGGGCGCCCGCCCACACACAGCACATTGCCTCCGAGATTGATGATGGCGCTTTTGACTCCGGCTTCCACCAGGTAATCCTTGATTCTGTCCGCAATGTAGCCCTTGGCGATGGAGCCCAGATCCAGGGTGGTGTCAGGTGATAAGAAGGTCAGGGTATTTCCCTCCAGCCGGAGATTTTCATATCCCACCTTTTGGACGGCCCGGGCAATTGCCTCCGGCCGGGGGATTTCATTTTTGCCGCCGGAAAAATCCCACAGGGAGCTTAAGGGCTCTATGGTGATATCGAAGGCACCGTCTGAAAGCTCACAATAGCGAAGGGCTTCAGAAAGCAGGTCAGCCGTCTCCTCCGACAGGGTGAAGGTGGTCTCATCGGGGCCCCGGTGGTTCAGCTTATAAATTTCGCTGGTTTCCATGGTCCTGCTGAAACGGGCCTCATAGTCTTTACAAATGTCCAGGGCATGGTCTAAAATAGCAGTGTCATCGGTGTCATAGAGGGTCACGTCCACAAAGGTGTTTAAAAGAAAGCTGCTTTTGTGAATGGGCTCTGTGGAGTTTTCCTTGATGCGGGAGGTGCCGAGGACAGACATGCCGGCTAACAATAAGGCTCCCGCAGTGCACAGGCTAATCCAGGTTTGTTTTTTCATGATGTACCAGTCTTTCTATGGATTTACTGGTCCCATTCTAGCAAACAGGGTCTTTAAAGTCAAGAAAAGGGAAGAAGAGGAAAGGAACGAGCATGAAAGGAAAAAATTTGGCAAAACAGACAGCCCTATACGGAATCTTAATTGCACTGGCCATGGTGATGAGCTTTGTGGAATCCCTGATTCCCCTCCCCATCCCGGTCCCCGGTGTGAAGGTGGGACTTGCCAACCTGGTGACGATCACGGGACTCTATCTGGTGGGAATTCCCGGAACCATCTGCGTGACTCTTTTAAGGGTGGTACTTGTGGGGCTCACCTTTGGAAATCCGTACAGCATGGTATACGGGCTTTCCGGAAGTTTTTTAAGTCTCTTTGTGATGGCGGCTGCGAAAAAATACCGCCTGTTTTCCCAGGTGGGAATCAGCATTTTGGGAGGCGTTTTCCATAACATCGGGCAGATCACCTTTGCGGCTGTCATTGTGGAGACACCGGGACTTTATTACTATCTTCCGGCGCTTCTTGCGGCAGGGTGCGCGGCCGGAACCGTGATCGGAATTCTGGGCGGAATTCTGACTGAGCGGCTGGGAAAATTCGTAAAAAACCTGAATTAAACGATTGTATTGTCAGCACATTTTTATTATAATAAACAATGAAAGTTTTTATTGGGAGGGTAACAGTATGATTTATAAAGCAATCCGGAATTTAGTGCAGTACGGCCTGAACGCGGGCTTAATTGAAAAGGAAGACGAGCTGTATGCGAGAAACCAGATCTTACGGGAGCTGGGACTTAGTGAATACGAGGAGCCTTGTGAGGCTGCGGGAGAAATTTCCCTGGAGGAAACATTAAAGGAACTTTTGGATTACGCAGCGGAGAACGGAATCCTCGAAAACAACAGCGTTGTATATAGAGATTTATTTGACACCAAGCTGATGAACTGCCTGATGCCGCGTCCCAGTGAAGTGATAAAAACCTTTAAAAACCTGTATGAGGAATCCCCCGAAGCGGCCACGGCGTATTTTTACAAGCTGAGCCAGGATTCCGACTATATCAGAAGATACCGTGTCTGCAAGGACATGAAATGGATTGCAAAGACCGAGTACGGCGCTCTGGATGTGACGGTGAACTTATCCAAGCCGGAGAAGGATCCGAAGGCCATTGCAGCCGCAAAGCTTGCCAAGCAGAGCGGATATCCCAAATGTCTTCTCTGTATGGAAAACGTGGGCTATGCAGGCCGTGTCAATCATCCGGCCAGAGACAATCACAGAATTATCCCGCTCACAATGAACCAAGAGGAATTCGGATTCCAGTATTCCCCCTATGTGTACTATAACGAGCACTGCATCGTGTTCAACGGGGCCCATACGCCGATGAAAATTGACAGGAGCACCTTTGTGAAGCTGTTCGATTTCGTCAAGACCTTCCCTCACTATTTCCTGGGTTCCAATGCGGACCTGCCCATCGTCGGCGGTTCCATTTTAACCCATGACCATTTCCAGGGCGGTCATTATGAGTTTGCCATGGCAAAGGCTCCGGTGGAGAAATCCTTCACTGTGGAGGGCTTTGAGGATGTGAATGCAGGAATCGTCAAGTGGCCCATGTCTGTCATTCGTTTGAGCGGCAAAGACATCGAAAGAATCATCGAGCTGGGCGATAAGATCTTAAAGGCATGGAGAAGCTACACCGATGAAGCAGCCTTCATCTTTGCAGAAACCGATGGAGAGCCTCACAACACCATCACTCCCATTGCCAGAAAGCGCGGCGATGCCTATGAGCTGGACCTGGTTCTCAGAAACAATATTACCACAGAAGAACATCCTCTGGGCGTTTACCATCCCCACCAGAAGCTGCATCATATCAAGAAAGAGAACATCGGCCTCATCGAGGTCATGGGCCTTGCAGTGCTTCCGGCGAGACTGAAAGAGGAGCTGTCACTTCTGGCATCCTATATTATAGAAGGTAAGGATATCCGCAGCGAAGCGTCCATCGAAAAGCATGCAGACTGGGTGGAGGAGTTCCTTCCAAAGTATGAGTCTGTGACAAAAGAGAATATCATGGATATTCTGCAGGCAGAAGTGGGCCATGTGTTCGCCCAGGTCCTTGAGGATGCCGGAGTTTATAAGAGAACCGAAGAGGGAAGAGAGGCATTTGGCCGTTTCATCACCCATATCGGCGGTTAATTGTTTCAATTTCCTTAACATTTCCATAAAATGCCGGTAATCAACTCGCCAAGGATGGGAAAGTGTGTTATATTAGTGGCAGACAAAATAAGGAGAAAGCTATGCTGAATGAGGAAAAAATCAGGCTGATGACGGGAATCGCCATGTTTGAAAAGAAGGCCAAAAAGGAAATTCTTCCTGCAAGCCGCTATTTTAAGAGCGATTACATTGGAAGCCATCTGATCCGTTCCTTTCTGACCTATACCTTTGCCTGTGCCGTATGTCTGGCTTTGTGGGTGCTCTACCAGTTGGAGGACCTGCTGAATACCATGGAGTTTTCCATACTTCTGGAATCGGCAAAGCATATCGGGATCTTTTACGCAGCAGGACTTCTGGTTTATCTGTTACTGACGTACTGGGTATATTCCAGACGGTATGATCGGGCCAGTAAGAGCATGAAAATCTATCAGGCAAAGCTGCGCCGGCTGGAGAAAAAATATGAATCCCAGTCCGGCCAGAAGGAAAGCGAGGAGGAACGGCATCTATGATGGGGCTTTTGGTCTTTAAAGAAAAACTGAAACAATTTTACGGAAAATACAACATGTACATCACTCCCCTTGTAAAGTTTCTGGTGGGAGCGACGGCCTTTTACCTGATTAACACAAACGTTGGTTTCATGACAAGACTCAAGAATCCTCTGATTCCTCTGGTCATGGGGCTGGTGGCTTCCTTTGTGCCCTATGGAGTGACAGCCTTTTTGGCGGGCTGTTTTATCCTGGCCCATGTGTCACAGGTATCTCTGGAGATTGCATTGATCATCCTGGTATTCATGCTGGTAGTGATGATGTTATATTACGGCTTCCGTCCGGGAGACGGATATCTGCTGTTATTGACCCCGATGATGTTTTTCCTTAAGATTCCCTATGTGGTGCCGCTTCTTGTGGGCCTTTCCGGGAGTCTGGTGTCTGTGGTTCCGGTGAGCTGCGGCGTCTGTATTTATTACATCCTGATGTACTTAAAGCAGAATGCAGGACTTCTCGCGGGAAGCTCCATGTCGGAGATGGCCGACCGGTTTATCCAGATCGTGAAAAATGTATTTGGAAATGAGCTGATGTGGGTCATGGTGGCAGCCTTTGCAGCCGCCATTCTGGTGGTGTTCATCATCAAAAACATGTCGGTGGACTATGCCTGGTCCATCGCCATCATCGCCGGAGTGATTACGCAGCTTGTGGTAATCTTCATCGGAGATTTCAACTTTAATCTTCCGGTTTCCGTGGGCCCCATGGTCCTGGGAATCCTGGTGTCGGTGATTCTGGCGTTAATTTATCAGTTCTTCGTGTTTGCGGTGGATTACACAAGGACTGAGTACCTTCAGTATGAGGATGATGAGTATTACTATTATGTGAAGGCGGTTCCCAAAATTGCCGTCTCCGCTCCGGATGTGAAGGTACACCGGATTTATTCCAGAAAATCCACAAAGCATGAAAGAAATAATTAAAACATAAAAAAGAGAATGGGGGTGAAGATATGACAGAATTTCTCGGAAACATGTATTCCTGGTTTGCGTTTGTTCCGAAGATTACGCTGATGAATCTGTTTGAAATTCTGATTATCTCCGTTCTGATCTATAAAATATTGACCTGGGTGCAGAATACCAGAGCCTGGATGCTTTTACGAGGCGGTCTTATGATCATCGTCTTTTATCTGATGGCATCTGTGCTGCGGCTCAGCACCATTACCTGGATGATCAATCATATGGGCCAGCTTGCCTTGATTGCCCTTATCATCATTTTCCAGCCGGAGCTGCGGAAAGCCCTGGAACAGCTTGGAAGCAAAAATATCCTCACGGATCTTTTCGTAACGGAGGATGTCCGCGGGGCGGAGGGATATACGGATAAGACAGTCAATGAAATTGTCCGTGCGGCTTATGAGATGGGAAAGGTGAAAACAGGAGCCCTGATTGTCATTGAGAGGGAGACGCCCCTTCAGGAAATTGAGAGAACGGGAATCGCGGTGGACGGAATTGTCACCAGCCAGCTCCTGATCAATATCTTTGAGCACAATACGCCTCTTCATGACGGTGCTGTGGTAATCCGCGGAAACAGAATTACGGCAGCTACCTGTTATCTGCCCCTTTCTGACAATCTGACCATCAGTAAAGACCTGGGAACCAGACACCGGGCGGCTCTTGGAATCAGCGAAAGCTCAGACAGCATGACTGTGGTGGTATCCGAGGAGACCGGACGGGTTTCCCTGGCACAGGGCGGAAAGCTGGTGCGGATGAACGATCAGGAGGCATTGCGGGCAGCTCTCACCGTGGAATCCAAGGAGGAAGTAAACGGAGGACGCTTCAAACTCTGGAAGGGAAGGCATAAAAATGAAAGAAAAACAGAATAAGCGCTGGGGACTTAAACTTCTGTCGCTTCTGTGTGCTTTTCTCGTCTGGCTTGGCGTTGTCAATGTGGCCGACCCGGTCATGACAGACACCGTGGAGGTTCCGGTTGAGATTGTCAATGCAGAAGTTTTGGAGAAGAACGGTCTGACCTATGAAATTGTGGGAAAGAAAACCACAACCGTGGTGTATGAGGTGAAAACCACCAATGCCCACAGAATCCGCCCGGCGGATTTCAGAGCCTATGCGGATATGACGGAGCTGTGGTCTGTGACCGGCTCCATTCCGGTAAAAGTAGAGGTTTTAAATCACGGGGATTATCTGGTTTCCAATCCGGTGAGCCGCGTGTCAACCATAAAAATCGAGACGGAACCGCTCCAGAGAAAGCGGTTTGAGATCGGATCCACATTAAACGGAGAACTGGAGGACGGATACGAGCTTGGTGAGCTCACCCTGTCTCCGGAACATCTGTATGTGGAAGGTCCGGAGTCCTTAATCGGACAGATCAGCAGCGTGGGAGTGGAGATTTCCCTGGAAGGCCTGTCGGCCGATGCAGAAGGAACCACGGCGCCGCTGTATTATGACGCCAACGGAAACAGGATTGAGTTAAGCAGCAGGATTGAAAGCAACTGCGATTCCGTTTCCTATAAGCTTCAGATTCTCAAGGTGAAGAACCTGACTCTGGACTTTGCCGTTTCCGGTGAGGTTGCGGACGGATTCCGGTTTACAGGTGTGGAATGTGATGTGAAGAACGTTCCGGTCATTGGCTTAAAGTCTGTATTGGCATCCTTAAATACCATTTCTATTCCGGCGGACAGCCTGAATCTGGATGGAGCCAGAACCAATGTGGTGAAGACCATCGACTTAAATGATTTTCTGCCAGTGGGAGTTTCCCTGGCGGGAACCGGGCGCCACGAAATCAACGTGATTCTGACGGTGGAGAAGTTGGAAGAGCGCGTTTATACGGTGGACCTTGAGGATAGCTGCTATGAAGGAAAGGATGACCAATACATTTACCAGGCGGAGCCGGATTATGTGATGATCCGCATACGGGCCCTGAAGGAGGAGCTGGACAGCCTGAATCTTACGGCACGGGATATTTCCATTGATGTATCATCCATGGAAGAAGGCAGATATGCAGCGGAGGTTCAGTTGAATCTGGAACTGGATCAGGTATATGAAGTGGTCAGCATCACAGCCGGAAATGTTATTGTGGAAAAGGAGGAGCCGGAAACCGAGGCGTCCAGTGCAGACGGACCGGGAGCCGAAAGTATGGAGGCTTCTTCAGAAGCAGAGGACGGGTCAGCGGCTGAGACGGTCAATGCTGGTGCTCATGAGAGCCAGGAGGAAAGCACCTCGGAAGCATCGGAGGAGTAGAAGGAAAACGATATGGTAAGTCAAAAGGTTACAATTAAAAATCCCACCGGCCTGCATTTGAGGCCGGCGGGGATTCTGTGCAAGGAAGCCCTCAAATACCAGTCAACGGTTAAATTTCAGTTTGGGCATTCCACAGCCAATGCAAAAAGCGTTTTAAGCGTGCTGGGGGCATGCGTAAAAAGCGGAGATGAGATTACGTTTATCTGTGAAGGGCCGGATGAAAAGAGGGCCCTGGCGGATATGGTTCAGCTTGTGGAGAGCGGGCTTGGAGAATAATCGCATATGTTGGTTTATTTGATTTGTTATGGCGCCGGTATGCTTTTTGCATCCAGCGCCCATTACTATATGTCCGGGGTCAGTCTTCTCATGGCGGCTCTGTACCTGTATGTTTACGATTACAAAAGAACCGGGAACCCGCTTCATTTAAGGGCCCTGTTTTCCCTTTTCTGGGTGGGCGGCCAGGGAATCTCCTGTTTTAAGTTAAGCAGGCTTCAGACGGACTGGGAATATACCACCTGGGCCTGTTTCTTCGTGGCCCTTGCGGCGTTCTGGACGGTGTTTGAATTTGCACAGAAATTGCTGGCGGGACAGGAGAAGGCAGCAGCCGGGGAAAAAGCGGAGCGGTTGGAAGAGACGAAGCTTCGGGGAAGAAGGAATCGGCGGGAAGGAACAGGGAAGCAGGAGGAAACTTTAGTTGACTCCGGATATGAAACAGGCCTGTTTACGGCCATTCTTCTTTTGACGGCCGTTTCCTTCGGCGCCTTTCTTCTGGAAGCGTCCGTGCTTGGCTATGTGCCGTTTTTCCTGCGGGGAGTTCCCCATGCATATTCTTATTTTCATATTTCCGGGGTGCATTATTTCACCGTATCCTGTGTGCTGGTGCCCTCCATGGCAGTGATTTACTTTTTAAAGTGCAGGGAAGCCGGAAGGAAGAAGAAGTTCTTTGCGGCAGCGGCGGCAGCCCTTGCAGTTGGCATTCCCGTTTTGTGCGTCTCCAGATTCCAGCTTATTTTTGCAGTGATTCTGGCAGTGCTCACCTTTATGCAGATTTCGGGGGAAAAGAAAATCCGGTATCTGTTTCTGGCGGCGGCAGCACTTGTGCCCTTATATGTGGTGCTTACGGTGGCCAGAAGTCATGATGTGACGTATCTGAACGGGATTTTTGAGATGAAGAATGAGAATACCCCGATCTTCATTACCCAGCCCTACATGTATATTGCAAACAATTACGACAATTTCAACTGTCTGGTGAAGGAGCTTCCGGCACATGCCTATGGAATCAAGGGGCTGTTCCCGGTTTGGGCCCTCACGGGACTTAAGTTTTTAAAGCCGGAGCTTGTGGCCTATCCCATTTATACCACCAAGGAAGAGCTTACAACGGTGACCTTGTTTTACGATGCCTACTATGATTTCGGCACCGCCGGGGTGTTCTTTTTCGCGGCGGCCCTGGGAGTCTTTGCCGCATGGCTGATGAAAAAGGTTTCCGGCTCCGGAAATCCGTTCTGGCAGTTGTTTTATGCACAGACTGCCATGTATTTTATGCTTTCGTTTTTTACCACATGGTATTCCAACCCGGCCACCTGGTTCTACTTTGCGTCCACGGGAGCTGCGGCAGTATATGTGGAGATCATAAAGAAAATTAAAGACAGTGGAGGAAAACAGCTATGGTATCAGAAAAAATGAAGCCGTTTATGGAGAACAATTCCGCAATCCGGGCCATGTTCGAGGAAGGAAAGAAGATGGCTGCCATTTACGGTAAGGAAAATGTATATGATTTCAGTCTGGGAAACCCCAATGTTCCGGTGCCGGAGGTCAACGAGGCCATCATGGAAATCCTGAAGACAGAGGATTTCAATACCCTGCACGGATACATGAGCAACGCCGGATATGAGGACGTGCGCCAGACCATCGCCGAATCCTTAAACAAACGGTTCGGTACCGCCTTCTCCCAGAAGAACCTGATTATGACCGTGGGCGCCGCCAGCGGACTCAATGTGATTTTAAAGAGTATTTTAAACCCCGGCGATGAGGTAATCGTGTTTGCCCCGTATTTTGTGGAGTATAACGGATATGTGAGAAACTACGACGGAACCGTTGTGGTGATCTCTCCGGATACGGAAACCTTTATGCCGAAGCTTACGGAGTTTGAGGAGAAGATCACCGAAAAGACTAAGGCCGTGATCATCAATAACCCCAACAACCCCAGTGGTGTGGTCTATACAGAGGAGACCATAAAGGCACTGGCTGCCATCATGGAGAAAAAGGAAAAGGAATTCGGAACTTCCATCGTACTGATTTCCGATGAGCCGTACAGAGAGCTGGCTTACGGCGGCGCAGAGGTTCCCTTTGTGACGAAGTATTACCGTAATTCCGTGGTGGGATATTCTTACAGCAAATCCCTCTCCATACCTGGCGAGCGAATCGGATACCTGGTGATTCCCGATGAGGTGGAGGACAGTGAAAAGTTAATCACAGCAGCCACCATTGCAAACCGTGTTCTCGGCTGCGTCAACGCTCCGTCCTTAATTCAGAAGGTGATCAAGTACTGTATCGATCATGATGTGACGGTCAATGTGGCAGCCTATGAGAAAAACAGGAATCTTCTCTACAATGCCCTGATGGAGTATGGATTCACCTGTGCAAAGCCGGACGGCGCCTTCTATATGTTCTTAAAGTCCCCGGTGGCGGATGAAAAGGAATTCTGTGAGGCAGCTAAAAAGCATCACGTTCTTATGGTTCCGGGAAGCTCTTTTGCGTGTCCGGGGTATGTGAGAATCTCTTACTGCGTATCCTATGAGCAGATTGAACGTTCCCTTCCGGCCTTTAAGGAAATCGCCCGGGAGTATGGACTTGTAAAATAGCAGACAAAACGGGATGGTGATTTGGATATCAGAACTTATGTGAGAATTTTTTTGAACATTTTGATTCCGGTGCTTGCGGTATACGCAGTGTGCGTCTGGGGCGTGCGGCTCCTGGTCTTTTTCATGCCCTTTGTGATCGGGTGGATTGTGGCCATGATTGCCAATCCTCTGGTACGGTTTCTGGAACGGAGAATAAAGATCGTCAGAAAGCACAGCTCCATGGTGCTTCTGGTGGCTGTCTTGGCCCTGGTGGTTTTCGGTCTATACTTTCTTGTGGGCTGGTGCATCAGGGAGATGAAGGACTTCGTGGAGGCCCTTCCCGGACTGTACGAGACCATCCAGGAGGAGGTGACCCAGGCATACAGAAGTCTCAGCCACACCTTCAATTTTGTACCGGAGGACATGGAAAATTCCTTTGGACAGATCATGGACAGCGTGGGGGCTTCCATCGGCGAGTTTTTGCAGGACCTGGCCGCATCGGCGGGCGGAGCCGTGGCGCGGACGCTGCCGGAGGTGCTTGTCAATGTGATCGTGACACTGGTTTCCTCCTATCTGTTCCTGGCAGAGCATGATGTTCTGGTGGAAAAGATCAGGCGGCTGATGCCGGAGAGCATAAAGCAGTACGGCGCTTTCTTAAAAAAGGACACCAAAGCCCTCATCAGCGGATATTTCCTGGCCCAGTTCAAGATCATGTTCGTGGTGGCCGTGGTGCTGTTTGCGGGACTTTTGCTGCTTGGCGTCCGGTACAGCTTCATCATCGCCATAGGGATTGCCGTTCTGGATTTTCTTCCCATGTTTGGAACGGGGACAGCCCTGATTCCATGGGCCATTGTGAAGGTGGTTACGGGAGAATATGCCTACGGAGTAGGACTGGTTTTGCTTTATGTCCTGACCCAGGCCATACGGCAGATTGTCCAGCCCAAGATCGTGGGCGACAGCATGGGACTTCCGCCCCTTACCACCTTGTTCTTTTTGTATCTGGGATTTAAATTCCGCGGAATTGCCGGAATGATTCTGGCAGTTCCCGTGGGACTGATTTTCATAAAATTTTATCAATACGGAGCCTTTGATTCGTTTCTTTACAATGTAAAGCTATTGGTGAAGGAAATACAAAAGCTCAGGAAAGAGGAGTAGTGACGCTCCTCTTTTTTTGTTGCCGTTTGGAGCAGGGCAACAGACACGGCCCGCAAAAAAGTGACAGAGAAGGACGTTTCGGCATATTCTTAGATAGAAGGAAAAACTGCCATGGCCGTCTGCGGATATGGAGCAGGGAGAGAAACCATGAACAGCCAGAATACGCTGAGTCTTGTTACTTCCGAATATTTGAGAACCTATGAGAAGATATTGAGAGAACTCATCGAGGGGATGACCGGGGCGCCGCTTACAGAGAGCATCTCCCATAATTTTATTGTGCAGATGATTCCCCACCACAGGGCAGCCATTGAAATGTCCAAAAATCTTTTGCGGTTTACCACCAACATTCCCCTTCAGAACATTGCCCTCCAGATTATTTCCGAGCAGACAAAAAGCATTGCTGACATGGAAGCGGCCCTTCCCCTTTGCAGGCGGCTTATGAACCCGCCGCAGGATGTGCGGGCTTACCAGAATAAAACAGAATCGATCATGAAAACCATGTTTTCCGAGATGGGGTCGGCGCCCGCGGACAATGATCTGAACACAGATTTCATGCGGGAAATGATTCCCCATCACATGGGAGCCATCCGCATGTCGGAGAATGCCTTGTCCCAGAACATCTGCCCGGACCTGGTCCCCATTCTCACCGCTATCATCACCTCCCAGAAACGCGGGGTGAGGCAGATGGAGGAGCTATTAAAAAAATCCCCTGGAAAACCAGAGGATTTATGCCATGAATCATATTGTCAGCAGATAACGGGAGTCGAACCCGCCTTTCCAGCTTGGGAAGCTAGCGTTCTACCGATGAACCATATCTGCAAATAAAAAAGTGGAGCATATGGGATTCGAACCCACGACCTTTTGAATGCCATTCAAACGCGCTCCCAACTGCGCTAATGCCCCATCGCAAGTATCATATCACAAAATCCTGGATTCCACAAGTTTTTTCTGCGATTTTGTTCCATTTTTTTTCGAGCGGCCATATGCTATCATAACATCCTTTTTATGAGGCAGTTATGGCACAAGGCTATTTGCAGGTGGATGTCGTTTCTGACACCAACAATTTTCCCATTACAGATGCAAAAATTTCCATAGCGAAGACGGAGGAACCGGATGTTATTTTGGAGGAGCTGACCACCAACAGCTCCGGGCAGACAGAGAATGTGGCGCTGGAGGCGCCTCCGGTGGAGCTCAGCTTAAATCCTGTGGAGGTACGGCCCTATGCAGAGTATACCATCCGCATCGTGGCGCCGGGATATGAGCCGCTTGTGATTTCCGGCTCGGAAATTCTGGCTGAGGCCACCTCCCTCCAGGGGGCCAGGCTGATTCCCTTATCCCAGGCAGAGGGAGCCGAGGAAGACATTGTAATTCCTGACCACACCCTTTATGGGAGCTTCCCTCCGAAAATCGCGGAGAGTGAAATCAAACCCATGGGGGAAAGCGGGGAGATTGTGCTTTCCAGGGTTGTGGTTCCCCAGACTGTGGTGGTCCATGACGGGGTCCCCTCCAACTCCTCTGCAAAAAACTATTACGTTCCCTACCGGGATTACATTAAAAACGTGGCGTCCAGTGAAATCTATGCCACCTGGCCCCAGGCCTCCATCACAGCCAATGTGCTGGCTATCATGTCCTTCACCCTAAACCGGGTGTACACGGAATGGTACCGGAACAAGGGATACGATTTCACCATTACATCCTCCACGGCCTATGACCATAAATGGATTTACGGGCGGAATATTTATGAGTCCATCTCTGTGGTGGTGGATGATATTTTTGACAATTTCCTGTCCAGGCCGGAGGTGAAGCAGCCCATTCTCACCCAGTACTGTGACGGCAGACAGGTAACTTGTCCCGGCTGGATGACTCAGTGGGGGTCTTGTGATTTGGGCGAAAGAGGATACAGTCCCATTGAGATTCTGCGGTATTTTTACGGGGATGACATGTATATCAATACGGCGGAACAGATTTCCGGCATTCCGTCTTCCTGGCCGGGAGCGGACCTGACCATTGGAAGCAGCGGAAACAAGGTCCAGCAGATACAGGAGCAGCTTGATACGGTGGCCACCATTTATACGGCAATTCCCAGGATCCGTCCCGACGGAATCTACGGCCAGGCCACGGCAAATGCGGTGGAGGCTTTCCAGTCGGTGTTCGGCCTTCCGGTCACGGGAGTGGTGGATTTTGCCACCTGGTACAAAATCTCCCATATCTATGTCGGAATCACCAGAATTGCCGAGTTAAATTAGTAATTTTACACGATGTCGAAAGATGTCGCGACAATTCTGTTTTCGTCTCGGTTTTCCCATACTAAAATAGAAGGGAAAACATACAGAAGAAATGGAGAGTTGACAAATGATTAAAAAAGAGAATGCAGCGCACCGTCTGCTGAGGCAGCTCGGTGCCAACGGAGGGTATCTGGGTTTTTACTATACAGCCAGCGCCATTGAAATGGTAATGAAAAGCGAAGTGTTCATTTACCAGTGCAAATGGCTGTACAATGAGGTAGCCCAGCTCTACAACACCACTCCTTTTTGTGTGGAGCGGAACATCCGAACGGTGGTGGATACCATATGGGAGCAGGGAAATAGGAAACTGTTAAAGGAGATCGTTCCCTATCCAGTCAACGCAAAGCCGAGAAACGGACAATTCATCGACGGACTGGTAGCCTATTTGTCGGAGCATGAAGAGGAGCTTTGAATCATGTGTTGAAACTTTCTTTATTCTGTCATATAATGTTTTTGTCACATCAGTTCCGGGAGGAGTGCGGCATGTCCGTATCGCAGGTGTCCGGTCTCGCCAATGATTATCCCGGGAACACGCTGCGGCTGGTGTGACCTTTGGATGAGAAATCCCGGTTTCCCCCTGATGGAGAGAACCGGGATTCTTTTACGAAGAAATATTAACGGATGAAAAGCTGTACCCAGTAATCGGTGCCGGATGCGTTTTTTACGTGGGCAATGCCGATTTCTGTGTAGGATGTATTTAAGATGTTGGCGCGGTGTCCGGCGCTGTTCATCCAGTCAGTCATGACCTTCTGTGCAGAGGTCTGGCCGTAGGCGATGTTCTCTCCGGCGGCACGGTAGGAGATGCCGGATTCTTTGAGAACCGTGGAAAAATCTTTTCCGCCCGGACGGGTGTGGGAGAAGGAGGTCTGAATCTCTGCGGCCCGGATGGAAGCGGCAGCGGACAGGGAGGTATTTAAGGAGAGGGCAGGAAGACCTGCCTTGGCCCGCTCTTCATTGACAAGGGAAAGCACCTGGGCAACGGAGGCATCAGAAGACACATCGGTGTCCGGAGTGGATGTACCGGGAAGCTGCGGGCGGTCCGGAGTAGAGGTGCCGGGAAGCTGTGGAAGGTCCGGAGTTGAGGTGCCGGGAGCCTGCGAACAGTCCGGGCTGCACAGATTGGATGTGCAGAGGTCGGAAAGCCCCGGAATGCAGCTCCACGGGAAGGAGTCCTGACAGGAAACATCCAGACAGGAAGTATCAGGAATCAGGGCGTCCGGATTGGAGATGCCAAAAGCAGAAAGACAGCTGCCGGAGTTTCCGCCGGAGATGACAATGGCCTTTGGGGCCGCAAAAGACTGGAACGGAATGGCTCCGGTCACGGTGAGGGCGCTGAAAGCAGTGATGGCATAGATAGATAATTTTTTCATGGCAATTCCTCCTAAGATTACATAAATATTACAAAAATGTTACAAAACAATCATACCATACAATTCCATCCATGGCCCTAGGGAAGAACTGGAAACGGAGGAAGACATGTCCAGCCAGGTATAAAAAGGTATAAAATCAGTTATGAGGCACACAATATGGGATGAGGTGATTGCTATGTCATATATTTCTCCCAAGGTACAGGATAAATTTGATACCCTGTCCGCAGACTTGAAGGCAGTGATTTTAGAGCGCGGCGAGTCCATCAACACCATTCATGACCTGATTCGCGTTCTGGAAGACATCGTGAAAGAAAACGAAAAATAAAAGGAAAAGCAGGAGACGGCTGGTTTCATTTACAGAAACCATCCGGCGTGAAAATCCATCAGAGACACATACTGAAAGGGAAGCCCATCAAAGGGAAAAATCCTGAAAGGAGTGTTGACGATGGATTTTTGCACATGTAAGAAAGAAGCGCCGGAGTCTCTGGTGCTTGCCATGGCGTCAGTTCCCATGGAGCCCTGGGAGGAACCCTATGAGCCGGAAACAGCCATAAAGCAGGGAACCATATTTCCGGGACTGAACAAACCGTTTTATGTGACGGACGACAGAACGGGAGGTGGAATCCATGGCTGACCGCACAAAGTCATTGAAGGAAATCGGTGAAGTCAGCTTCGCCATCAACGATCTGACCCTGTATCTGGATACCCATCCCACGGACCAGGAGGCCTTAAAGTGCTTTTCCAACCTTATGAACCAGAGAAAGAAGCTTTTGGAGGCCTACGCCGGAGAGTTTGAACCGCTGACCATGGACTGCGTCTGCCCGGATACCAACAACCGGACAGACAGTCTCACGAAATACCCGGGGCAGAAACATTTCACCTGGGGAGACGGACCGATGCCGTGGGAAGGGGGAATTGTTTAAATGTGGAATTATGAAAAACGACTTCAGTATCCTGTGAATATCACGAAACCATGTCCGAAAACAGCATCCCTCATCATCAGCCAGTTTGGCGGACCCGATGGGGAGCTGGCGGCCTCCATGCGGTATCTGTCCCAGAGATATACCATGCCTTGCAAGGAAGTGGGCGGCCTTTTAACGGACATCGGCACGGAGGAGCTGGGACACCTGGAGATCATCTGCGCCATGGTTTACCAGCTAACCAAAAATCTCACGCCGGAGCAGGCAAAGACCGCCGGATTTGACGCTTATTACGTGGACCATACCACTGGCCTCTGGCCCACAGCGGCGGCCGGAGTTCCCTTCAATGCCTGTGAATTCCAGAGTAAGGGCGATGCCATCACGGACCTTTTTGAAGACCTGGCTGCGGAACAAAAAGCCCGGAGCACCTATGAAAATCTGATCCGGGTTATTGAGAATCCGGAGGTGCGGGAACCCCTTAAGTTTTTGCGGGCCAGGGAGGTGGTCCATTTCCAGCGGTTCGGCGAGGCCCTTGAAAAAATCAAGTGGGATCTGTCAGCCAATAACTATTATTATTTCAATCCGGAGTTTGACAAACAGTTTGTGAAGTCATAACAGGGATGAGGAAGCCGTCCGGCAGCCGGAAAGTCTGCCGGACGACTTCCTTTTTAAAGGCCATCCGGAAAAAAAGTGAAAATACCAGTTGAAAAAATGTGGAAGTCATGATAGAATAGTGAAAATTTGGGTCAAAATCAGAGGGACCCGCAGAGAAAAAAGAAAGGGTGGCGTCATGAAGGCATATTTAATACTGGAAGACGGAACTGTGTTTGAAGGAACAAGCATCGGTTCTGCCAGGGAAGTAATCAGCGAAATTGTGTTTAATACATCCATGACCGGTTATTTGGAAGTCCTTACCGATCCGTCCTATGCTGGACAGGCTGTGGTAATGACTTATCCGTTAATTGGAAATTACGGTATTTGCCGTGAGGATATGGAATCCAAATGTGCATGGCCGGACGGCTATATTGTCAGAGAATTATCCAGAATTCCCAGCAATTTCAGAAGCGGGGACACCATCAATCATTTCTTAGAAGAGCAAGACATTCCAGGTATCAGCGGTATCGATACAAGAGCCCTCACAAAAATATTAAGAGAAAAAGGAACCATGAATGGTATGATTACCACCAACGGCAATTATGACCTGGAGGAAGTGACCAGACGGATCCGGGAATACACTGTGACGGGCGTGGTATTAAAAACAACTGTGAAGGAACCCTATGTGATTCCGGGAGACGGAAAGAAAGTGGCTCTTTTGGACTGCGGTGCAAAGAACAACATCGCCCGCAATCTGGCAAAGAGGGGCTGTGAGGTTACGGTTTATCCGGCCGATACCCCGGCAGAAGAAATTTTAAAGACAAATCCCGACGGAATCATGCTTTCCAACGGCCCCGGAGACCCGGCGGAGAATGTGGAAATCATTAAGGAAGTAAGAAAGCTCTATGAGTCCGATGTACCGATTTTTGCCATCTGCCTCGGACACCAGCTTATGGCCCTGGCCACCGGTGCAAAGACCTACAAATTAAAGTACGGCCACCGGGGCGGCAACCATCCGGTGAAGGATTTGGAGACAGGAAGAGTTTACATAACATCCCAGAACCATGGCTATGCCGTGGACGAGGAGAGCCTGGATCCGAAGGTGGCAGTTCCGGCCTTTATCAATGTCAACGACAGGACCAACGAAGGTCTTAAATATGTGGGAAAGAATATTTTTACCGTACAGTATCACCCGGAGGCATGCCCGGGACCTCAGGATTCCGGATACCTCTTTGACCGCTTTATTCGTATGATGGAGGAGAAAAACTAATGCCAAAGAATCCAGATATCAAAAAAGTGCTTGTGATCGGGTCCGGTCCCATCATCATCGGACAGGCCGCAGAATTTGACTATGCAGGAACCCAGGCATGCCGCTCCTTAAAGGAGGAGGGCATTGAGGTGGTGCTTTTAAACTCCAACCCGGCCACCATCATGACCGATAAAGATATTGCAGACCGGGTTTATATCGAGCCTCTGACCACAGAAGTGGTGGAACGGTTAATCATGAAGGAACAGCCCGACAGCGTCCTCCCCACCTTAGGCGGACAGGCAGGTCTTAACCTGGCTATGGAGTTGGAGGAAGCCGGAGTTCTTAAAAAATACAATGTGCGTCTCATCGGAACCACAGCCCTGACCATCAAAAAGGCCGAGGACAGGGAAATGTTCAAGGAGACCATGGAAAAGATCGGCGAGCCGGTGGCTCCCTCCGAGATCGTGGAAAACATCCAGGACGGCCTGGCTGTGGCTGCAAAGATCGGTTACCCGGTGGTGCTCCGTCCGGCCTACACCCTGGGCGGTTCCGGCGGCGGAATTGCAGAAAACCCGGAGCAGTGTGCAGAAATCCTGGAAAACGGCCTGCGGCTTTCTCGTGTGGGCCAGGTGCTGGTGGAGCGCTGCATCGCCGGATGGAAGGAAATCGAGTATGAGGTAATGCGTGACGGAGCAGGAAACGTGATTACCGTTTGTAATATGGAAAACATTGACCCGGTGGGCGTTCACACCGGAGACTCCATCGTGGTGGCTCCGTCCCAGACCCTGGGAGATAAGGAGTACCAGATGCTCCGTACCTCTGCCTTAAAGATCATTACCGAGCTTGGAATCACAGGCGGCTGCAACGTGCAGTATGCCCTCCATCCGGAAAGCTTTGAGTACTGCGTCATTGAGGTAAACCCCCGTGTGAGCCGTTCGTCTGCCCTGGCCTCCAAGGCCACCGGCTACCCCATCGCCAAGGTGGCCGCAAAGATTGCCTTAGGTTACACCCTGGACGAAATTAAAAATGCCGTTACAAAGAAAACATATGCAAGCTTTGAGCCCATGCTGGACTATGTGGTGGTGAAAATGCCCCGCTTGCCCTTTGATAAGTTCATAAGCGCCAAGAGGAGTCTGGGAACCCAGATGAAGGCCACCGGTGAGGTCATGAGTATCTGCACCAGCTTTGAGGGCGGCCTTATGAAGGCCATCCGCTCTCTGGAGCAGCATGTGGACAGCCTTTTATCCTACGATTACAGCGGACTTACCACAGCCCAGTTGAAGGAAGAATTAAAGAAGGTGGACGACAGAAGAATCTGGGTCATTGCCGAGGCCCTGCGCCGCGGCTTCGACTACGAGCTGATTCACTCCATCACAAAAATTGACATCTGGTTCATCGACAAGCTGGCCGTTCTGGTGGAAATGGAGCAGGCCTTAAAGGATGCGGGAAAGAACCTGACTCCGGAACTTTTAAAGGAAGCCAAGAGAATCGAATTCCCGGACAATGTGATTGCGCGTCTCACCGGAATCTCCCAGGAGGAGCTTAAGGCCATGCGCCATGCAAACGGCATCCGCGCCGCTTATAAGATGGTGGATACCTGTGCCGCCGAGTTTGCCGCTGAGACCCCCTATTATTACTCCTGCTTTGGCAGTGAAAACGAGGCAGACGGCACCACAGACAGAAAGAAGGTGCTGGTTTTAGGCTCCGGTCCCATCCGTATCGGCCAGGGAATCGAGTTCGACTTCTGCTCCGTTCACAGCACATGGGCCTTTGAAAAAGAGGGCTATGAGACCATCATCGTCAACAACAACCCGGAGACCGTAAGTACGGACTTCGACATTGCAGACAAGCTGTACTTTGAGCCCTTGACTCCCGAGGACGTGGAGAGCATTGTGGACATTGAAAAACCGGACGGAGCCGTGGTGCAGTTCGGCGGCCAGACAGCCATTAAGCTGACCGAGGCCCTGATGAAGATGGGCGTTCCGATTCTTGGAACAGCAGCCGAAGACGTGGATGCGGCCGAGGACAGGGAATTATTTGATAAGATTCTGGAACAGTGTGAGATTCCGAGACCCAAGGGACATACGGTCTTTACGGCCGAGGAAGCCAAGGAAGCAGCCAGAGAGCTGGGGTATCCGGTTCTGGTGCGTCCGTCCTACGTGCTGGGCGGCCAGGGCATGCAGATTGCCATCAACGATGAGGACATTGACGAGTTCATCGGAATTATCAACCAGATCGCCCAGGAGCACCCGATTCTGGTGGATAAGTATATCATGGGCAAGGAGATCGAGGTGGATGCCATCTGTGACGGCACCGACATCCTGATTCCCGGCATCATGGAACACATTGAGCGTACCGGAATCCATTCCGGCGACAGTATTTCCGTATATCCGGCCCAGAGTATTACCGAAGGCAACAAGCGGACCATCGTGGACTATACCGAAAAGCTGGCGCGGGCCCTTCATGTAAAGGGAATGATCAACATCCAGTTCATTGTGGACGGAGAGGATGTTTACATCATCGAGGTAAATCCCCGTTCCTCCAGAACCGTTCCCTATATCAGCAAGGTGACAGGAATCCCCATTGTACCTCTGGCAACCCAGATCATCTGCGGCCACACCATAAGAGAGCTGGGTTATACTCCGGGTCTTCAGAAGGAAGCCGACTACTTTGCAATCAAGATGCCTGTGTTCTCCTTTGAGAAAATCCGCGGCGCCGACATCAGCCTGGGACCGGAGATGAAGTCCACAGGAGAGTGTCTGGGAATTGCAAAGACCTTCAACGAAGCCCTTTATAAGGCCTTCCAGGGGGCAGGAATCAAGCTTCCCAAGTATAAGAATATGATTATCACAGTCCGCGACTCTGACAAGGAGGAGATGGTGGACATTGCCAGAAGATTCAAGTCCCAGGGCTACCGGATTTTCTGTACCAACGGAACGGCCAGATACTTATATGCGAACGGTGTGGTGACCATCCCCATCCGTAAGATTGAGCAGGAATCCCCCAACGTTCTGGATTTGATTTTAGGCCATGAAATCGATCTGGTCATTGATATTCCGGCCCAGGGTGCCGAGAGAAGCCATGACGGATTCATCATCCGCAGAAACGCCATCGAAACAGGCGTTACGGTTCTCACGGCCATCGACACGGCCAGAGCGCTGGTGACCAGCATGGAAAACCGCGCCCAGGAATTAACGCTCATTGATATTGCAAAGATATAAGAATGATTCTCCCCGATAAAATGGTAAAACTGCATAAGAACCAGGATACATCTGTATAAAAAAGTAAAAAGATGCATAAAAATGTATAAAAACTAAAAAAAATACTTTACAAAAGAATATTTATGCATTATAATGCATACCATCACAGAGATACAACATACAGATGTATCCAGTATATAAATCGGAGGAGAGAATTATGAAAAAGAGTGTATTTATTGCAATGGCAGCAGCATTTTCCATGGCGGCTATGACGGGATGTTCCGGAAGTAAGGAAGCTGCAGCAACCACAGCAGCCGCAACCACAGCAGCCGCAGATACAACCGCCGCAGCAGAGACAACCACAGAGGAAGCAAAGGAAGCTGAGACAGCCGCAGAGGCAGAGGGTGAACTGGATCCGGACTGCCGCCTTGCAAAGGTTTTAAAAGCAGGAAAATTTGTAATCGGTACCGCCCCGGACTTCGCTCCCATGGAATTTAAGGATGTCAGCTCCGGAAAGACCGAATACGTTGGTTCCGATATGGAGTTTGCAAAATATATCGCCGATAAGCTGGGCGTAGAGCTGGAGATCAAGGCAATGGAATTCTCCGCCATCCAGCAGGCCGTTGCTTCCGGCACCATTGACGCAGGTATTTCCGGATTTGCATATACAGAAGAACGTGCAAAGAGCTATGGAACCTCCATTCTCTACAACGTACAGCCTGACGACAAGGGACATACCTGTCTGGTTCTTAAGGAAAACGCTTCTGCTTATAAGACACCAGAAGACTTCTCCGGCAAGAAGGTTCTGGCACAGAACGCTTCCTTACAGCAGAACCTGGTAAGCACACAGCTTCCGTCGGACATCACCTTCCAGCCGGTAACAGCCGTTACAGACGGTGTTATGATGTTGATTACAGGTAAGGCAGACGCCCTTGCAGTATCCTGGGATAACGGTGAGATGTTAATGAAGTCTTATCCGGAGCTTGCAATGACCGAGTTCAAATTTGATCATGAGGATGACGGAAACATCGTTCTGATGGCTAAGGAAGAGACCGAGTTAATCGATGCAGTCAACGAAATCATCGAAGAAGTCAATGAGTCCGGTATTTATTTCCAGTGGACCGAAGAGGCTCAGGCTCTTGCTGAAAAGCTTGGCATCAACAACAACTAAAAAGTAAGAAACATAACACATTGGTCTTCCCCGAAAGCCAGGGAAGACCTTTGTCTGCTAATGAAAGGAGAACTCCCAGATGGAATTTTTTGTGGTAATGGGAAAGGTCTGGAGCGAGTACAGCACCCTGTTTTTACATGGTCTGGGCATGACATTGTACATGGGTGTCCTGACCGTACTGATCAGTACCGTATCCGGCTCTTTAATGGCAATGATGCGCCGCAGTAACTGGGGAATCGGAAACTTTAAGCCCTTAAGCGCCATTGCTGCCGTTTATGTAGAAATTATCCGCGGCACACCGATTCTTTTACAGTTGTATTTTTTCTATTTTATGCTGCCCCAGTGGCTTCCCTTCATGGACTTAAGCGAATTTACCTGTGTTATGATCGCCTGCTGTGTAAACTCCACCGCCTATGTCTGTGAGATCGTCCGTGCAGGAATTCAGGCTGTGGATATCGGACAGACGGAAGCAGCCCGTTCCCTTGGTTTAAACGGACGGCAGACCATGCTTCATATTGTCATTCCCCAGGCCATAAAAAATATCCTTCCGGCCCTGTGCAACGAGTTCATCGCCATCGTCAAGGAGACATCTCTGGCCTCCACGTTCTTTATCGGCGAGCTGATGACCCAGTTCAAGACCATCAACGGCATTACTTTCCGTGTTCTTGAACCGCTTACCATCGTCGGCATTATCTACTTCCTTGTGACATTTGTTCTGTCCAAGCTGATTGCTTTACTTGAAAGGAGGATGAATGCAAGTGAGCGCTAATAATGAAATCATCCGTGTGGAGGACTTACATAAATCATTCGGCAGCCTGCATGTGTTAAAGGGCGTGACAGAGCATGTTTCCAAAGGCGAGGTAGTTTCCGTAATCGGACCCTCCGGCGGCGGAAAAAGTACCTTTCTGCGCTGCTTAAACCTTTTGGAGGTGCCAAATTCCGGCCATATCTATTTTGAAGGGGTGGATATCACCGATAAAAACGTGGATATCAACCTGCACCGCCAGAAAATGGGAATGGTGTTCCAGCACTTTAACGTGTTCAACAACCTGACCGTTGGAAAAAATATCACCCTGGCCCCGACGCTTCTCGGAAAGAAGACCCAGGCGGAGGCAAACGAAATGGCGAAGGAGCTTTTGGACCGGGTTGGCCTTTACGATAAGATCAACCAGTATCCCAAAAAGCTGTCCGGCGGACAGAAGCAGCGTCTTGCCATTGTACGCGCCCTGGCCATGGAGCCGGATGTGATGCTGTTCGATGAGCCCACATCGGCCCTGGACCCGGAAATGGTAGGAGAGGTTCTCCATGTTATCAAGGACCTGGTGAAGACCGGAATGACCACCGTGATCGTAACCCATGAGATGGGATTTGCAAAAGAGATTTCTGACCGGGTATTTTTCATGGACGGCGGAATCATTGCTGAAAAAGGCAGCCCTGATGAGGTATTTAACCATCCGCAGAATCCCCGTACACAGGAATTCTTAAGTAAGGTATTATATTAATGGGAGGCAGACTATGACAGAGGAAAAGAAAAAGGTTCTCGGCTATATTGATGAAAAGGCCGATGTGATTATTGATACATCCGATAAGATCTGGGGCTATGCAGAATTGTCCTTAAGAGAATATAAATCCGGAGATCTGTACGCGAAGGTATTAAAGGAAGAGGGCTTCGAGGTGGAGCACCCCTTCAACAACATTGAGACTGCATTCCGGGCTTCCTATGGAAGCGGTAAGCCGGTGATCGGCATTCTGGCTGAGTACGATGCCCTCACAGGACTTTCCCAGGTGGCAGGCTCCACAGAGAGAAAGGAACTGGTTCCCAACGGAAACGGACATGGCTGCGGCCACAACCTGTTGGGCGCAGGCTCCATGGCGGCTGCCTTTGCCATTAAGCACTATCTGGAGGAAAAGGGAGAGGGAAGCGGCAAGGTCATCCTTTACGGCTGTCCCGGTGAAGAAGGCGCTGCCACCAAGGCCTTTATGGCAAGAGACGGCGTGTTTGCCGAGTGTGATGCAGCCCTTACCTGGCATCCCGGCAATGTGAACCAGGTAACCTCCGGTACCTGCAACACCTGTATCCAGACCGAGTATAAATTTACAGGAATTGCCTCCCATGCAGCAGGCGCTCCCGATAAGGGACGTTCCGCCCTGGATGCCGTGGAGCTTATGAACATCGGCGTGCAGTTCTTACGGGAGCATATGCTGGACGGCGCCAGAATCCACTATTCCATCACAGACGCAGGCGGAGATTCCCCCAATGTGGTACAGCCGAGAGCCCAGGTGCTTTACATGGTGCGTTCCGTGTGGGCCAAGGATGCCCTGGCACTTCAGGAGAGAGTGGATAAGATCGCTCTGGCAGCTTCCATGATGACGGATACAAAGATGGAAAAGAAATTCATCGACGGCTGCTCCAACACCGTTCCCAACAAGACGCTGGAATCCCTGTTATGGGAGAACTTCAGTGAAGTGGGCCTTCCCGCCTACACAGAGGAAGAGCTTGCCTATGCCAAGGCCATCTATGATTCCGTGGAAATGAAGAGCACAGACCTTCCGGGAGAGGCCACCAGTGAAAGCCAGGAAATCTATGACTTTGTGGACGAGAAGTCCTGCCACGGCACCACACCCATGAACAATTTCCTGGTTCCCTACCACTATTCCGAGAAGCAGAGAATGGGCTCCACTGACGTGGGTGACGTGAGCTGGTGTGTTCCCACAGCCCAGATCAACACAGCCACCTATCCGGCCCAGGCACCTGGTCATTCCTGGCAGAATGTATCCTGCGGACATACCTCCATCGCCCATAAGGGCATGCTGGCAGCAGGAAAGATTCTTGCGGCCACAGCCATTGACCTGATCGAAAAGCCGGAGGTATTAAAGGAAGCCAAAGACGAGTACGAAAAGAAGATGAAACGCTACGGCGGATATTTCTGTCCGGTTCCCGAGGGCGCAGTTCCTGTGGTTCCGGGAGAGAAAATGTAAAGAGAATATGTAAAAATGCGGCCGTCCGGGAAATGAAACCGGGCGGCCTTTTTCCGCTCGCTTGCCAAAACAAATGGAATGCGGTATGCTATACATATGCAACAGAGCAGACCGCAGAAGAAAGGATATTTTATGGAATTATACAGAATTATTCTGGTAGATGATGAGGAAGAAGTGAGAAAGAGCATTATCCGGAAAATCGACTGGGAGGCAGTGGGATTTTCCGTGGTGGGGGATGCGGAAAACGGAGAGGATGCCCTGGAAAAAATCGAAGCTCTGGAGCCGGATGTGGTGCTGACGGATATCCGTATGCCTTATATGGACGGACTGACGCTTGCAGAGAGAATCCGGCAGAAATATCCGTCCATGAAAATCGTGATTTTTTCCGGCTTTGACGACTTTGAGTACGCAAAAAAGGCCATTAAGCTCAATGTCACCGAGTATATTTTGAAGCCGGTGAATGTGGAAGAGCTGACAGCAATCTTAAAGCGGATTCGGGGAAATCTGGATGAGGAAATTGAGTTAAAGCGCAACGTGGACCGTCTTCGGGAAAACTATGTGAAGAGCCTGCCGATATTAAAGGAGCAGTTTTTGATGGACCTCATAAGCCGTCCCATGGATGAGACCTTAGTGGACAGCCGCCTGGCGGAATACGGGATTTCCCTGGGAGGGGCCAAAAAGTGGATTGCCCTGGCGGTGGACATTGAGCAGGAAGAGGTGCAGGAGGACGGAAAGCTGCCGCTTCATGAGGAAAAGGGGCTGATTCCCATTTCCGTCATGCAGATCATGGAGGGCAATTTGAAGGACTATTACCGCCATGTGCTGTTTTCTTTTTCCAGAAGCGAGGGAACGGAAATCGCGGGCATTGTGGCCATCGATGCGTCCAATACCCAGACCGGGTTAATCAACATTCTGGGCGATATCTGCAAGGAGATACGGAAGATTCTTCAGGTGCCTGTGACCGTGGGAATCGGCCACAGCTCCCTGACCCTTAAGAACATTTCCGTTTCATTCCAGTCGGCGGTGGATGCCCTGGGATATAAGGCCATTGTGGGCGGCGGCAGCACCATTTATATCAATGACGTGGAGCCCGTAAACGGCGGAAAGCTTTTGTTTGACGGAAAGGATGAATCGGAACTGATCATGGCCATAAAATTTGGTCCCGATGAGAAGATCAGGGAAGCCGTAGAGCACATCACGGACCGGATGAACGGCGCAAAGGTCCATTTCAGACAGTACCAGGCCTACATGTTAAGTGTTTCCAACTGTATGATTCAGTTGATTCAGCAGTATGATCTGGACATGGGCCAGATTTTTGAGGCCGGCTCCGGAGGAAGCGATCCCTTTGCCATGATTCCCCAGATTCTTAAAAAGGAGAACTTTGCCCAGTGGCTTCTGCCCCTGGCCATCCGAATCAACCGGGCCATGGATGAAGAGAGAGATCATGCGGCCAGACAGACCATGGAGCGGGCCAAGCAGTACATCATGGATAATTACCAGGACCCGGACCTTTCGGTGGAGCAGATCTGCCGGTATCTGCACATGAGTCCTGCATATTTTTCCACCATGTTTAAAAAGGCCACCGGGCAGACTTATGTGGCTTACTTGACGGATGTGCGGCTTAATAAAGCCGTGGAGCTTTTAAATAAAACGGACGATAAAACCTATGTGATTGCCTCCAAGGTGGGATATCAGGAGCAGAATTATTTCAGCTATGTGTTTAAAAAGAAATTCGGAGTTTCACCCACCAAATTCAGAGGAAGTAAGTAAGGGAAAACAGGAGGAAGCATGCTTTTTAAGAAGCGGAGGGAATTTCTGGAAAACACCAGTATCCGGTACAGCATTTTCATCTATTTTACGGTGACCGCCCTGGCGGCCAGCATTTTCATCGGACTGTCCTTATATACCAGACTGTCCGGTATCATGTCGGCGTCCATCCAGGAAGAAAACCAGATTGTGATTCAGCAGGTGAACCGGGCCATGGACTCCTACCTCCGGAGTATCATGAAGCTGTCGGATTCGCTGTATTACGGCGTCATAAAAAATGCCAACCTGTCGGAGGAATCAGTCAGCAGGGAAATGACGCTTCTATACGATAATAATAAGGATAATATTGAAAAGATTGCGCTGTTTTCCAGGGAGGGCGAGCTTTTAGAGGCAGTTCCGGCGGCCATGCTAAAGCCGAACGTGGACGTGACCGGGGAAAAATGGTTTGTGACGGCCCTGGAAAAAACGGAAAACCAGCACTTTTCCATGCCCCACGTCCAGTACATTTTTGACAACAGCGAAAACCGCTACAACTGGGTGGTTTCCGTATCCCGGGCGGTGGAGATTACCCAGGGACCCTATACGACCCAGGGTATTCTGATGATCGATGTGCGGTATGACAGCTTGGAACAGCTTTTTAACGGTGTCAGCCTTGGAAACGGCGGATATGTTTACATGATCGGAAATGACGGGGAGATCATCTACCATCCGGACGGACAGCTCATTTATTCCGGGCAGGCCCAGGAAAACCATAAGGCGGCGGCCGGGTATAAGGACGGAAACCATGAAGAGGAATTTTTAGGAGAAAAGCGGATGATTACCGTAAAAACCGTGGGATATACGGGATGGAAGATCATCGGTGTGACACCCTATGGAGGAATCACCTTAAATGCCGTAAAAACCAGACTTTTGGTGGTGTTCATCATTGCTTTCGTGGTTTTTCTGCTTTCCATCATCAACTCCTTCATTTCGTCCAGAATTACAGACCCCATCAAGGAGCTGGAAAAATCCGTCAATAAGATCGAGGCAGGGAATCTGGATGCAAAGGTGTACATCGGGGGCTCCTATGAGACCAGACATCTGGGAACGTCCATCCAGAACATGGCCAGCCGCATTAAAAAGCTGATGGAAGATATTGTGGCGGAGCATGAGTCAAAAAGAAAAAATGAGTTTGATATTTTACAGTCCCAGATCAATCCCCATTTCCTTTACAATACGCTGGATATCATTGTGTGGATGATCGAGAATGAAAAGCAGGCCGATGCCGTGAAGGCCGTGACGGCTTTGGCCAGGTTCTTCCGCATCAGTCTCAGCAAGGGAAAGAGCATCATCACCGTGCGGGATGAGCTGGAGCACGTGAGGAACTATCTGACCATCCAGCATATGCGGTTTAAAAACAGGTTTTCCTATGAGATCGAGGCCGGAGAGGATGTGATGGAGCTTGCAAGCCTTAAATTAATGCTTCAGCCTCTGGTGGAAAACTCCATCTACCACGGCATGGAATTCATGGACGGAGACGGAGAAATCCGCATCCGTGTCTGGAGAGACGGAGAGGACCTTTACATGAGCGTTTCTGACAATGGCCTTGGTATGACCAGGGAGCAGGTGGAGCAGATGCTCGTAAAGACCGATCATGTGCCGTCCAAGCGTGGTTCCGGCATCGGCGTGAGAAATGTCAATGAACGGATTAAGCTCTATTTTGGAAAGGAGTATGGGCTGGCCATTGAGTCGGAATTGGATGAGGGAACCTGTGTGACGGCCCATCTGCGGGCAGTCCCCTATGGGGAAATTTCGGAAGGAGGGATAAGCGGTGTCAAATAGGGAAAAAGTCATATGGTGCATCGCGGCCGGACTTCTGGTTTTTTTGTTCCTGCTTTCTTCCACGGATTTGATCATTAAGGAGAAGAAGCGGGAAGTATATCCGATTTCGGTGATTGTGGAGGACGCCAATGACGAATATTATGTGAATTTTAAGAAGGGCATGGACAAGGCGGCAGAAAAGTACCAGGCTGACGTGAGCTTCATTACCCTTTACAAGGCGGAAGATGAAGAGGAGCAGATGGAGATGGTGCAGAGGGAAATCAAGGACGGGGCAAGAGCCGTGGTTCTGGCTCCCGTAAACGAATCCGGCTCCATCATGCGGCTGGACGAAATTTCCCCCAACTGTCCGGTGATTCTTCTGGGTGCCACCAGAGTCAACGATTCTGTGGCTGTATCCATATCCGCAAACGGATATGAAACCGGAAGGGAACTGGCTGCCCAGGTGGCGGCGGAGGAATCTCCCGAACATCCTGTCTGGATTTTTACGGAGGGCCTTTCCTATACAGGAAATACAGATTTGTATGACGGAATCCGTTCGATTCTGGACGAGAAGGGATTTTCCTACCGGCTGGTGGAGCGGGAAGATGAAGACACCTACCGCCAGGCCATCGAGGAGACCGTATATCCGGATCCCAAGCAGGTGACGGTCATCGCCATGGATGCCAAATCCCTGGATGAGACCTCCGATATCATCGGCGGCAGCACCGTATATGCAGAGCATGTGACCGGGCTTTACGGCATTGGCAACAACACGGCCATACTGAGGAAAATGGACCGTGGCCTCATTCAGGGGCTGATGGCCGTCAATGACTACGATGAGGGATATTTAAGCATCCGCATGGCGGTGGAGGCCATTCAGGGAATGTGGCTCAGGGAACAGATGTTTATGGAATCCTATTATATCACCGGGGAAGATTTGAGGGAGCGGAGGTATGAGAAGCTTCTGTATCCCATGGAATAAAAACGGGAGGAACGAAATGGAGAAAAAATGGTTTTTGGGAGGAGCGGCTGTCCTTTTTCTGGCAGGGGCTGTCCTGCTTTTTACCGGAATCGGAAGTGACAAGGCAGGAGAGGAAAAGAAGAATTCCATGCGGATTGGAGTCCTTTTGTATCAGGGGGACGACACCTTTATCGGAACTCTGCGCCTTTCCCTGGAGGAGCGGGCAAAGGAGTATGAGAAGGAGACGGGAATCAAGGTGATTCTGGATGTGATGGATGCCAAGGGAAACCAGAATACCCAGAACAACCAGGTGGAACGGCTCATCGGCCTGGAGTGCGATGCCCTCTGCGTCAATATGGTGGACCGGTCCGCAGCTTCTGTGGTGATTGATAAGGCCATGGCGGCGGACATTCCCATTGTGTTTTTCAACCGGGAGCCGGTGGAGGAGGACATGAACCGATGGGAAAAGCTTTACTATGTGGGGGCAGATGCCAAGGAATCGGCAGTGCTCCAGGGGCAGATCTTAGTGGATGCCTACAAAGAAAATCCGGAAACCCTGGACCGGGACGGAGACGGAACGGTGAGCTATGTGCTTTTGGAGGGAGAAAGCAGCCATCAGGACTCCTTAATCCGCACAGAGTGGTCCATCCAGACCTTAAAGGACGGCGGGGTTCCTTTGGAGAAGCTGGCCGGAGGAATCGCCAACTGGGAGAGGAGCCAGGCGTCTGCGCTGATGGACCAGTGGCTTAAGGAGTATGACGGGCAGATCGAGCTGGTGATCTGCAACAATGACGACATGGCTTTAGGCGCCATTGACGCCATTGAGCGGAACGGGTACCTGATTCAGACCATAAAGGTGGTGGGAATCGACGGGACCCCTGTGGGGCAGGAGGCCTTAAAGGCCGGGAAGCTTTTCGGAACCGTGGAATCGGACCGGGTTCAGTATGCCAAGGCAATTTTTGACCTGGCGGCCGGCCTTTCCATGGGGGAGAAAATGGATGCAGAGAAATATTACTGGAGTTCCCAGAAACCATTGACCGATTGACGGGGCATTTCATAAAAAAATGTAGAAAATAGAAGAAAATCCGGGATTTCTTGTACATAATCGAAGAATTTTAATAATTTTGGATAAAAAAAAGTATGGAAAAATGCACAAAGGGAAAGTATAATAAATTTGTCATTGAGGTAAATGTACCCAAAAGTGACAAATAATTAATTTTGAATGGGAGGATTCAAAACAATGAGATTAGCAAAGAAAGCAACAGCAATCGCTCTGGCATCTGTTATGGCTATGTCTTTAGCAGGATGCTCCAGCAAGCCGGCAGAAACAACTGCTGCAGCAACAGAGGCTGCCACAGAAGCAGCTACTGAGGCAGCAACAGAAGCCGCTACAACCGCAGCAGCAGAGGCAGCTACCACAGCCGCTGAAGCAGCAGGAACTGCAGATGTATCCGATAAGAAAGTCGGCATCAGCATTTACAAATTCGATGATAACTTCATGACTCTGTACAGAACAGAGCTGGTTCGTTACTTAACCGAAGACCTCGGATTCAAGGCTGAGAACGTAGTTGTTCAGGATGGTAAGGGCGATCAGGCAGAGCAGACCAACCAGATTCAGAACTTCATCACTCAGAAGTATGATGTTCTTATCTTAAACCTTGTACAGGCTTCCTCCGCTCCGGAGATCACAGATATGTGTAAGGAAGCTGGAATCCCGGTTGTTTACATCAACCGTGAGCCGGATGCTGACGAAGAAGCAAGATGGGCTTCCGAGGGCATCGCTGCTACATACGTTGGCTGTGACGCAAGACAGTCCGGTACTTACCAGGGCGAAGAAATCCTTGAGACATCCACAAAGGGTGATATCAACGGCGACGGCAAAGTTTCCTACATCATGATCCAGGGCGACCCGGAGAACGTAGATGCTCAGTATAGAACAGAGTTCTCTGTTAAGGCTCTTACAGATGCTGGTATGGAAGTAGAAGAGCTGTTATTACAGCGTGGTGACTGGGATCAGGCAAAAGCTCAGCAGATCGCTCAGGATGCTTTAAACCAGTACGGCGACAAGATCGAAGTTATCTTCTGTAACAACGACGCTATGGCTCTTGGTGCTTTACAGTCCATCGAGGCTGCTGGCCGCACCGTAAACGAAGACATCTACCTTGTTGGTGTTGATGCTCTGACAGAGGCTGTACAGAACGTTATCGACGGCAAGCAGACTGGTACCGTATTCAACGACCACTTTGCACAGGCTAAGGCTGCTGGCGACATCGCTGCTAAATTCCTTGCAGGCGAGACCGTTGAAGCTGTAAACATGGTTGACTACTCCAAGGTTACACAGGAGAACGCTCAGCAGATTTTGGATCAGTTAAAGTAATTTTAAACTGTAACTAATTGAAACCGGGTGTGTTCCATTGACACACTCGGTTTTATAAATTGCACAAGCCGCCCAAATTGGGGGGAATGCAACTGAAAGGAGTTTTGGGATGGCAGAGCAGTACAGACTCGAAATGAAGGGGATTAAAAAGACCTTCCCAGGCGTTAAGGCATTGGATGGCGTAAATTTACGTGTACGCCCCGGTACCGTTCATGCACTGATGGGGGAGAACGGTGCTGGTAAGTCTACATTGATGAAATGCCTGTTCGGTATCTACAAAATGGATGAAGGCGAAGTCTTCATCGACGGCGTGAAAACGGAGATTGCAAACCCCGATGACGCCCTTCACAAAGGACTTGCCATGGTGCATCAGGAGCTTCAGCCGATTCCGGCCCGCTCCATCGCAGAAAACATGTACCTGGGAAGATATCCGTTAAAGAAAGTTGGTCCCATCAAGGTTGTGGACCATGCAGCTATGAACAGCGAAGCCGAGAAATGGTTAAAGGACGTTAAGATGAACTTTGACCCCAAGGCCCAGCTTGGAACCTTATCCATTGGACAGATGCAGTCAGTGGAAATTGCAAAGGCCGTGAGCCAGAGTGCCAACCTGGTAATTCTGGATGAGCCCACTTCCTCCCTGACTGATAATGAAGTAGAAGCGCTGTTCCGTATTATCCGGGACTTAAAGTCCAGAGGCGTTTCTATGATATATATCAGCCATAAAATGGCTGAGATTCGTCAGATCTCCGATGATATCACCATCATGCGTGACGGTACCTATGTGGGAACCTGGCGTATGGAAGATATCTCCGACGATGAGATCGTAAGACAGATGGTAGGCCGTGAGCTTACCAACGTGTACCCGCCCAAGGATGACTACCGCACAGACGAAACCGTACTGAAAGTAAGCCATCTGTCCAGTATCCATTCCAATTCTTTCCAGGACTGCTCCTTTGAGTTAAAGCGCGGTGAGATTCTTGGATTCGGCGGACTGGTTGGTGCACAGAGAACAGAGCTTATGGAAGCAATTTTCGGTATGCGTCATGTGGCCAGCGGTGAAGTGGAGGTTCTTGGAAAGAAAACAAACATCAAGAGACCCCAGGATGCTATCACCAGCTCCGTTGGTATGATCACCGAGGACAGACGTGGAAACGGTATTTTCGGCTGCTTAAGCATTGAAGACAATACCGCCGTGGCTTCTTATAAGAATTACACCCATATGGGAAAAATCAACAAGAGCGAAGTTGATAAGGTAGTAAAAGAAAGTATTGCAAAACTGAAAATCAAGACACCCAGCGGAAAGACTCTGATTCAGTCTCTGTCCGGTGGTAACCAGCAGAAGGTAATTATCGCAAGATGGCTTGCCAACAATCCTGATATCTTAATCATGGATGAGCCGACACGTGGTATCGACGTGGGCGCCAAGTATGAGATTTATCAGATTATGATTGACCTGGTAAAACAGGGAAAATCCATCATTATGATTTCTTCTGAGATGCCGGAGTTAATCGGTATGTCCAACCGAATCATCGTAATGTGCAACGGCCGCATTACCGGTGAAGTGGAAGGTGAGGATGCAACTCAGGAGAAGATTATGGCCTTTGCCACAAAGTTTGATTTGAGCGGTTCATCAAAGTAAAGAAGCCACATGAGGAGGTTAAGTCATGAAAGCGAAAAATTTTAATGTAAAAGATTTCCTTATCAATAATGGAATCATCGTTGTTCTTGTGTTACTGGCTATTTATACAGGTATCATGCAGCCCACATTCTTTTCCGGCGGCAACCTGATTAACGTAGCATTAAACGTTGCACCACGTTTCATCATCGCCTGCGGCGTATCCGGCTGTCTGATCACAAAAGGTACAGACCTTTCTGCCGGACGTATGGTAGGTCTCGCAGCCTGCCTGGCTGGTACCCTGTTACAGAAGCCGGATTACAGCGGTAAGTTCTATGAAGGACTTCCGGATTTCGGCGGAATGTGGTGGTTATGGGTAATCGCAGTTCTTCTTATCTGCGTTGCCGTATGCTGTTTCTTTGGTTTTATCAATGGTATCGTTATTTCTTACTTAAACGTTCCGGCATTCATCGGAACCCTTGGTATGCAGCTTATCGTTTACGGTGTCTGCCTGGTTTACACCAACGCAACTCCCATCGGCGGCTACCACGGCGCATATACCATCGTTGCAAAAGGTAAATTATTCGGCCTGATTCCGTATCTGTTCTTAATTGCCATCGCCGTAGGTCTTGTAATGTGGTTCATCTACAACATGACTCCACACGGAAAATATATGTACGCCATCGGCGGCAACGAGCAGTCTGCTGAGGTTTCCGGTGTAAACACAAAGAAGACCAAAATCATCATTTACATGACAGCAGCAGCTCTTTACGCACTGGGCGGATTCTTAGTAGGCGCCAAGTCCGGCGGTTCTTCCGTAAACATGGGCCAGGGCTGGGAGCTTGAGGCCATCGCAGCTTGTACCATCGGCGGCGTATCCGTAAACGGTGGTATCGGACGTATCTCCGGCGTATTGATCGGTGTTCTTGTATTCGAGATCTTAAAGACCTGCTTACAGTACCTGGGCGTTGACACCAACTACCAGTACATTGCACAGGGTATCGTTATCGTAGTTGCCATTGCACTTGATATCAGAAAGTACATTGCAAAGAAGTAGGATAGAGATGTCAGAAGAAAAGACGCTGGAAGAACTCCAGGAAGAAAACCGGAAACTGCAGGAGGAAAATGAGCGGTTAAATAAGTCCCTGAAAGAGCGGATGTACGACAAAATCAATGTGTCGGTCCGCACCATGGATATTTTCATCGGCTGCATGTGTGTCCTGTTTGTGGCGGTTGTAATTCTGGGAATGTTAAAGTAAATATGGGCGCGGTCCTTTCGGGCCGCGCCGTTTTTTTGCTTTTCAGGGGAGACGGCCCGTCCGTACCGGAGGAAGCGGCGCGGCTGTACCGGGGGGATGGGCGGAAGAAATGAAATCTTGCTAATTTCAGGTGAGAGTGCTATGATAGCATCATAGATAGCTACCGAAACCATGAAAGATAAAACGGAATACAGCAGACAGGAAATAAAACATGTGGAAGAAGTGTTGGATTTCTTTAAAGTGTTTTCTAAAGATAAGAGATTTGAAGAGTGTAAGCCGATGATTTTGGAGAAGGCAAAGAAAGGAGCAGTTAATATGTGCACAGTTATGGATTTTGCTGAAAAGCAGGGAATAGAGCAGGGGGCCAGAAAACAAGCATGTGAAACAGCACAAAAAATGCTGAAGGCCGGAGAGCCAACGGAGAAGATTGTGGAGTATACAGGACTTTCTATGGAGGAAGTGAAAAAACTTGCCGAGCAGGCATAGAGGCAAAGGATAGCGGCGGCCTTAGATTTACTGGCATGAAGGAGTGACCGAAATGATCAAGAGCGAAAGGGTTTCAGAGTCGGTACGGCTGGGAATTATTCTGGCTTTGACCGGGGGATTCATGGACGCATATTCGTATCTGGTGCGGGGCGGAGTGTTCGCCAACGCAGAGACAGGAAATATTGTACTGATGGGAATTCATATGGCGGAAGGAAACTGGGGGCGTGTGCTTTATTATCTGGTTCCGGTGGTTTCCTTTGCACTGGGAGTTTACGCGGCGGAATGTATCAGGAAAAAGGTGGGAGACAGCCCCAAAGTCCACTGGAAGGAAGGAATCCTGTGGGCAGAGATGGTTTTACTCTTCCTTGCAGGGTGGATTCCACAGGAGCACAATGCGCTGGTAAATGCCATTATCGCCTTTATCTGCGCCATGCAGGTGGAGGCATTCCGGAAAATCCGCGGGAAGGCCTTTGCCACCACCATGTGTACGGGAAATTTGAGGAGCGGGACCGAGCTTCTTTCCGTCAGTCAGTTTGAACATGACTCGGAGAAGAGAAAGGCAGGGCTTCATTATTATTTGATTGACGGTGTTTTTGTGGGCGGAGCGGCCGTGGGAGCCGTAATATGTAAGCGGTTTGCAGAAAAATCCATCTGGTTTTGCATCGCAACCCTGTTTGCCGCCCAGCTATTTATCATGTATCAGAAAAAAAGCGCAGAAGTGTGATTCTGCGCTTTTCGTAATCCAGAAAATTTAAGATTACTGCGGGATTTTTCTGGAGAACAAATAAAATCCCGGATTTCTGTTGGCAGTTTCAATCTCCAGAAGCTCGGGAGTACAATAGGCAAAGGGTGTGTCCACACGGACCTTGCCCTGACGCTCCGGCTCATCAAACTTATCGTCCTTTAAGGACGGGTCCAGAACACATACCGTATCTTTTGTGGCGGAAAGGAGAAGAATGTAGTGGCCGCCATGGGAGAATACGCCTGTGTAGCCTTCCCGGTCACCGCCCACATTGGCAATGACGCTGCCGCCGTTTTGCAGGTGCTTCATGGCTTTTTTAATACTGTTTGTGGTCTGGAATTCCAGATCATAGAGGTCAGCCACAACCGGGCCCATAATCTTTAAATTGGTGCCTGGGGTTAAGTTGGCCTTATTTTTAATGGAAAGGGAAATCAGGCGCTTTAAGGAGATGGATTTGTTGGTGAGCTGGTCAACCATCATGGCCAGGCAGCACAGGCCGCATCCGGCTTCCTTGATAAAAAGATGAACAAATTTGCTGTCCGGGTTGCTTACGTCCGTGGGATAGGGGAGCGTTGGATATTCGAGCTGGTTTAAATACTTCATTCTCAATACCTCCTGATGGAAAGATGAATCGTATGTATATATACTATTATGAAGAAAAGAAGCACGAATGTCAAATGGTTTTGTAAATGGATAAAACAGGAGGAGAATGTCCATACTGATAGGAGAAAAACATTGAAAAAATGAGGTAACTGACATGAAAGATAACATTTTCGGGGTGCTGCAGCGTGTGGGGCGGTCCTTCATGCTGCCCATCGCAATTCTCCCGGTGGCCGGACTTTTATTGGGAATCGGGGGCTCGTTTTCCAATACTACCATGCTTTCCGCCTACGGACTCATGGGAGTCATGGGACCCGGCACCGTTCCCAATATGATTTTTACGGTCATGAGCCAGGCAGGCGATATTGTTTTTGCAAACCTGCCGATTCTCTTTGCCATGGGTGTGGCCATCGGTATGGCGAAAAAGGAAAAAGAGGTGGCGGCTCTGGCGGCAGCAATTGCTTTTTTCATCATGCATGCGGCAATCAGCGCCATGATTTCCATTCACGGCGGCACGGAGGCGCTTCCGGCAGGTGCAGGCACATCGGTGGTGGGAATTCCCTCCCTTCAGATGGGGGTATTTGGAGGAATCCTGGTGGGACTGGGTGTGGCCTGGCTCCACAACCGGTTTTACCGGATTGAACTGCCCCAGGTGCTGTCCTTTTTCGGGGGCACACGGTTCGTGCCGATCATCAGTGCGCTGGTTTATGTGGTGGTGGGAATTCTCATGTACTTTATCTGGCCTCCCATCCAGACGGCCATCTCCCATGTGGGAAGCTTTGTGCTGAAATCCGGATATGCAGGCACCTGGTTTTACGGCCTCATGGAGCGGGCCCTGATTCCCTTTGGCCTCCATCATGTATTCTATATTCCGTTCTGGCAGACGGCTGTGGGCGGTACCATGGAGGTTGGCGGCCGCATGGTGGAAGGAGCACAGAACATTTTCTTTGCCCAGCTTGCAGACCCGGAGGTAGCGCAGTTTTCTGTTTCTGCCACCCGGTTCATGTCAGGAAAATTTCCGCTGATGATTTTTGGCCTTCCGGGGGCAGCGCTTGCCATGTACCAGACAGCGCTGCCGGAAAAGAGGAAGGCAGTGTCCGGACTTCTTCTATCGGCTGCGCTGACTTCCATGCTCACGGGAATTACGGAGCCTCTGGAATTTACTTTTCTGTTTGTGGCGCCGCTCCTCTATGTGATTCACTGTGTGATGGCGGGAGCGGCCTATATGCTCATGCATATGCTGAATGTGGGCGTGGGAATGACGTTCTCCGGGGGTCTCATTGACCTGTTTTTATTTGGAATTCTTCAGGGGAATGCAAAGACAGGATGGGTCTGGATTGTGGTTGTGGGCCTTGGATATTTTCTGGTGTATTACGGTCTTTTTACATTCTTAATAAAGAAATTTGATTTTAAGACCCCTGGACGGGAGGAAAGCCAGGAGGTGAAGCTGTATACAAGAAAGGATGTGGAAGAGCGGAACGGGAAGGCGCCAGAAAGCCGCAGCCAAAAGGCGGAAGATACGGGAAATCGAACATCCGGCGGACAGCCGGAGGCCATTGTCCGCGGGCTGGGAGGCCTTTCCAATATTTCGGATGTGGACTGCTGCGCCACCAGGCTTCGCTGCACCGTTCATGACGCGGGGAAGGTGGATGAGAGCCTGTTAAAATCCACCGGGGCATCCGGCGTAATCAAAAAGGGCCAGGGTGTGCAGATCATCTATGGGCCGAGAGTGACCGTGATTAAATCGGATCTGGATGAGTATATGGAACAGGCGGGGGCAGCCGGGGAAAGCCGCGGGTCGGGCCAGGCAGAAGCTGCCGGACAGAGCCAGGGGCCAGGCCAGGCGGAAGCGGCCGGACAGAGCCAGGAGCCGGAGCAGGATGGCAGAATCTTCCGTACCGTGGTCATTGGAAGTCCCATGACGGGCATTCTGGCTCCGCTTTCCGAAGCGCCGGATGAGGGCTTTGCAGGTGGAATGATGGGACAGGGAGCCGTGATAACACCCACGGACCCCATTGTCCGGGCCCCTGCCGATGGAACCGTAAGCTTTGTCTTTCCCACCAAACATGCCCTGGGTTTTACCACGAAGGAGGGCCTTTCCATGCTGATTCATGTGGGCATTGACACAGTGAAGCTGAAGGGAAACGGCTTTAAGGTCATGGTTCAGGAGGGAGATCAGGTGAAGCGGGGAGATGTCATCATGCGTCTGAACCTGGATTTCATAAAAGCCCATGCTCCGTCCCTGGCATCGCCGATTTTATTCACCGAGCTTTCCGACTCCCAAACGGTACGGCTTTTATGCCAGGGAACCATTCGGGCCGGGGAGGACTTCCTGGCCGTGGAGGTCAAAGAGGAAGAAAAACGGGAGGAAAATGGTTGATTATGACGGCATTTGCGTATACAATGACAGAAGGAATGGTGAAACCATACACATGGGGGAAATTGTGGAAACGATTAAGGGAAAATCAATTTTAAATAAGGTTGCCATCGGAAAAATCCTGTACCATAGAAAGCCGGAAAGCCAGGTGGTACGAAGAAGTGTGGACGATATCCAAATGGAAATTGCCCGCTACGAGGAGGCTTTAAGGAAGGCGGAGGCCGAACTGGATGTCCTGTATGAGAAAGCATGCAGGGAAGTGGGGAAGGTCAATGCGGCTGTCTTTGAGGTCCACAAAATGATGCTTACGGACGAGGATTACAGGGATTCTGTATACAATATCATCACCGGACAGAAGGTCAATGCAGAATATGCCGTGGCTGTCACAGGAGATAATTTCCGGCGGCTGTTTTCTGAGATGGAGGACGAATATTTTAAAGCCAGGGCCGTCGATGTGAAGGATGTGTCGGACCGGCTGCTGACGCTGCTTTCCGGCGGTACCCTGTCCGGCCGTGCCCTGTCTGAGCCGGTGATTCTGGCCGCTTACGATCTGGCACCCAGTGAGACCGTACAGCTTGAAAAGGACAAGCTGCTGGGTTTTGTCACAGAGCAGGGCTCTTTAAACTCCCATACTGCCATCCTGGCCAGGACCATGAACATTCCTGCTCTGGTTTCTGTGACTGTAAAAGAGGAGTGGGACGGGAAAACGGCGGTGATTGATGGGGAAACGGGAACCCTTTATATAGACCCGGATGGGGAGCTCCTTCGGGAAATGGAAAAGAAGAAGGAAGAGGAAGAAAAGAAGGAACGTCTTCTGATGGACTTAAAGGATAAAGAGGATGTGACTGCGGACGGAACCCGCATCAAGCTTTACGGCAATATCGGAAGCGTATCGGATGTGGCTGAAGTCCTGAAATACAATGCGGCGGGAATCGGTCTGTTCCGCAGCGAGTTTCTGTATCTGGAAAAGGAGACCTATCCCACCGAGGAGGAGCAGTTTCAGGCGTACCGCCATGTGGCGGAGATGATGGCGGGAAAAGAGGTTATCATACGGACCCTGGATATCGGAGCCGACAAAACGGCCGGGTATTTTGATCTGGGAGAGGAAGAAAATCCGGCCATGGGCTTTCGGGCCATCCGCATCTGTCTGGAGCGGCCGGACGTGTTTAAAACCCAGCTTCGGGCCATCTACCGTGCCAGCGCTTTTGGAAAAATCTCCGTGATGTTTCCCATGATCACCTCCCTTTGGGAAGTGAAGCGCATTAAGGAGATCGTCGAGGAAGTAAAAAGTGAACTGGCTTCCCGGTCTGTGCCGATCGGACAGGTGGCTCTCGGAATCATGATTGAAACCCCGGCAGCGGCCATCATGAGCAGGGAGCTGGCAAAAGAGGTGGACTTTTTCAGTATCGGAACCAATGACCTGACCCAGTATGTGCTGGCCATTGACAGACAGAATGATAAGCTGGATATGTTTTACGATTCCCACCATCCGGCGGTGTTACGGCTCATTGAGTACGTGGCAAAATGCGGCCATGAGGCCGGCTGCATGGTGGGAATCTGCGGAGAGCTGGGGGCGGATACCGCTCTGACAGAGGAATTTTTGAGAATGGGAATTGACGAGCTGTCAGTTTCTCCGGCTTTCCTGCTTCCGGTCCGGCAGAAAATCCGCATGACGGACCTGGGGAAGAAATCCAAAGCATAAGAGAAAAGGAGTTTTCGGGATGCCAAAGAAAAAGTATGAGATCATAGTCCTGGATTTGGACGGGACTCTGACCAACAGAAATAAAGTCATTACTCCGCGGACCAGGGAGGCCCTGATGGAGGCCCAGAAGCGCGGAAAAAAGGTGGTTCTGGCCTCCGGGCGCCCCACACCGGGAGTCGTGCCCCTTGCGGAGGAATTGAAGCTTTCCCAGTACGGCGGATATATCTTAGCCTACAACGGCGGACTGATTGTAAACTGCGAAACGGGGGAAGTGGTGTTTTCCAGGCAGCTTCCGGTGGAATCCAACAGGAAGATCATCGAACTGGCCATGGAACACCGGGTGGACATTCTTACCTACGAGGGCGATCATCTGGTGGTAAATAACAGGGAATGTCCTTATGCTGAAATCGAAAGCAAAATCAACCGCATGCCCATGGTGGAGGTGGAGGACATGGCTTCCTACGTGGATTTTGTGGTACCTAAATTTTTGATGCTGGACGACGGTGATTACCTGGCCCTTGTGGAGCCCAGGGTGAAGGCGGCGCTGGGGAAAAATTTCAGCGTATACCGTTCAGAGCCGCATTTTCTGGAGATTCTTCCCAAGGGAATTGACAAGGCTCAGAGCTTAGAGCGGCTTTTGGAGACCCTGGGCCTGTCCAGGGAGGAGATGATTGCCTGCGGAGACGGATACAATGACCTTTCCATGATACGGTATGCGGGCCTTGGAGTGGCCATGGAAAATGCCGTTCTCCCGGTGCGGAAGGCAGCCGATTATATCACCGATTCCAACAATGAGGACGGAGTTGGAAAAGTTGTGGAGAAATTCCTGCTTTTTGATTAAAGTGCTGGACGTAAAAACTTTAATGTGCTAAAATAATAATGATGCATCCATGATGCATTCGTATCGTAGAGGGAAAAATATGACTCGTAAAGGGGAAGCTGCACATGAATAAAAAAATCAAGACAGAAGCCGTCGACCATCTTTTTGAGGCGATTCTGACTTTAAAAAATTCAGAAGAATGCTATGCATTTTTCGAGGATGTCTGCACCGTCAATGAGTTACTGTCTCTGTCACAGCGCTATGAGGTGGCGAAAATGCTGCGGGAGAAAAAGACTTACCTGGATATTGCGGAACGCACGGGGGCATCTACGGCGACGATCAGCCGTGTGAACCGGTCCTTGAATTATGGAAATGATGGGTATGACATGGTGTTTAAGCGCCTGGGCTATCCGTGTGAGGGAAAATAAAGTATACTACATAAAAGCCCCTGGCTCCGGAAGGAGCCAGGGGATTCTTTTATGCCGCCTGTTTTTTAAGGGGCAGGATTTCTTTTTTATATACGTACCGAAGGAAGCAGGTACTGAAGGTGAGGGAAAAGATTTCGGCGATGGGGAAGGCCAGCCATACGCTGGAAAGGCCGCCGATTTTTGAAAATACAAAGGCCACCGGAAGCAGTACCACAAGCTGGCGGAATACGGAAACCCATAAGCTTAGCATGCCATGGCCCAGGGCCTGGAACAGGGAGGAGCAGACAATACAGTAGCCTGCGAATAAAAAGCTTATGGAAATGCACCTGAGGGCAGGGACACCGATCTCAAGCATATGGTCAGAGGCATTGAAGATCATCAACAGCTTGTCCGGCATGAGCTGGAAAACGGCCAGGCCCACCAGCATGATGGACACGGCGTAGCAGATGGCAAGCTTCAAGGTTTTCATGATCCGGTCCGGTCTGGACGCGCCGAAATTGTAGGCGATGATGGGAACCGTACCGTTGTTTAAGCCGAACACCGGCATGAATACGAAGCTCTGAAGCTTAAAGTAGACGCCGAATACGGCTGTTGCTGTGGAGGAAAAGGCAATGAGAATCTTGTTGAGCCCGAAGGTCATGACACTTCCGATGGATGCCATAATAATAGAAGGAATACCAACGGAATAAATATGGGCGATGATTTCCTTTTCCGGCAGGAAGCCCTTGAGCTTTAAGCTGATTTCATGGTTTTTCGCCTGGTTTAAGACAAAGCCCAGAAGCAATGCAAGAATCTGGCCGAAAACAGTGGCAGCAGCGGCTCCCACCACCTCCAGCCTCGGAAAACCAAACAGTCCGAAAATGAGAATCGGGTCAAAGATGATGTTTAAAATGGCTCCGGTTCCCTGGATGATCATGGAATAAAAGGTCTTTCCCGTGGACTGCATCAGCTTTTCAAAGGCAATTTCCCCGAACAGGCCGAAGGAACAGACCGTACAGATTCGCAAATAAGAGGTTCCGTATTCTACAATGTCAGGAATGTCCGTCTGCAGTAAGAAGTATTGCTTTGCAAAAAACAGGCCGAACAGGGCAAAGGCGATGTAGCTGGCAGCAGCCAGGAACAGAGCGTTGTTGGCGATGCGGTTGGCACGTTCAAAATTCTTTTCTCCCAGACTCCTGGAAAGGGTGGCGTTGACGCCGACACCGGTTCCTGTGGCCACGGCAATCATCAGGTTCTGAGCCGGAAACGCCAGGGAAACGGCAGTTAATGCATTTTCGCTGACCTGGGCCACGAACATGCTGTCCACCACATTATACAGGGCCTGCACCAGCATGGACAGCATCATGGGGATGGACATGGACAGAATCAGCTTGTTGATGGGCATGACTCCCATTTTGTTTTCACTTGCCATAGGGTGATCTCTCCTCTAGGAAAAATAGTCATGACTGGCATTATATAGCATCATATGACATTAGTCAACAGCAGATACGGTTTGATTTGACAAAATCTGAGGTCTGTCTTATGATGGAAACAATGACAGTAAAGGAGAGGATACCATGATTCAGGATATTGGAGCCCATAAATTTGACCTGTCCTACAAGCAGCCGGAGGCCAGGGACGAAGATTACGTTTTATATATGAAGAGCAATAAGACGCTCCTCAGAAAGGGGGAGGGGGACAATTACGAGATTCCCCGTTTTCAGGACTTCCCCATGGAAAAAGTTCGGCTTAAGATGAAGGCCTATTATCTGTTTTCCATTGATGGAACCGGTTATTATTATGTGACGGAAATGATTCAGGGGGAGGAGAACGGATATGAGTTCTGTCCCACGTCTGCCTTCCGGAAAATGACGCCGGGATACCAGGCTTTTGCCGGAATTACAGCCACACAGCTTCACCGCTGGAAGGAGAGTCGGAAATACTGCGGACGCTGCGGCCATGAAACAGAGAACAGCAAGGTGGAGCGGGCTCTGGTCTGCCCCCACTGCGGCCAGGTGGAATATCCGAAGATTTCCCCGGCAGTAATTGTGGCAATCACCGACGGAGACCGTCTGATTCTGTCCAGATACCGCGTAAGCAACAACCCCTACCGGGGATATGCGCTGATTGCCGGGTTTGTGGAGATCGGCGAGACCTTTGAGGATACGGTGCGCCGGGAGGTCATGGAGGAAGTGGGACTTAAGGTGAAGAATATCCGCTATTATAAGAGCCAGCCCTGGGCATTCTCCGATACGGAAATGATCGGATTTTTTGCGGAGCTGGACGGCGACGACACCATCCGCCTCCAGGAAGACGAGCTTTCCGAAGCCGGATGGTATCACCGGGATGAGATTCCTGACGAAACCCTGTTAAACAGTATCGGCAGTGAGCTTAAGATGGTGTTCAAATACGGAAGTATGGAAAAGTTTTATGAGGCCACAGGAATGCGGCCGGAGCAGGAATAAAAAAGGCTTTTTGTAAAGCAGGTTAAACGGGATGGGGCCTGCGGAACTTCCGGCAGAAATCCAGGAATTCTTTCAGGGTGTCGGACACGTCCTGGGGATGGTAGGCAAAACCGATGACCCGCTTGGGAATGGGAACCTCCAGGGGAACTTCGATCAAGGTGCCGTCATTCAAATCGTTTGTGATGAAATCTTCAATGACGCAGGCGATCCCGAGGCCGATTCTGGCAAACTCAATTAAGAGAGTCATATCGGTAACCTCCAAAAGCTGGTTTACCTCGATCTGGTTATCGGCCAGATAGGAGTCCACATGCTTGCGGCTCATGTTGCTGCGGTCCAGAAGAATGATGTTTCCGGTTTGGAAAATATCCGGGTTGGTGCCTTCCCGAAGCAGCAGGTTTTCCATATAGGACGGGGTACAGACAAAGCCGTCACGGATTTCCATAACAGGAGAAAAGGTGAGACCCTTTCTTGTTTTTGGCTCCGCCACCAGGCCGATGTCAATTTTTCTGGCTTCCAGCATTTCCAGGGTATGAATCGTGGACTGGCTCTCAATGGAAATATTCACATGGGGGTATTTTTCCACAAATCCCTTTAAATAAGGAAGAAGTACATATTTGCAGAGGGTGTTGCTGACTCCGATTTTCAAATTTCCGATGTGAAAGTCATGGATGCGTTTTAATTCTTTCTCTCCCCGGTTGATGGCCTCAAAGGCAGAGCTTATATGCTGAAACAGGATGCTGCCCTCGCGGGTGAGCTGGACGCCGCGGGAATTCCGGTTGAATAATTTGGTATTTAAATTTTCTTCCAGCTTGCTGATGGCTTTGCTGATAGCAGGCTGGCTGATGTATAATTCCTTTGCAGCCCTGGAGATATTTCCGCAGCGGGCCACCTCATAGAAGATACGGTACTGGGAAAGATGCTGTTCCATATTTATAACTCCCCTTCATACTTATTATTCATAATATGTATTTCTATTATAGTAAATCTTATGTTAGAATGTCAATATCAACAAAGATTCAGGAGAGGAGAGAGTTTCAAATGGGAATGACAATGACGCAGAAGATTTTAGCTGACCATGCCGGACTTCCTAAGGTGGAAGCAGGTCAGTTGATTGAAGCGAATTTGGATATGGTGCTGGGCAATGATATCACTTCCCCGGTGGCTATCAATGAAATGAAAAAAATGAAGGACCAGACCGTTTTTGATAAGGAAAAGATCGCTCTGGTTATGGACCATTTTATCCCCAATAAAGATATTAAATCCGCAGAGAACTGCAAGTGCTGCCGTGACTTTGCTAATGCCAATGAGATCGTGAATTATTTTGACGTGGGAAGCATGGGAATCGAGCATGCGCTGCTGCCGGAAAAAGGTCTTGTGACAGCCGGAGACGCTGTGATCGGCGCTGACTCCCATACCTGTACCTATGGTGCCCTGGGTGCTTTCTCCACAGGTGTGGGAAGCACAGATATGGCAGCCGGAATGGTAACAGGAAAGGCATGGTTTAAGGTTCCGTCCGCACTGAAATTTGTGCTCACAGGAAAACCGTCCAAATGGATCAGCGGTAAGGATGTGATTCTTCATATTATCGGCATGATCGGCGTGGACGGTGCATTATATAAATCCATGGAGTTTGTGGGAGACGGAATTGAACATCTGACCATGGATGACCGTTTCACCATCTGCAACATGGCCATCGAAGCCGGCGGAAAGAACGGAATTTTCCCGGTAGACGAAAAGACCATCCAGTACATCAAGGACCATGGAAACAAGCCCTATAAGGTATATGAGCCGGATGAGGACGCACAGTATGACGCCGTTTATACCATCGATCTGTCTGCCTTAAAGCCCACAGTTTCCTTCCCCCATCTTCCGGAGAACACAAAGGAAGTGGGAACCTTTGGCGACATTGCCATTGACCAGGTTGTGATCGGTTCCTGCACCAACGGAAGAATTCAGGACATGCGCCAGGCAGCCGAGATCATGAAGGGCAAAAAAGTGGCGAAAAACGTGCGCTGCATCGTAATTCCGGCCACCCAGGCCATCTACTTGCAGTCCATGAAGGAAGGACTTCTGGAGACCTTCATCGAAGCCGGAGCCGTTGTCAGCACTCCCACCTGCGGTCCCTGCCTTGGCGGATACATGGGAATTCTGGCAGCAGGAGAGCGGTGTGTTTCCACCACCAACCGAAACTTTGTGGGACGTATGGGACATGTGGATTCCGAGGTTTATCTGGCAAGCCCGGCCGTTGCAGCCGCCAGTGCCGTAACCGGAAAGATTTCATGTCCATGTGAACTTGGTTTATAGGAGGAAAGCATCATGCAGGCAAAAGGAAGAGTTTTTAAATACGGAGACAATGTGGATACAGACGTTATCATCCCGGCCCGCTACTTAAATGCGACCAAGGGAGAAGAGCTGGCAAAGCATTGCATGGAAGATATTGATAAGGAGTTTATCCATAAGGTGAAGGACGGCGACATCATCGTGGCAGAAAAGAACTTCGGCTGCGGCTCCTCCAGAGAGCATGCGCCTTTAGCCATCAAGTGTGCCGGAGTGAGCTGTGTCATTGCAGAGACCTTTGCAAGAATTTTCTACCGCAATGCCATCAATATCGGCCTTCCGATCATCGAATGCCCCGAGGCCTCCAAAGCCATTTCTGACGGCGATGAGGTGGAGATCGATTTCGACAGCGGCATGATTTACAACCGCACGAAAAATGAGTCCTACAAAGGCCAGGCATTCCCGCCCTTCATGCAGAAAATCATTTCCGCAGGCGGACTGGTAAATTACATAAACGGTGAGAAATAAGGATAGAGGAAAAAAGACGACCGGAATCATGCCAGAAAAGGCAAGACTCCGGTTGTTTTAGGTTCGGCGCCGTTGGTCCATTTCCCTTATGAGAAGATGGGATACGGAACGGAGGACGGACAAATGAACCCGCAGGGACAGATGGTCCACAGTCTCCGTGCGTTCTTTGGTGCAGCCGTCCACACCTCCGGCCAGGACCACGCGGCGCAAAAGCTCCCGCTCCTGCTGCTCCGTGGGAAGTAGGCACTGGCCCGATTGCAAGGAGAGGAGGGCAGCAATGCCCCAGCCCCACCAGTTGGAAACGCCGCTGGCCAGGGTGATGTCAGCCCCTTCCTCGGTACAGATGGAGGAGCCACAGGGCACATGGGATTCCACTGCAGGACGGTAGGTGCCCATTCCCATCTCATTTCCTCCGTCGCCGATGGAGATGGTGACAGCGCCGGACTTCCTTGATTCTGATAAAAAGAGGGCGGTGTCGGCCACCATGTCGTCGATGATTTCGCCCCGCATGTTGTGGTAATGGCCGTCCTTTGCCTTTCCGGGTCGCTCCAGGCTGATAAAATGGGTGGGACGGAAGCTCTGGATGCATTCCCGGATGGCCGCTTCGGAACCGGACTTGGGGAGAAGCATAAGCTTTGCCTCGGGAGCGCGGTAAAATAGGGCTTCTTCCATGAGGTGGTAGGAGGCCTGGTCCGTGACCACCAGAACATCGGCCCCAACCCGGGTCAGCGCATAGGCCAGATTGGCGGTTCCGGATGGTCCATCGGTTTCCCCGATGCAGGAACCATCGGCCATACGCACCGGAAACCCGGTGAGAAGAATCACCCGGTCTGCATGTCTTAAGGTTCTGGCAGCTTCTTTGATGGGATTGTCCGGCAGGCACTCCAAAAGGCCGCGGCCGCCCATATCCTGTTTCATCACAGTATCCAGCTTCTTGTAAAATGTCATGTTCGTATCCTCCGGGCCGCGCCGGGCGCGGCTGTGACAGTGGTATAAAAAAGGAGCCACGTATCCCCTTTGAGATCCATGGCTCTTATTTAAGGCGGGAGCATCCGGGCAGGAGTCCCCATAAATAAAAGAATCGTTTGGTTTTTATGGATTCATCATATCGGAAAAAAGGACGGCTGTCAATATGGCGAAATGACAAAAAAGAAAAGGATGGAAAAGGGGGACGGGGATTGTTATAATAAGGAAAAGAAACGTTTTACTTTAGAAAAAGAGGAGAAACCCATGTACGCGAAAAATACTATTCTGGTGGTGGGGCAAGCTAAGCCCAGCCGTGAAGACGCCATTTACAACCTGCACGGGGAATTTTATGTGAGCCTTGTGGTGGAAAGGGATACAGGAGTCATTCTGGATGTGGAATGCAATACCATTCTCTCAGTCACGAAAAACTTTGTGGCATCCATGTGTATCGGAAAAAGCCTGAAAACAGATCTGCCTGCCCTGGAACGGGAAATCAGGGAACGGTACTTTGCCCTGACCCAAAAGCCTTTAATTGCATGCATGAAGGACGCCCATAACCGGTATCTGATGGTTACCGGGCAGAAATAAAACGGTACAGTTCACGTCCAAGACTCAATCGTCATATCTTAAATAGAAACAACAGTGTTTTGAGGTGGTCCATGATCCCCAAACTGGAAGTGAAGGATTTATGCTACTCCTACCATACGATGGAGGGGGAGACACAGGCCCTTTCCAATATATCATTTAAGGTTTTCGCAGGGGAATTCGTTGCCGTGGTGGGGCCCTCCGGGTGCGGAAAATCCACACTGCTTTCCCTGATCTGCGGCCTTTTAAAGCCGGATTCCGGCCAGATTCTTCTGGACGGGGAGAAGGTGTCAAGCGGCGACATGCGGATTGGCTATATGCTGCAGAAAGATCATCTTTTCCAGTGGAGAACGATTTTTTCCAACGCCTGCCTGGGGCTGGAAATCCAGAAAAAGCTGGATGAATCCCATAAAAAGAAGGTGGAAGAGCTCCTTTCGGCCTATGGCCTCCAAAGCTTTGCCGATGCCAAACCCTCGGAGCTTTCCGGCGGCATGCGGCAGAGAGCAGCCCTGATCCGTACCCTGGCTCTGGAGCCGGACCTTCTTTTGCTGGATGAACCCTTTTCGGCTCTGGATTATCAGACCAGGCTGGCGGTCGGCGATGACATCAGCACCATCATAAGGGGCAGAAAAAAGACTGCCATTCTCATCACCCATGATCTTTCGGAGGCAGTCAGTGTGGCTGACCGCATCATCATTCTGACCCGGCGGCCCGGCCGCATCAAAGATACCATGTCCATAAACTTTCCGGATGAAGCTGGGAGTCCCTTAAAGCGGAGGAACTGTCCGGAATTTTCTGCTTATTTCAATGAATTGTGGAAAATATTGAAGAATTAGAGTGTTTGGAGGTGTCTCATGAAAAATCATGAAACCCTGGCCCAGCAGGAGTTTGTTGCAAAACAGCTTCGCCGCCGCCGTATGGTTACGGGCGCGCGTATTCTGCTCCTCGTCCTGATTCTGGCACTCTGGGAAATCAGCGCCGGAACGGGTCTGATCAATGACTTTATTTTCAGCTCTCCATCCCGCATCATGCAGTGCTTTTCTTCCATGGTGCTCGATGGAAGTATTTTTTTACACACAGGGATTACGATTCTGGAAACGATCATAAGCTTTGGCCTGGTGACGGGCATCGGGATTTTCGGGGCTGTGGCCCTGTGGTCCAGCAAAAGTCTCTCGGAAATCCTGGACCCATACCTGGTGATGTTAAACAGCCTTCCCAAGTCGGCCCTGGCGCCCATACTCATCGTATGGCTGGGAAGCAACATGCGGACCATTGTGGTGGCTGCCGTGTCGGTGGCTGTGTTCGGCTCCATTCTGACGCTCCACAATGGCTTTAAGACCATGGATCCGGACCAGATCAAGCTGATTTACTCCCTGGGCGGAGGAAAGCGGGATATTTTGTTTAAGGTATTGCTGCCCGGCTCCATACCGTTAATCATCAGCAACATGAAGGTGAACATCGGGCTTTGCCTGGTGGGAGTAATCATCGGTGAGTTTCTGGCAGCGCAGGCCGGGCTGGGATATCTGATTATTTATGGTTCGCAGGTATTTAAGCTGGACCTGGTTATGATGGCCATTGTAATTCTCTGTGTGCTGTCGGCCCTGTTATATCAGGGGATTGCAGTAATGGAAAAAAAGTTTGACCGGTAAAAAGACAGGCGGCACGCTCTTAAATAAGGGCGGCCGCCTGTTTAAAAGAAAAAGCCGGACATGGCGGAAGCTTTAGTAACCGTAGGCCAGTGCGCCGCCATCCACCGCAAAGTCCTGTCCGGTGATATATCTGGCATGGTCAGACAGCAGATATTCTGCCATGTGGCCCAGATCATTCGTATCGCCGAAGGCATGGACCGGCATCCGGCCCAGGATGGCGGCTTTCCGCTCCGGCGTCATTACCTGCTTATTCATTTCGCTGGGGAACCACCCCGGCGCGATGCTGTTGACACACAGATTATCATTTGCCCATTCCACGGCAAGTCCGCGGGTCAGTCCACAGACGGCGGCCTTGCTGGTACAGTAGGGAACCACTTCGGTGAAGCCAAGATGAGCCGCCATACTGCTGATATTGATGATGCGTCCTTTGTGGGCGCTTTTCTTTAAATGAGGATAGCAGAGCTGGCAGAGCCGGAAGATACTGCTTACATTGACCTTAAGAATTTTTTCAAAATCCTCCATGGGAAATTCCTCCGCCCGGCATTTTTTCGTGATTCCGGCGTCATTGATGAGAAAGTCAATGGCCCCTTCTTTCGAGACCATCTCAATGATTTCCTCCATTCTCTGGTAATCCGTCACGTTTCCGCGGATGTGTATGACATTTTCGTGACTTGCTTTAAGTCCTTCTTTGACGGCGCCTGTGCGGCTGACTGCATAAACGGCGGCTCCGGCTTCCCCTAAAACATTTGCAATGGCATAGCCGATGCCGCTGCTCCCTCCGGTGACGATGCCGCGACGGCCTTCTAATAATTTCATAGTATATTACCTCCTGGTCGTTTTCTTTTAAAATGTCTGGCAACGGTAGGAATGGCAGCTTTTTTCAATCAGCTCCCAGTCCAGGTCGGCTCCGATGCCGGGGGTTTCCGGAACTGTAATGATTCCGTTGCGGATTGGCAGGTCCCCTTTCATGGGGAGACGATAATTGTCCTCAGGAACGAAATATTCAAAATATTCGCAGTTGCGGATGGCGCAGCTTACATGGACATTGGCCAGATCCATATAGTTCATGGTGGTGGTATGGATTTCACAGTTCACGCCGAAGCCGTCTGCCATATGGGCGATTTTTAAGGTTCCCGTGATTCCGTCCTTCCAGCTTACATCCGCTCTTACAATGTCGGCAGCCCTCTGGGCGATCACCTGTGCAACGCCCCAGTGGCATCCGCGGGTGGTCTCTGTGGCCGCAATGGGAATATCCAGGACGCGGCAGAGCTCCGTGTACTTATAGAGCTCAAAATCCCGGAAAGGCTCCTCAAACCATTTGTAGCCAAGATGTTCCAGCTGGCGTCCCACCTTTATGGCGTCTCCCATGGTGTATTCGCCGACCGGGTCACTCATTAGGATATAATCCGGGCCCACGGCATCCCGCAGGGCCTGATGAACGTCCATATCAAATTCCACAGGACCGCCGGGATGGGCCTTATAGCCCCGTATTCCAAGGCTTTTGTAATACAGAGCCTCGTCCACATATTCTTTTACGGTTCCATGGAAATTTCCGCTGGCATAGACCGGGAGACTTTTCCGGTATGCCCCCAGATAGCGGTACAGAGGGAGCCCTGCGGCTTTGGCGCAGATGTCCCAGAGAGCCACGTCCACAGGGCCGGGAAGAAAGACAGGGAAAAAGGCCTCGTGGCGGTCCACATTCCACAGCTCATAAAAGACAGCCTCGTGCTCATGGGGGTCACGCCCCAGCACCACAGGTGCAATGCTGTCATGAAGGTAGTTTTCACTGACGCCGCCGCTCCTGGCCGCCATGCAGGTGGCGAGGCCTTCCATTCCCGTATCGGTGGTAAGCTTAAGAGCAATCACATCCCAGCCCATTTTTGCGCCGCCCTGTCTCTTTTCGTCAAAGAGGCATTTTCCGCGGTCCACCCACCAGGTTTCAAACTTTGTGATAATCATACATGACTCCTTTCTCTAAAAATTGATTGAATTATATCACAAACTGTAATATAATGACAAGTGATATATTACAATATTCAAAAATGTAAAATCAGTATATGAAACCATGGGTAAAAACAGAGAAAAGAAAGGGGAAAAAACAATGAAGCTCTGGCAGAATGACGAAGAGATGTTTGCACTTATGGAGGAAAAGCTGTATACGCCGGTGGTGGGGGATATTCTGGATTCCATGGGATTTGCCCATCAGTTTCTGCCGCCGGAAATCCATGGCATAAGAGAGGATATGAAGCTGGCCGGAAGAGCCTGCACCGTTTTGGAGTATGATGTGTATGGTCCGCAGAAAAAGCCCTTCGGATACCTGACAGAAGCCTTGGACCAGTTAAAACGGCACGATGTGTATCTGGCAGCAGGAGCTCATAACAGCGCCCTTTGGGGAGAGCTTTTAACGGCTACGGCAAAAATGCGGGGAGCCGCCGGGGCTGTTCTGGACGGCTATACCAGGGATACGCCCCAGGTATTAAGTCAGAATTTCCCTGTATTTGCCAAGGGAAGATGGGCCCAGGACTCCAGCATCCGGACAAGCGTGGTGGATTTTCGCTGTACCATTGAGATTGGGAAGGTGGTGATTGAAGACGGAGATCTGGTGTTTGGAGATATGGACGGGGTGCTGATTATCCCGAAACGGGCTTCGGAGGAGTGCATCCGGAGATCCCTTGAGAAAGCAGAGGGAGAAAAGCTTGTCCGGAAGGCCATTGAAGGCGGAATGAGCGCCACAGAGGCCTTTGAAACATTCGGAATTTTATAATCCTGTATCAAAGCCCTCCGGGCAGGATTCTATTGAAATATATCAGTCAGAGCCAAACATGCTCATGGAACGGATCAGAGAGAAGTTGATATGCAGGATGACGGCATCCCGGATATCCTTTTCATTTTCCCGAAGCAGTGCATTGATGATGGACAGATGCTGGTTTAAGTCATCCATGGGGACATCGGTAGACTGGATGGCGGTGTACATAGCCAGGTGAATCTGGTGAACCATGAGGGAACGGTACATGTCAATTAAAATATCATTTTCCGTAATGGAAATCAGATAGGAGTGAAACTCGGAGTCCAGGGCAAAGCGCTCCATATTGGGAAGATCTCTGGAAGTCTGGAACCGCTTCTGAAATTCCAGGAGCGTGACCTTGGAATAAAGGGAGCGGTATTCCTGGATGACAATGGGCTCGATGAGCTTCCGGGTCTGGTAGAGGTCTTTTACCTGCTTTTCCGTGAAGGGACTGATACGCATTCCCTTTCTGGGGAAAATTTCCACAAGTCCTTCCTTCTGGAGCGATAGGAGCGCTTCTCTCAGAGGAGTACGTCCGAAATTGGTGATTTCCAGAAGCTGTTTTTCGTTTAATTCCTGTCCCGGAAGATATTCGCAGGAGATGATTTTCTGACGCAGGAATTCGTATGCCTGGTTGGCCATGGGTTTGTGGGCTGATTCTCGCAAGGGTGGTTCCTCCTTATTTGTAGTGTGAAAGTTCTGAAGGATACATATCCAGAAACTTCCATCCTATTATATATGATATCTTTTCAAAAACACAAGAGCCAGTTTGGTAAAAATATATCTAAAGATTGCAGGAATTGGGATAAGAAATTGTTAAAACGCACAAAAAGGATTGACATATATTAAATTGGGTTTTATAATACAAGTAATATATCACATAAAAACAAAACGCAAAGAAAGGATATCACACACATGAATATTTCAGAAACAGCAATTAAGGATATCCGCATTTACCAGGCAGTCAGTAAAATCAGCCAGCCCATTGCGGATTCCACCCATGACATCAGCAAGATCGCATTTTATGTACTGGAAGTGGAGACTGCCGGCGGCGTGACAGGCCAGGGATATCTGTTAAGCTTCCATTACAGTCCGGGTGCCATCGAGGGAGCGCTTAAGGATTTAAAGCGATTCATTCTGGAACGGGATTACAAGATTTATGAGACGGCACAGGTTCAGAAGGACTACGAGATAGAGAGTGAGTATTTTGGAATCGTTGGCCTGCAAAGATGGGCTCTGGCAACGCTCAATGTGGCCATGTGGGATGCGTGGAGCCGTACCCTGGGACAGCCGGTCTACCGGATGTTCGGATGCCACAGAAAACCGATTCCCGTATACGGCAGCGGCGGCTGGTTAAGTTACAGCGATGAGGAGCTGGTGGAAGAGGTTGTAAACTATAAGAAACGCGGATTTACCGCCGTAAAGATCAAAGTGGGAAGTCCTGACATGGAGCGGGACGTACGCCGTCTGAATCTGGTTCGCGAGGCTGTGGGTCCGGATCTTAAGATCATGATGGATGCCAACCAGGGCATGGATGTGCCCAGCTCTGTAAAGCTCATAAGCCTTGTGGAAAATCTGGGAATCTTCTGGTTCGAGGAGCCGGTGGTCAACACGGATTTCGAGGGATATGCAACCATTCACAGTAAAACACATATCAGCCTTGCCATGGGCGAGCGGGAATACAGCACTGTTGCCTTAAGAGAGCTGATCGGCCGCAGGGCCCTTGACTTATGGCAGCCGGATTTAATCCGCCTCGGCGGTGTGGAAGCCTGGAGAGACAGCGCAGCCCTGGCCAACGCTTATCATATTCCGGTTCTGCCCCATTATTATAAGGACTATGATGTTCCGCTTCTGGCAACGGTTTCCAACCCGTACGGTGCAGAGAGTTTTGACTGGATTGACGCCATCATCGATGAACCAATGACCATCAACAACGGCTTTGCTCTCCAGAGAGAGGGAAATGGATGGGGCTTCCGGTTCCTGCACCAGTATATGACGGAGGTGAAATAAGAATATATGAAGGCGATAGTAATAGCAGAGCCATGGAAGGCGCAGACCCAGGAGCGGGAGCTGCCGCAGCCAAAGAAAGGGGAGGCCCTTCTTAAAATGCTGGTGGGCGGCATCTGCGGAAGCGATCTTGCTTCCTACCGCGGCGCATCTGCTTATGTAAGCTATCCCAGAACCATCGGACATGAGTTTGCAGCAGAAGTGGTGGAGGTCGGAGACAATCCCTATGGGATACGGCCGGGAATGGTTGTTACGGGAAATCCGTATTTTAACTGCGGGACCTGTTATAGCTGCCGCCGGGGGTTTGTAAATGCATGTGTTCATAACCAGACCATGGGAGTCCAGAGAGAGGGCGCTTTCAGCGAATATTTTACGATGCCTGTGGAACGGCTGTATGACGGACAGGGGATTGAGCCGGAGGCCCTGGCTCTGGTGGAGCCCTTCTGCATCAGCTATCACGGAGTGAGCCGTGCAAAGGTAAAGCCCGGAGAAAAGGTGCTGATTATCGGCGCCGGAGCCATCGGAATCCTTGCGGGAACAGCGGTAAAGAGTTTTGGAGGCAAGGCCTATATCACCGACATCTCAAAGGACAAGGTAGAGAAGGCCATTAAGGACTTTAACCTGGACGGAGGCTTTGTCAACGACTCCAGAGAAGCCCTGGATGAGTTCCGGAAGGAGATCACAGGAGACGATGGATTCGATGTGACCATTGAAGCGGTGGGAATGCCGTCTACCTTTTTGGACTGCGTCAGTGCAGCGGCAAGCCGCGGACGGGTGGTGGTGATCGGCGTGGCCAAGCACCCGGCTGAGTTTAATTTCCTTGAGGTTCAGAGAAAGGAAATTGAAATGCTTGGGAGCCGCGGCGCCACGAAGGCGGATTTTGAGGCCACAATGAAGCTGGTGAGAGAGGGCTTTGTGGATTTGAAAAGGCTCATATCACGGAAATATCCGATGGAGGATGCCGAAGAGGCATTCCTGGATATGGATAAAAATTCCGCGTTTATCGTGAAAGCGGAGTTTGTGTTTTAATACATAATTATATTTAAGGAGGATACCTATGAAACGAAATCTTGCACTTGTACTGGCATGCACTCTGTGCGCCGGCCTTATGGCAACAGGCTGTGGAAACGGACAGTCGTCCACAGCGACAACAGCAGCTCCTGCACAGACAGAGGCAGCAAAAGAAACAGAGAAGGCAGCAGAAACCACAGCGGCTCCGGCAGCTTCCGGGGATGTGGTTACCATTCAGATCGGTTTCGAGAATACTCTGGAGGAACCCATCGGACAGGCTGTTCAGAAATGGTCCGAGCTGGTGGAAGAGAAGAGCAATGGAACCATGAAGCTGGAGGTATTTGCAAACAGCGCACTGGGAAACAAGAGTAAGCTCATCGACCAGATGGTTATGGGTGAAAATGTAATCACCATCGCAGACGGCGCCTTCTATGCAGATTACGGCGTGCCGGATATGGGAATTATGTATGGCCCGTTCTTCTTTGAAACCTGGGACGATGTGTGGACGCTTCTTGACAGCGACTGGTATAAAGAACAGTGTGACAAGCTGGCCGACAAGGGACTTACCATCCTGGCTTCCAACTGGATTTACGGCGAGAGAGAACTGATGACAAAGACAAAGGTGGTAACTCCGGCTGACTTAAAGGGACAGAAGATTCGTCTTGCAAACAGCCAGATCTATGTGGAGGGCTTCAATGCACTGGGCGCAACTGCAGTTCCCATGGCCCTGGGTGATGTGTACACGGCAATCAGCAACGGTACTCTGGACGGCGTGGAGAACCCGTTAAGCACCTTATATGGACAGAGCTTCCAGGAGGTTGCCAAGTACATCTTAATGACAGGACATATTAAGAACTTTACCACCTGGTGTATCGGAACAGATTTCTTAAATTCTCTGACTGATGAGCAGAAGGAAATCCTGTTTACTACCGGTGAGGAAGCAGGCCTTTACAACAACGAGTTACAGGAAGCAGCCAATGAGGACTACGCCCAGAAGATGATCGATGCAGGCGTTGAGATCACAGAGCTTACTCCTGAGCAGATTGCTGAGTGGAAGGAAGCCGGAAAGTCCTTCTATGAGATGGGAAGCACCTTTGGCTGGAGCGATGGACTTTATGAGACGACACAGGCAGCCATGGGCAAATAAGCATGAATTAATTACTGGAGGACGGAATGAAAAAGGTATTGGACGTATTAGTTAAAGTGGAAACGCTGCTGGCCTCTTTCATCCTGGTTTTACTGATCGGCAGTACCTTTTTCGGGGTAATTATGAGGTACTGCTTCAGTAATCCCTTTACCTGGGAGGAAGAGTTCCAGCTGGCATGTATGGTATGGATCAGTTACCTGGCGGCACCCATTGCATTTCACACAAAGAGTCATGTGGCCATCGAGATTTTAGTGGACCTGCTGCCGAAAAAGATGCAGCGCATGATGGAGATGGTTATTTTTGTATTGTTTTATGGGATTATGATCTATTTCTTCCTGCACTGCTTCAGCTACCTTGAGGTGCTTTCGAGGACCGGGCGCAGGACGCCGATTCTTATGATTCCCTATACGTGGATTTATGGAATCGGGCCGGTTTCCATCGTATTAATGTTAATCAGCTTTACGTATATGACATATGAGAAATTCAGAAATGAATATTCCGAAGAGAAAGGGGAGGTGGCATCAAAATGAGTCCGGCAGTTGCAGCTATGCTTGTGGCACTTTTAGTTTTGCTGTTTATTAAGGTTCCGGTGTTCGCCTCCGTACTTGGCGCTTCCGTTGTATACTTTATTATGACTCCGGGAATCAACCCGGCGGTATTTGCACAGCAGGCCATCACAGGAACTGAGAGCGTGACGCTTCTTGCTATCCCGTTCTTCGTATGCGCCGGAGTTCTGATGAACTACACGGGTGTCACCAAGCGGATTATGGATTTCTGTGCTGTGGTGACAGGACGGATGTACGGAGGCTTGAGCCAGGTGAACATCCTTTTAAGTACGCTTATGGGCGGTCTTTCCGGTTCTGCTCTGGCAGATGCGGCCATGGAGGCAAAGATGCTGGTTCCGGAGATGGAGAAGAAGGGAATCAGCAAAGCCTTTTCCACTGTTGTCACAGCGGCCTCCAGTATGATCACGCCGTTAATTCCTCCGGGAATCGGACTGATTCTTTACGGATGCATTGCCAATGTGTCCATTGGAAAGCTGTTTATCGCAGGCTTTGGTCCGGGTATTCTACTTTGTGTTACCATGATGTTCATGGTGTCCCGGATTTCCAGGAAGAGGAATTATACGCCGCTGCGGACGGATAAGATGACGGCAGATATGTTCTTTACATCTTTTAAGCCGGCCATCCTTCCCCTCTGCCTTCCGATTATCATTATCGGCGGCGTCCGTCTGGGAATCTTTACGGCCACAGAGGCGGGAGCCGTGGCAATCATATATTCGGCAGCTCTTGGGCTCTGGTACCGTGAGCTCGGAATAAAAGAATTTTCCCAGGGATTAAAGGAGACGCTCACAACCACTTCCTCCATTATGCTGATTGTGGCTGCGGCTTCCACCTTCTCCTGGATACTGACAAAGGAAATGATTCCCCAGCGGTTTACGGAGTGGATGATCACAGTTATTAACAACAAATGGGTGTTCCTGGTGGCCGTGGATATCTTCCTGATCTTTGTGGGCATGTTCGTGGAAGGAAATGCCAGCATGATCGTACTGGTTCCGTTGTTTGCGCCTGCCGCCGCCGTATATGGAATCAACGAGATTCATTTTGCCATGGTATTTATCTTCGCAAACGCCATCGGAGCCTTTACACCGCCCATGGGAACGCTGATGTTTGTTACCTGCGGTGTGACCGAGTGTAAGACGAAGGACTTTATCAAGGAGGCGGTACCGTTCTATCTTCTGCTGTTTTGCTGCCTGCTGATTTTAACCTTCCTTGAGCCATTCTCCACAGGACTTGTGAACCTGATTTATTAGTAGGATTTGTGCATAGGAAAAATCCCCCCTTTCCGGTCTGCTTTCGCGGCGGTGCGGAAAGCGGGGATTTTTTGCGGCATAAATGCTCTGCAGGCTCACACCGCGGCAAAGCGGCAGAGAGAAACATAATGATTTCGTAAGAAATTTGGAAGGAAAAGTTCCACGTATGGAAAGTATTTCATGCTATACTGAGATCGTTGAAAAAGAAAATATGGCAAATTTGCGGCAAAAGCGGCAAAAGGTCAGAGCAGCCGCGGTAAAAATACGGCAGCGAACAGGACAGAAGGAGAGTGTAGCATGAGCAGCGAAGAAAAGATTCAGCCGGAAGAATTTGATAAGGAGCTGGAACGCCTGATGAGCGACAGCGGGGAGAAGAAGAGCAGAAAAAGAGGCGGAAAGAAAAAGAAGAAGATCATCATAGCCGCGGCAGTTCTTGTGGTCATTGGAGGCATGGCCTTTAAAATGTTTGGAAACAGCGGTCCCCAGATGCCGTCCGTGGGGACAGTGAATCCGGTATATAAAGAAATTCAGAATAAGCTTTCTGTAAGCGGCCCGGTATCCGGAACTGACAGTGTGGATGTGGTTTCCAATATCCATGCGGAGGTGCTGGAAATTCCGGTGAAGGAGGGCGACAAAGTAACGAAGGGGCAGGTTCTGGCCATTCTGGACGATACGGACTTAAAAAAGGAAGTGGCCATCGCAAAGAATGATTACGATCTGGCAGTGAGCGCCTGTGCGGAACAGGATAAAGCAGCCAGAAACGGATATGCAAAAGCAGTACAGGACCTGAATACGGCCCAGGCCAATTATGACAGAACAAAAGTCCTTTATGACGGCGGAAATGTACCCCTGGTGGATTTGGAGACGGCCCAGAATACGTTAAACGATGCCAGGCGGCAGAAGGATTCCTTCAATATACGGGACGGAAAGCCCGCGGCAGACGACTCCTACCGGCTTCAGATTGAAAAAGCCCGGTTTGACTATGAGAAAATCCAGGAGCAGTTGGAGGACACGCAGATTAAGAGCCCCATCGATGGAACTGTGGTCCGGGTCAACACGAAGGTGGGACGGTTCGCCGATAAGACGGAGGAATCGGAACCTCTCTTTATCATTGAAAACCTGGATGTGCTGGAAATGGAAATCAAAGTCAGCGAGTATTCCATCGGGAAGGTGGCTGTTGGACAGGAAGCGGAGATTTCCGCAGATATTTTAGACGGAGCTGCCATACGCGGCCAGGTGGTATCCATTTCTCCCACCGGAGAGGAAAAGGGCGGCGGCTCTTCCGAGCGTGTTATTCCCACCATTATCCGGATACTGGATAACAATACAAAGCTTATCGCAGGAATTACGGCAAAAGCGCAGATTGTTCTGGAGGAGGCGGAAAATGCCCTGACCGTTCCGGTTTCCTCTATTTTTGACAAGGACGGAGTGACCTCTGTGGCAGCAGTGAAGGACGGAACCATCCACTGGATTCCGGTGGACCTCGGAGTGGAGGGAGATGTGGAGACCGAGATTATTCCAAAGGACGGGGAAATCATCAATGAAACAACCGCCATTGTAGCAGCGCCCAGTGAAATGTATGAAGAGGGTATGGCCGTTCTCTCCATGGCGCAGTAAGGGGGAATGGATAATGTTTGGATTTGGCAAAACACGGCTTTCTTCTTACGCGACTGAGAGCGTCAGCGAGGATTTGATTCGTCTGGAAAATCTGGTGAAAATTTATGACACGGGAGCCATTAAGGTGCTGGGACTGAAGAAAATCAACCTGACCATCCGCCGCGGCGAGTTTGTGGCCATCATGGGCCATTCTGGCTCCGGTAAGTCAACCCTGATGAATATTTTAGGCTGTCTGGACCGTCCCACCATGGGACATTATTATCTGGATGGCATTGATACGGCGGACTTAAGCCCCAATGAGCTCTCTGCGGTCCGGAATCTGAAAATAGGTTTTGTATTCCAGTCCTTTAACTTAATTTCCAGAACTTCAGCCCTTAAAAATGTGGAGCTTCCCATGACCTATGCGAGACTTTCCAGGAAAAAAAGAGCAGACCGGGCCATGGAGCTTCTGGAGTGCGTAGGGCTGGGCGCCAGGGCGCTTCACATGCCAAACGAGCTTTCCGGCGGACAGAGACAGCGTGTGGCCATAGCCAGGGCACTGGCCAACGAACCGCCGTTAATTCTGGCGGATGAGCCCACAGGAAACCTGGATACGGCGGCTTCCATCGAGATCATGGAAATATTTTCCGAGCTCCATAAGGCCGGGGCCACGGTTGTGGTGGTAACCCATGAGGAAAACATCGCTGCGTTCACAGACCGGATCATCCGTTTTTCTGATGGACAGATCATAAGCGATGAGAAAAATGAGACTCCCACGCCGGGAAGCGGAGTCGTACATACAAATGGTCTGTACAGGAATAAGACGAAGACTCCCGAAAGCGCAGGAGAAAAGGAGGAGAGCATATGTTAATGGAAAATATGGCCATGGCTTTCCATGCAATCCGGGCCAACAAAATGCGTTCCTTCCTCACCATGCTGGGAATTATCATCGGCATCGGTTCCGTAATTTCCATTGTATCCATCGGAGATACCATGCGGGGACTGTTTTCTGATCTCTATAAGGATGTGGGTATTACCCAGGCTTACGTATCCATCGGTTACTGGGTTGATGATACAAGAATGAGCGATTATTTTACGCTGGATGATCTGGACCGGATTAAGGATGTGTTCGGCGATGAAATTGCCTATATGGACAGCGATGCGTCTGTTTCCAGTGATGTGCAGGCAGGACGGACAAAGATGAAGTTCAATTTCCAAGGAATTGACTACAACTATCAGCAGGTGCAGCCTGTGACCATGCTGTATGGACGGTATCTCAATGAAGGAGATATTCTGGGAAGAAGAAAATGTGTGGTCATGGAGGCGAAGAGTGCAGAGAATCTGTTCGGCACGGAAAATGCTGTGGGAAAGACGCTGCGGACCACCATTTACGGGGATATGGACGAGTATACGGTTGTGGGTGTCTACAAAAAGGAAATGAACGCCTTTCAGGCTCTGATGATGGGCGGGAACAGCGATACAGGCTCCGCCTTTCTTCCTTATACGATTCTCACATGGCCCAATGACAATTTCTACTACTGTCATCTGTTTGCTGCAGACGGTGTGGATATGACGGATTTCATGAGCCGGCTGCTGGCCTATATCGCCAAGCTTAAAGAGAGAAATCCGGAAGATTTTTATACAATGACAGCGGTAGAGGAGATGGGAAGTGTGGACAGCGTCATGGGAGCCCTTTCCATGGCAGTGGGAGGAATTGCGGCAATCTCCCTTCTGGTCGGCGGCATCGGTATTATGAATATCATGCTGGTGTCCGTGACGGAGCGTACAAGGGAAATCGGAATCCGAAAGGCGCTGGGAGCCAGAACGGTGGATGTGCTGATACAGTTTTTAACGGAATCGGCTATTTTGTCGGCCTGTGGCGGACTCATCGGTGTGGCCTTGGCCGTTTCCCTCATTTCCATAGGCGGAGCAGCTCTGGGACTTCCCGTGATCATTAAGCCGGGAGTGATTGTGATGGCAGTGTCCTTTTCCGCCATCGTGGGTATTTTCTTTGGAATTTATCCGGCTTCCCAGGCAGCCAAGGCGGATCCTATCGATGCGCTCAGATACGAATAAAAATTGAACACAGGACGGAAAAAGAGGGGGAAGCCGGAAGAAACCGGAAGAAACCGGGCTTTCCCCTCTCTTTTGATTGTTTAGGGAGCAGGAGATTCCTACTTGGAAATCAGCCTCTGCGCCCTCTGGTATTCATTGACTGTGGTTTCCAAAAGCTCACAGGCTTTTTCCAGAGATACATGCAGGGTTCTCATGATGGACTCAACGCTGCATACCAGGGACTGGGCGCTGCCGCGTGCTTCTCCCCGCGCTTCTCCCTGCCGGATTAGCCGGTCATGATTTTGCATATGCCAAAGATGATCATAGATCGATTGATATTCTTGCAGCAGCTGCGAGAGCTTTTCATCATCTGCTTCAATCTCCGGTAATCCACCGTGGTCTGGCAGGGAAACTTTATATGAACTGTGAGGAAATCGTATTCTATCATTCGTATGGCCATGGTTCCATCGGGATTGCTTTGGCATTCACAGTCCCATAGACTGGCCCTTGATTTTATTATAGCTTTGGGGATGGGGGAATACAAGAAAATTTTTGTAAAGCTTTGATGAAGAAGGGATAAAGAAAAGGAGCACCGCCATCTGGCGATGCCCCTGATGTTACTATTTAGTGAATCCAAACGCCGTCAGCGTCTACCTGATAGCCATCCGGTGTGGTGGTGTCTGTGAGCAGTGTGCCCTTGTAGCCATCGCTCTTTTCGTTGAAGTAGTACCACTTTCCATCAATGAGGTTCCAGCCTGTTACCATGCTGCCGTATACCTTATCTGCGGATACATTTAAGTAGTACCAGTTGCCGAGATTGTCCTTGATCCAGCCTGTATCCATGATACCGGATGCGCTGAAGTGGTACCAGTGGGTGGTGTTGTTCCAGGTGATCTCAAGCCAGCAGTTGGAGGCGAGAAGTCCATCGCTGTAATAGTACATGTAATTGTTTCCGCTCTTGGCCCATCTGCCGCCTGCCGGAGATTTCGGCGGAAGGTGCGGAGTGGAACTGGACTTGCTGTTTCCTCCGGAGGAGGAAGAACTGCCGGAGCTGCCGGAACCGCTTCTTGTGATCTTGAAGGTTCCAAGTCTGGTGGTGAATACTACCAGGCAGTCGAAGGTTTTGTCATAAGATAACACAGCTTTGCCGCCGGAAACAGTGATCGTATCGTTCTTACTGTACGTATATCCCTTCGGCATTGCAAGATGGAATTTCATAGGACTGAGTAATTCTATGGTTTCTTCTCCGTCTAATTCCATGGAAATATTAAATACTAATTTTTCCCTGGCGTTGCTGGGAGTGGCAAGGTCAAAGTTAAAGTGCATGGACGGTAATTCGTCTGTTCCGAAAAAGCCGGATGCAGGGGAGAAGTACATAACACGTTCGATTCCCTCATCCATTGTAGATGTGATATCTTTTCCGCCTAAACCGTGGAGCAGCGTGGATACTTTCAAAAGAACTTCTTCATTTTCCAGAAGCTCGTTCTTGATGGAAGTATTGATTTTTGTATTCTTAAGGGCTGCCATCAGCTTCAAAAGAGCAGTCTCTACGCCTTCCTGTTCCTCCGTCTCGAGATCATCTAAGGAATCCGGAAGTGCCTTGGCAAGGTTCATAAACTCCGTGGCATTGGACGGTGTGGCAATCTTTTCAAAGTCTGCGCCTGCCTCGGCAAAGATAAAGGTGCTGAAGCTGGTTACGGTGAAGGAAGCCATAGCAGGCGTCACGTTAGTGTTGATATCAACTGTGAGAGGATTAATCTCCACAGGCCCTTTTCCGTCCTTGTGATCGTGAAGGATGCGGAAGAACTTGGGATTGATGGAATCAGGAATCGGAACAGAGATTCTCACCGGAACCTTTAATTCACTTACTGCATTTTGAAGGCTGAAATCGAACTGGATGCTGTTTTTATAAGCGGTTTCATCGACTACGGAAGCCTTATCAGGCTTGGAAATATTAAAGATAACATTTTTGCTTCCCGCGGCATTCAGTACAGCACCGACAATTACTACTTTACCAGTGTCAAACTCAGAGACATCTTTGGACTTAACCTTAAGTTTAACACCGGTTTTTCTGTAATAAAGTCTTTCGAGTGTATCTATCTTGTTAAGAACTTCTGTATCGGACTGCATGGCAACCTGAAGGTCTTTGATATCTCCCTTTAAGGCATCGGGAGCGTTTATAACAGCGTCCGTATTTTCAGATTTGAGGATGTCATCCAGCGTGCCGGAAACATCTGCTTTTGTATCTTCAGCATTGTAGATATCCGTGGATTTTCCCTCGGCGCCGTGGAAGATTACAGATGGGGTGTTGCTGATTGCCCGCACGGAGAAAGTATATTCCTTGGCACCTTCTACGTCCATATAGTCGGCCTGGTCCATGGAAGTTTTGCGTATATTATGATGTGTAACACGTTTGTTGCCATCTGCGTAAAGTACAACGTCATATCCGAGAAGATAAGATTGATATTCTTCGGGAATTTCCAGTGCATCCCAGCAGGCAGTGGTGCCTTCCCAGTGAAGATTGGAAGGAACATCCAATGTCACATTGGCTTTTGTAAAAGACCAGTTATCGGAGAAAGAGGACCAGTCGCTGTTTTCTGTGTTATTCCCATCGCCGAGGGACATAATACGGAATTTATAGATACCGGATTCTTCCAGATAGGAAATGAATCCTCCGGCGGATAATATCTCCGATTTGTCGTTGGCTGAGAAGGTATGATGGGAATTGTAAATACGTGTATCATCCTTGTAGGCTTCTACCTGGTATTGACCGGCAGCGTTTTCCACCCTCGACCACTGGGGAAGCGCTTCACGCTCCTCGCTCCAGAAAACGGTGGGGGCTTCGAGCTTTTCTGCGGCCAGAGAACTGAACACCATACTCATGGAGAGGACGGCGGCCATGGCGGCTGCAAGTGTTTTTTTTCATGCTTATTACCTCCTGAATTTTTTGTAATAAATACCCATATCTGAATTTTAATACTTTAAATGTTTGGAGTCAATGGATTGCCTGAAAAAAAACGGACCATCGGAAAAACCGAGGTCCGGAATTTTTTCTTGGATATATTATTCTTCGATCCAGGCGCCGGTTTCATTAACCTGGAAACCGTCCGGGGTTTCTGTGTTCTGGTACAGGATACCGGAAAAACCATCGGATTCGCCGAAATAGTACCAGGTTCCGTCGATGCAGTTCCATCCTGTCGCCATGCTGCCGCAGTCAGCGCCCTCTTCGGGATTTAAGTAGTACCAGTTTCCGCCGTCCTGAATCCAGCCGGTATCCATTACGGAGCCGCCGTTGAAGTGATACCATTTTCCATCGATTTCCAGCCATACACTGTTGGCATGGGCGCCCTCAGCATATTTATAAATGTAGTTATCGCCCTCTTTTGCCCAGGCTCCGCCTTCAGCAGTTTTATCATACTTGCTGGAGTGGAGACTTGCTGTCTTTGCGTGGTTCTGGGAAATAAAAGCCCCGCTGGGCACAGCGGCAGCGAAAGAGCCGATTGCCATACTCATGGTGAACGCTGCGGTTAAGGCAGCCGCGAAAAATTTTTTCATAGTGATTGCCTCCTGAAGGTTTTTATGGCATAAATGCCTATGTGTTACATTTTAATCCAGCATGCATGGTAAGTCAACGGAATTCGGGGAAATTTGCCGGAAACTAAATGAAATTCTGGTCAAATTTTCAAATTTTATAAATCCAGCTTTAAATCCCCTTCTTTAATCCAGCCGATTCTTCTCAGGACAGAACCAAAGGCCAGAGTAAGAATGGCAGGAAGGACAAAGCACACAAGGAGAATGCCAAGCCACATGCGGGGGCCGCCCTCAGGCATGGCCGTATAAATGCCGATGGGTCCCACCAGTCCGCAGGTTCCCATGCCGGATCCGGCAGGGATGTTTTCCAGATGGAACACCAGCGTGGATACAGGCCCGGTGACCATGGAAGCCAGAGTAGGAGCAATCCAGATTTTCGGGTTTTTCACGATGTTCCCCATCTGAAGCATGGAGGTTCCAAGGCCCTGGGCCAAAAGTCCGCCCCAGCCGTTTTCACGGAAGCTTAAAACGGCAAAGCCGATCATCTGGGCGCAGCAGCCGGCCGTGGCCGCACCGCCTGCGATTCCGTCAAGGCTCAGCATGATGCAGATGGCAGCGCTGCTGATGGGAAGGGTCAGGGCAATTCCGATGAGGGCAGAGACCAGAATTCCCATGAAGAAGGGCTGCATTTCTGTGGCTGTTTTTACCATGTTTCCAAAGAAGGTCATAAACTGGGAGACGCCGGGGCCCACAAACTGGGCGATCAGGACACCGGAAATAATGGTGACGCCTGGGGTCACAAGAATATCCACACGGGTCTCCTTGGAAACGATTTTACCAAGCTCTGTGGCCACAATGGTGGCAACCAGGGCGCCCACAGGGCCGCCAAGCTCATTTCCTGCGATTCCGACGGTGGCGGCGGAGAACAGGACAAGCTGGGGAGCCTTCAGCGCGTAAGCGATGGAAACGCCAAGGGCAGCTCCGGTGGCGCTTTTGGCGTAAGAAGCGATGATGGCGAAAATGGCAATCTGTGTTTTGTCGCCGAGGGTGGAAAAAATCGTTCCGATTAGAAGGGAGGCAAACAGGCCGAAAGCCATGGCTCCCAGAGCATCAATGAAATAGGTCTGGACAGAGAAGCGGACCTGCTTTCTCTCTAAAAATTCTTTCATACTTCTTTTCCTCCTAAAATTTGTTAAAAAAGTAACGAACCGGTCAGTTACCGTATTCTGCCATAGATGGCATAAAAAAGCAAGTGGAATCGTCAATATTGACAAAAAAATAACAAAATCCAATAAAAAGAGGGGACACTGGGAAAAAGGGACAAGCAGCAGGGAATATGGGGCAGCAGGAGCGAAAGAAAATCTTTCTTGTAAACAGGAAGAGATTATGATAAAATGAGGGGCATCCCGTAATACATGCCCTTCAAGCGGGAGTTCGGCATGTACCGAACGGCAAAGTATGGAAAGCGGAGCGCAGACGGGAATGGTCTGCGGCCGGAATGGAGATTGTGATGGAATATAAATGTGCAATTTTTGATCTGGACGGAACGCTGGTGAATTCCATCCATGCATTGACATACTGCACCAACCTGGCCCTGGAACGGTGCAACATGGGCCCGGTGACAGAGGAACAGATGATGCATATTGTGGGAGACGGGTATAAAATGCAGATGCGCCGCTCTCTGATTGCGTGCGGCGATACCGAGCTGGTTCACTATGAGGAGATTCTTCCGGTCTATATGGAAATTTTTGCGAAAAACTGCCTTTATAGGATGCATGCCTACAATGGGATCCCGGAGCTCCTCTCCTACTTAAGACACCAGGGGATGAAGCTTGCGGTGGTATCCAACAAGCCTCATGCACAGGCCGTCAATACGGTGGAGGCCGTGTTCGGCAAAGGATTTTTTGACGCGGTAATCGGGGAGAGAGAGGGAATCCCCAAAAAGCCGGATCCCACCGGAGCTCTTACAGCAGCAGGAGAGCTTGGGGCAAAGCCGGAGGATTGCCTGTATTTTGGAGATACCAATACGGATATGCAGACTGGAAAAAATGCCAAAATGACTACCATAGGCGTTTTATGGGGATTCCGGGGAAAGGAAGAGCTCCAGGAATTTTCGCCGGACTATTTAATTGAGACGCCGGAGGAAATGATTGGAATACTTGAAGAAAAGCAGGGAATCCTTTGTAATGATATAGAAGGAAGATAGAAAGACGGGGAAATTGTTTGAACGTATCAGATAGAAGACAAAAAAGGATGAGGGAAATATGGCTGGTTCTTGCAGCGATGTTTCTTTTGTCTGTTCTTACGGGATGCAGCGGGAACAAAGCCGGGCAGCCGGAGGAATGGAATAAGGAGAAGGAGCCGGGAGCCCGGCTTACGGTGGTGTCCACGCTGTTTCCGTACTATGATTTTGTGCGGCAGGTGGCCGGAGACCATGTGGACCTCTCCCTGGTGATTCCTGCCGGGATGGACAGCCACTCCTTTGAGCCCACGCCGAAGGATATCCGGCTGATGCAGAATGCCGATGTGCTGATTGCCAACGGCGGTTCCATGGAGCTTTGGGTGGAGCAGGTGCTGGACTCCCTGGACACAGAAGATATGGACGTGGTCTTTATGATGGACCATGTGGATGTGGTGGCAGAGGAAGTGGTGGAAGGCATGGAAGATACCGGCGAGGAACACCATCATGTCCACGCCTTTGAAGAAGAAGACCATGAAGATCATGATCATGACCATGAGGATGAAAGCCGGTATGAGATTGAATACGACGAGCATATCTGGACCTCTCCGGTAAACGCCATGAAAATGGTGGAGGTAATCCGGGATACCCTGAAGGCGGCGGACCCGGAAAACGGCGCCGACTATGAGGCGGCCGCATCGGAATATTTAAAAAAGCTGAAAGCCCTGGACGGGGAATTTAAGGCAGTGCGGGCGGAGGCAGCCCATGACATTATCATCATGGGCGATAAATTCCCGCTGCGGTATTTTGCTGATGCCTATGGCCTCCGGTACCGGGCGGCATTTTCCGGCTGTGCCTCCGACACGGAGCCCAGCGCCAAAACCATTGCGTATCTGATTGACAAAATACGGGAGGAACATCTCCCTGTGATTTACTATTTGGAGCTTTCCAGCCACCGGGTGGCGGAGATCATATCAGAAGAGACCGGGGCGAAGCCGCTCCTATTCCATTCCTGTCACAATGTGACCAGGCGGGAATTTGAAGACGGTGTGACCTATCTGGAACTGATGGAACAGAATGTGAAGAATCTGCGAGAGGGACTGTGCAAATGAACCAGCCGTTATTAAAATGTGAACATGTGGATTTCGGATATGAGAATTATGATGTGGTGAAGGACGTTTCCATGGAGATCAATGCAGGCGATTATCTCTGCATTGTGGGGGAAAACGGCTCTGGAAAAAGTACGCTTATGAAGGGGCTTCTGGGACTGTTAAAGCCCACGGGAGGGACCATCACCCTGTCCGAGGACTTAAAAAAATCCGGCATCGGATATCTGCCCCAGCAGACCCCGGCCCAGAAGGACTTTCCGGCCACGGTCCAGGAGGTGGTCATTTCCGGCTGCCTTGGAAAGCGGGGGAACCGTCCCTTTTACTCCAGGGAGGAAAAGAAAACGGCGGATATGAATATGGAACGCCTTGGAATCATGGACTTAAAGAAAAGCTGCTACCGGGACCTTTCCGGCGGACAAAAGCAGAGGACATTAATTGCCAGGGCCCTCTGTGCCACCGATAAGCTTTTGATTCTGGATGAACCTATTACGGGACTGGACCCGTCCACCACCCAGGATTTTTACCGGGTGATCCGTCATTTAAACCGGGAGGAAAACGTGGCTGTGCTGATGGTATCTCATGATATCCAGAACATTGTGGTCCAGGCCAATAAGATTCTGCATTTGAAGCAGACGGTCCAGTTTTACGGTCCGGTGGAGGAGTACAAAAAGACAGCCTTTGGAAAGGAATTTTTAGGAGGTGCGGACGGATGGAACTGTTAAGAGAGATGCTTTCCTATCCCTTTATTGTCCGGGCGCTGATCGGCGGGCTTTTTATATCCCTGTGCGCCTCGTTGCTTGGGGTCAGCCTGGTCTTAAAGCGGTATTCCATGATCGGTGACGGTCTGTCCCATGTTTCCTTCGGTGCCCTTTCAGTGGCCATTGCCTTTGGATGGGCTCCCCTTCTGGTGTCCATTCCCGTGGTGGTTCTGGCGGCTGTTTTGCTGCTTCGGATTACAGGAAATGGAAAGATCAAGAGCGATGCGGCCATTGCCATGATATCGGCAGGGTCTCTGGCGGTGGGAATTATCGTCACCTCCCTGACCACGGGAATGACCACCGATGTGAGCAGCTATATGTTCGGCAGCATTCTGGCCATGAGCAAAGAGGATGTGGCCTTAAGCGCCGTGCTGTCGGCTGTGGTTTTGGGAATGTTTGTGCTTTGCTATAATAAGGTGTTTGCGGTGACTTTTGACGAGAGCTTTGCCAAGGCGACGGGGGTCAACGTTTCCGCCTATAACATGATTATTGCGGTGCTGACTGCAGTGACAATTGTTCTGGGAATGCGGATGATGGGAGCCATGCTGATTTCCAGCCTGGTGATTTTCCCGGCACTGACCTCCATGCGGGTGTTTAAGAGCTTTTCCGGGGTGGTGATTTCCGCGGGATGCGTGTCGGTGGTCTGCTTTTTTGTGGGCCTGGTGCTGTCCTACGTGTATTCCATTCCGGCAGGAGCCAGTGTGGTGGTTGTGAATATGGCCGCCTTCCTGCTGTTTTTTGCAGTGCAGGCCATCCACCAAAGATAGGCCGCTTTCCCCTGTATTTATTAAATTTTTGGGCTGCGGTTGACATTGTGAAAAAATGTGCTAAAGTTAGTAACAGGCAACATTATTATAGAAAGAAGGAGTTAGGGATGACAAAAATTGATATTATTTCCGGATTTTTAGGAGCTGGAAAAACAACATTCATAAAAAAACTTCTGGAAGAGGCCATTGCAGGGGAAAAGGTGGTTCTCATTGAGAATGAGTTTGGAGAGATTGGTATTGACGGCGGATTTTTACAGGATTCCGGCATTGAGATTCGCGAGATGAATTCCGGCTGCATCTGCTGCTCCCTGGTGGGAGATTTTGGACGTTCCCTGTCTGAGGTGCTTTCCAAATACGCTCCGGACCGCGTTATCATCGAGCCGTCCGGCGTGGGCAAGCTGTCTGATGTGATGAAGGCTGTCTGCGATGTGGCAGGAGAGATTGATGTGACCTTAAACGGTTCTGTGACCGTTGTGGATGCACAGAAGTGTAAAATGTATATGAAGAATTTCGGCGAGTTTTTCAACAACCAGATTGAAAGCGCCGGAACCATTGTTTTGAGCAGAACCGATGTGGCAGATGCTGATAAGGTGGCCGCCAGCGTGGAACTGATTCGTGAGAAGAACCCCAAGGCTGCCATCGTCACAACGCCCATCAGCCAGCTTACAGGAGCACAGCTTCTGGAAATTATTGAAAAGCCGGCAGATGATATGGCGGCAGAGCTTTTAGAGGAAGTAAAGCACGGCCATCATCATCACCATGACGATGACGAGGAGTGCGAGTGCGGTCATGAGCATCACCACCATCACGAGCATGACGAGGAATGCGGGTGCGGCCATGAGCACCACCACCATCACCACGATCATGACGAGGACTGCGAGTGCGGCCATGAGCACCACCATCATCACGATCATGACGAGGAGTGCGAGTGCGGCCATGAGCACGGCCATCACCATCACCACGATCACGACGAGGACTGCGAGTGCGGCCATGAGCACCATCATCATCATGACCATGATCATGACGGAGAGTGCTGCTGCGGCCATGACCACCACCATCATCACCACCACGGCCATGATGCCGATGAGGTATTCACAAGCTGGGGTCTTGAAACCAGCCGTACCATCAGCCTGGAGAAGCTGGAAGCCATCCTCAAGGACCTGGCCCACAGCGAGAAATACGGTGTGGTGCTCCGTGCCAAGGGCATGCTGCCTGACGAAAACGGAACCTGGCATTACTTCGATCTGGTGCCGGAGGAGACGGAAATCCGCACCGGTTCCCCGATTTATACAGGAAAAGTATGCGTAATTGGCTCCAACTTAAAGGAAGATGAGCTGAAAGAAGTATTTGGAAAATAGTCAGGAGAAGATATGAACGGTAACAATGAAGACCGGATGCCGGTATTTTTAATCAACGGCTTCCTGGAAGCAGGAAAAACGCAGTTTATCTCCTACACCTTGCAGCAGGAATATTTCCAGTCCGATGGAACCACAGTCCTGATTCTCTGTGAGGAAGGGGATACGGAATACGATAAAGATTTGCTGAAGAAGACTCACACCAAGGTGATCACGGTGGAGGATGCTTCGGAGATGGACGAGGATTTCTTTGGACGGCTGGAGGCCCTTTATGATCCGGAACGCGTGCTCATTGAGTGGAACGGCATGTGGCCTCAGGACCAGCTCCATCTCCCGGAAAGCTGGCAGTTATTCCAGCAGATCACCATCATTGACGGATCCACCTTTGATCTGTATTTAAACAACATGAAGCCGCTTCTTGGGCTTTTGGTGAGAAATTCTGAGTTAATCATCATGAACCGCTGCGATGATGTGAGCGATGAGAACATTCTCAAATACCGCAGAGGCTTAAAGGCTCTGAATCCCCAGACAGAGATGATTTTTGAGGATGCTGAGGGTGAGATCGAGCAGGAAGTCCTGGAGGAAGACCTGCCTTATGACATGAAGGCCGATGTGATCGAGATTTCTCCGGATGCATATGGAATCTGGTACATTGATGCCCTCGATAAGCAGGACCGGTATGAGGATAAGGTGGTGGAATTCACTGCCATGGTTTTAAAATCCCCGGAGTTCCCGAAAAACTATTTCGTTCCGGGACGTATGGCCATGACCTGCTGCGAGGCGGATATGACATTTTTGGGATTCATCTGCAAGGCCAGAGAGGCAAGGACCTTAGAGACCGGAAAATGGGTCAAGGTGCGTGCAAGGATTGCCTATGAATTCTGGCAGGATTATGACGGCGTGGGTCCGGTGCTCTATGCAGAGTCCGTGGAGCCGGCCCAGGAAATCAAACAGATTGTACAGTTTTAAGGACAGCTATGACAGGCTGCCGCAGGCGGAAGAGTTTCCGGTGCGGCAGCCTGTTTTTGCAGGCAGCACGATGGGGAGAAGCCGAAGGACAGACAGGTTACGGCGTATACGGGCGGATGACACCGCAGGCGATCATGGCGCCGGAATCCCCGGAGGGCTGGGTCTTAAAGTCGTCGGGGTTCTGGTGGATGATGATGGAGCGGTTTAAGATATCTTCAATGGAAAACCGCTTGTCATAGAAGCTCATCCAGGCATAGCCCTGGTTGGCCAGAAGCGGCGGCATGTCTCCGGCGTGGTCCGGATGAAGGCTTCCCGGCGCGCCGTAATGTTCTCCGGTCTTTGTAAAGCCGGCAGAGCAGTCTCCGTATTCATGGATATGCATGGCATAGAAGTTGGAAGACCGGGCAGTGTTGATGTTCGGAAGATTGAAAATTTCTGCTTCCACCAAAATTCCCCCGTAGGGAGTACGGAAGAATTTCACAAGTCCGCTGATGGCAGGGTAAGAGGCGCCTCCCCGGACCCAGGCCAGGGCTGCCGGCGTGCTGTTTGATAAGAGAGACCGAAACATGGCTCCGGGAGTGAAGTTGGAATTGGTCATGGAAATGTCCTGTTGCTTTTTGATAGTATATGTAAAAAAGACCGCAGGTGTTCTTTGCCTGCGGTCTGAGATATCGTGTGCATCCTGCGGAGTATGGCATCCCGCAGCCGCCGTTACATGGGCGGAACCGGAGTGGGACGTTCCCGGTCAAAAACGGTGGAAACATCGAAGAGATCACTTAAGTGGTCCTTTGCCGGATTGGTTTCCGGAAGATCATAGTACATACGGAAGCCGTCTAAGTTTCTCCGCCCCTGGCGCAGATAGGAAGTTCCAAGCTGTACCCATGCGGGGCTGGAATCCACGTTGCAGAAGTAGCGGAAGCCCTTGTCGTACAGGTAGGCAAATTTTGCGTTTTCCCTGGTATAGGCATGCCAGTCGCCCACATCGGAGCCGAAGGGGTAGAGGATAATATCGGTATCTCCAATGAGGGATTCCACCCGGGATTCCCATTTATCGGTATCCAGCTTCACCGTGTCCAGATTTCTGGAGCTCATGTTGATGTGTCCCCAGCTATGGGAGGCCAGCTCCCATCCGTTGTCCCTGAGGCATTGTGCCACCTGGCGGACCGTTTCCTTATCGGCCTCATAGTTGGGATTGGAAGTTTCATATTCCGGGTCTGTCCGGTATCCCAAAACACCCTGATATCCGGTGAAGGCCAGAATGGCTCTGGCGCCCCGGTAGGAGAAATCGGGATGCTCTGTGATAAAGTCCTCCAAAAGAGGCACCAGATCATAGGAGCCCACGGACACAGACCCGTCGTCCATGATCATTTCACAGGTGGGCTTTCCGTCTTCGCCCACAATGATTCTGCTGGCAAAGCCGTCCCCGGTCATATAATCGTAATAACACACATCGTCCTGGGACATGACGAAGGGCTTTTTCCCCGGCGGAAGCATAATGTCTCCGGCCACAAACTTTTTATTTCCATTCTCATCGGTGGTCTCATAAGCCAGATCATGGATTCTCACCAGCACATAGCCACGTTCGTACATCTGTTCCAGAATCTTTAAAAACTCGCTTTTGGTGGTCATTACCTGGTTGTAGCCCTTTTCATCGGCGTCGCCGTCAAAGGCCTTTTGGTTGTCCATGATCAGGGAATGGAAAAATACATGGGTCACGGTATTAATGTCAGCACGGACCAGGGTGGACTTGATTTCCTCATAAGAAGCCACGGCATCCAACACCGCCTGATCTTGGCCATAGGTCTCATTTTCCGTCAGCAGGGCGATGGCCTTGTCGTAATCATAGGTATCGGCCAGAGCCTTTGCTTCCTGTAAAAGGGAATCCAGTCCGGAGACGGTCTGGCCCTCCGGTTCCGTAAGGCTGGTCTCCGATTCGGAGTTTAAAGCAATGCTTTGGGAATCCGGGTCCATGGGGGCCGTAGGTTTCGTTCCTTTTACATTTTTAAAAATCAGGCCGCAGATGAGAACAGCGGCAAGTATGATTCCAAGAATCAGAAAAAACAGGATAATCCGTACCATGCGCTGGCGTTTGCGCTGCTTTTGGCGGCGGGAAACATAGGCACGGCGGCGGGTATAATCGTCTTCAAACTGCATGGGGACACCTCCTCCCCAGAAGTATACCATACTTTGTCAGGCATGTCATGCTTATGCATAAAAATGTAAGATATTTTCGCATAAGGGAATATGTCCCGCCCATATTTTATAAGGAAGAATATCTGCAAGCACAGAGAGGATATGGTGGAAACGTGAAAAAATTGAGAAAACGGATACTTTCGGTCCTGCTTTCCGGTGCCATGACCCTGGGACTGTTTGTTTCTCCGGCCATGGCCGAACCGGGGGATACCCAGGCAGGTCCCCAGATCGGGGCTCCGTCGGCACTTTTAATGGAGGCCAGCACAGGGACCGTGATCTTTGAAAAAAATGCAGATGAGCCCAGAAACCCGGCCAGTGTTACGAAAATCATGACTCTGATTTTAATTTTTGATGCCATCCAGTCGGGAAAAATCAAGCTGAGCGATGAGGTGGTCACAAGCGCCCATGCAAAGTCCATGGGCGGCTCCCAGGTATTTTTGGAGGAAGGAGAGGTGCAGACTGTGGAGACCCTGATCAAATGTATTGTCATCGCCTCCGGAAATGACGCCTCGGTGGCCATGGCTGAGTACATAGGCGGCGATGAGGGGACCTTCGTGCGGATGATGAATGAGAGGGCCGCAGGCCTGGGAATGGAGCACACCAAATTCATTGACTGCTGCGGGCTCACCGATTCCCCGGAGCATGTGACCACCGCAAGAGATATTGCCGTCATGTCCAGGGAATTAATTACCAAATACCCCCAGATTACCGGATATTCCACCATATGGATGGAAAATATCACCCATGTGACCAAGCAGGGAACCAAGGAGTTTGGACTGTCCAATACCAATAAGCTCCTCAAAATGGCCACCAACTTTGAGGTGACAGGGTTAAAGACCGGTTCCACCAGCATTGCCAAATACTGTCTGTCAGCCACGGCGAAAAAGGACGGTGTGGAACTGATTGCGGCCATCATGGCGGCGCCGGATTTTAAAACCAGATTCAACGATGCAGTGACGCTGCTGAATTATGGATACGGAAACTGCAGGCTTTACCGGGATGAGACCATGCCGGAGCTGCCCAAAATCCCCATCTTAAGCGGGGTCAAAGACACGGTGACAGCCGGATACCGCGACAGCTTTTCCTATCTGGGGCTTCATGGGGAAGACTTTTCTGCCATCGAAAAAGAGCTGTCCCTGGAGGAAAACGTGGAAGCTCCGGTGCAGAAGGGAGATGTTTTAGGGTATCTGGTTTACAAACTGGACGGCCAGGAGCTGGGCCGGGTGACGGTGATTTCCGAAGAGGACGTGGAAAAGGCCGGGTATCTGGACTACTGGAAACGGGTGATTGAGGCGGTTTGCTTATAGAAGAGAAGTTTCCTTTGCCGGTTTGGATGACTGAGATATGACAGGAATTGGAAGGGGAAGCAGCAAAATTTTGCGGTGGGAATATCAGAAACGGTATTCCCACCGCGATTTTTTACTTTCCGGCTGCCTTTTTTGCAAACTCGGTGGTTACCAGGTCTCCATAGGGGACACGGGCAGGAAGTTCTCCGGCTTCTTCCAGGATATTCTGTAAAAGATCGAAGCTTTCTTCCTCAAAGATGGTATCGCCCTTCCAGGTATCCTGGGCTTTGTAGCGGTCCACGATGGCGGCGATGGTCTTCACATCCGTTTCCTTAAACTGGGGATGAATGGTTTCGGCAATTTCCTCGGCTGTGTGGGAGTTCACATAGTCCATGCCCTTTTGGATGGCATTGGTGAATTTCTGGATGATTTCCGGATTCTGTTCCATATAGCTTTTTTTGGCACAATATGCCGTATAGGGTACATAGCCGGAATCCTTGCCAAGGGATGCCACCACATAGCCGTTTCCTTCCAGCTCAAGGCCTGTGGCGAAGGGCTCAAATTCCACGGTGTAGTCGGAATCATCGTTGGTAAAGGCGGCGGCTGTGAGGCCGAAGCTTATGCTCTGGTCGATGGTCAGGTCTGTTTTCGGGTCAATGCCGTTTTTCTTTAAAATATACTCAAAGACCATCTGGGGCATGCCGCCTGCGCGGCCGCCCAAAACCTTGGTTCCCACCAGGTTTTCCCACTTGAAATCGGCTTCCGGTTTGCGTCCCACCAGGAAGTTTCCGGCCCGCTGGGTGAGCTGGGCGAAGTTGACGGCATAATCTTTTTCGCCTCCGGCGTATGTGTAAATGGAAGCCTCGGACCCCATAAATCCAATGTCGGCCTCCCTGGATACCAGAGCGGTCATAACCTTATCGGCGCCTCCGCCGTTTACAAGGGTAAGCTCCAGCCCCTCTTCATCAAAATAGCCCAGTTCAATGGCCGCATACTGGGGAGCATAGAAGATGGAATGTGCTACTTCATTTAAAGTCACGGGTGTTTTTCCCGCAGACTCCTTCTGGCAGCCGATGAGAGCGGACAGCACCAGGCCCCCGGCTATGATGCCGCAGATCAATTTTTTCATACCTTTCCTCCGGAAAAATTTTGATGGTTTATAGTATGAAAAAAAATCCCGGAGGTTCGTTGTCTGAATTTGATGGTTGGGAAGCGGCTCAAAGTTCCAGTTCCATTCCATGGCCGGCAAAAGCACTTGGACGGCGGCGGAAGCCCAGCTTTTCATAAAAGCCTTCTTTTCCTTTGGCACTCATCAGAAATACAGATACGTCTGTATCTTGTATCCTGTGCTTTTTAACATATTCCAGGAGCCTGAGAACGATTTCTCTTCCAATTCCCTGCCCCTGGTAATTCGTCAGGACAAACACATCATTGATATACCAGTACATGACTCCATCTCCCAATAAACGTCCCATGCCCACCAGTTCATCGCCGCAGCAGGCAGACACGGCATACAGGGTGTGTTCTAAAGATTTTTCCCATTGTTCCCTAGATTCAACATTCCACCCCATTGTTTCCTGGAAATGCAGCACATCATCGGCCGTGAGCATGTTTTCTTTAAACTGTATCGTATACATACGGAAATCCTCTCTTATTTATCAAGACTTTTCATAATACGGTTTTCCTGACTTCGTAGGAAACTCAAAACCCTTTAGAAAACTGGAAATTATATCTGTTCTATGATAAGATTTATGTTTTCTTCAATGGGCTTTGTTCCGTCAATTCTTATGATGGGACAGTTTAAGCATTGTACCCATTCTTCAACAGTATTCTCTGCTCTGGATTTAACAAAACTAAAAAAGTGTTCCTCCTGCTCATGTAAATCTCCGCCTAATAACATTCTATTACCGAATTTTTGAAAAGAACGATTTTTAACTCGTTGTATCCGAATATCCTTTGGGACATCAATTAGTACAGCATACTGAAAAAAGGGATAAATAGCTTCACCATAATCTCCTTTCACAGAAGAAAAAACAAAATTTTCATGTGCTTTTATTTCATTAAAAAGGAGCTTTTCAACTTCTTCGCGAGTACGGGAAGAGGCATAAATATAATTAGGGTTTGTCTTGGGAAAATATAAATCTTCAACATCAATGGAATAAAAATGCAATTTTTCAGCAAGGGCTTTTCCTAATGTACTCTTTCCAGCACCATTTAAGCCACATATAATGATTCCTGTTCCCATAACTTTCTCCATCAACCTCCGATTTACCAATTCCTTTACAGTTTGAATTATATCACTCAAAGATGCGCTTTCCTATCATTTTTCCGCTTTCCGTTATTTTCTCAATAGCAGAGTCAGTCACTTTCATCAACAGTCAAGATAAACGGGTCTTCGCCCGCTAACTGCCAGTGAGTCTGTCTTGCTCATGTGGCAGACAAGAGGGCAAAAGCAGCGAGTGCTTTTGCCCCCATATATTATATATTATCATAGAAAATTCGGGCACCATTTGGACACCAAAACGTCAAACTATTTTTTATACAGAACCCGAATTGCATTCAGCACGCAGATCATGGCCACGCCGGAGTCGGCGAAGACGGCCATCCACATGGAGGCAAAGCCCAAAAGTCCTAAGATCATCACAAGAACCTTGATGGCCAGAGCGAAGATCACGTTCTGGTAGGCGATGGCTCCGGTTTCCCTGGCAATGCGGATGGAAGCGGGAATTGCTTCCATGCTGGAGGTCATGAAGACCACATCGGCGGCCTCAATGGCGGCGTCCGCGCCGCTTCCCATGGCCGCGCCCACATCGGCGCCGGCCAGTACAGGAGCATCATTGATACCATCGCCAACGAACATGGCGCTTCCGGACTCGGAACGGAGTTTTTTAAGAATATCCAGCTTTTCTCCGGGAAGAAGCTTGGAGTATACCGTATCAATGCCCGTTTCCCCAGCAACGGCGTTTGCGGTTGCCTCACTGTCTCCGGTGAGCATTGCGGTGTGGATGCCAAGCTTCTTTAAAGAGGCGATGGCGGATGCAGCTTCCGGCTTGATGGTATCGGCGATGGAAATGGAGCCGATATAAATGTTATCTCTGGCCATAAGAACCATCGTGGATGCAGCTTCTTCCTTATAGGAAGAGAGATTCACATGGTTTTCTTCCATAAGTTTTTTGTTTCCGCACAGAAGAGTGCCGGCTTTGGTGACGGCGCGGATGCCTTTTCCGGAAAGCTCTTCGATGTCCTTCGGTGTTTCGATGGAAAGTCCATCTTCTCTGGCGGCGGTCAGAATGCTGTTTCCAATGGGATGGGTGGAAGCAGTTTCACAGGAGGCAGCCAGGGAAAGAAGCTCTTCTTTTGTGATGCCGGGTTCCGGGCATACATTCTGTACCACGAAATTACCCTTGGTGATGGTTCCGGTTTTGTCCATGACAACCGTTTTCACATCCTTTAAGGCCTCGAGGGCGACGCCGCCCTTAAAGAGGATTCCCTTCCGGGAGCCCGCTCCGATTCCGGAGAAAAAGGCCAGGGGAACACTGAGCACCAGGGCACAGGGACAACTGATTACCAGGAAGGTAAGGGCCGTGTAAACCCAGTGGCTCCAGTTTCCGGTGATGAGAGACGGAATGATGGCGGTAGCAGCGGCCAGGGCCACCACAACCGGGGTGTAAATTCTGGCAAATTTTGTGATGAAACGCTCTACCTGTGGCTTGCTGGCAGCGGCATTTTCAACGGAATCCAGAATTCTTGTGACCATGGATTCGGAAAGTTCCTTTTCCACCCGAAGCTTTAACAGGCCGGAGGTGTTTACGCATCCGGAGAGAACAGAGCTTCCTGCGGACACGGAAACAGGAACAGGTTCTCCGGTGATCGGAGAAGTATCAATACGGCTTTCGCCTTCCAGTATAACACCGTCCAGCGGGATTCGGTCTCCGGGACGCACCTGAATCACCTGTCCGGCCATGGCCTGTTCTGCCGGAATTTCACGGACAGTACCGTTTTCGTCCAGAAGAACGGTCTCCGGGCGAAGGTCTACCGCTTCCATGATCTGGCTGCGGCTCTTTTCCACTGCCCGGTGTTCAAAGGCCTCACCAATCCGGTAGAAGAGCATAACGCCCACGGCTTCGTCATACTGGTGGATGACAAAGGCGCCGAGAGTGGCAATACTCATGAGGAAATTTTCATCCATCACGTGGCCGGATTTCATATTTTTAAGGGCAGTCAGAAGAACTTCCCGTCCCAGCATAATATAAGCGGCCACAAAGCAGGCGATGGAGACATAGGGCATATGACCGGAAAGAAATTCTCCAATCAGGAAAAGGGCAGCGCCCGAGATAATGTCCAGGTTATCGGTTGCATGTTTATCGTGTCTTTTGGGGGACGCCTCTGCTTTTTGTCCGGCTTCCCTGACGGTAATTCTTGTGCCAGGTTCGATTTTGTCGGCGATTTCCTGCATTTTGGGAAGCAGGGCTGTTCCGGCAGAGGAGTAAACGCGAAGCTGTCTGGTGGCGAAGGTGAGGATGGCATCGTCCACCTCCGGAAGTTCCTGAATTTTGGCTTCTATTTTGGCAGAGCAGTTGGCGCAGTCAATGTTCTTTAATACATAGACAGTGCAGGGCACCTTAGAGGAAACAGGGCCGTGCTCATGATGCTCATGATTGTGTCCGCCATGCTCGTGGTGATGTTCGTGTCCGCAGCCGCAGTGTTCGCCATGTTCGTGATGATGTTCATGTCCGCAGCCGCAGTGTTCGCCATGTTCGTGATGATGTTCATGTCCGTAGCCGCAGTGTTCATCGTGCTCATGATGATGTTCATGCCCGCAGCCGCAGTGCTCATCGTGCTCATGTTCATGAAGATGCTCCTGTTTGAGTTCGTCCATTTCTATTCCTCCTGATAACCGTATGGGGTTCAACAATAAGAAAATCAAATTATGAAATTAACATATGAATGAATGTTCATATGTTAATCATAGTCTATGTCCCTGCAAATTGCAACCCCCAATTTAAAAAGATTAGAAAATGAAGCCCGCCGGGTTTTCTCCTTCCGTATCCGGCCGGAATATGTTATATTATTAAGGCACAGGAAAAACAAAAATGGTCCCGGACCGGGACCGGAAAGGAAAGATAAGACCATGCAGCCATACCAGTTAAAGGCCCAGTATTACGAAACAGACCAGATGGGAATTGTCCATCATTCCAATTACATCCGCTGGTTTGAGTCCGCCCGCATTGATTTCATGGACCAGATCGGCGTTCCGTACAAAGAAATGGAAGCGTCCGGCATCATAAGCCCGGTTCTGTCCGCCTCCTGCAAATATCTTCATATGACATATTTTGGCGATCCCATGGAGGTCACCGTTTCCGTCAAATCCTACAACGGAATCCGCCTCATACTCACCTATGAAGTCCGCAACAGGGAAACCGGAATCTTAAACGCCAGCGGTGAGACAAGCCACTGCTTTTTAAATAAAGAAGGAAAAATCCTCACATTAAAAAAAGCAGCGCCAAAATTTGACGCCGCATTTGCCGCATGCATGAAAGAAAGGGCTTAAGCCGGGGCATTGAAAAAAGCTCTGGCCATGGAGAGAACCGCCTCGTTTCCGATTCTGGCAATTTCCTCCTCGGTCTGGGGCATTCCATCATCCAGCCATTTCTTCACCACCCCGATGAGCCCGCTGGTGACAAACTCCAGAAAATAGTCGGAATTCACCGTGGTGCTCATGGGAAACAGGCGTCCCAAAAGGGCGCTTCCGTTTTTATGGACCAGGGTTTTAAATTTATTATTAAAATCGTGGGACGCGTCATTTTCAAACAGGTTCTTGCAGATCTCCTCATTTTCTACAATATAATGGACCACCGGAACCAGAATCGGCATGGCGCTGTTTCCCGGCTGTGTCATAAGATAATTGTCGATCATTTCCTGGAAATCATCCAGCACGTCATTCTCCATACTCATGAGCAGTCCATAGGTATCCGAGTAATGAAGATAAAAGGTCCCGCGGTTTAAATCGGCCAGCTCCGTGATATCCTTAATGGTGATGTCCTTAAAAGCCTTCTGTGACATCAATTCTACCAGGCTTTCTTTTAACAGCTTCTGCGTCCGGCGGATCCGCCGGTCTTCCTTTGGGTTTTTCAAGATATTCACCTTCCATAAAAAAATTATAAACTAATAAACACTTAATCAAAAAAATGTCCATTATTGAACGAAATACCAATAAATTAATGATTGCATCCTGTATTGGTGTATATTATAATACATTCCAGTACGAAAATCAACACTATGTCCATTAAACAAACAAATTTTAATAAACAAAAAATGACGAGGAATGATAATCATGTTGGAAAAGCTGGCACATTTTATTGTACATAAGGGGAAGCACATTGAGCGGTTTTTCATCGCCGCCACCATTGTCTGTGCAATCTGTTATCCTTTCGTGGGCGTCAATTATGATTTAAGTAAATACCTTCCGGACTTTGCTCCCACCAAGCAGGCTCTGGATGTGATGGAAGAGGAGTTTGGCTATCCCGGCATGGCCAGAATCATGGTTAAGGACGTGACGCTTCAGGAAGCCCGTTCTATCCGCCAGAAAATCGCCGATGTGGACGGCGTGGAGCTGATTGTGGGTCCGGACATGGCCACCAATGTATACGCCTTGGATTCCTTCACGGAAAATGCGCTGACCGATAAGTTTTATAAGGACGGCAACGCCGTATACCAGATCATCTTTGAGGACGGCGATGCCGATGAGAGGACCCACGAAGCCATCCGCCAGATTTATGACATCGTGGGGAAGGACCGGGGCTGCTTTGCAGGAAGCGCTGTTTCCAGTAAGGAACGCCAGGAATCCATCTCCAAGGAGATTGCAATGGCGATTGCAATGGCCATCGTCATTATCTGGCTGATTTTAACCCTCACAACCACCTCGTGGTTTGAACCGTTTTTATTTATTTTAGTCATGGCCGTGGCCATTGTCTTAAACATGGGTTCTAACCTGATGTTTGGAAGGATTTCCTTCTTTACCTTTTCCACGGCAGCTATCTTACAGCTTGCCGTTTCCATGGACTATTCCATTTTCCTGCTGCACACCTATACGGCCATCAAAAAGCAGGGATTAGATTCCGAGGAGGCCATGGAAAAAGCCATTGTGGAGGCATGCAGCTCCATTTTAGCCAGCGGCGCCACCACCATCGTAGGCTTTTTGGTCATCGCCCTGATGAAGTTTACAATCGGAAAAGACGTGGGCTTCGTCCTGACCAAAGGAATCTTATGCAGCCTGGCGACGGTGCTGTTTTTAATGCCCACATTGATTTTGCAGTTTGATAAGAAAATTGAAAGAACAGCCCACAGGCCCTTTATTCCGTCCTTTGACGGGCTGGGCCGTGTCATGTACAAAATCCGCATTCCCGTACTCATAGTGGCTGTGTTCTGTGCCGTTCCCTGCTACTTCGGCCAGGCCATGAACTATTTCTATTATGGAGACGATGCCCTGGGTTCCGGCCCAGGCACCAGAGTATATGAGGATGCCAGGGAGATTGAAAGTGTGTTCGGAAAGGCCAATGTGGTCATTGCCATGGTTCCCAACGGAAGCGTGGTGAAGGAGAGAGAACTGACCGAGGCCCTGGAGGATGAGGACTTCATCGAGTACGCCCTGTCCATGTCCGGCACCATGCCCCAGGGAGTTCCGGAGAGCTTCCTGCCAAAAAACATCGTGGAACAGCTTCGGACTGATAAATATGCCAGAATCCTGATTTCCATGAAAACCAGGGAGGAAAGTGAGTACTCTTTCCAGTGCAGCGACACTCTGACGCAGATTGTAAAGGATTACTACCCGGAAGACTCCTATGTGATCGGCATGACGCCCACCACCATTGACATCCGCGATATCCTGACCGATGACTACAACCGGGTGTCCATCATTTCCCTGTTAGGCGTTGCCCTCGTGGTTATGATTACCTTCAATTCGGTGCTGGTGCCGATTCTGGTGATCATCCCCATCGAGGTGGCCATTTACTTAAACATGACGCTTCCCTATATTCTGGGTGAGAGCGTGGTTTACATCGGATATATCATTGTAAGCTGCTTACAGCTTGGTGCCACCATTGACTATTCCATCCTCATGTCCAACAACTACATGGAAATGAGAGAGACGATGGAAAGCCGCCAGGCCGCAGCCGCAGCCATATCAAAGAGCGCCTTATCCGTCCTCACATCGGGAGGAATCCTTACGGTGGTGGGATATCTGCTTTACTTTACCTCCTCCATCCAGGCCATCTCCCAGGTGGGCCGTCTGGTGGGGCGCGGTGCCCTGCTGTCCATGCTTTTGGTTCTGTCACTGCTTCCGGCTCTTTTGGCCGCCTTTGACAAGCCCATAAGAAAGCAGCAGGAGAAGGCAAGAATCCGGGCAGAGAAGCGAAAGCAGAAGGCCGGAAAGATCAGGGAAAGACTTTCCCAGAAAAACAGTAAGAAACCAGTTTCACAGGAAGAGGTGGCTCATGATGGAGATTAGAAAGAAGATAAAGCGGACAGTCAGCATCTGTCTGGCCGCTTCCATGACAATTATGACGGGAATCCAGTCCTTTGGTAAGGCAGCAGGCCCCGTCTGCGATGAGGCGCTCTATGTAACCATGGACCCTTACGGGACCATCAAGGAAAGCAGTGTGGTCAAAAGCTATGATTTAAACGGCGCCGGGACCATTGTGGATTACGGTACATACAGCGAAATTTATAACATGACGGATTATGCGGTACCCACGGTGAAAAACGAAAAGGTGACCTTTACCCTGGACGAAGCCCCTGTAAACGGCAGATTTTATTTTGAGGGAAAAATGAATCCCGAGGAAGTGGGAAAGAACCTGCCATGGGACATTACAGTCCGCTATAAGCTAAACGGGGTGGAAAAGAAGATGGAAGAGCTGGCCCATGAAAAAGGGCTGGTGGAAATTTTCATCGATGCCGTTCCCAACCAAAATACAAGCGACTATTACAGGAACAACATGACCCTGGAAATCACCTCCATTGTGGATATGGATAAAAATTTAAGCGTGGAGGCGCCGGGGGCCCAGCTCCAGTCAGTGGGAAATATGAAGGCCGTACTTTTCATGACCCTGCCGGGAGAAGAGCAGCATTACGAAATCCGCATCGGAAGCGATGATTTTGAATTTTCCGGCCTGGCCTTCATGATGGTTCCGGTGACCTTAAGCCAGCTTGACCGTCTGGAGGACCTGCGGGATGCCAGAGACACCGTAAAGGATTCTGCCGATGCCATCGGCGACAGCCTGGATGTGATTTTAGACAGTTTAGAGGGCCTTCAGGATGGCCTGGGCGGAACGGTGGACGGATTAAAGCAACTGGATGAATCCAGAAAAATTATTTCCAGCGCCAAAGACGGAATCTATGTGGACGCCGACAATGCACTGGCAGTTTTGAAGGAGCTTTCCGACCGCGGCGTGCCCTTTACCTCCTATGTAAAGGATGCCCAGAATGCCCTTTCCGACATGAATAAGGAATTAAACCAGTTAAACGATTCGGTGCAGGATCTGGATACCCACCTGGAAAACCTGGGCTATGGGTTAAAGCATGTGAGCTCCGATCTGGACGATGTGGCCGATCTTTTAAACGATACCCGCCATGACATCGGCTCCTATGAAAGCAAGCTGGCCGATCTGAGACGGGATTTGGAGGAGCTTAAGGCCCAGAAGGAAGCAGTCAATGAGAAGCTTTTAGAACTCAAGAAGATTTTAGGAAAGCTTAAGGCCTTAGAGCAGGCCATCAAGGACCATGATGATGTGCTGGGAATCACCGATGCACAGAAGGCAAAGCTCATGGAGCTCATCGGCGGCCTCATTGACGAGCTGCCCGATGAGGCAAAGCCGGCGGCAGGCCAGATCATTGCAAGCTACTCCAATGCGGTGGAAAAGGCTCTGGACGATGCCATGTCTGACCATGCAGGCACAGCGCAGGCAGGCCTGTCCCAGCTCATTAAAATCCTGGAGGTGCTGGTGGGAACCTTAGAGAAGCCGTCTAAGCTGGATACCATGATTACCTCCGTAACCCAGTCCATTTCCACTCTGGAAAATATCATTTACCGTGTCCATAAGGACGGAGACTCCCTGGAAAATGTTCTGGACGACACGGCGGAGCTTTCGGATACCTTAAAGCGCACCTCCTATACAGGGCAGGACCTTTTAAAGGATGTGGACCGTCTGACGGAAATCATGAACACCTACCATGAAACCGCGGAAGACTCCCTGGACGATGCAGGACTTTTAATTGACAGCGCCGTCCGCGGAACCAATACCATGTATGTGCTGATGTCCGATGTGGAAAGTAATCTGAAGGCAGCCGGAGACCCGTTAAATAAGGGCGCGAAAATGACCATCGACGGATTGAGCAATGCCCTGTCCAATGCTATCGACGGACTTTCCAAAACCGGAGTAATCCGGGACGCCAAGGGCACGGTGGAAGATTTGGTGGATGAAAAGTGGGACGAATATACGGGAGAGGACATGACCATCCTAAACGCCGATGTCAATGCAAAAAAGGTGTCCTTTACCTCCGATGAGAATCCGGAGCCCCAGAGCATCCAGATCATTTTAAGGACCGAAGGAACAGAGGAAGCCGAGGACGAAGCGGAAGTTCCCGTGGACGAAGATTTCCACGCCCAGGGAAATTTCCTGGAGCGGATCTGGAGTATTCTGGTTCGTATTGTGGACACCATCAAAGGATTATTTAAATAAAGAAACTTCATAAAATCGTAATGGAATCTTTCTGGAAAGACGCCATACCCTTTTGTATAATGAAATCAGTACCATTTGTCAGAAAAAGGGAGGAGTCTATGAAAAAAATCATATGTATTTTGTTGGGAACCGCTCTGGTTTTCTCCGGATGCCAGTCACGGGATGCGGGGGCAGAAGGAAGTCCCACCCAGGAAAGCACACGAATTCCCCTGAAGGTGGAACCCTATGTGCCGCCGGAAACAGGGGAAACAGAAACAGCGGCCGAACAGGAGGAACCGTCTGTTAGCTCTGGAGAAGAAACAGAAAAGAGTCCCTTAAACCTTAAGCTGACCAAAGAATATCTGGGAGAATGGGAACAGACCAAACCCATTCTCAGGGCAGAGGGCAGCATGGTCCAGGTTCTGGATGCCGGCTATGAGGCTTTAAAAGAGGCGCTGAACCAATTTAATGAAACAAACTGGCTGGAAATCCAGACCATCTACACGGAAAATCTGGAATGGGCCAAAGAGGCCTCAGCCGCAGGATCCGCCGCGGAATATTTCATTTTCAGGGAGATTGATATGGAACGGGCTGACGACGGGGTTGTCAGCTTCTGGAACGATGAAAGCAGCTACATGGGCGGCGCCCATGGGGGATATTACAGAAGCGGCAAGACCTTTGATTCCCAGACGGGAGCGGCCCTGGAGCTTTCCGATGTGGTGACGGACATGGAAGCGGTCTATGAATATGTAAAAAATGACCTGAAGGAATCCTATACCCAGGGAGAGCTGTTTGAGGATTATGAGACGACTCTTGAGGAAATGTTCCGGATTCCCACAGAGCCCAGCGGAGACGGCGTTCTTCCCCTTGAGTGGGCTTTAGGGCAGGAGGGCCTTATCTTTACCTTTAATCCCTATGTGCTGGGGCCCTGGGCTGCAGGAAGCCAGACCATAACCATTCCCTATGAAGGAAACGAAGAGCTGTTTTCAGAGAAATATCTGGCCGCAGGTCCCCGGACCGCGAAAAGAATCGCCCAGCGGGAAACGGTGTATCTGGATATGAACGGAGACGGCCAGGAGGAGTCCCTGTCCTTTTCCGTGGAGTCCGATGAGGAATCCTTTACCAGTAAACTTTCCGTGTCCCGGTCCGAAAAAGAAAAGGAAGAATTTACCTGCGGAGGAACCTTTGCAGACGCCTATCTGATGGATTCGCCCTCCGGCAGACATTATCTGTATGTGGAATTTGCCGTGGAGAATGACTTGAGAAATCTGGAAGTTTTTGACCTTTCCATGGAAGACGGCGGGGAGTTAAAGCATGTGGGAACCTCCTATGAATCCATTTACGGCCATTTCCTGGCGGACGCCTCGGAGTTTTCCTTAAGCAGCCGTCTGGATATTCTGGGAACCTACATGGCATACAGAACGTACCATGTGGGGGAAAATGGAATGCCGGAAGCCGATGAAACCGTTTACACCATTTTCTATGAAGGAGGACGGGACTTATATAAGATGAAAACCGCCAGGGAAATTCCTGTGACCATAGGAGAAGAGGAGACCGTACTGGAGGCAGGAATGGAGCTGTGGCCGGTGAGAACCGATGGGGAAACCTGGCTGGAGGCAGAGGATGCCGATGGCCGTGCTGTAAGAATCCATGTGGAGCGGGGAGAATCCCAGTTCACCTATACCATAGACGGAGTCAGTGAGTATGACTGCTTTGAAAGTCTCCGGTATGTGGGCTGAGTCCGGACGATTTTTGGTTGACATTGAAGCGGCAAGCCTTTACAATATAGGGAGTGTAGTGAGAGAAACAAGGAGGGGATACCAATGAAATTTTTTATTGATACTGCAAATGTTGAAGAAATCCGGAAAGCCAATGACATGGGAGTGATCTGCGGCGTTACCACAAACCCGTCCCTGATTGCCAAAGAGGGAAAGGACTATGTGGAAACCTTAAAAGAGATCGCATCCATCGTGGACGGGCCCATCAGCGGTGAGGTAAAGGCCACAACCACAGACGCCGAGGGAATGATTGCCGAGGGACGTGAGATCGCAAAGCTTCACCCCAATATGGTAGTAAAGATTCCCATGACCGTTGAGGGCTTAAAGGCCACAAAGGTTCTGGCATCCGAGGGAATCAAGGTCAATGTGACCCTGATCTTTACCGCCAACCAGGCACTTCTGGCAGCAAGGGCCGGAGCCGCTTATGTGTCTCCGTTCTTAGGCCGTCTGGATGATATTTCCCAGCCGGGAATTGATCTGATCGATACGGTGGCTCAGATCTTCAACATCCACAACATCACCACCGAGATCATCGCCGCCAGCGTTCGCAACACCATCCACGTAACGGACTGCGCTCTGGCCGGAGCTGATATCGCAACCGTACCGTACAAGGTAATTGAGCAGATGACCCACCACCCGCTGACGGATCAGGGAATTGAGAAGTTCCGCAAGGATTACGAAGCGGTGTTTGGGAAATAATGGAAGGATATGAGAGGACGCTTAGGTGTCCTCTTTTTTCATGCACTTTTTTATGCTAAAGAGATAACAGAAAACAGACAGGGGAGAGAAATCATGAAACAGAATCAAATTCAGAAAAAAATCATCCAGATCTGCATCATCCTGGCAGGACTGACCGTCTATGCCTTCGGCGTGGCCGTATTTATTCTTCCCATGGACATGATTGCAGCAGGCACCACAGGTATGGCCTTGGTGGCGGAACGGCTTTGGGGGATTCCCCTATCGGCGACCGTGGCCGTGTTCAATGTCGTTATGTTTATACTGGGATGGCTGGAGCTTGGAAAGGAATTCGGTCTTTCCACATTAATTGCCACCTTTTATTACCCGTTCATTCTGGACCGGGCCACTTATCTGGTGGGAGACATGGTAATGACAACGGATCCCATGCTGAGTGCTGTTTTTGCAGGTCTTATGATCGGCGTTTCCCTGGGTGTGGTGATAAAAGCAGGGGCCTCCACCGGTGGCATGGACATTCCGCCCCTGGTGCTTCACAAGCGTTTCGGAATTCCCGTATCGGTGACCATGTATGCGGCTGATTTTATAATTTTGGTGTCCCAGATGGCTTTCGGCGATAAAGAGAGAATCCTTTATGCACTGGTCATGGTCATGATTTATACGGTGATTCTGGATAAGGTACTGGTGATGGGAGCCAAACAGGTACAGGTGAAGATCATCAGTGAGAAATATGAGGAAATCAGCCGGATCATCCAGGAAAAGATGGACCGGGGAACCACGCTCTTTCATATTGAAGGAGGACATACCAGAAAGGAATCTATGGCGGTTCTTCTGGTGGTTTCGGGCCGGGAGCTTTCCAAATTAAATGAGCTTGTCATGGAGATTGACAGCCAGTCCTTTATGATTGTAAACCAGGTGGGAGAGGTCCGCGGAAGGGGATTTACCCTGAACAAAAGATATCAATAATACATGCTTAAAAAAGTAAAAAAAATACGGGCGGCTGCAAAAGAAAAGAAACCTGCAGCCGCCCGATGTTTAAATCATGTACATTTCTTCCAGGGCCGGGAAAAAACACCTTGAAATTTGACGGAAACCAGTATATTATTACACTAGGCAGAAATTTGATTTTCGTCAATTATATTTATAATGGAGGACAGCAAAATGACTAATTCAACACAAACGTCAGCTATGAAGCGGATTAACACACTGCTTGATGACAACAGCTTTGTTGAAGTCGGAGCGTACATCACTGCCAGAAGTACTGACTTCAATATGCAGGCGCAGGAAACTCCTTCTGACGGCGTCGTAACTGGTTACGGCACAATCGAAGGCGCGCTTGTATACGTGTACAGCCAGGACGCTTCCGTAATGGGCGGCTCCGTAGGCGAGATGCATGCAAAGAAGATTGAGAACCTCTATGGCATGGCCATGAAGATGGGTGCTCCTGTGGTGGGCCTCATTGACTGTGCAGGCTTACGTTTACAGGAGGGCATGGATGCTCTCGATGGCTTCGGAAAACTCTACACCTGCCAGACCCTGGCATCCGGCGTGGTTCCGCAGATTCAGGCTGTATTCGGCAACTGCGGCGGCGGTATGGCAGTGGCATCTGCAATGGCAGATTTCACATTCATGGAGGAGAAGGCAAAATTATTCGTAAATTCTCCCAACGCCCTGGAGGGCAATGACGCCGACACTTCCAGCGCTAAATTCCAGAGTGAGGAAGCCGGCAATGTATGTATGACAGGTACGGAGGAGGGAATCCTTTCCACAATCCATACACTGGTTTCTGTTCTCCCGGCAAATAACGAGGACGATATGTCCTATGATGAGTGTGAGGACGACTTAAACAGAATCTGTGAAGGCCTTGAAAACTGTGCAGGCGACACCGCACTGGCCCTTGCCATGATTTCCGACGACAGCTTCTATATGGAGATGAAGAAGAGCTATGCACCCAATATGGTAACAGCCTTCATCCGTTTAAACGGAACCACCGTCGGCTGTGTGGCAAACCGCAAGGAATCCTATGAGGACGGCGAGAAGACAGCAGAGTACGACAGCAGCCTGACCGCACAGGGATGCGAGAAGGCAGCAGAATTTGTGAACTTCTGCGATGCGTTCAATATTCCGGTTCTTACCCTTGTGAACGTAAACGGTTATAAGGGATGCAAGTGCACCGAAAAGAAGATTGCCAAGGCAGCAGCACGCCTGACCCACGCATTTGCAAACGCAGATGTTCCGAAGGTAACCGTGATTGCAGGCCAGGCTTTCGGCACAGCAGGCCTTACCATGAACAGCAAATCCATCGGCGCTGATATCGTATATGCATGGAAGAACGCTTCCATCGGTATGATGGACGCCGTTCCGGCTGTAAAGATCATGTACGCAAAGGAGATTGCAGAATCTGACAATGCAGGCGCACTGATCAGCGAGAAAGCAGCAGAATACAGTGCAATGCAGGCAAGCGCACTGGCAGCAGCAAAGAGAGGCTATGTGGATGACATCATCGATGCGGCTGATACAAGAAAGCGCGTGATCGCAGCATTTGAAATGCTGTTTACAAAGAGAGAGGATCGTCCGTCCAAGAAACACGGAACGGTCTAAGACGAGGTGGCAGATATATGAAACAGAATATTAAAAGAATCTGGCTTGCTCTTTGCATGGCAGTATGTCTGTTTGCTCTGGCCGGCTGCTCACAGGCGGCAGAAACAGAAGAGGAGATTGATCCGTCTATTAAGATGACTCTCCAGCAGGGCACAAAGCAGTATCTGGATCTGTTCAGTTCCATGACAGAGGAAGAGCTGCAGCAGGCACTTGTTACCAGCGCAAAGAACAAAGATACAGTCATGCAGAGTGCACTGAAGTCCTGGGAGTCCGTGATGGATGATCTGGGCGCCCTGGTTTCAGACGAAACTGCAGACGTTGAGATCGTGGATGACGGTTATGCAGCCAGAATCCAGGCTCAGTTTGAAAAGAGAAATGCAGAATTTTCCCTGATCGTGGACGAAGATCTTTCTGTTATCAGCTCCATTACCATCTCTCCGGAATATACCACCGGTGAGAAGCTTGCCAAGGCAGGCATGAATACCCTCATGGGTATGGGAGTTGTATTCCTGGTACTGATCTTCATTAGCTGGATTATCAGCATGTTCAAATACATCAGCAAGTTTGAAGAGGGCATGAAGAAAAAAGCGGCAGCTCCGGCTCCGGCCCCTGCACCGGCCCCCGTACAGGCACCCGCCCCGGCTCCGGTTCAGGAAGAGGAGGTATCCGATGATACCGAGCTGATTTCTGTCATTGCAGCAGCAATTGCAGCATCTGAAGGAAAGGAAACAGCCGAGGGGCTTGTGGTCCGTTCCATTAAACGCGTTCCGAACAGGAACTGGAAATAACCCATAATTTCAGGAGGAAATAAAAATGAAAAATTATACAATCACAGTTAATGGAAACGTTTACGAAGTAACCGTAGAGGAAGGTTTCACAGGTAAGGCATCTGCTCCGAAGGCAGCAGCTCCGGCTCCGAAGGCAGCTCCGGCACCCGCTCCGGCCCCGGCCCCGGCACCTGCAGCAGCTCCGGCAGGCGCAGCAGGAAGCGTAGCAGTTACCGCTCCGATGCCCGGAAAGATCCTCGGCGTTAAAGTATCCGCAGGCCAGGCCGTTAAGAGAGGCCAGGTTCTTCTGATTCTGGAAGCCATGAAGATGGAAAATGAAATCGTAGCTCCCCAGGATGGTACTGTTGCAACAATCAACGTATCCGTTGGCGATTCCGTAGAGCCGGGCGCAACTCTTGCAACATTAAACTAATCGTCTGCTGACTGCAGATTCCACATGGAGGGATTAACATGGATTATATTCAAAATACACTTTTGAATCTTGTTCAGCAGACAGCATTCTTAAATCTGACATTTGGCAACATGATCATGATTCTTGTGGCATTCGTATTCTTATACCTTGCCATCAGAAAAGGCTTTGAGCCGTTGCTTCTTGTTCCGATTTCCTTCGGTATGCTGCTTGTTAATATCTATCCGGATATTATGCTGACCATCGAAGATTCATCAAACGGCGTAGGCGGACTGCTTCATTACTTCTACCTGCTGGATGAGTGGAGTATCCTGCCGTCCTTAATCTTCATGGGCGTAGGTGCCATGACAGATTTCGGTCCGCTGATTGCAAACCCCAAGAGCTTCCTTCTGGGAGCAGCCGCACAGTTCGGTATTTATGCGGCATACTTTATGGCTATTTTCATGGGATTCAACGACAAGGCTGCCGCTGCAATCTCCATCATCGGCGGTGCCGACGGCCCGACTTCCATCTTCCTTGCAGGTAAGCTGGGACAGACAGAGTTCATGGGACCCATCGCCGTAGCTGCTTATTCCTACATGGCTCTCGTTCCGATCATTCAGCCGCCGATCATGAAGCTTCTGACAACGGAAGAAGAGAGAAAGATCAAAATGGAACAGCTTCGTCCGGTTTCCAAGCTGGAGAAGATCTTATTCCCGATCATCGTTACTGTTGTTGTCTGCCTGATTCTTCCCACAACCGCTCCGCTTGTTGGTATGCTGATGGTAGGTAACTTATTCCGTGAGTCCGGCGTTGTAAAACAGCTCCAGGAGACTGCATCCAACGCACTTATGTATATCGTAGTTATCGTACTTGGTCTTTCCGTTGGTGCCACCACAAGTGCTGAGGCATTCTTAAAGTGGACCACCATCAAGATCGTTATTCTGGGTCTGATTGCGTTCGCATTCGGTACCGCAGCCGGCGTTATCTTTGGTAAGATCATGTGCAAGGTAACCGGAGGCAAGGTAAACCCGTTAATCGGTTCTGCCGGAGTTTCCGCCGTTCCGATGGCTGCCCGTGTATCCCAGAAGGTTGGTTCTGAGGCAGATCCCACCAACTTCCTTCTGATGCATGCCATGGGCCCCAACGTGGCCGGTGTTATCGGTACTGCCGTAGCAGCAGGTACCTTCATGGCCATCTTTGGAATCCAGTAAGTTGTAATTGATAATTTCTAGGAGGTAAATACAATGGCAGAAATTCAGAAAAAGCCGGTAAAGATTGTTGAGACCGTTCTCCGTGACGCCCATCAGTCCTTGCTTGCAACCAGAATGTCCACAGAGCAGATGCTCCCGATCGTAGATAAAATGGATAAGGTTGGCTACTATGCAGTTGAGTGCTGGGGCGGCGCCACCTTTGATGCCTCCCTTCGTTTCTTAAAGGAAGATCCGTGGGAGAGACTTAGAAAGTTAAGAGCCGGATTCAAGAACACCAAGTTACAGATGCTGTTCCGCGGCCAGAACATCCTGGGATACAACCACTATGCAGACGATGTGGTGGAGTACTTCGTACAGAAGTCCATCGCAAACGGTATTGATATCATCCGTATTTTCGACTGCTTAAACGACATCAGAAACCTTGAGACAGCCGTTAAGGCCACCAACAAGGAAAAAGGCCATGCACAGATTGCATTGAGCTATACTCTTGGTGATGCCTATACCCTTGATTACTGGAAGAACATTGCCCGCCAGATCGAGGAAATGGGTGCAGATTCCCTCTGCATTAAGGACATGGCAGGTCTTTTGACACCGTACAATGCAGCAGAATTAGTTCAGGCGTTAAAGGAAGGCACAAAGCTTCCGATTGATCTGCATACCCACTATACATCCGGTGTTGCTTCCATGACATACTTAAAGGCCATCGAAGCAGGCTGCGACATCATTGACTGTGCAATGTCTCCGCTGGCTCTGGGTACTTCCCAGCCGGCAACAGAGGTTATGGTTGAGACTTTCCGCGGAACTCCTTATGACACCGGATATGACCAGAACCTGCTTGCAGAGATCGCTGACTACTTCACACCGATTCGTGAAGAGGCTCTTAAGAGCGGACTTCTTAACCCGAAGGTACTGGGCGTTAATATCAAGACTCTTCAGTATCAGGTACCGGGCGGAATGCTTTCCAACCTGGTAAGCCAGCTTAAGGAAGCAGGACAGGAAGACAAGTACCGTGCCGTTCTTGAGGAAATCCCGAGAGTAAGAAAAGACTTCGGTGAGCCGCCGCTTGTAACTCCGTCTTCCCAGATCGTAGGTACACAGGCTGTTATGAACGTACTGGCCGGTGAGCGCTATAAGATGGTTCCGAAGGAGTCCAAGAAGATCATGATGGGCGAGTTCGGCCAGACTGTTAAGCCGTTTAATCCGGAAGTTCAGAAGAAGATTATCGGCAATGCCACCCCGATCACCTGCCGTCCGGCAGACTTAATCGAGCCGCAGCTTCCGAAATTTGAGAAGGAGTGTGCACAGTGGAAGCAGCAGGATGAGGATGTATTATCCTACGCTCTGTTCCCGGCTGTTGCAAAGGACTTCTTTGAGTATCGTGAGGCACAGCAGACCAAGGTGGATCCGAGAAAAGCGGACAAAGAAAATAAAGTATATCCTGTATAAGATACAAAAAGGGAAAGGGCCGGCGCAAAAGCGGGAGCCGGTTAAGGAAACTTTTTTAGTTTTGTGATAAGCAGCGTAATGTACGAGGGTATGTTACGCTGCTTTTCCTTTCAGTTCGAGTTGCGCCACAAGCTGTGTTGCACCAACTTCCCCGATAAAGGTATAGTAGATGTCAATTTTCTGCTGGCGGTGGCCGCTGCTC